>JAHDGF010000030.1:0-51111 GCA_020627785.1 Saprospiraceae bacterium
CGTTTATAATAATTTATCTAATTTTAATCATTGACACAGTTTATTGGATATTCCCGAAAGATTTGACAGAATACTCAAATCTTTCTCTTCTAATTTTAAAACTTTCAACTCTAAGAGATGATAATTGTAATTTAATTTGAAAAATTCTTAACTTTTGTGCTGATCCTATCTTTTCAAGTCATTTCTAGACAAGTCTTCCAAATATTAATTTTTAAATTATAATTAACTATTATGAAATTTATCTTAATAATGGGCTGTAGCATTATTCTAATGTTAACATCCTGCACCGAAAAGAAATCTGCTCAAACAACCGAATCTGTTGAACAATCGGAAGAAATTCAAAAGATTGAAAATTTAACAGATGAGCTTGATGAAGCAAAAATGGAAATAGATTCATTGGAGTCTGAATTAGATAATCTATTGAAAGAGATAGACGGATAGGCCAAAATTTTCGTCTTACAATCGAATACAATAAACATTTACTTTTAAAATGAATATCATGGAAAATTTAATAAAGAAATTTGGACAATTAACATTGTTGCTTTCTCTGCTTATCCTCTGTAGTCCAAGTACTGGTTTGAGCCAAGGAAATTCGCAAGGAAAAAATAAGGATAAAGTAGAAAAAGTCAAAGGTAAGAGTGGAGATAAAGCAAAAAATAATATCAACAAAGGAAAGGGTAAACTTAAGGATAAGATCAAAGGTGCTTCTGATGACATTGAAGATGAAATTGAGGAGGTAGAAGATGAATTCGAGGAAGGAAAAGCAAAAGGAAAGGGTAAGGCAAATAAAGGCAAAGGAAAGAACAAAAGAGATGATGATGATGATGATGATGATGATGATGATGATGATGATGATGATGAGTCCGATGATGGGGAAGGAAATAAAAAAGGAAAAGAAAAATCCAAAGAAGCGAAGGAAAAGGGTAAAGTGAAATCTAATGAAGTAAGAGAAGAAGGAGAAAAAGGAAATGCTTACGGTAAGAATAAAGGCGATTTAAAAGGGAAAGAATATGGGCAAGAAAGAGCTAAACAAGCCAAACTTAAAAATGAAGCAAAAAGGAAGGAGGTTGCTTCGAGCATAGTGCGAGGAGAGAAAAAATCTGAGACAGCTAAAACAAAAATAGCCGCAGCTAAAGAAAAAGCGAAAAATGCAAAAGCGAAAGGAGAAATTTCTGACAAGGAGTACAAAGAAAAAATGGAAAAAATAGAAAAAGCAGAGAAGGTGGCTAAGGAATTAGATGAGAAAATTGCGAATGGAAAGAAAAAAGTGAAAGAGCAATAGCCAAGATAATGAAGAGTAAAAAGAGGCTATCCCATAAGAGGTAGCCTCTTTTATTTTATAGTTATCCAAAATATGTTCTAACTGGAATTTTATTGGATACTCACGTTTATTGAAATTTACTGATAAACATAATCCTCAACCTCCATCAAGCTCTTAACCGCATCATCATAATCCTCATAATTTTTAGCTTTGGTGATTTTCTTTATCAGTCTTTTTGATTCTGGAAAAGTACTTTCAAAATATTCCCAATAACTCAACATCTTTCGAATCACCGCCTTTTCTCCCGTAAGTTTTTGTTCGGCAGCGGTGAAAAGAGTATCATGATATTTACTGAAAATTTCCATCCTATTCTCTGGATACTGAGTTTCATTGTTTTTGATCATGCGAGGTAAGTAGGGATCTGCAATCAATCCTCTCCCAAGCATCCAATGATCAATGGAAGGAAAACGATCGGCCATTTCTCGGTAGACTTCAACACTCGTAATGTCACCATTAAAGTAAAGCTTTTGACTGGTGTTTTCAATACATCGTTGGAAACCTTCTAAATCTACGCCTCCCTTATATAGTTGCTTGCCAATCCGTGCATGTATGCCAATATTTTTTATGGGATATTTCTCTAGGACAGGAAATACTTCTAAGATTTCGCCCGCATGCTCGTATCCCATTCTCATTTTCATAGAAACAATAATGCCTGTCTCAGAATGAACCCTATCCAGTATGTGATCAATTCTCTTTGGCTGAGCAATGAGTCCCGAGCCTAATCCCTTGTTAGTAACCATTGGATACGGACAGCCAAGATTCCAATTTAATTCATCGTAACCTAGAGACTGAACATACTTCGCCGCATATATAAACTGATCTGCACTACAGGTCATGACCTGAGGTATCAATACCCTCACTCGATTATTTTTTGGTTGTAAATCTTTCTGATACACCTGCTTAATCTCCATCTTCCCACCAAACCGAATGTACGGTGCATAGAAAACATCTATCCCATCAAAAAACTGATGAAAGGCATTCCGAAATCTAAAATCCGTAAATCCTTGGAGGGGAGATGAAATGAGTGTGGGTTGCATGAGGTGTAAAGGTAGACTATGATTTTTGTGATTTACATCATTCACTTGTTTTTTTATGAGTTACTTTTTTCATTTTCTTTGCTTCTCCTTTAATTAAAAATATAAATCCTGTCTATCCTTGAAAATCATAGCATCTTGTTCAAAAAAAATGTTCTGAACAGGATTTCAGGATTCTTGAGGACTTGTCTCGTTTACCGAGACAGACAGGATTAGTAGTATAATCATTTCATTAAGGTAGTCTGTCTTTTCGAAGTGAAAATATAATCCTATTCATCCTCTGGAAATTCTAATGACTTGTTGAAAGGTACTGGCGATAAAGGAAAGAAGTCTGTCTTTTAATAAGAGATATAAATCCTGTCTATCCTTGAAAATCCTAGCATCCTGTTCAAAAAAAAATGTTCTGATTAGGATTTCAGGATTCTTGAGGACTTGTCTCGTTTACCGAGACAGACAGGATTAGTAGTGTAATCATTTCATTAAGGTAGTCTGTCTTTTAGAAGTGAAATATAATCTTATCCATCATCTGGAAATCCTAATAACTTGTTGAAAGGTACTGACGATAAAGGACTGAAGTCTATCTTTTAATAAGAGTTATAAATCCTGTCTATCCTTAAAAAATCCTAACATCCTGTTCAAACAACTTTAAAGCGACACCCCACATTTGCGAAAGCGAAAAATATTATAAAAAAATCCTCCTTCCACAAAAGTAGAAGAAGGATCTTTATATGATTTCATACTGAAACCAATTTCCCTTTTGGAGGGTTCAATGAGATTTATTTTATGATACTCAAAAGTCCACTGTAAGCTTGACCTTCTGCAATCAATTGATACATATACATTCCAGAACTTAATTCATTTACATCAATACTAGCCTGGTTTTTATTCTGACTAACTAATTGACCACTTGTGTTGAATAATTGAATTGTAAATTCGGCAGGAACATTATCTATGAAATCAAAATTTACCAAATCCGTCGCTGGGTTAGGGTAGACCTTGAATAATTCATTATGAATGTCTGTTGCATCTATGCCAGTGCTGATAGGTTCACCAATTTGAATATTTAAGTTCACCAATTCATAATCTATTCCTAATAAGTAAGAATTTCTTGCCGAGTTATTTTCTATCGCTTGACTTAATAAACCATTAGAATTAGCGGTAAACTTAATGTTGATTAAATTTTCATCAGCGAAAAGGAAAGCACTGTTGGCAGTTGAAAATATGCTTAAATGAATTTCACCTGGAATGGCAATATTGTAATCAAAGGTCAAGTTGGAGTTCTCCAAATATAATTCATCAATGGTGATTAAATTCTCGTCATAGTACATGTGAATCTCAACCCCTAAAGATAATTCGTCACCCTCATATTGAAGTTTGGTTTCGTAAGATTCTCCGTTATTGATTAAAACATCATTTAGAATCATGATTCCTTCTTCCCTGTCAATTGGATCACCTAAGAATGCATCATCATCAACATCTCCGCGCTTAATTCCAAAGTAATTGGCTTTTGGCTGGATGGTATGTTCAATGCTGTCCGTATAATCAAGGAAAAACCATCCATCGTTGAATCCATTTGGTGTAGCGCTTATAATTGTTTTTATGGTTTGGACAAGATCAATGGCCGAGACTCTATCGTCTAAATTGGTATCACCTGCCAATAGCTGGAAATTATTAAAATCCCTAACACCTAGAATGTGCTGTTGCATAAAAACAAGATCTCTAATGGTAATTCCATTATGCGGATCATCTGGCTTATTGAGTTCAATGGCTCCATCTTGATTTACAAAGGCAACTCCTGAGCCATTGGTGAATATGCCAGTGTTTAATTCTACATCTGGAATAGGTCTATTAAACATCGTTGAAACAGAAACCAAAGAATTAAAGTTGGAAATATCTATGATCAGTTTTTGTGAGTAGTTGGCTACTATGGTCGCATTGGCATAAACCGTCCATACTCTACACACTGTCATTTCATTCACCTCAAGTTGATTTAGTATATCGATGTATTCTACCGTATACTCTCCTGCATTATTTACAAAAACAGGTTTAGTATCCGCTGGATCAACACCAGAGTAAAGTGCAAGTTCATCCGGTGAGATTCTGAAGTCAGCTATATTATTTAAATCATCAGGCCACTCTACATCATCTTCATCTGTGTGACCTGAATCGCAATCGCCTAGGGGCGCAGAGTTAGGTAAAAAGTCGCAGATGATTCCTGGGAAAACAATATTCTGGATGATCTGAACTTCAGAAATTAATTCTGCAGTTAGCCAATCAAGAACTGTCCATGTTCTAATGACCTTGTAAGAGCCCTCTCCTAAATCAATGACTAGGTCATCGTACGTTGAAAATAAATTATCACAGGTATAAAAAGGCCATGAAGGGTATACCTCATTGTATAAGAAGCCTAAATTGTTCTGTAAATTTTCAGGCGTTAATGTAGATTGAAGATTAGTATCGGTCAGACCGGTGATGGCTAAATCAATGTCTGCAGGGATGCTTACATCGGCAAGGGTATTGCATTCACCAATAATTTCAATGCTTATCGATCCCCAACAAGAATTGCCAGTTACCGGATCCGTAATGGTGTAGGTGTAAATACTTGGTTCATCTACTAATACTGAACCAATCCCAGAAAAGTTATAACCAGCCACTCCCGTATCGTTTAATACAATTTCGTAGCTATCTATGTCACAACCAGTGGTATTACCTTCAAGTAACATGTCTGAAGTTATGGTAGCAGTAGGTGCTCCTCCCATGGATGAAGACATGCTTGCATTGATGAAATCATTACATGCTAAATTTGCGGGACATGGAACATAATCACCAATCGTAAGATTACCCCAGCAACTATTTCCGTCAGTATTAGAAATGGTGTAAAAATAACTACCTGCTTGCGTGAGTGTTACTTCAGCACCAGAGGTGATGAAGTTATTATCTTCATCAGCAATTGTGACAGTTAGGCCTGGACAATCTGCAAGACTATTCGATAGATCTTCTGGGCCAATAGTAACACTTGAATTGGCATCCAAACTTAGAAAGACATTGCTGTTGCATGATAGGAATGTACAAGGAAGAAAAGGAAGTGGAATGTTAAGTGTTCCCCAACATGAGTTACCGGTTGCGTTATCTGTTACGGTATAGAAAAAAGTACCATAACTTAAGGCTGGTATGTAAGCGTCAGGAATTACATTGCCATCTTCATCCGTAATTTCTATACTTAAGTCGTCGCTGACTCCAATGGTGTCTGCAAGAAAGTCTTCCGGATATAGTTGGATTCCATCATTTTGTAATGGACCTGCTACTGAGAATGCAATACAGGCTAAACTAGAACTACCGGTGCCACATTCTGAAACCGTTACTGTTGACCAAGTAAGATTTGTGTTTCCTGCTTCATCTGTCACTGTAAGCGTAACTATCACAGTCTCACCAGCATCAGCAACTGTTAAGGTGTCAGGAGAAACTGATAAAGTTACTCCTCCACAATCTCCATCATGTGACCCATTATCAATCATGGCAGGAGTAATTACAGCGATACAATCTGAATCTAAAGAAATTTGTACATCTTGAAAAGCAACGGGTACTGGCGGTGTATTATCAAGAACGTTATAAGTTGTGGTGCATTGAAAGTCTTCACCGGCAACAGTACCCGAGATCAATACATCAAAAATTCCTATTTCCAATGCTGTTCCTTCTGGTGGATCCATGACTAAATTCTCATAATTGAATCCAGGTGCTAATGCATTTGTTGAATTCACAAATGCACTACAGTCCCATGGGTTTACTGAGATGCTGACTACACCGACACAATAGTTGCCACTGCCGAAAGTATTTCTGATAATCTGAAAGTGGTTGGTCGTTTCAGATAAATCCCAATCCACTACCGTCCATTCTCTGATTATTTTAAAATTTCCATTCCCTAGATCAAAATTTTGATCAGCCCAGGTAAGTGCAAGGTTGTTACACTGGTCCGGGTCGTCCCAAGTAACAAAGGCTTCTGCAGTGGTAAAGCCAAAGTTGGCTACCAATGAGTCTGGGCTTAAGGTAGTATTTGCAGTTGCAAGTTCAACCGTATCATCAGATATTTCAATGGTGATTGGGAGGTTAATGTCTGCAATGGTAGGGCAGACCACCAGTGATTTTTCGTTAAGGTCAAAGTCTATTGCAGCTGACACTTGTACAGCGAAGTTGCACAAGAGAAAGGCACAGACCATTTTTGTAAAGAAATTTTTCATAGTTTTATAAAGATTTTAATCATTTAATGTTCCCAGTTGAGTAGATAGTTTACACGAGCTTGAATACTTAATTGGGAATTTTTTGTTTGATAAAAGTTTGTTTGCTCTGTTATAGATTGTAATGGATTTCTCCACGCAGTATTTATGGATAGGTCAAAACCCTTCAAGCGATATCCTAGATTTAAGGCAAGTTGAGTTTTAAGTCCTGTGTTTCTTCTAAATGGATTTTCCTCGTTCTTTTCAAATTTTGTAAAATGAGGCGCTTGTTCTTTAAAGTAGTATCCTGAATGGATGGTATTAATATTTTGCAGAACACTGAAAGCTGGCGCTACCATGAATTTGCTTTGCGCAAATATATCTTTCGATAAACCAAGTTCAAGATTTATGGAGTGTTGAAATCTATGCCATTGAACATCATTTTCAATGAAGGTCTCCGTGATTATATTACCAGAAGTTTCCACATAGTTATTGTTGGCATCAATGCTCGGTTGATTATCAATTTCTGTTGGATTTACCAGCGACTCTAAATCTTGGTTTCTATATTGGGTTACTAATTGCGCATAATCAACACCACCGAAAAATCTCCAATTGTTTTTGGTTTGTAATCCTAATTGAAGGGTTGTGCTTATTCCAGGCAATGCCACCTCCTTGTCAAAGTAATTATTCAGTTGTTCACCGTTCATAGTATTACTTGTCGTAATGTTCTGAATGGCACCAGCACCGATTGATACAAACCATCGATTGGGAGCATTTTTATTTATATCAATCATTTCTAGTTTCGCCTCATTTATTTCTGTCAATGCATTATTGATTGCAATGGTGGAAGAGAAAAGCTTCTGAATCCCATCAAGTGTGATGAACTCCTTCTTGTCATCTTTTGTCATGGTTGCTAGACCTTTGCTGAGGTTTGAAGTATTTATTGTTGTAGGTTTTTTGAAGATTTCGTTTGTATTTTCTTTTGTAAGTTTCTCTTGGTTGCTGTTTGTTGAATTAGTTAAAGCTGAACGGTTAGCCTTGGTGCTATTAGTTGAGCTGTTTGTTGTTTGAATCTTTCTGACTTCACTTTGATTATTAGTTGTTTTAGGTTGCTCTTTGGTTTTAGTTATTTGATTCGTCGGAAGAATATTTGTTTGATCTTTGTTGTTTTCTGCCATTGATTTTTCTTGATTCTGTTCTTGCTTAACCAAGGCTTCTGAATTCATGTTCTGATTTACAGATTCCTTCATTGAGTTTACGGCACTTGTATTTAATAAGCTGACTTCACTTTTTGGTGTGAGTGCATAATTAGACGTGAGATAAGCAAGTCCTAATCCTCCGATAAGAATGAAAGGAATGAACCAAAGTCTCCTTCTTTTTTTCGTCTCATCAAGCTCTTGGCTGACCTCTTTCCAGAGGAAGTCCGTGTCGATGTCATAATTTACATCTGAGAGGACCTGCTTAATCTTTTTTTCTTTATTGTTTAATTCCATAATCGGGAATGTTTTAATCTATGATCTTTTTTTCTTGTTTACATTCTTATGATCATTATGGATCACGAGAATATTTTCATGTTTGAAAGAGTCATTGATCATTTTTTTTGCTCGGCTTAAAATTGATCTTGAACTGCTTTCATTGATGCCTAAATGGTCACCAATTTCTTTATGTGAATACCCTTCAACCAAGTACATATTGATGACAATTCTATACTGTTCTGGGATGGTATTTATAAAATTCATGATGTCGTCATGCTCAAGTTTTAGAGAAATATATTCATCTGTCACTGGCTCTGGTGCATGTTCGATATCTGAAAAAATGTTACGCTTTTCTCTTCGGATGGATTCAATGCATTTATTGACTGTTACCGTTGATATCCATCCTTTGAATTTTCCACGGTCATCGTATTTATTTATCTTCTTTAAGATATGGACGAGTGTATCTTGCAGACAATCTTTAGCGATGTCTTCCCGCTGAATATATCTTCTACAAATACTATAGATCTGCTTGGAATAGGTCTCCACAAAATACTTTTGCGCAAGCCTATTGCCTTTCTTACATCCTGATATAATATCGTGCTCTTTCACTAAGGGGTGGGTCTCGTCTCTTACTGTCTTGTAATAATTTGTCCTTCTACTTCATAATTTCCTGCGGTAGGATCAGCAATGGTCTGCATCCAGAGTGTTCCGGAAAAAGTAACCCGCGTCAATCCATCTCCCATTTCTTCATAATGGCTGATAAAGCAATCATCAAATCCACATCCCACCGGTGAATTTTCGCAGAACATTCGATACCCCTTTCCTCCAAAATCTTCATCGTCAATAAAGAAGTTCACTTGATTCTCTAGATATTCACCAGTACCTTGTCCTTGTATGATTAATCGTATCTTATCATCTTCAGATTTTAAAATCGATCTGCCGTTCTCTTTTTCAAGGGTGAATGGTTCTAATAATTCCATCTCACCGTTAATCTCTAAATAACTATATCCTTCACTGTACTCATCGCATACAGCCAAATAGTCGATGAGGTCTTCTATCTCTGCATTCCACGGGATGCTTGGGCCTTGAATGTTTTCTTCGATGTTATAGCCGCTTATGAGCACATCTCCACAAGTAATGATAGCTGTTTCTACAGAAGTCTCCGGGAAGATAAGTATTGACTCATTGTTGCTAAACTCAATTAAGGCACCTGGTACTTCCAAAGTCGTTCCATCACAATCTACATTTTCAAAGTTTAAAGGAATGATGTTTTCTGTGTTGCTACTTGTCAGACTCGTGATAAAATTCTGACCATCTTCTAAGATGTTTAATTCTTCTTCAGCTACCGGCTCATCACAAGGATTATTAATACTTAATAGTGAAAGAAAATCCTTTGGTAGGTGGCTTGCCCATTTTCCTTTTGCGGAAGCGATCATAGACAAGGTCTTATCATTGTCAACACTTAATTGAAAGTCTTGGAAAGATAAGGGAAGGTCTTCAAAGTTTAAGCTTCCTTCAACAAAGGCACTTGGCGTTTTTTCAGCAATCAAATAGGAACCTAATCCTGAAAGACTGATCACACCATTTGCTGCATTCATTTCCTCAACCAAAATCCATTGATGGAAATTCTCATTTAAATGAAATAGACTTAGATTCTCAGCGTCGATTCCAGTAAGGTCATAGTTTAACTTTAGTGTATTCTTATCTACGATGACATTTTCTGAATACAAGTGAAAGGCAGAAAGTCCATGTAAGAAATAATCATTAGCTGCGACATCGGTTCCCCAGGTGCCTAATTGTTGCAATAATTCGGTGTCTGAAAATATCCAATGTTCCATTTCTGAATCAGCGGATAGGTCTGAAGAATTTATATCGATTTGGTAATTATTGTTAAGTGTAATTAAGTTCTCCGATGCATTGATTTGGCTAGTGGTATAAGCTGGAAATGAATGGAAGTTGATTTTGTTTACATCATTTTCTATGAGAGATACATTTGCGAAAGCGACTTTAACATCATCCTTCTCAATGGCAATGTGCTGATTCTTTTTATTCACATGCGTCAGGTCCAGATAATAAACCTCCTGATCAGCAGCAAACCGTTCACCATTAATGATGAGATCGTAACCCACCATTTCACTTCCACTCGCATCCGTCGCAACTCCATGAATCGAAGTCCCGATCTTGATGTCTGGTCTTTCCGTGATTATCACCTCAGAGCTATTATCGCTGTCCTTGTAGCATCCAGCACTAAAAATCCCAAGAAGAAGAATCGATGATAGAAGTAATTTTTTCATTTCACTCGTTGCTTTGATTATATAAAGAGCGGTATCCCAGATTCGCTGCAAGGATTTCCACTTTTTTTGAAAATTAATGAAAAGGCCAGAAATACTGGGGTTTTAGGGCTTGAAAGGGTGGGATTCAGAAGAGAAATCGGGATTTACGCTTTAGTGGAAAGGATTACGCCTCTATTTCTTAAGGCTTGCTATTGGATTATAATTACGCTTTCGCAAATGTGTGTTCTGGTTGGAATAAATTGATTCTTGAGCAAAGGATGGAAGAGGTAGGAATCTTAAGAAAATGAACCCTAACCCCCATCTTTCTTGAGTTTTTCTAGAAAAATTATTAAAAAAGCCCTCAAATAGGAAAAATCGTTAAATCATCGGGAAACCTAGTCTATTTATCCCCCTCATTTCCCCTTTAAATTTGAAGTATTAATTAAGTAAAACATAATACTATGAAATCTATACTATCTAAAAAACAACTAAGCGAACTGATGGCAAAAGATACGCCCATTGTCCTTGATTTTTACGCAGACTGGTGCGGACCTTGTCAGACACTGCTACCAACCGTTGAAAAACTAGCGGGAGAATATGAGGGTAAAGTGGAAATCCTAAAAGTTAATGTCGATAAAAATCAGGCCTTGGCCCAAGAGTTTAAAGTACGAAGTATTCCTGCACTCTTCTTTATGAAAAAGAATAGAGTGGTTGACAGCCTTAAGGGACTGACTTCAGAAACAGTTTTACGAGAAAAGGTGGAAGCCTTGATCTAAATGATCATTAATCATTAGGTGCAGTGCCCGTCATTCGCTGCACCTATTTTTTTAACTTTCAAACGATCTAATTATGAATGTTGAAACTTACGAACAACAATTTGATGCCATCTTATCTGGTGAGAATAAGAACTATCCATATGATTCAGAAGATTACGTGAACTACGTGAAAATGAATCAGGCAAGAATCAAGCGATGGGAAAAGAAGGGAAATTTACTTCCTGACCTTGAAGCAAAAATTCAAGAAATATCAGAACCTGTAACTTGGGTGCTAATCACTGAGCCTTGGTGTGGAGATGCGGCGCATAGCCATGCCTTCATTAAAAAGTTAGCAGCGCTCAATTCCAACATTACTTTGGTTATTCAAAACCGGGATTCAGAAGGATCCGAAATCGATAATTACCTAACCAATGGCGGTAAGTCCATTCCCAAATTAATAGCACGAGATGCTCAAGGAAAGGATATATTTAGTTGGGGCCCGCGACCAACCGAGGCGCAGACCATGGTTCTGAGTCATCTGAAAAATCCAACTACGGATAATGAAACAAATACGCGCAATCTCCAAAAATGGTACAACAAAGATAAGGGGCTTACGATGCAGCACGAGTTGATGCAGTTTTTTGCCTAGACCTCTAGGCTACGCTGAATTTAAATTACCTTTGCCGTTGATTCACTGATTTTCAATTGGACTGAAAATAAAAGGTGGGTTTTAGAAGGTATACACATGAAGGAGAAGCGGCTGATTCTAATTGTTCTATCATTTTTAGCGATTTACATCATATGGGGATCAACCTATTTATTTAATAAGATTCTCGTAGAGGATCTTCCACCATTTCTGTTTGCTGGCCTTCGTTTTGTTCTTGCTGGAATTATCATTTTTGTAATCTCTCTGGTCAGAGGAAAGCTCGGGCCCATTTCAAAGAAACAGCTGAAGAACAGCGCTTGGATAGGGTTTCTGTTTTTGACGGTAGGAAATGGATGCGTGGTGTGGGGACTGCAATTTATCGATAGCGGTTTTACCGCCTTATTAATTTCGACCCAGCCATTAATTACCATTGTCTTCATGTACTTTATAGATGCCAAACCCATCTTAGCTAAATCCATCATCGGAGTTGTTTTAGGGATGGTCGGAATTTATCTTTTAGTCAACCAAAACGAATTAGATTTTGGTCCTAATAAATGGTTGGGTATCGGTGCCGTTTTCATTGCCTTATTCTCCTGGGGATATGGAAGCATCGTCGTTTCTAAAGCCGACCTTCCTCAGAATTCTTTCATCAGTTCTGGATATCAGATGGTCATCGGTGGTGGCATGATGCTAGTCGTTAGTCTGTTTTTGGGTGAGGCCGTCGATGGTTTGTTTGCAATGGATGCACGAGCCATGTGGTCCATGGCTTACCTTATAATTTTTGGAAGCATCGTTGCCTTTACGGCATTCAATTATTTGTTGAAGCATGTTTCTCCGGAGAAGGTAGCAACCAGTACCTACATCAATCCCATCGTTGCACTTTTACTTGGATGGTGGGTTCTTGATGAGATCATTACAGAGCAATCGATTATTGCTGCGATAATTTTGCTGACGGGCGTTTACTTTATTAATTCTTCGAAGGCTGCTGCCAATTAGGTAATTCTTTTTCAAAGGCAACCTATGAATATTATTGATGAATGTGCGATTTGCATATCCTGTCAATAATTGATATCTTTATATAGTGAAGGTAAAATTATATGACAATTCAAGGAAAAAGAATATTGTAGGTTATATCACCCTAGCATTAAAGAAGGAATTGCCTAAATCAAAATGGAAGTTTGATTGGAGTTCATTATACGCCAAGAATGCTAAAATAATCAAACTCGAATATGAGGAAGAAATTCAAGGATTACTTAAAATGACTCAAGTAGATGAGGGTTACTACGAAATGTCCAATCTTGAACTATCACCAGCAAATTATGGATCAGAAGGTAAAATAAGTAATGTGGCAGGCTGTCTTATTGCATATGGCTGTCTATTGACATTTCAACTTAACGACGGAAATTATAAAGGCCATTTGGCTTTTACAAGTAAAGGAGAACTTATTCCGCATTATGAAAAATACTACTATGCTGAATTAGTGTATAGAGAGAAAATGATAATATTTCCAGCTAATGGAAAGAAGTTAATAAAGAAATATTTAAATTTGGAAATTTAAAATATGGCAAATAATATAGAACTTATTGGAATCCAATCGAATAAGATAGACAAATCGGAAACTGAAATAATCAAGAGAATAATAGATGCACGTTCTCAATCTCAAAGCAAAGATGAAATTATAGAGAACCATATGATTGGAATTAAATTCAGCATAAACAAATACCTAAATGATTCTATAACTTCAGAAGTAGTTGAAGCGGGTGAATTCCTTAATGACATTCTCAAAGTATATGAAATCAAAAAAAATAGATTTGCTAAATACATTGGACTATCTGAGCCAAATCTACATGCCTTATTGAAAGGTAGAAGAAAGATCAACAATGAAATTGCGAAAAAAATTGAATTGATATTTAAAATTGATGCTCAAGCTTGGTTGTACATTGAAACTAAGAATGAAATCAAGAAATTCAATGTCAATAATAATTTAAAAGCCAAAGATTATTCAATAAAGGAGCTTGTTGGATGAATCACTATCAATAACAGTATTTAATAATTATTGCGCTCTAGGCAAATTTCATAGTTATCGATATCCGCTTTCTTACTACATCAATGTCCATTACCTTTACTCGCACTTCTTGATTTAAGGATAAAACTTCAGCTGGGTCTTTAATGAATTTATTGGTAATCTCTGAGATGTGGAGTAGGGCAGAGTCTTTTATTCCGATATCGACAAAGGCTCCAAACTTCGTCAGGTTATTTACGATTCCCGTGAGGATCATTCCTTTTTCTAAATCTTCAATGGTTTTAATTCGTGCAGAAAATTTTACGGCTTTGGCAGCACCTCTTGGGTCGATGCCGGGTTTTTTTAATTCGGCAACGATGTCTTTTAGTGTCGGCATACCTACCTCTTCGGTCGTATATGCTGATAATTTTATTCCAAATATTTTATCCGTTTGGTCCTTGAAGTTTTTTGGATCAATGCCCTCGGTCTTTAGGATTTTCTTGGTGATGGTATATCGCTCGGGATGTATGCCGGTATTGTCGAGAGGATTTTTGCCTTCCTTTATTCTGAGGAATCCTGCCGCTTGCTCATAGGCTTTTTTACCCATCCTCGGAACCTTTAGTAATTCTTTGCGCTCTTGGAAGCCACCGATCTCTTGACGGTAATGTATGATGTTTTCCGCGAGCTTTGGTCCTAGTCCAGAGACATGTTGTAGAAGGTAAGGCGAAGCAGTATTTAGGTTGACGCCGATGGCATTTACACAGGACTCAACGACCTGATTCAATTCTTCTTTAAGTAGGGTCTGATTAACATCATGTTGATATTGACCGACGCCGATCGATTTAGGATCGAGCTTTACCAATTCAGCAAGAGGGTCCATTAATCGGCGACCGATAGAAACTGCTCCTCTCACGGTGAGATCTTGATCTGGAAATTCAAGCCGTGCGATCTCTGAAGCAGAATAAATGGAAGCACCATTTTCGTTGACCATGTAGAGCTCTGCATCACAGCCCATGTTTTGTAAAAATTGGTAGCTTTCTCTTCCAGCGGTTCCATTACCTATGGCAATGTGCTTTACCTTATATTTCTTGACCAACTCATTGATCGTCGCCGTTGATTCCGCAATTTTTTGTTGGGGCGGATGCGGATAAATGGTGGTGTTTTTGAGCAACCCACCATGTGCATCTAATACCACCACTTTGCAACCTGTACGGAACCCCGGATCAAGCGCAAGAATGGGAACCTCTCCCAAGGGCGCCGAAAGCAATAACTGTTTTAGATTGTTGGCAAAAACCTTGATGGCTTCAAGGTCTGCTTTTTGCTTAGCTATCTTCTTGGTTTCATTTTCAATGGAGGGAAAGATTAATCGCTTTAGAGAATCCTTAATGGCCGTTTCCATTTCTTGCGCACATGCACCTCGGGAGTTAACGTAGTATCGACTCAATTTTTCTACGGCTCGTTCTTCATCAATCCCGATTTTTACCTTAAGCATCCCTTCCTCCTCTCCACGGAATACCGCCAGCAATCTATGGGATGGACATCGCTTCAAAGGTTCAGAATAATCAAAGTAATCGGTATAAACTTGCGCCTCCTCTTTTTTCTTTTTTACCACCTTGGCCGTAACAAAAGCATGACGTGTAAATACCTCTCTGATTACCTTTCGTGTGGATAAGTTTTGATTGATCCATTCTGCTATTATGTGCCTTGCTCCTTCAAGCGCCTCATCCTCTGTCTTAACGGATTTATTGATGTAGTTTTTAGCCGCTGATTGTAGTCCGTCTGTTTTCTGAGCCCAGATTAATTTAGCCAATCCTTCCAGACCTTTTTCTTTGGCTATATCTGCCTTGGTCTTTCGACTTTTTTTAAAGGGGAGGTAGATATCCTCTAGTAGATTCTCGTCCCAACAATCCTCGATTTTTTTCTGGAGTGCAGGAGTTAGTTTGCCCTGCTCCTTTATGCTATCAAGAATACTTTCCTTCCGCTTAATTAGTTTTTGTTGTTTTTCGTATCCGGTCTTAATGGCCAATATCTGAACTTCATCCAGAGATTGTGTCACCTCCTTCCTATATCGCGCAATAAATGGCACCGTCGCCCCATCATCGAACAGTTGGATCACCTTTTTTATTTGCCCAGAGGAAATTCCTAATTGATTTTCTAGCAGCTTCAAATTCATGCCTAAAGATAGTTGATAAATGAAAAATACGCATCGATTATCAACAATTGTGAATGGATAAATAGCGATCGGTTATTTGACCTCTAGAAATAATCAATCGCTCTTGTTTACCTTTCATTTTTAATAGCCATTAACTATAACAACTAATCATAAATCAATTTTATGAAAGAATTTAAATATACCTTGCTGTTTTTCTTTATGTTTCTTTATCAAGCACAAGCTCAGCAAAAAAATGCCGTTTACGTTGGTGGTGGAGATAACTTTATACTGTATGATTATCGCACCCTAAATATTAATTATGAGCTCAATTTAAATCATAAAGATGAAGCAAGAATATTTGATTACTATGCCTTGAAAACTGGGTTGGGGGTAGTGGAATCTAGTCATGGAATAGGCTTTAGTTTCGAGTTAGGCATGGTCGCACTTATCGGTGGGAATGCTCACAATTTGGAGCTTAATTTAGGTGCTTTTACGGTTTATGATTCTGCTGGATATATGAGTGATTTAGAAAGGACTGACTTGATGGGAGAGACTATGCCGAAAAGAGCTGAATACTTCATTCCCATCCCCTCTGGCTCAGTCGGCTATCGTTTCCAAAAACCAGAAGGCGGTCTAATGTTTCGCATAGGCGTGGGTTTTCCTGAGGTTGTATATTTGGGGGTGGGTTATTATTATTGAGGAAATAAATCATGGGGTTACCCGTGTGATATAAATATACCGCTCCGCTGGAGCGTATAGATTGACAAAGAGTCATGAAGCATGATGCTAAAAAGCAGCCTCCGTCCCTAGACCAACCTTAATCCCTTCATCCCTTCATTCGACGCATCCTAGTCTCTGAAGTGTTTAAAAGGAGATATTCAAAATCCAAAGACTAATCCCGTTTAAAATATGGAATTGACTTGGGGTATAAATATATCGCTCCTCTGGAGCGAGGACTAAGGGGTTGCCAGTGTGTTATAAATATACCGCTCCGCTGGAGCGTATAGATTGACAAAGAGTCATGAAGCATGATACTAAAAAGCAGCCTCCGTCCCCAGAACAACCTCCATCCCTCCATCCCTTCATTCGACGCATCCTAGTCCCAAAAGTGTTTAAAAGGAAATATTCAAAATCCAAAGACTAGTTCCGTTTAAAATATGGAATTGACTTGGGGTATAAATATACCGCTCCTCAGGAGCGAAGAAAGAGTGGTTACCAGCGTGTTATAAATATACCGCTCCTCTGGAGCGTATGGGTTGATAAAGAATTATTGAGCATGATGGTTGATAAAGAATCATTGAGCATGTTATTAAAAAAAATTAGACTCCGTCCATAGAGCAACCTCCATCCCTTCACCCCTTCATTCGACGAATCCTAGTCCCTGAAGTGTTTAAAAGGAGATATTCAAAATCCAAAGGCCTAATCACGTTTAAAAACTTTCAATTCTTTTATTTACTTTACTTTATAAAAAATAATACTCCATTGAGAAATATCATATTCAGTCTGGCATTAATCATTCTTTCAGAAGAAGCTACCGCTCAAAAAATGAATAGTTGAAGAATACTTTACCATATCTGGTTCTATTAAATTTCATATTTTATGGAGGGTTTCTGAACGCACAAAAACAAGACCATATCTGGATATCAAATTTCACAAGCGTAGATAGTTGTGAGAATTCTGTATGGCCAGAAATATGCGGTGCGAGTGTATTGGATTTCAATGTCTTGCCGCCGAAGGCCTATTTAGAAGACAAGCTAACCCTTGATTTTTTGGAATCTAATGCAAGTATCTGCGACGATAATGGAGAGTTACTTTTATATAGCAATGGACAATCCATTCATGATTTTAATCACCATTGGATTGAAAATGGAGAGGTTATAAATTATAGTCCCAAGTGGGAATGGTTGACCTGGACCAATGAATTCAATAAAACTAGGCCCACTGGATTTAGAGGAGTGCAGGCAACTGGATTTATTCCTGTGCCAGAAAGAGAAGAGGAGTTCTGGTGCCTTTATATAAACTATGAAAATTTTGATGGCCCAACAGAGGTTGGGTTCTATGAACTATGGTCTTCATATATTAAAAAGAATGAAGAAGGAAATTTTGAAACTTATGGACTAGATTCATTGATTCAAAATCGGATTAGGAGAAGGGGAAATTTGAATGCCTGCAAACATGCCAATGGTAGAGACTGGTGGTTTTTACAATTTAATCGTGATTCTGTTTATACATATTTAGTTAATCAAGATGGAATTCACTTGGATCACATCCAAATATTGCCATTTGAGTTGCGAACATCATTTGGTCAGGCAAAATTCAGTCCTACGGGTTCTAAATTTGCTTTACATGGAGCATATGTTTTTGAGCACAATGAACCGCATGGTGCAGATTTTATGCTGGCAGATTTTGATAGATGTACAGGAGATTTACTCAATGCAGAATATCATCAAATCCAAGCAAGTAATTGGATAGATAATGCATTGGAATTTTCTCCTGATGAGAAGCTATTATACCTTGGCTTGAACGATACGATCTATCAATATGACTTGGAAAGTGACAACCTGCTTGACTCAAAAGAAATCATCTACTTTATTCAAGGTGATTCATGTACGCACATAACTGGTGATTTAATCCAGCTAGGCCAAATGCAGCTTGGACCAGATAATAAAATATATTGTGCGACTGGAGGTAACTGCACCTTCATGCACAGGATTGAATATCCGAATGAAAAAGGATCTGGATGTATGTTTACGCTTAATGCCATTGATTTTCCTTCCTTTATATTCGGAACGATACCTACCTTAAATACCTACCGATTGGGACCTTTAGATGGAAGTAGCTGTGATACTCTAAATATTGACAATCTTCCAATCTCAAGATATTGGTATGAGCAGGATAGTGTTGATTTTCAATCAGTGCAATTCTGGGATGTTTCTTATTTCCGACCCGAAGAATGGTCCTGGAATTTTGGGGATGGTATGGAGAGTAATGAAAGACATCCTTTTCATGAATTTGAAAACAACGGGATCTATGAAGTGTGCTTTACTGTGCGTAATGAAAATGCAGAAAACACCAGTTGTCAAACGCTTGAAATAGGTCCGAGTTCAATTACGAAAATTTTAGATAAAGAATACCTATCCATTTATCCGAATCCAATAGAAGAATATACCCGTCTAGTCATATATCATTATTTACCTGAAAATGCTAGATTTAAAATTTACAACTCTGAAGGTATCCTTGTAAAATCATTTCATGTTTATGCTGGTGAGAATAGACTGTATCTAGGAGACCTGAATGAAGGCATTTACCTCTATGAGGTTGTCGATGGAACGCAGCGTGTAGGGACGGGGAAATTGTTGAAGACCTAAGATCTTAAAATTTGGTAGAACCTCATTTAAGTGTGTAATAAATATACCGCTCCGCTGGAGCGTTTGGGTTGACAAAGGATAATTAAGAATGATACTTAAAAGCAGACTCCGTCCCTAGCGCAACCTCCATCCCTCCATCCCTCAAATTCGACGAATCCAAGTCCCTGAAGTGTTTAAAAGAATATATTCAAAATCCAAAGCCCAATTCTGTTTAAAGAAGGGGATTGACATAATAAATCAAACTAAAAAGCAGACTCCGTCCCTAGAGCAACCTTAATCCCTCCATCCCTTCATTCGACGCATCCTAGTCCCTGAAGTGTTTAAAAGAATATATTCAAAATCCAAAGCCAATTCTGTTTAAAGAAGGGGGTTGACATAATAAATATTACTAAAAAAGCAGCCTCCGTCCCTAGAGCAACCTTAATCCCTCCATCCTTTCATTCGACGCATCCTAGTCCCAAAAGTGTTTAAAAGAATATATTCAAAATCCATACTCCAATCAGTCGCCCATAAACTTTTGACCTCATTTAACACAGAATTAAGCCTCATTGGAACTCCACAATGAAATATTTGTTATAATTTTGTAGGGCTAATGGTACGATTTAAGACATATCGAATATTCGCCATCTTCATGGCTATGCTTTTAATGGTTAACACCTCTGGGTTGACCATGGATATGCATTTCTGTCAGGGAGACCTTAAGCGCGTTAATTTCATCGGTAAGGCCAAAAGCTGTGCTGAGGTATTAGCCTGCCTAAAGAAATGTGGCAAAGAACTTCCAGCCTGTCACAAAAATGCCATGGCAGATAAGTCATCGGATGGACATGATGATTGCTGTGATAATGATCAGGTGAAGTTGGACATGGACTATGATTCTAGTCTGGCGTACACCACTGAATTTAATCAGAGTAATTTTGATCTTTTTATTCCGAAGCTAAGCGTCCATGAGACCCCTAGCCGGGATAATTTTACATTGGCTTATTTACCGATTCCACCATTGATTCAGCGGAATATTTTCGCTGTATTACAAACCTTCCTTTTATAGAATTGAATCTTGCATTTGCCCGAAAGGGCCCAATTACTCACAAGATTTAATGAAACTATGAAATATATTAAATGGCTGGCCCTGGGTCTGGCTTTGTTTACACTAAATAATTTATTCGCTCAAGGTCCTCCAATTATCGGAGATAAGCCGATCATGTTGGGAGGCGGGACCAAGTTGGTCAAGACTTTAACGGAGCATCGTCGGACTGAGGCTGGTAACTTTACTAGAATACCCGTGATATTCCACTACCTACCTTCCTCTAATTCGTTGATCGGAGTTCATGTACCTTTCGTTAGTTATCAGTTTGATGATGAAATGATTGACAGTGGAATGAGCCTTGGAGACATTCAGATTTTGGGGAAGTACCAGTTTTTTAGAAAGGATGCGATGGGGAAATCTTTCCGCTTGGTTGCAAAGGTTCTACAAACTTTAGGGACCGGAGATGAGACCATTCAGGTGCATGAAATAATGAGTGGTAAAGCGGAAACTTATCTAGGCTTCGTAGCAGGATATGAATCCCTTAGATATGGAATTTCTAATGAATTAGGTCTAGGGATCAATAGCTTCCAACAAGACCAAGAGCTGCGTTATAAATTAGGTTTTGGCCTACCTTTGAAAAAGCAGGTTTATCCGGTCGATCAGGTTAATCTATATTTTGAATATCAGACCAGTTGGTTCTTGCAGTCTGAAGAATTTATGATGTTATATGCGCAAGGCATACAATACGCCAAAGGACAATTGACTTATGAACTTTCTGTGCAAGCACCACTCATTCAAAAAGTGGCTGATTTTAGAGAAAGAAACATGAGTGTATTTATAGGAACTAGATTTGCATTTTAAAAATTAAATTAAGAATTATGAAAATGATATATAAAATACTTGCTATTAGCTTTTTGCTAGGCATGGGACTTACGAGCCAAGCTCAATCCGATAGAGATCAAATGGAAGTCCAGGTGGATGGTTTGGGCTGTCCTTTTTGTGCCTATGGTTTAGAGAAAAAATTTAAGGAATTTAAAGGTATCAAGAATGTAAAGATTGATATGGAGACGGGAATTTTTACCTTTTCATATCCTGCCTCTAAAGAGTTAACCTTGAAGCAGATTGAGGATCAGGTGGATAATGCAGGGTACACCGCGGTTACCACTAAAATTACTCGGACGGATGGAACCGTGGAAGAATCTAAGGCCATCGGAACGGTACTTACGGATGAATCTGTCGTTATAGAACAGAGCTTTTTTGTCGCCGGAAATTGTGGGATGTGCAAGGCGCGAATAGAAAAGGCGGCGAAGAAAATTCTTGGAGTGGTTGATGCTGAATGGGATCAAGATACCAAGGAAATAACCGTTAGTTTTGATACGGCGCAGACGACCATTGGTGACATTGAAGCAAACATTGTTACGGCAGGTCACGATACGAAAAAGACAAGTGCGGATGATGCAGTTTATGAGGATCTGCCGGGCTGTTGTAAATATGATCGAGTTAATAATTAAGCATGAATATTAAAAACATTATAGGTCTTTTGTGTCTTTCACTTTTTGCTTTTTCATGTGCAGTGGATAAGAGCCCGCAGTGGGTGCAGACAGAAACCATTGAGCTCGATAGCATCAAGCCGATTGGGATAACAGAGATGAATGAATTTCTATGGTTGACCGATGGAGATAACAATCAATTGGTCCAGATGGATTCTACGGGTAAGGTAGTAAGGATTCATGAGAATTTTGATCGTCCGATGCATTTGAGTAATGATGGTGAAAATCTTTTGATTCCAGAATATGGAAAAGATCGGATCACCATCATGGAAAGAGATGCACGTGATTCTGTGTCAATGGTTGATTCATTAGATGCTCCGGCAGGTGTAGATTTTTATGCAGGGAAATATGCGATTGCAGATTTCTACAATCATCGGGTGCTTTATGGCGCAGACGACCAATGGGTTAATTTTGGGGGAGAGGGGAAGGAGCCTGGTCAGATGTATTATCCGACGGATGTGCAGATTGTCAATGATTCCATATATGTAGCGGATGCTTACAATAATCGCATTCAAGTGTATGACGCTCAAGGCAAATATTTATTTCAATTTGGTAAAGAAGAAAAAATGAATGCCGCAACTGGTCTACACGTAAGCGGTGAACAGGTCTTTGTTACAGACTTTGAAAACAATCGAGTGGTTGTTTATGATAAGAAGGGAACGCTGCAACAGATCATATCAGAAAATCTAGGGAAGCCTACGGATCTCATTGTATCAGACGGTATTCTGTATGTGACAAATTATAAGTCAAAAAACATTGTGACTTATAAGCTTGGGGAGTAGGATAAGTTCTTTAAGAAAGACTATTAATCTTTAAGCAAGAAGAATAGACAATTTTGTCTATTCTTCTTGCTTAAAGATTTTTTCAAAAGCATCATACACCGCTAGATGCAATGCATCTCCATGGTTTTGCTTTTCAAAAAATTCATAGTATAACTTGGTATTTTTTCTTTCCTCTGCTTCTAATTTTTGATGTAGCTCCTTTGCTAAACGCTCCATAATTTTTCCCTCCTTGCCGACGGCCACATAAACGGACTTTTCTGTGCTGTAGTTGGTTGGCGTAAATTTCAAGAGGGATTCATCATCCCACCAGAGACTTGGACTAACGATGATGTAATGATCAAAGAGATTAGGTTTCTTGAATAAAACTTCGGTAGCTAACAACCCACCCAGCGATTGTCCAATCAAAGTTTTCACCTCAGATGCTTTATAGTTGGCTTCAATGAATGGTTGTAATTCACTTTCAATAAAGTTGATGAATTTTTCAGAACTGCCGGTGGTCGGAAAATCTTCCTTGTCTTTTTTATTGTTTGTCGGAAAAGTGAAGTCTCGTTTTCTGTCAACATTGCCAATACCGACAACGATCGATTCAGGAATCATATTAATCCACGAGAACGAGCCAAACTGCACCAGGCCAGCGATATGAATAAAGTCTTCATCCATCGAACCATCTAGAAGATATATTATAGGATATAATTTTAAGGAGTCTTTTGAATAGCCTTGTGGCAGATAAATATTTAAGGTCCGCTTTTCTTCTAGAACTTTTGATTCTAATTCTATTTGCTCTCCGATGGATAGTGGACTAGCAACACTATTTAGATTGATGTCTTGCGCTGAGGTAAAATGGTAGGTGAGTAGAGTTAGGAGGATTATTGAGAGTCTTATCATTAATTTGGTTATTTATTGAGTGAGGATTTTGAGAAGTGGAAAGATATAATTTTGGTTATAGATCCTGAAATAAAATTTGAGCGTGTCGAGAAGGTTGATTAATCTTTAAACCTCTTCAACTGGTCAGGACTAAAATCCCATTGAGGGCTCGTAATGTCTTTGCCTGGCAGCAATTCATACCAAGGGGACAATTCTGAATTTTCACGGTTGATTAGAATCTGTGCTTCTTGAGCTGGCATGTAGCTTTGAGCCATTAAAAAAATCTTCTGTCCGGTCGACTCATTGATGGCCATGTCCATAATGACAACGGCGTGACCAGGAAAACCGCCTTTGATTAATACATCTCCAATCTTCATTTGCGAAAGCGGAACAGAAATTAATTCCTTCTCGAGAGATGCGGTGCCGGCATACATAAATATCAATTCCATATACTGCCAAAAATCTTCATAGGTGTTCGAAGGATTGGATTGATTGTCCCAGTAGGTTTTATTTCCTTCCACAATCATCCGCCGCCCCTTCATCCATTCCGAATAGTCTACTCTGAATCCGTTGGTCAAATTAAAATGTATTTTATCGTATTGTTTTGACTGCCATAAATATTCTGCCTTCAATCGCATGATCGCATCTGCACACTGATGCAAATCTTCATGACCAATGTCAAGATCTATGACAGCCATGTAAATTCCTTCACTCGGCTTAATGTCTCCATTGTAGTATCTTGCTTTTGATCCTTCTGGTTTTAATGGAATGGTGCGAAGGTAATGTGCATAGGAAGATTCCGTAATCGGCAATCTTTTAAATCCTAGCGGTGTTTCTATCCGGTCACTAAGTTTGTTTGTTTTACTCTTAGTAGGGACTTCAATTTTTTCTTCAGTTGGGGTAGAAGTAATTTTAGAATTAGCGGCTGGTGGTTGGCAACTGATGATTGGAAGGAAGAAAAGGTAGACTAGTAAGTTTTTTATAAAACAATTCACATTAATAATTTCAGTTTGTCGCTAAATTGATTTATAAAATCATTTAGAAGTTCAACGTTCATAATTATTGTTTATTTTAGGGTATTGATGATTTCTTAAAATAAATGTCATGAAAAATCAACTTCCATTCCTCCTTCTATTTTTCACTTTTGTTTATAATATTTCTTTCGCTTGTTCTTTTAAGCAGGAACCTTTTTGTGTTACGCTGGATAAAAGAGTAGATGACTTGGTAGTTGCCGGAATTATTTCTGCAGTTGATAACGACGGCATAAATTTAGAAGTGTTAGAAATTTTAAGAGGGGAGGAGGACCGCACCAATATTCGAATTTGGGATGGGACTGATTTTGATTGTAATGGTTTATTCTCGATGGCTGCAGCCGATCTTGGAAATATAAGTGATACCATTGTGATTATTTTACCCCTGATAGATTCCTTAGAAAATTCTTGGGAAGTTATTGGTGATTATCGCAGACCCGACCCTTATGTTACGGCAACTTCATTATTTGTTCAAGATGGAAATGTAAATGGATTTATCTGGGGCTTGTTGGGAGGAGATGAAAACTTATTCATTTTCCCTTACGATAAGTTTGTTGCAAATTTTTTAGAGACTTCAGATTGTTCCATCACTCTGGATACAGAAGAAATTTTCCAACTTGGAAATATTACAGTGACAAATCCTATGAGGGATCGGATCAGTTTGCACTCAACGGAGAAATTTCGGATGGCTGATTTACATTTGGTGGATTTGCAAGGTCAAGTGCATTTAAGTGCCCAGGTTAATCAGAGTTATTATTGGCAGGAAAACACAGATCAACTTCCTTCTGGCGTTTACTTTCTAAGAGTGCAGGAAGCTAATTATCCGCCTAGGGTTTTTAAGTTGATTAAGCCTTAGTTTCTTTGAAATCACAGACAATAAAGTAAAATGTAGTTGTCCATTAAACTTAAAAATTGAATGTTTTTTATTGTTGACTTTCGTCAAATGTGTGATGGGTAGTAAGCGTCATATCTGTATCTTGTGGCAGAATTATGATGAAGGAATTAAAAATTAGAGATCGATTCAATGTCGAATTGCCAGCAGATAATAGCACCATCAATCAATCACGACAAGTTTTTGATGCATGCTTTTCTTTTGTAACACCTAAGATTCCTAGTAAGCCCTTGCTGATACATGCCTCAAGTGAGACTGCAGATTTATTAGGTCTTACCAATGAGGATGTGAATTCTGAATCTTTTGTGAATGTTTTCTCTGGAAAGGAATTGCTCGATGGAAGTAAGCCTTATGCGATGTGTTATGGTGGTCATCAATTTGGTCATTGGGCAGGTCAGTTAGGCGATGGTCGAGCGATTAATTTAGCAGAGGTCGAGCATAATAACAAAATTTGGGCCTTGCAACTGAAGGGAGCAGGGCGGACTCCATATTCTCGGACGGCAGATGGACTGGCAGTTTTGCGTTCGTCGATTCGTGAGCATTTATGCAGTGAGGCAATGTTTCACTTGGGTGTGCCGACGACTCGGTCGCTTTCACTTATTCTGTCGGGTGATCAGGTGATGCGAGACATGATGTACGATGGGAATGCTGCCTATGAGAAGGGTGCCATTGTCTGTCGGGTTGCTCCTTCCTTTATCCGCTTCGGTAATTTTGAAATTTTCGCCAGTAGGGAAGATTTAAAATCATTAAAGGCACTCACAGATTTTACCATTCGACATTTCCATCCTAAAATCAAATCTGAAGGGAAGCAGAAATATATTGATCTCTTTCAAACCGTCGCTAAAAAGACTATGGAGATGGTCGTACATTGGCAAAGAGTTGGTTTTGTGCACGGAGTCATGAATACGGACAATCTATCCATTTTAGGATTAACTATTGATTATGGTCCCTACGGATGGCTAGAAGGCTACGACCATAACTGGACACCCAATACCACCGATCGACAAAATCGAAGATATAGATATGGTTTTCAGTCTCGGGTTGCCTTATGGAACCTAGTCCGACTTGCCAATGCACTCTATCCATTGGTTGAAGAAACAGATCCGTTTGAAAATGTGCTCGATCAGGTACAGACTTGGTTTTTTCAAGCGTATTTAAAAATGATGCATGATAAATTGGGTCTGGCAAAAGTGAGCGCTGAGAATCGGGGAATGGTGCTGGCATTGGAAGCGGTGTTGCAAAAGAGTGAAACAGACATGACCATATTTTTTAGGAGGCTTGCTGATTTCTCTAAGGATACAGATGTGAAGGATGGAGATAAGTTTTTGGATGTGGTGCGTGATGCATTTTATCAGCCTCAAGAAATCACTGGTGAAATTTTAGATGAATGGAGATCTTGGTTTGTGAGCTATCAACAACTTCTGTTGAGTGAAGAAAGAGATGATACTGCAAGAGCAGAGGCCATGAACGTAAGCAACCCGAAATATGTCCTGAGAAATTATATGGCCCAACTAGCCATTGATGCTGCAGATAATGGTGATTATTCAATTGTTGATGAGTTGTATGCCTTATTGAAAAATCCATACAGTACACAGCCAGAGATGGAAAAGTGGTTTGTGAAGCGACCGGAGTGGGCGAGGCACAAAGTAGGTTGTTCTATGTTGTCTTGTAGTTCATAAACAATGCTAGAATTCGATATGAATAACTTGTTGCAACACAGTTGCGGTAGGTTTTTATTATCTTTGCGGTGCGTGAAATTATTATCCTTAATATTATCTATATATATGTTGGCGCTTTCATTGGCACCATGCACTGATGGTCTACAACATGAACATCAAACTAATTCATGCAATAACGAAGTATTAGTTGATCATCATAATCATGCTGATAACAATAATGAACATCAAGATACATGCCCACCATTTTGTGTTTGTGTTTGTTGTGGTTCTATTGTTGTAACTCCTAGTCAAATATATTTAAAGGAAAATTCTAATGAAATATTCCTTCAGAGTTTGCAAGGATATTTATCAATTTATTCCTTCCAGTATAATACAAATGTGTGGCATCCTCCAGCCATAAGTTAAGCCATTTTTATAGGGATATCTATGTCCCTATCAATAATATTTAGGTTTAATTTTATATAGAAGTTCGCATTTAGTTTCTTGGTAAGTAAAGACCGATGCAGTTAAAGCATGTCTTTCTCTGAGTACACGTTGACTTCATAAATCCATTATTAATGTTTGATAATATTATAGCTTATTCGGTTAGGAATAAGTTTGTAATCGGTCTGTTCACCGCGGCCTTAGCCTTATGGGGTATTTATTCACTTAAGCAAATCCCTATTGATGCCGTACCTGACATCACCAACAATCAGGTCCAGATTATAACCATTTCTCCAACTCTTGCTACCCAAGAGATAGAGCAATTTATTACAACTCCTGTAGAGTTGGCAGTTCAGAGTTTACAAAGAACGGAAGAGATAAGAAGCATCTCTCGATTTGGGCTTTCAGTCGTCACCGTTGTTTTCGATGAAAGCTATGACATTTATTTAGCTCGTCAATTGGTCAATGAGAAACTGAAAGAAGCAGAAGAGGATATTCCTGATGGTCTCGGCACCCCAGAAATGGCGCCACTGTCTACAGGCTTAGGAGAGATTTATCAATATGTGGTTCGTCCAGAAGAAGGCTACGAAGATAGATTTTCTCCTACTGAGTTACGAAGTATTCAGGATTGGATTGTGACTCGGCAACTTCTTGGTATAGAAGGAGTAGCAGAGGTCAACTCGATGGGAGGATTTCTTAAGCAATATGAAGTTGCAGTAAATCCGACACTTCTCAAATCTTTGGGTATAAACCTTTCAGATATCATAATTGCTCTTGAGAAAAGTAACGAAAACACTGGCGGTGCATACATAGAAAAAAATTCAAGCGCTTACTACATTCGTTCGGAGGGATTGACAAAATCACTAGAAGACATCGGCAATATTGTCGTCAGGGATAATGGTAACATACCCATCTTAGTTAAAGATGTTGCTACAGTGCAATATGGCAAAGCACCTCGCTATGGAGCTCTAGTGAGAGATGGTGAAGAAGCCGTAGGAGGAAAAGTAATGATGTTCAAAGGAGCTAACTCAGCACAGGTAACAGAGATCGTAAAAGAGCGAGTTATTCAGATACAAAAATCGCTTCCTGAAGGTGTAATTATTGAACCCTATTTGGTAAGAGATAAACTTGTAAGTACAGCTATAGGGACAGTGAAAAAAAATCTTTTGGAAGGAGGTCTCATCGTCATTTTCATTTTAGTGCTATTGTTAGGTAATTGGAGGGCTGGTCTGGTTGTCGCATCGGTTATTCCTTTAGCGATGTTGTTTGCCATTTCTATGATGAATGTATTAGGCATTTCTGCAAATCTGATGAGCCTTGGAGCGATAGATTTTGGACTCATTGTAGATGGAGCAGTGATTATAGTTGAAGCCATAGTCCATCGGCTACAGATTAACAAATCAGGGATGTCCCTGACCCAGACTGAAATGAATGAGGAAGTTATTTCCTCATCGCAGAAGATTAGAAATTCAGCTGCATTCGGAGAGATTATCATTCTTCTAGTTTATATTCCTATTTTGGCTTTGGTGGGGATCGAGGGCAAGATGTTTAAGCCTATGGCACAGACGGTGATGCTAGCTATTGCCGGAGCTCTGATACTTTCATTAACCTATGTGCCGATGATGGTGGCCTTGGTCTTGAACAAGAAAATTGTCAATAAACGTACGCTAGCGGATAAGATCATTTCATTTTTTCAGCGCTTATATACACCAGTATTAAAGTTGGCACTTCGTTTTAAGGTTTTATTCGTAGGGGTTACAATTTCAATCTTCATATTTAGTCTGGTGGTCTTCAGTCGAATGGGGGGAGAATTTATTCCGACTCTAGAGGAAGGGGATCTCGCCTTGCAGCATATTCTTCCTCCTGGGAGTTCATTATCACAAAGTGTGGAGACAGCTAGTATGATCCAAAATAAATTATTGGAGGACTTTCCAGAGATAATAGATATAGTGGCGAATATAGGCTCTGCAGAAATTCCGACGGATCCCATGCCTGTTGAGATTGCAGATTATGTATTGGTCATGAAACCCAAAAGTGAATGGACTTCCGCAAGTACTAAGCAAGGAATGTTTAATAAACTGGAAGAAGCACTGCATAGTATACCTGGTGTTGGATTTGAATTCTCACAACCGATCCAACTTAGGTTTAATGAACTAATGACAGGCTCCAAAGCAGATATTGCCATTAAGTTATTTGGTGAAGATCTTGATGTATTATACCGTAAGGCCATTGAAGCAGAAAGTGTGATTCGCAAAATTGATGGTGTTGGTACAGTGAATGTAGAACAGACCATTGGGATGCCACAAATTATGGTCTCCTACGATTACCAACGAATGGCCCAACACGGACTCCATATCCGAGAGGTTAATCAAGTTATCCGAACTGCCTTTGCAGGTGAAAAAGCTGGCGTCGTTTATGAAGGTGATAAACGATTTGATCTTGTAGTCAGACTCTCTAAAGAAAATCGAAAGAGCATTGAAGATGTCAAAAACTTATTTGTAAATCTTAGTGATGGAAGTCAAGTACCACTCACAGCAATAGCAAACGTGGATCTTATCAATGCACCGATGCAAGTATCGAGAGAAAATACAAATAGAAGGATTGTCATAGGTGTGAATGTAGGTGATACAGATGTTGAATCCTTGGTTGAAAATATTCAGTCGCAATTGGATGACATGGTTGATCTACCAGCAGGTTATTATTTTACTTATGGTGGTCAATTTGAAAACCTCAAAGCTGCAAATGCAAGACTAGCTATAGCATTACCTCTGGCACTGGCTCTCATTTTCATTCTATTATTTTTCACTTTTGGTTCGCTAAGTCAAGCAGCATTAATTTTTACAGCAATACCATTATCTGCGATTGGTGGTATATGGGCTTTAGAACTTAGAGGACTACCATTCAGTATCTCCGGAGGCATTGGATTTATCGCATTATTTGGAGTCGCAGTTTTGAATGGCATTGTTCTTATAGGATATTTTAATCAACTCAAAAATGAAGGAATGGAAGACATAATTGAAAGAATCACTACTGGAACAAGAGTACGTCTTAGACCAGTAATTATGACAGCTTCAGTAGCCTCTCTCGGTTTCTTGCCTATGGCATTATCTACTTCCGGAGGAGCCGAGGTTCAGCGACCGTTGGCTACAGTTGTAATAGGTGGTCTTATTACAGCTACCTTTCTTACACTCGTGATTTTACCGATTTTATATTATTGGTTAGAAAGATGGAACGATAGAAAAAATGGAAAAACTCTTGTTAGCACAGGAAGAGTAATGACAATCTTATTGGTTGCTGGAATTTTTTCTCATATGCAAGCGCAAGAAAGAGTAATTGACTTAGAGACTGCTATCGAGATTGCAATATCTAATCATCCAGATTTAAAAGCAGCAGATTTAGAAATAGCGAATAACCGATCACTTCAGAATCTGAAATACAACTTAGGGAACACAGAAATTAGTTACCAAGGTGATGGTCTTTTCGATAAAGATTTTGGTCAGCAAGTTAATCAGCTAGGTATTGTTCAGAACATCCCACATCCTAGCGTTACAAAGGCTAATAATAATTTGCAAAATGCTTACACAATTCAGAGTAATATCAAGAAACAAATTAGTGCGAATGAATTGAAGTGGAAAGTGAAGCACTTGTATTTTGATATTCAGTATAAGAAAGAGATGCGAACTTTTTATGCTGATCTAATGGAAACCTATAGTGAATATGTCAATAAGGCGGAGGTCAGAGTTAAAGCTGGTGCAGCAAACCCAATAGAAGCACTTACATTAAAATCAAAATTGAATGAGTATAATCTTCTATGGAGTCAGATTTCTATTGAGATAGAAAATATGGAAATGCAGCTTCAAATCTCGCTCAATACACAGGAAAATGTCACTACAGAAGAAAGCTTGAAACCTATTACTTTTACACCCACCTTAGATCAGGAATCCAATCTGTTATTAATTCTAAGTAAGCAAAGAATAGCTATAGAAGCTGCGAAAGTAGAGACGATGCAATCAGACTTGAAACCCAATTTTATTGCGGGCTATGCAGCTCAAAGGTTCTACGAAGGTGGATGGCTCAGTGCGGTCGAATTAGGCGTATCATTTCCATTCTTCAACCGGCAAGCTAAGAAAAAAATTGATGCTCAGAAAGCGAAGCTTGACATTGGTAATTATGTATATGAGAGTCAGGTACTTTGTCTAAAGCAAGAGCGTTTAAAATTACAGTCGAGCGTAGATTTATATAATAAAGGAATGACTTTCTATGCAGAACAGGTAAATACCATAAATCCTGAGATGCTCAGAGTCAGCACTCTAAATTATCAAGCAGGCCAACTTTCTTATCTAGAGCTATTAAATATACTAGAGTTACTATCAAACAATAATAAAAATTACTTAGATCAGGTACGTGCCTACAATAAAGCAGTTGCCGACTACCAATATCTTAATAATCAATAAAGAATTATCGTATGAACATTATAAAATATATATCAATAATTGCCTTGACCATGCTGATGCTATCCTGCGGTCACAATCATACAGAAGGTGACGGGCACGATCATGGACACGACCATTCCTCTCACTCGAATACCGATAGGCATGACCATTCTTCAAATGATAATTTTGGTCACCACGATGACCATGGACATGGAGGTCACACTGAAGGAGGTCTGCATCTCTCTCAAGCACAGGCCAAAACCGTTGGTCTTGAATTTGGGGAATTTTCATCTATAAAAGTTAACGACTTTGTAAAAGCAACGGGTGTTCTTGGACTCCCTGCCAATGCCCATTCTACGATCACTGCAAAAGCCTCTGGAATAATTGTTGGGAATAAAAAATTTGTAGAAGGAGGTTTTATTAGTAAAGGTGAGCTCATTGCATATCTCGAAAATCCAGAATTCATAGAAATGCAACAGCAATACCTTGAAGTCAAGGCAGAATTAGCGCTGCAAAAACTTGAAGTAGACAGACAACAAACATTATCAAGTGAAAATGCAGGTATACTCAAAGACCTGCAACAAGCATTAGCAAAATCAAGAATCCTTTCTACTAAGGCCACTGGAATTTCGAAGCAACTAGAATACTTAGGCATTCCAACAAAGAGCCTTACTTCAGATAACATAAAGGACCGCATAACAATTTATTCCCCAGTTGGTGGCTATATTTCTAAAATCGATTTCCATAATGGGATGTACGCAGAAAGATCCAAAACATTAATGGACATAATTTCTTCGCAACATTTGCACCTTGAGTTAGATGTCTTTGAAAAAGATATAGCCAAAGTAAGACAAGGCTTGAAGATTTCATATAATGTTCCTGCTTTGGGAAATAAAATGTTCGAGGGCTCTGTAAACATCATAGGTAAAGAGTTTGATAATAAATCAAAAACAGTGAGAGTTCATGGCCATCTTGAAGGGGAAAATCCACAGTTTATCAAGGACCTGTTTGTAAATGCTAAAATATGGTTAACAGATACAACTGTAAATGCTTTACCTGAACAGGCAGTAATTACGGATGGTGCCACCTCATTTATTTTTGTAGGTTATGATGATGCCGAAGAAATCGAATTTAAAAAACTTGCAGTTATAGCTGGAAGTACAATTGATGGTTACACGGCAGTAAATCTTGTGGATTCTATTCCATCTGGGATGAAAATCGTCACAAAAGGATCATACTACATCTATGCTCAATCAAAAGTTGGTGAATTAGCTCATGAACATTAATTAATTATTATGGCTTTATTAATATTTTTTCTGATTTACTCTACTTTAGTTTTTGCATTTAGGTCCTATCTACTTTGGAAAAATACAGGTATCAATCCGATTACCTTCAACAAAGGTGATGATGCTCATGGATACAATGGTAAAGTATTTGGTTTTATTTCGATCTTAGAGTTCATCGTGATTTCTTTCTATGCTTTCTTTCCATCTCTGCATAAATATCTTTTGCCATTTTGGTACCTCGAGAATGAATATTTATGCATTCTTGGGTGGGCATTATTAATTTTATCATTAATTGTGGTTAGGCTAGCTCAATCTAATATGAAAGAATCTTGGCGTATCGGAATTGATGAAGAAAACAAGACTGAACTTGTGACGACTGGCTTTTTTACATTTTCAAGAAATCCAATATTTTTAGGAATTATGATCGCTAATGTTGGATTGTTTTTGGTTTTATCAAATGCATTTACCTTATTAATTATTGCACTATCTACGATCTCTATCAATACTCAGATTAGATTAGAAGAAGCATTTCTTTTGCAAGCACACGGAGCAAAATATAGTAAGTATAAAGGTGAAGTCAATCGATGGTTAACTTTGTTTAAATAAACGAAATACATTTGCGCAAGTGAAAATAATTAGATGTGATTATATATTCTCGTTTATTGGTGCAAACTGGAAAAACGCCCTTTTCTCATCAGAAGGTCAGCTAGTGATAGAGCCATGATTTAAATAAAATATTATTATTCATCATCTGAGAAAATAATACAAGTGACGCAATTAACACTAAGTAAAAATACTTGTTGATTAATTACCTAGGATGCCATTGATGAAGGTATTGAGACTTATGAAAAATTTGATTTTGAATTAGTTGTTTATTCGGCTAGCTTAGGGAATTTTATAGATTCTTAATCAATGCTAAATCAAATATTTGTAATCTATTCATTAGAATAAAGTAATGAAAATGGAAGTAGTTGTATTGCCAGAAGCCTTGAAACTGAATACAAATAATGGCATTCAGTCCTACAATTATCAAAGAGCTCAAGACATTCAAAAAATAAAAATAAATCTTTCTAAAAACACCATTAGTTTTTTAAGAAAAGGTACGAAGGAAATAATTGGTGATGATCAAACTGTAAAGATCACCAATGAGCATTTCGTAGTTATGAGGTCGGGTAATTGCTTAATGACTGAAAATATTTCAGATTCCTTTAGGGTGTATCAAAGCATTTTACTTTTCTTTTCCAATGCAGAGGTTTTGAATTTTTTAGAAAAGTATAAAGGATATGCTAAGCCAAACAATGAGCATAAATCCTTCTTCATATTTGAATATGATACCTTCATTGAAAATTTTGTTTTATCCTTAGAGCAGATCACAAGTTTTTCAAATAAGATGAAAGGACAAATTTTAAAAAATAAGTTTGAAGAATTGATGCTCTATTTAACGCATAATCATGGCTTTGATTTTTTAAATGTTATTGTTGATTCAAAGGATGACAAGGTTGCTCAATTAACTGCAATTGTAGAAAATAATAAATTGAATAAATTAAGTCTTGAAGAGCTTGCATTTTTAGCCAACATGAGTGTGTCAACATTCAAGAGAGAATTTTCTAAGATTTACAAAACGACACCAATGAAATGGTTTGTTGATCAACGAATGAACCATGCTGCTTTTTTACTACGCACAAATAGTAAAAGACCAATCGAATTGTATGAAGAAATTGGATATGAAAATCTATCCAATTTTGTCCAAGCATTTAAAAAACAGTTTGGAATGACTCCTAAACAATACCAAACGGAAGGTTGAACAATTATCAATACTTTTTGGACAGAATGAACATTCAAACTGGTTTCTTTTGAATCTAAATTTGTAATATTAATTCACAAAAGATAAAATGTAATGTTCAAATCTAATTTTTTTACAATCCTATTCATAGCCTTAAGTTTTAATGCTTTTAGTCAAAATACATTTACCTTATCAAGTAATACACTCGGAGGTAATGCGACAAAAGTCGAAGAATTTAATGGTTTCGGCTGTACCGGTGAAAATACGTCACCACAACTGTCTTGGGTAAATGCACCTGAAGGCACTAAAAGCTTTGCAGTTACCATGTATGACCCTGATGCTCCTACAGGTAGTGGATGGTGGCACTGGTTAGCTTTTGATATCCCAAATGATATAAACGAAATAGCAAAAAATGCTGGGAATGTAGAATCTAAATTAATGCCAGCGGGCGCCATTCAAAGCATCACGGATTATGGTGCCTATGGCTATGGTGGTCCTTGCCCACCAGAGAATCATGGGATGCACCAATATGTTATTACAGTATATGCCCTTAAGGTTGATAAACTAGGGTTAGATGAAAATACTAATCCCGCCGTTGTAGGATACTACTTATGGAATAATACCATAGCGAAGTCAAGTATTGTTACTTATTATGAAAGAACGAAGTAGCTTTTTACATCACTTTAGATGAAGAGTTGGACTTTCAATAATTTGAAAGTGGGAATAGATATAATGATCATTAAACGTCAAAGGAATCTAAATATGAAGAAAACTGGAATTTCGGAATTGGTGCGATGGGGTCAACACTTATGAAGTATTGGGTCAGGAATATCAATTCTGAATTCCATGGTTATTAAATTATGGTCTTGCTTAATAATCCTTTTGGATTTATTAATCATCCAAAATCAATTGACTTTGATGCACTTTTGATGTATTTTAGCACCAAAAAAATGAATAGGCAAAGTATAAGTTTTACAAAACCTAATGATGATTGGTTGAAAGAGATGGTTGCTAGTCAAGAATATTCTAGTAAAAGTGAGCTGGTAAATGATTTAATAAGACAGGCTAGGAAGCAACAAAGTCAGATTGATTGGATCAATAGTAAACTCCAGCGGGCAGAAAAAAGTGGCTATACAGATTTAAATCAAAGTGAAATTTTAGCCGAATCAAAAGCCAAAATTAGTGGCTAATTATAAGATTGCAAATTCAGCGAAAGAAGATTTAATCAGAATTCATCAGTATGGGGTTTTAAGATTTGGAGAATTTCAAGCAGATAAATATTTCAATAATTTTTTCGACTTTTTTAAAGCAATAGCAGAAAATCCATACAAATTTGAGTCAGTTGATCATATTAGATTAAACTACCGTAGATGTCCTTGGGGGTCTGACACAATCTATTTTAGAGTTATAAATACAGAGGTCGAAATAATGGCAATTATAGGTAAACAAGATTTAGAGAATATACTGTAAGATTAAATATAATTGCTTCAAGTTCCAGCGCAAAGTAAATTTAAACAGAAGATTAATTATGAAATCACAGAGTCCCGCATTGAACTCAGAACGGAATAGACATCTCATTTTTTGGTCCTGTATTTTTTTCTTTTGTTCAACTTTTACATTTGCGCAAGCCAAAATAATGGAATGTGATTCTGTCTTTTCTTTTCGTGGTGCCAACTGGAAATATGGGCTTGCTTCTTCAGAGGGTAGGTTGGTTATAGAACCGCAATTTGAAGAAATCATATTAACTCGGAAAAATAAATTCAAGGAGTATTTTTTATTCATCGACCGAGAAAAAAATACAAGTGGTGTCGTAAGTGCTAGGGGAGAGATACTCGTAGATGATTTACCTGGGCTTCCACAATATCATTCCGAATTCCACATTGATGGGTGCATCGTGACCTATGAAAATTTTAATTTTGAATTAGTTGTTTATTCGGCATGTTTGGAGAAATTGATTGGGGTATATCCAAAGGGCAAAATTAATTTAAGTCCAGGGGTGTTTGTTGAATCACATAGTAATCCCAAAATGAGAGCTTTGCCCAGGTTTGTTATAAGTGCTCCTGGGTGGAATGAGGTTTTAAGCTTTAATGCCATTGGCGAAAAGCTGACTATGGACAATAGAAATGATCTCATGTTTTGTAAAACTAAATATGCGTATAGTTTTCCTAGACAGTATAGAATGATTCAAAGCTCGACGTCTAATGTAGAAGTATACCAAAGTTATTATCCAGACTATGAAATCATCGAAGAATATTTTAATAATGAAGGAAGCCTTTCAATTCTTGCACGCAAGGACAGAAAATACGGCTTGCTGAGTTCCAAGGGGGAAGTTATATTACCATTCGAATATCAACACATAGAATTTAAAGAAGGTTTGTTGATCATAAAAGATGGATATCGAGGAATCGCAGAATGTACTGGTAATATTTTATACCCAACCATGTTTACCTATGTTTCTCTAAACGACCCAGAGCCAGGATTAATCTTGGTTGATTCATATATGGGCTGCAGAGGATACTGTGACTTTGAAGGAAATATATTTCTACCACAAGATTGTTTAAAGTCTGAATAAAGGCCTTAATGCAAATTCTTAATCTTACAATATTGCCGAGGGATAAATTCGGTAAGATTTAATCAATGAGATTTATAAGATTTCGCTTTCATAAAATTCATTGATAAAATAAAGTTTATACTTCTTTTTTACTTCCATACCTTTCTCCGATTGCACAAATAATATGGAACCTTTTTTTGTCATTTCATCAAAGTGAAATGAACCGTTTTCATGAGTATCACTTAGTTCATACAACTTTGGAAGTTGGAGGAAATATTGCGATTGTCCGATGTATTCCATATCATCTGGGGAACCAAAGAAAATTTCCATATATCCGTTCGTCGCGTTTTCTATCAATAATATTGAATCCGCTGAATCAGCACCATCTTCAATTTTATTATCAATGCATCGATTAATGACTATTTCTACATCCCTTGCAACTTCTACTTCTGTAGTGGCTTCGGATTGAAACGTTATTTTTTTGGGGATATTTTCTTCATGAATCCATGTCATAATTTAGGTATTTTAATTCTAAAATTTGCTTGTGATGATTACCCTCCTACAAGCGGTGTTAATTTAATGAACTCAACTTCTTTGATAATTGATAGGTTAACCTTCTCCTCTAAATCCTCTGCTTGCTTGTCATTTATAATTACAAAAAATTGATTGGTAATGAATCCATCCAGGGCAATGTAAGATTGCTTCTCAAAGTCAACCTCCTTTCTCTTTGTCTTGGTTTTACTATTAAGAAATTTTTCAACTTGATCAGGGATGACTAAACCTGCGTAAGGTGTTGCAGCTTTTGAATTGTAGATTTCAACCTCTTTCTGCACTCTACTAATGATCAAATCTTTAACGGTGATTATTTCATTTTCAAATTCCAAATTGATTGAGTTGATTCCGTCTCCGCCAATTGTCTGATCTTTTATTAAGACTGTATTCATGTTATAAATGTATTTGTCTGGTGATGGATGGGTCTGTTATTTTATCATCATTATAAAGCAACATCGCTTTGCTAATGATTATAGAAAGTGTTCTGTCATTATCAAATGGCAAGAAGATTTTGTTCTTCTTTTTTGTTGAATTTGGTACGATGCATAGGTATTGATCATTTGGAGTCATTAGAATATTCCCACTACCAAGATGGATCTTATAATTCCGTATTTTACCTTCAACTTTTAGAAACTTATCAGATAAGACACACTTATCTGAAATTTTTAGTTTCGGAAGAATTCTTTCCAATACATCTTTTCGCGTCTTGGCCGTTTCATTTAGTTCTCCAAAGGAGTAGTTGTGCCAGTAAGTTCTTCTATCCCCAGTATCTTCCCATTCAGGATTATTACCTATGCTTGTAACTCCAACAAACAGATCTACGTCTCTCATGATTTCGCTGAAGACAAGTTTAGGTATTTCCTGCATTGAAAGTTCCTCCCTGCCGCCATAGATTCTAACTTGGTCAGAAGCGACATAGGTGTAAATTCCAGACGGACTTGTTTCATCAGTAATGGACTCTACCCAGAATTCAGCTCTCAATTGAAAATTGGGGATTGATTTAGTAGGTGTATTGTGAGAATCAAATGCTCCTTGTAAAGTGTAATTCCAATCCCTTGTCTTTGCTAAAGCTGTAAATTGATGTTGATAAAGAATATGTGCTGCAAATCGATTGCTGTAATTGTTTGTTTGTATTTCAGCATCGGTCACTAAATAGATTTCTCTGAATGCTTGTTTGAATAATTGTTTAATCTCAAGATCAATAATGAAATTTCTCCAATTAGTTGTGCTAGTAATATCACTATAGATAGGATGCCAAAGTCTTACCTTTTCAAACTTAGAAATGTCTAGCTTATTTTTATTAGAATCAACAATGTCATTATCCAGTAGTATCCCGGCAGTGTTGTTGTCAAATTGCCAAATGAGCCTTGAGGAAAACCTTGATAGAAACGGATGATTTAAGTATTTGGATTTCCAATCTTCTATTTCCCATTCTATATTATCTAGGTAAGAGTTTTCAAGCCGTTTCTTATGAACGCTGATGGCGGTTTTGATATCTTTTATGGTTGCCTTGAATTGCTTTAGTTCTTCTTTGTGATTTTCAGAAACTTCTTTTGGTGCCGATTTTTGTTTTTTAGCTGTGCTGTTATTAATCCAATAGTTTGTAGGGGCTTGCAAGTCAGAAATATCTATGACACCTGTATAATTACCAATGATCCATTTGCTCAAATTTCCGTCAAGGTTATATTCAGATACAGATAATTCAAGGAGAGCTTCATTCGAGATTCCCATTTCTTGGGCTTTTCTTGTGAGCTGCTTATTTGCCGTATTCTTTATGGATTTGTTTCTGGTTTTGTTTCTGATGTTGAGTAATTGGGTGATGCCTGCTTTCGGAGACATTACCGTAAAGGCATACATGCATGCATTGCCATTCTTGGTAGATAAGGAGCCGATCAATCGAATCTTGTTGTAAGAGGACAAAGCTAATTGACCTATTAAAGAATTTAAAACTGGATCATCAAAAAATGCGCTAAACCAAATTAGATAACTCACTGCTATCTCGTTGGTATCACTCAGGTAGTAGTTATCTCTGTGTCCATACATTTCATCATTAGACAGTTCATTCATTCTTCTGACCTCCGCTCTTCCAAATTTGACAAGAAGTTCAAAGATTTCTGAAAGATGTTTTATCTGATCATCCTTTGCATTTGTATTTTCAAGTAACTCTTTAGAGGTTTTGATCCATTTATTTGTAGGTTTTGGTTTTTGCCCTAAACTCCAGCAATGTTCGATTACTTTTTTGAATTGATCGTCGTACTCATTCCATTTACTTTCTAAATGTTGTCCCAATGGGTCTCTACGATCAAAAATTGATTTATCATTTTCATCGTGATCTAGCTTGCCCAAGCCCAAGCTAATTTTCTTCAATGTTGCATCACCATAGCTATCGTTATATGCTTTGACGAGTGCATTTCTTGCACTCATGTAAATGGGGTCTTTTCCAAAGTTCTCTTTATAATGTTTGAAAGAAAATATTATATCATTTGGTGGGAGTCTGTAACTAAAGTAAGCGATGGAACCTATATTATTTAGTAATGAAAATAAGTTCGATAGAGATTCTTTCGATGGTGGTTGTTTGGGGTTAAATTCAGATTTGAATATTTTTCTTCTGACTACGTCGTGATTGTATTTCTCATTTTTTTTATCAATTAATCTAGTTAAGGCGAGGAGCGCTATATTCTCTCTTATTTGTTTGTCATGGGTTTGAATTTCCTTCCAAATTTCATTTTCCTTTAGCTTAACATTTTTATCCCTGTAACTTACAACTATTGATTCTTCAAATCTATTAAGCAGATCAGATTCTATTGATGTTGTTTCTGAGGCCTTATCTTCTTTGTCCTTATTTCTTTTAAAGAAATTAAACATTCTAATTTATTTTATGGTTGCTAACTAGTGATCATTACTTTCACCTTTTCCTTTTATAATGATCTTGAACGAGTTGGTCAAGTAATACCTTTGATTCTACATGCTCAAAAACTAATCGATGGGGAAGCTCGTGAAAAAGTGGAATGCCTTCACCTAAAATTATTGGGATGGTTGTTATGATTAGTACATCAATCAGATCTTCTTTCAGGAAATTGTAAATGGTCTTGCCACCATCAATGTAGAGATTTTTATAACCTTTTGCATGTAAGTGTTTGAGTACATTTGGGATTTCATCATTTAGGATTTCTACCTTGCCTTGGAGATGCGCAGGTATGGTTTTTAGGGTTGTGCTTAAAACAAATAGTGGCAATTTATAAGGCCACTGTTCTTCACCAAAACTTAGAACCTTTTCAAATGATCCTCTTCCCATAACAATGGCATCTATGCCTTCAATGAATCCATGATAGCCCATGTCTTTTTGATCTGGGTTGGGGATTAAATCGAGCCAATCAATTTCTCCATTTTTACCTGCGATGAAACCATCCAAACTTCTTGCAATAAATACTTTATTCATTTTTCATAAATTTTGGGCGAACCAATTCTTTTGGGGTCAAAGTAAAGGTTTGATGAAAAGATATGAATTTCAGACCTATCATCGTCTTTTTTAACTTGGAATTTTTGTTGCTAGGTCCAATAACTCTTTACTTAATGGGAGTTTTCATTTGCGAAAGCGTCAGAAGAGGTCAATAAAAAGGTAGTAACCACTTTAAGTTGTGGAAAATGATAAGATGCTTTCCATGTAGTAAACGGGATTTAAATTTGAAGATTATTCAATTTTTACAAATCGCTGCACACAGACCTCCTTGCTTTTTTCATCTTTAAGTTCAATGAAATATAGGCCAGCTTTTAGTCCTTGTAATTCCACTGTTACATTTTTTTCCGTGCATTCTTTTGAAAAGATTTTTCCACCATTGGTGTCTCGGAGATTTAAGGTGAATGTATTGTGATTTTCTACTTTGATTTGAAGGAAATCTTTTGCTGGATTAGGAGAAATTTGGAAGCAGCGATCAGTGTTGTTTAAATCTGTGGTTGCTGTGATGCATGGATCGCAATAAGTTCCTCCGCAATCAATGCCTTCTTCATCGCCGTTCTGAATGTGATCTCTACATGACCATGCATTGATGGTCTGTAAACCTTCAATTTCTAAATCTTCTTTTATGGCAGAAACTTCACCACTCGTAATATTCCCAATTAGATCATTGGTCTCTAGTGAATCTAGGAGTAGGTCATAAAATTCTTGTCGGTTATCCTCAGCAAATTCAATCAACTTATATCGAGGTCCTCGGATGGTGTACGAGGATGAATTCCCATTAGTTACCTCAGAGAAGTTATAATCTCTGGTAGGGCCATCACTTCCATCTAGTAAATGTTTAAAACTTAAACTATTAAACCTTCCACCGGGTAATTCGGTGCCAACAATTTCTAGAAGGGTAGCATAAATGTCTACCACATGTACCATGGCTGATTCTCTTTCCCCCTTTCTGGTAACACCTACTCCCGAGACGATGAATGGAACTCTGATTCCTCCTTGGTAAACACTTCCTTTGCCATGTCCATTTGGGTAATCATTAAGAAGTGTGTTGGGTGTTCCATTATCGCCAATGTAAATTATGAGTGTGTTCTCCAGTTCATCTGCTGGTATGTTATTTATTAACCTTCCAATTTCTGAATCCAGAGCTTCAATCATCGCTGTGTATTGTTGGCGGTTGGATTGTGGATTATTGATGGTAAATAAATCTTCCGGTGGGACGTGGTAAGGTGAGTGCGGAGCTGTATGTGCGAGCCACAAAAACCATGGTTTGGATTGATTGTTAACCCAGTCGATGGCTTCATCTGTGAGTTCAGAGGTGATGTAATTTGTGTTGATATTTGACTGTCCGTCTTTAACCTTTGGCCATGAATAGTAGTCCATGACACCTCCGCCGATGACACCTGTAAATTGATCGACGCCATGGTCATTCGGATGTTGCAAGTTTTGGCCTTGCCCAAGGTGCCATTTTCCTACGACTGCATCCGCGTATGCGTTGTTAGTTTCGTTTTCAATGGCCTTGAAAATTGACTCATGTGTGAAATTTAAGCTTCCTGGCACACTTAGTACTCCTGTTTTATTTCCATATTTTCCGCTTATGATTGCTGCTCGGGTAGGTGTGCAGACTGGCGTAGAAAAGGCATTTTCAAAGGTTATCCCATTTGCTCGAAGCTGGTCTAGATTTGGGGTTGTCGGCATGAGGTTTGAGTCATGATACCCTTGGCTGTGATCCACACCAAGGTCGTCCGAAATAATGAGTAAAATATTCGGCGATTCTTGGGCTGTCAATGCCATGCCGCAAAAAAGCAATAGAATTAGAGATAATTTGGGAAGCTGGGCTTGAATTTTCATGGCGCCAGCATGATGGCTTAGGACTTTTTGACTCATGGTTAAATTTAGACTTATTTAGTCATCCAAGGTTTAATCTGGGTCAATATTTTTTAGTCGATATAAATAATAAAACTAGTTTTTTAATGGACCTTGATTCACGCCTGGCTGTGAAAAGCCCATGATTTATACATTTCACCCTTACGCATGAAGCTTTTTCGAGACAATGGTTATTTTTTTGCAGCGGTTTAGTAGTATATAAATTTTATCGTTCCGCTTTCGCAAATGAATAGTATCCCGTACCCTCCGAAAAGGAACAAGGTCAAATTTTTTTTGTAGAGCATTTCAAAAGTGAATCAGCTTAAGAATATTTCTAGTCAATCATTGTAGACAATAAAAGTTGATTAAGGAGGTAGCACAAAGGTGTTTACTTCCTTTCTCTTTTTTGGACACTTAGAATTTCAGAAATTTCTTAAAGCCTACGTTCTCGCCATTCGCTTTCATCAACTTAATAAGATATACACCTGAACCAAAAGTAGTCACATCGATTGTTCGATCACTGGTTAAGCCTTCATATAGCAAATGAGACTGGCTATTGTATATTTCGATTTTTATGGGCTCCGAACTAAGGTCGATGTATAGTATGTCTCTGACTGGATTGGGATAGATGGAAATATCTGAATTTAATTCACTCGTTGACGTGCTTATGGCATCTTCTCCATCACAATCCTCATCTATATCATTGTTGGGAATTTCATCTGCGCCTGGGTAGATGTTTGGATTATTGTCATCACAATCACCACCCATCGTGATAAAACCAGAGGACTCCATGCAATCTTCAAAGGCTGAATCATCATCCCCAAAACCGTCCATGTCCAAATCTGCATAGTAGACTACTAATTCCAGACCTTCATCTATCTGAGTGTCGCAGTTATTATCAATGCCATCACAGATTTCAATATTGCCAGGAAATGAATTGGCGTCCGCGTCATTACAATCTGTAGCAACGGTCACCCCGTCACCATCCTCATCAATGCCTAGCTTAACAATCCATGCGTCTTGAATTACTCCTGGGATTACGGACGGGAAAGTTTCGGGAAGATCTCCATCCGATGAAGTCGTTCTTCCACCCAGAAGAAATCCACCATCTGAAGTTTCTTCAATGTCATGAAGTACATCGTAGTCGCTGCCACCTAAGCTTAGGGTCCACATTTCATTTAGATCTTTATCAAGCTTAATGAAATACATTAAAGCATCAGGATCGAAAGGTGAAATGGTTGCGGATACAAAGTCACCAGAATAGCCTCCGGCTATATATCCTCCATCTGCCGTAGGATTCATGGCGAAAAGCAAATCAGCTCTTTCCGTGCCATAGGTGCGACTATCGATCACTTCTCCATCTATGTCAATTTTAAGAAACCAAAAATCATAAAATTCGGTGCTCCCAGGAATATCTCCATCGTCCGAACGAGTGTATCCTCCAATGACAAAATTTCCATCTTCGTCTTTTAAAATGTTGTACCCGTATTCATGATCTGTACCGCCAAAACTTTTTTTCCATAAAACATCACCCGTTGCATTAATATGCAGAACTTGATAATCTTCAAAGGCATAGTCTAATAATAGGAAAGTGCCATTGTCTGTTTCAACGGCAGTTTCAAACCGATTAGAGGTGTCTTCAAAGTAGATTCTATCCCATAGCTTATTTCCATCTGCAGAAAGCATTACAAGCCAAGCATTGGAACTATTCGGGAAATTAGAAGTCACATCCCCATCTGTTGATCTAGCTCTACCGGTTAGTAATAAATTACCGTCGGTAGTTTCAAGGACGTCATTTAGATTTTCATTATCGGATCCGCCTAGAAGATCCTCCCAGATGATCGCCCCAGAGTCGGAGTTAATTTTACAGACCCACCCTTTATATGAATCTGTAAAAATAGTGGCAAGAAGTACAACTCCTCCATCACTGGTCTGTATCATATCTGTTAGAAAAAATGTATCACCTGTACCATCATATGTTTTTTTCCAGATAATGTTCCCATCGAAACTTACTTTTATAACAAATACGCCCCTGTCTAGATCGGTCATATCAAAATCTTCAGAGTAGGATACTCCGGCAATAAGATAACCATCTGGTAATTCTAAAACCTCTTTGGCTCTATCAAAATCACTTCCTCCGAAGACAAACTGCCACTCACTTGCTACTTGGGCATTAAGGGATAATAGAAATGAGAATAATACCGATGTTGAAAACAAATTTCTCATGACAAAGTAGTTTGATGTATCTATGTATCTTTAGTTAAGCATAAATTTTTTTGTCAGAACAAAATAATCTCTACTTTTTATGTTCCCTTAAAATTTATACTAGGTAGTTTATTTTGCGCTACCTTTTTACTAATCTGATGTATGGGGAAAATGTTGCAGGAATTTATATATATACTTCCCCAAAATGCAAAGGCCACTGACTTTCATCAGCGGCCTCTAACATCCCTTTTATTTAAACTACTTTATTGTCTATAATTATTTGATGACAAGATTTGTCAATTGGATTTCATCGTAGCCATCAACCATGAAACCTACTTGGTACTGTCCTTCTTCAAAGAGGCTCATTCCTAAGTTGACACTTTCTGAACCAATGGGAAGAATCATTTCAATCTCACCATTTTCATCAAATACTTGAATTATTGAAACGTTGGTTTCGAAAACCATAGCAATCTGATTTCTGTCTTCCTCGAAGCTTGTAGATATGATAAATTCTTTTTGACCTTCGTTTGCTAATGTAATTTCAACTTTTTCTGTTTTTACAATGGCAAGTCCTCCATCTCCTATATTAGATGCGAAAGTTGCCGTGGAAAGGCTAGTGGCGATGGCGAAGATTAATAATAAATTTTTCATAATGACTGTTTTTTGGAAGTTACACTTATAAGACTATTTACAAGGGGGTGTAACCTATGTACCCCCATCTACGTAATAGCTATAGATGGTGACAAAGACACTACAGGTATAGCCGTTTATGAAATTTTTGGTCTTTTAGTTTACATTTTGAATGGTGATTTAATTTGAACTCCAACAAATCAGGATGATTTCAGCTTTTCACTAATTATCTCGTAGCCTGAAGACTTATTCGTTAGATTTAATCAAAGCAATTGAAGATGCACGTACTAAAGAAACCTTTACTTTTTATTTTTTCAATCATTCTATTTGTTGGTAATACTGCATTTGCGCAAGCGGAATTTATAGAAGTAGAATGTAACCAAACCCTCAGCTTATTTACCTTCATGGAAGCCGCAGCGCAGGGAAGAGCTACCTCCATTTCTTACACGGAATACATCATGGAACATTTAGGCGCCGATAAAAATTTCATGTCCTTGGTCGAAGAATTCGGGACCCTTGAATTTCAGTATGATATGAAATGGGAGGAGTATCCCAAAATGCGACATGGTGGAGTTACCGCTAAAGATTTATTGTGGATAAGTTTATCGCAGGCGGAAAGCATTGAAGATTTCAGTCAACGATTTTATGGAGCCATTCCAATGCATCTGCATTCTAAACTCATCAAACTATTAAAGGCAGGGAAACCATATTTTGAAGAATTGGTCTGGAATCCACAGCAGGAAAATATTCAAAAGATGGTTGATAATTTAAGTGCATATAAGCCTCAGATAGAGGAGCTTTTTTTGAAGGTGAGCAAGTTCTACGGTGTTGAATGGGATCAAAGCATTCCGTTTACCGTTCAATTGTATCCGGTTCCATTGGAGCGTGGAATGACGACCGCCATTCCAAAAGGGAATGCTTTAATTTGTGCCTTTTTATCCGAAAATGAAAAAGAACATCTAGGGGTGCTAGGCATTGCGATACATGAAATGTGTCACATCATTTATTCGCAGCAGACCGTGAAAATGCAGAATGAAATGGATTCATTATTTAACGCTCATCCCTCGGCCTTTGCACAGAAAGCATACAATTATTTAGATGAAGGCTTAGCAACAGCACTGGGAAATGGATGGGCGTATCGAGAGGTTCATGGTGTATTAGATACTTCTCAATGGTACAATCATGATTACATCAATGACTATGCACATGCAATGTTTGATGATGTCGTGAATTATGTGGACGGTGGGCAGACCATGGATGAAAATTTCATCCATCAAGCCATCCAGACCTTTGGTGAAACTTTTCCAAATGCCAATCGGGAAGTCCTCGGCTTGCTAAATCAAGTGATGCTCTTTGTGAATGCTAAGGATCAAGAACAGCAGATGTTTATTCCTAATTTGTTTATTAATAAATTTAACGCTCGTGGGATTTGGATGGCGTCACCCATGGATGATCCAGAAGGAGAAGAGATGTTTGAAACCAAAGCGGTATCTAAGATTTTTATTATTGAAGACAGAAAGGAGGAAGCTTATGCATTAATGAAAGCAAAGTATCCCACATTCACCAGACCACCAGTTAAGGTAAATGCCTTTTTATATACTTTCATGGATGAAGTCTCAGGAAGTATGATTTTTGTTGCTGAAGTGCAAGCGATGAAGCAATTAGAAAATCTATTAAATCAATTGTCAGAATTGGAATTTATTGACCCTGGAACTCTATTGGTTTACTCGTCTTCCGACAAATGAGAATTTAACTCCTTTAACTGGGACAAAACTTAAATTTTAAGGTTATATATTAGGAAGCATTTAGTGGTGTATGGCTGCTGTTAGGTATAAATTTTGATTTATAAGCCAAAGTGAGCACAAACAGAAGCATAAGCTAATATTTATTGACCCCAAAAAATCTCTAAGTTATTCTATGCCGCATTTAAAGTATCTATTATCAGCGCTTATGCTGATAAGCAGTCTACAGGTCTTTTGTTTTTATTCGGATTTCTCTGAATGTTCTTTGAACGCAACTGGAATAGAAGGCACCTTTACGGTCGGGGATACTTCCTCAGATTATTTAAGTTTAATGGCTGCCATCGATGACCTTTCGGCAAATGGAGTATGCGGTCCTGTTGTATTAAACCTTCGATCAGGAACCTATGAGGAGAAACCTGTCGTGCCTGCCATAAACGGGGTAAGCTCAATCAACACCATCACCATACAATCTGAAGTTCAAGATAGTAGTGACGTGGTATTTGAAAGTATCAATACCAATTCTGAAAATTATGTCTTTCAATTGAAGGAGGCAAGTTTTGTAATCTTGCAGCATCTAACCCTGCGCACCTTATCAACAGGTTCTAATATGATTGTCTTATCGCTCAAAGATCGGGTGAGCAATTGTGCCTTTCGACATTTAGAGATCAGTTCGCAATCTACTGGAGGAAATGATAGCAAAGCCTTGATTTCTTCTCTTCGATCAGTAACCAGTGATATTCACATTGAGCATTGTCACTTTGTAGAAGGTGGGTTCCAGATTCAAATGGAATGTGTTACCAACGGAACCGGTGACTGCGAAACCATCCTCATAGAAAACAACATCTTCTCTGGAAACTCTGGGACCTCCATATTTACAGAAAACTTTAACGGATTGACGATACGTGACAATGAATTCTCTGGAACTAAAGGGAAGGTTATTCATGTTTCGGATGCTACTTCTGGAATCGTTGTCGAACGAAATAAAATTGAGGTAGATGGATTCTCACCACAGGCCATTGAATTACAAGATGTGCGAATGTCTGAAATGGATCCTGCCATCGTGAAAAATAATTTTGTGCGGAGTACCGCAGATGGAATCTTTTTAAGACGTAGCCATTTCTGTAGAGTTGTACATAATAATGTTTATACAACGGGTAGTAGTGCTGCATTGGTTGCTGGGGGTTCAACTCAAGAGGACAATCAATTCATCAACAATGTGGTACATGCTGGAACAGATGGTGGACGATGTTTTAATTTTTACGGGAATGCTGATTTGGCTGAGATTACCTTGGAACAAAATTGTTACTACAATGAAGATCGGGTAATTTTTCTAGTAAGTAATGTTGAATATACCTTAGAAGAATGGCAAGAAGATTTCGATAAAGATTTATCTTCTTTTATGGCCAATCCTAAATTTGCCTCCGAGCTAGACCTACACATAGATAATAATTTACTTTTAAATGGACTTGGTACTTCCTTATGTCAGTGTAGATATCGATGGGGAACCCCGTGATCCGAGTGCACCGGATATGGGAGCGGATGAATTTGTTTTAGATGGCGGAGCAGTTCTTGATTTGAAGCTAGAAGAAATATCAAGCCCTGATGCGCGTAAGTGCCAAGATCAAGAAACCATAACTATTTCAGTGACCAATAACTCACCCATGGCCATTCAGTCTTTTATGGTGGAATGGAAAATTTTGGGTCTTGAGCAGACGCCGATTCCTGTCACCACTTTTATTGAGGCAGGGGAGACTTTAAGTATTGATGTCGGCAATTATAATTTTGCTCCAAACACTTACTACGATCTCGAAATTAGCTTGACTGAGCCCAATGGACTTCTAGATGATAATGCTTTAGATAATACGATCATTAATTCTTATTATTATTTATCTGATGCGACCATACAAGAACTCCAAGATGACTGTGACGGGACTACTGATCTATTTGTGAAAAAGAAAACCGACGTTACCTATGAATGGTCCACCGGTGATTCAGGATATAAAATTGAAGAAGTAAATGCCGGCACCTACGAGGTAACCGTCACTGATGGCAATCAATGTTTTTTAATTTCAAGCATAACCATAGATTAAGATGAGAAAGAATTTAATGATATGGTTGATGTTTTTCAGCGTCCTTAGTTTTGGTCAAATAGAGAATGAAACCTACTTTGGCGGGAAGGTAGAATATCCTTTGGAAGAAGTAAGAAAATCAATCAGACACAATGGTGGTGTCATTGCTTCGAGCTCTCTACAAGTTAATCCTGAGGACTCAAGTCCGACCTTCATACTTTTTAAATCAGACTTGAACGGCAATGTTATTTGGTCAACTTTACGTGAGGCCTATTTGGGGTTTTCTACTTCAGGTCGGACCGTGAATTATGATGTGTTAGATGATGGTTATTTATATGCAGTGACACCGGAGGTAAATTACATCTCAATTTTCTGGCAGGGCATTAGATTTTTGTACAAATTAGATCCGGATACTGGAGAGGTCATATATAGTGTTCCAGTGGATCTGCATGAGGTGTTTGACTACGATGAAGATTATCTTATTGGGGTGGGTGATGGTCATTTAGCACTTATCGATAGAATAACTGGCGAGATAGAATACCTGCCCTTTGATTTTCCATTTGCTCCGATTCATTTAGTACCGGATGATGCAGGGAATGTTTATGTTTCCGATAATAAGACCGTTTACAAATTTAATCAGACGGATACAGGTTCGATGTTATGGTCGATGGCGAGAGATGAGGTAGAGGAAATGAATGAATTGTATATCGATCCATTTGATGATTTATATCTGATGATTAAAGATGAAGACGATAATTCTCACACCATAAAAGTGGACAAGGATTTGGGAGTTGAGACTTGGTCAACGAGATTAAATTCGCAAAGCCAGGATACTCGTCTTTCTGATTTTGTAGATGATGGCGACCATCTCTATTCTTGCTACCGTCACGTTTATGTCGGTTCCGTTAATCCTTTTTACAGTACTTCTAAACTGAATAAGCAGACGGGAACGGTTGAATGGATGGTTGATTATAAGATCAATGAGTTGATGATCAACGGGCAAGGTCCAATCAATAGAAATCAAGCAGCTTTGGCGATGGATATTGATTGTGAAGGAA
>JAHDGF010000030.1:51211-54747 GCA_020627785.1 Saprospiraceae bacterium
GGTCCAATCAATAGAAATCAAGCAGCTTTGGCGATGGATATTGATTGTGAAGGAAGCATATATTTAACTGGATATTACGGCGATGCGAATTATGGTCCCGGTCTTGTTGGAGTAATGAAACTGGACGGCGATACTGGTGATCGAATGTATGATTTAACCATCACTAATAACTTTGACGCCCACGATTCTAGAAGTTTGCCTCGAGATATCTTTATTCAAAATGATACACTTTATGTCGTTGCTACTCAGCAAATTATTGACTTTGGAAGAGCGGCATATATCACTTCCTTAAATCCGACGGATGGTGAAGAGTATTCTAGAAATCGGATAGGGATTGAAACAGATGAATGTGCCTCATTGTCTGAGATTGATGCTTTCTTTAATGGAGAGGTGAATTTGAGCCAACGCATAGAAAATGAATTTAGATTATTTAGACCAAATGCTGCAAACAATCAATTGCTATTTGATTTGAGGCACCATACCGCTATTGATGAATCTAAGTTCCTTGCCTGGGATGAGAGAAAGGTTATTGCTTTACAAGAAAAGTTACCTTCTGGTGAAAATATGATTTTTGTTTATACCCAAGCATCAGATTTTGAATCCTTTGAAGTAGATTCTCTACTCATTGGGAGTGATGGTGAATTAGAGGATCTTACAATCTGGAATGATTACCAGGCAATACTTACCAATGAAGATGGAGACCAAGTCGTGCATATCATTCAAGATAATAATCCAGTGAGCACAAGTTTTGTTTTAGATACTGATGTTCCTAAAAATTTAACGGAACCTAGAATAGATAGATTTATGCTGGGTGGATTGAGATATGCCGGCAAGAACGAATTTAAACAATATGATTTTTCATTTCCCTTTGATCAAAATTTAGTGATTCCATATAATCAGCCGATCACCGTATATGACAATGAGCGTGGAAGTAATAATGGCTACATCTGTGGAAGCAATGATGGTGATCAGCCCATTGTAACTTCTATTAATATTCCGAATGAGACGGTAAGGTGGGAAACCGTTTTTCCATTTGAAGGCATCGCTCATTTCCTAGTTTACGAAAGAATTGAATCTGATGTATATACGACTGGGGTGAGTGATGGAAATTTGTTTGTATCCAAGCTGGATGGAGCTGGTGAAATTGAATGGCTTTATAATGATGATGTTATTAATCTTGAGAATACAGTTCCCTTTGATTTAGCGTTAGACTATGGTAGAAATACGATTGCCATAGCGGCCAAGCAATACAACCAGGATGGTACCTCGGATGGCCTGCTGATGGTGTTTAATTTGCAGGGGGGATTAATTCATGTGGAAAGGTATCCAACAGAAATTGGTGCTCAGAATGAAGTAGCGGCTATTGAAAATCAACCAGATGGTAGGTATGTTTTTGGCGGAAGGCATCACACCGAGGAATTTGGGAAGCAAGGATTCTTTGCATATGTGGATGTGGATGGGGTAACGCTTGACTTGGGAGTTTCAGGAGTTGTTTTTTACGATGAAAACCAAAACAAAATTCAGGACGCAGACGAGTTTGGAATTTCTGGGGAACCGGTAGAAGTCGATGTGCTGACAGAGAATTTGTTGACAGACGTAGATGGAATGTATTTTATTCGAGGGGAAGTAGGTCAGAAGTATCTGATGAGTCCATCTCTGGATGATTCGTGGACTTTGACAACGGACTCCTTGGATTACACAGTAACCTACGATCCAATGAATCCCGATATTTTTGACAGGGATTTTGGATTCTACAAAGAGCTCGAGGAAGATGAAGCGGTCGTTAATATATCTTCTGATCCGACGCGATGCAATACGATTGTGAATTTTAAAATGCGGTATGGGAATGAAGGAAAGTTGATTGAGGATGCTAGGGTAGAGTTGCTCTTAGATTCTCGGACAACGCTGGTTGATGTTTTGCCAGAACCAGATGAAGTTATTTCTAATATGAATACAGAAACATTGATCTGGTATCAAGATACCATTCATCCATTCCAAAACTTTGATGTCTTACTCGATATCCAAATGGCGAGCGAGCAAAGTACGGGTGAATCTCTCTGCTATCTTGCGTCTATCTTTCGAGATGACGAGGAGGAGGCATTGAAGACTTATGAATACAAGCCAGTGGTCCTCTGCTCTTATGACCCGAACGATAAATTGGTTATGCCAGCTGGAATTGAAGATGAAGGTTATACTTTATTTGGTGACAGCTTACTGAACTATACCGTTAGATTTCAAAATACCGGAAATGATTTTGCTCAGAACATTAGAATTTTAGATACGCTTGACGCAAATTTAGATGTAGAAACTTTTAAAGTAACCAATAGTAGTTTTCCTGTAAGAACGACGATCCAAGGTCCTGCGGTTGAATTCTTTTTTGCAGATATATATTTGCAAGATAGTCTGAGCAATGAGCCGGCAAGTCATGGATTTGTTTCTTATGAAATCATGCTTAATGAAGATGTCAGTGACAATACTTTAATTGAAAATACAGCCCACATTATCTTTGATTTCAATCCACCGATCATCACTAATACAACTAAGAACACGATGGTTGATCTTTTGCCGGTTTCCGTTTTTGAGTATTTAGAACAAGATCAAGTACAGGTATTTCCAAACCCTACTACTGGTAAGTTTGAGCTATTATTTAAAGAGGGGATACCTAGAGGTGGTTTTCAGGTTAAGATCAGAAATTCTTTAGTTTCCATTGTGAAATCCAATGCTTCAGGGCAATTTGATATTTCAGAAATGGCTGAAGGGATTTACTTTATAGAAATAGAGTACGAGGGCAGAAGTTATGTGTGTCGTGTGGTGAAGATTTAAAGCGAGGGTTACTCACAACTATCATAGGCTCCTTGTTTATTTACATCGTATTTCCAACAATCATTATAAATTGAACAGTAACAAAACTCAGCCCTTGTGTCCATGCCGTTCAACATTTTGTTTACTGCATTTTCTTGACCTTCCTTATAATTTACAGAGAAACCTATAAAAGTTATTGTTTCCCCTGGTGAAATGACAAAGTTATCTATCTGTTGATTCCGTTCGTATGTGAACTCAAATTCTGGATGCAGTTCTTTTAATTTATCTACAAAGGAGAAGGTTTCGACATCATGGTCGTTTAAATAGATTTTGACATCTTTAAGGATGGCCGGTCCGACTCCCTTGTTAACAATGGAGATTTCTGCAGTAACCTTTTTTTCCTTTGACATATATTTATAGAAAGGTGTAATCTGAATGTAAGGCCAAGCAGAAGCATTTTTTTGTTCCATCATAATTTGTTGTTGCTTCTTCATAAGATTGGCTTCATACAGACTGATAAAAGCAGTGGCCACACTGATAAGAATGGCAATGAGTGCTATCCAAAACCCAGCATCTAGATTTGACTTGGGTTTTTCAGTTGGTGGTAGTTCTAACTTATCTTTTAGCAGATTTTCTTTCTCTTCTTGGTTCATGCTACTTTTATCTTGATTCATCTCTCTTCATTTATGCGAGACTAAAATATATAATTAGTTGATCTAAATAAGTGAATCGAT
>JAHDGF010000031.1:0-40112 GCA_020627785.1 Saprospiraceae bacterium
GATTTAGGCCTAAAAAACGAAAGAGTTAAAAATCAAGGCTATGGTAAACGGAAACCAATTGCTTCGAATGAAACTCAATCAGGTAGGCAAAGGAACCAAAGAGTGGAGATAAAAATCCTCCAAATCGAATCAAAATAAGGCCGATATTCCTAAAGTAATTAGTTAAACTTCGAACGTATCGGAGTATTATATATATATTAAAGTAATTATTAACTAATCATTTATCACATGAAAAAATATGTAGTCGAATTAATCGGAACATTCTTCCTTGTTCTTACCGTGGGTTGCGCTGTTATTGGAGGTGCTGGAAATCTTGCTCCAGTTGCCATTGGTAGTGCCTTAATGGTAATGATTTTTGCTGGTGGACATATCTCTGGCGCACATTACAATCCTGCTGTAACTTTAGGTGCTTGCTTACGAGGCGCTTGTAGTTGGGCTGATGCCCCTGGCTATGTTATTGCTCAATTAGTTGGAGGTGCTGCAGCAGCGGGGATCGTTGGCGGAGTATTTGGTCTTTCAAATGCGGACGCTGCTACCCTATCTGTTGGTCCTACAATTATTGCAGAAATACTAGGTACATTTGCATTGGTATACGTGATTTTAAACGTTGCTACTGCTAAATCAAATGATGGAAACTCCTTTTACGGATTGGCCATAGGTTTCACCGTAACTGCTATGGCGTATGCGCTTGGTGGAATATCAGGGGGAGCTTTTAATCCTGCAGTAGCATTAGGTGCGGGAATGATGAACTTGGTTTCAATGGGTGATATTTGGATGCATATCGTAGGAAATCTTGTAGGTGGCGCTATAGCTGCTTTTGTTTTCTTATTTGTTAATGGAAGCGAATAGAAATTAAACCATAAATAAAAAGGGGCTGGAAATTATTTTCAGCCCTTTTTTTTTGCGCTTTATTAAATATGACACTAAAAATTATGTGTATCTTCGCCCCTTGTAAACAACAACCTTTAATTTGCTTCTCCAAAAGACTTCTGCAAAAGTTCTTTTGGCTGATGACCACCCACTTATAGTACTCGGTCTAAAAAATGCCATTAAACAACTTTTGCCCAATGCTTCATTCTTTGAAGCAGTAAATGGTAGTGATGCCCTCAAATTCCTTCGTGAAAACCGGGATATTGACTTAAGCATCATTGATGTGAACATGCCTGAACTCAATGGTTTAGATTTACTGAGCAATACCTATAAAGTTCTAAAGCACAATACCAAAACCATAATATTAACACTTCACAAAGACTTGTATTATTATGAAACAAGTAAAAGTTTAGGCGCAAGTGGCTATTTACTAAAAGAACACGCACTTACTGAGTTACAAACCTGCCTCCAAAAAGTCTTGAATAATGAATCATATTTAAGCCCTGCGATGCACGACATGTTGCAAACTACTAATACAACTTTAAGTCCAGTGCAAAAATTGAATAGCCAAGAGCTAGAACTATTAAAATTAATAGGAGGAGGAAAATCACAGAAAGAGATTTCTCAGATTATGGTCATAAGTTCTAAATCAACGACAAAGTCAATGACCAAAATATGTCATAAGTTGGAAATACCTGAGAATGAAAATTCATTAAAGGCCTGGGTTCTAGAAAATAAGTTTAATCTAACTTACTAAATTCATTTGCTCTAAAAATTCTAAATAGACGGTATCCGTTTCCTTTGATTCATTAAGAAATTGTCTTTTGTAATAATCTTGTATAATCTCTGCTTGTTGCTCAAAATTAAATTGGCAAAAGTTTTTTGAAGCTCTAGAAGCGTTAAGCAACCCATTTATAAGGCCGTACTTATAACCTTCTTTTGACAATTGAGCCTTCCAAGCTTTATAAATATATACTGCGCCGAACTTTTGATATTGCCATATGTGGACTAATTCATGGACGAAAATATCGTTTGGAATAGCATCGAAAAAGTTTATTTGTCTGAAACTCACATAGGCAATTCGCAGTTTCCTAGCTATTCGATTATTGTTGTTTATTCTCACCAAATTGACTCGAAAGTCATCCTTAAATATTTCATTCGCCAACAAAATTTCATGAGAGTGAATATCTCTAATTTTCCAATTGGTTAATTCATTTAAAATTTCGTAGAGCTCAGATATCCCTAAAAGATCAATGACATAAAATGGGATGAAGAAGAACCAATCAAGCCAGTTATCAATAATCAGATACATGCTAGGCTTAAAGTAAAATCGAATAACTGGATACAATAAATGTAAAACTGTTCGCAACAACCTAAGAGGAAAATTTGCGAAAATTAATATCAATCTTATTAGGATTGCTCTGATCTTTGCTAATAAATTAGGCAAACTCTAGTACTTTGATTGGTCTAATTCTAGATATAATATAAGTTGGAAGTATCATTGTAATTGAAGTAACCACAATTACAATTAAATTGATCGTTAAGATTTGCGAAAGCGAAAAATCAACAGGAGCATAAGATAAATAATAGCTAGCCTCATCTAATTTCACGATTCTACCGAAATGTTGTAAGCCCAGTAAGGCTAAGGAAATAACATTTCCAATAAATATACCTTTTAGCAATAACCAAATTGATTGATACAAGAATATTTTTCGAACAGTCCAGTCCTTAAAACCAACAGACTTTAATACTCCTATCATATGAGATCTATCGAGTATAAAAATAAGGATCACTGTAGCCATATTTATAACAGAAACAATAATCATAAGAATGATAATAATTCTAACATTGATATTCAATAGTCCTAACCATTCGAAGATATTCGGTCTCTTTTCTTGGATTGTCTCAGCATATAATCCCAAAGGAAGATGGTTTTCGTAAATCTCATCTGCAATTATATTTGCGTCATTTACATCCTCTAAAAATACTTCATAGCCTGTGATCTGTTGATCAGTCCAACCAAGTACATCTTGCACCACTTTAAGATCACAATAGGCAAACTTTTTATCGTACTCTTCTAATCCAGTTTTATAAATACCTTTTAATTCAAACCGCTTCTTAAGGACTTTACGGTCTTTGGCGAAATTAATAATTACATAATCTCCTAGATTCACTTCTAATCGTTTAGCTGTCAGTTCAGAAATGATCAAATCCCTTGATTCTTCTGCAGAAGAAAATTTTATGATTTCGCCTTCCTGCAAAAACTCTTCAATTACTTCTTTACGATAATCTTGAGAAATTCCTTTCAAGATAATTCCCTCAAAGGTTTTCTTTCGGTTCAAGACACCCGGACAAAATGAATATGATTGAACAAATTTGACACCTCCATTCGATTTGAAAACCTCGCCTGTTGTTTCATCTTCAATTTCTGCTCTTTCAATTTCACTTATAGATTCAACTAATTCAGAACTCTTGTTAATAGGAATGGTCTCAAAGCTTCGGCTAATTTTAGCATCATTGATGTGAATATTGCCCCAAAATCCAAATATCTTATTTGATATTTCATTTTGAAAGCCATTTATAACGGAGTTGGAGCAAACCATTACAACTATGCTTAAGGCAATAGTGATGGTAGCTATGGTAATAATGACACGAGTAAACCTTTTGCTAGATTTCTCGATAAGTCTTTGAGCAATAAAAAGAGATGCGTCCATGAGTCGGTGCTAATATCCGCAAATATCCTACATTTGCAAAAACTTATTTTCAATGAACTTTATAGAGGAATTGCGATGGAGAAAAATGTTGTTTGATATGACGCCTGGTGCTGATGATCAGGTATCAAAATCTGGCAACATTGGATATATTGGATCCTACTGCTCCTTCGATGACGATTGGAAATTTCGTTCAAATTCAGCTCTTAACTCTCTGGCAAAGATCGGGTAATACCCCAATAATGCTAATGGGAGGTGCCACTGGAAGAATTGGAGATCCATCTGGAAAAGCTTCTGAAAGACAATTAAAATCATATGAAGAACTTGATAGCAATCTTGATTTTCAAGTAGCTCAGGCTAAAAAGTTACTAAACTTTGAAGACGGACCTAATAAAGCAATACTCGTTAACAATCATGACTTTTATAGAGACATGAATGTGTTGGATTTTTTAAGAGATGTAGGTAAGACTTTGACCGTTAGCTATATGATGTCAAAGGAGTCTGTTAAGAATAGACTAGAAACAGGGCTATCCTTTACAGAGTTCAGCTACCAATTATTGCAAGCTTATGATTTTCAGTACTTATATGAAAACCATGGAGTGAGATTCCAGATGGGTGGTTCTGATCAATGGGGAAACATCACCTCAGGAACAGAATTTATCAGACGAAATCTGGAAAATGCCAAGGCCTATGCCATAACAACTCCTTTACTTACCAAGTCAGATGGAAAGAAGTTTGGGAAATCAGAAGAAGGAAATATTTGGCTTGATCCGAATATGACTAGTCCTTATAAGTTTTACCAATTTTGGATTAATGCAGATGACGCAGACATAGGTACCTTTACTCGATACTTTACGCTTAAATCTAAAGAAGAAGTTGAAGCTCTTGAACTAGAACATAAAGATGATCCAAGATTTCTGAAAAAACTTTTGTCAGAAGAGTTAACAACCAGAGTTCATTCAGCAGAAGCCTACGCTTCAGCAATGCAAGTATCTGAACTTTTATTCAATAAAAAAGCCACCAAAGATTCTCTTTTGAATATGGATGAATCAACCTTAAAAATGGTTGGAGATGAACTACAAACAATTGAAGTAAAAAAGGAAATTATACAGAACAACATCAGCATAGTAGACTTGATTTCGGAAGCCTCTAGCATCGTTTCTTCCAAGAGTGAAGCCAGGCGTGCCATTAAGAACAATTCAGTGTCAGTCAACAAAGAAAAGGTATCTGATGAAGGTCTTAACATAACACCAGAGATGTTACTTCATGGCAAATACTTAATGCTTGAAAATGGTAAGAAGAACAAATTCCTTCTTGCTTTAGTATAATTAAGGCTCGTTGCCTAACGGCTCAAAAGTAAGTGAAACAGAGTTGATGCAATACCTAAGTCCTGTAGGTTTTGGACCATCTTCGAATACATGACCAAGATGCCCCTCACATCTACCACACATTACTTCTGTTCTCGGATATCCAATTAGGTAATCCGTTTCTGTTGCGATGTTCTTATCATTAATTGGTTCATAAAAGCTTGGCCAACCTGTTCCAGATTTGAATTTAGTATCAGATGGAAATAAAGCTAGATTACATGCTTTACAATGGAATGTGCCTGTTCTTTTCTCATCCAGTAAATCTCCAGTAAAAGGACGCTCTGTTCCTTTTTCTCTGATTACATAAAATGATTTTTCATCTAAGATTTCCCTCCACTCTTTTGCAGTCTTCTCCAGTTTTTCGCCTTCATAATTATTGACAAAAGTTGACTCCTTTACATCTTTACTTGGAGTTGTTTGGGAATTACAAGAGTAACAAAACAGTAAGGCAATACAGAAAATTCCGATATAATTTTTTTTCATGTGATTATTCTTCGCCTCTTAACCTACTGTCTTCACGTTGAGCAATTTCGATTATTTTTCTCATACTCCTGACAATGGTTAAAAGAATTAAATACCCGAAGGTAAAAACCAGTATCATCCATCTAAACGATCCAGCCTCATCAATTGTTACGCCCGAATATAGAAAAGAAAGGCCAAGCGTAGAGATGAGCAAGAGAGCAAACCCGAGCATTGAGTACATCCAATAAAAGTTTTGATCATCGTAACCCATACTCATAATTGAATTCATCATAGCATAAAAAAGTATGCATGAGGCTGAAACTTCCCAATAAAGAGTGGACACATCAGTAGCATCTCCTTTTGTGAATTTGATAATTGTTAGTATTACCAAAGCAGAGAAGGCAAGCATAAAAGCCTGCTTAAGTGGGTGTACCTGACGTTCAAATATGGATGGAGGAGGTCCTGACATATAAAGCAAACATAAAATATTGCTTAATGTTTAACTAATTCTGCATAAAGATCGTATTCTTCAAAGTCAGTGACCTTGACCATAGCAAAATCACCCACTCGGCAAAAGTTATCTTGAGCCTTCAACAATACTTCATTGTCGACTTCTGGAGAATCGTATTCTGTACGTCCAACAAAATATTCTCCTTCTTTTCTATCAATCAACACTTTCAATACCTTTCCTACAAAACTAGAATTCCGCTCCAATGATATTGAACTTTGAATCTCCATGATTCTATTGGCTCTTTTCTGCTTTACTTCAAGGGGTACATCATCTGGTAAATCATAAGCACTCGTACCTTCTTCATGAGAATACATAAAGACACCTAATCTATCGAATTTAGCCCATTGTATAAAGTTGCATAGATCTTCAAACTCCTCTTCAGTTTCTCCTGGAAAGCCTACGAGCATGGTTGTACGTAAGCGTATATTGGGATTGAGATCCTTAATATTTTTAATCAATTCCTTTTGCTCTGCGTTGTTGATGTGTCTTCTCATTCTTTTAAGAACGGCATCGTTGGCATGTTGCAAAGGCATATCCAGGTAATCACAAACCTCATCGGTTTTTGCCATGACCTTGATTATATCTAATGGGAATTTTGACGGGTATGCATAATGTAATCTAATCCATTCAATCCCTTCTACTTCAGCAAGTGCTTCAAGTAATTTAGGAAGTGCTCTCTCTTTATAAATATCCAAACCATAATACGTGAGTTCCTGGGCAATCAACAAAAGTTCTTTAACTCCGATAGATGCTAAATGCTTTGCTTCAACCACCAAATCTTCAATGGTTCTAGAAATATGTTTACCTCTCATTAGGGGGATGGCACAAAAGCTACAAGTTCTATTGCACCCTTCTGAGATTTTCAAGTATGCATAATGCATGGGAGTTGTAATGGCTCTTTCCCCGATCAAATCATGTTGATAATCGACATTAAACCGAGAAAGTAATCCAGGCAATTCCATGGTTCCGAAGTATGCATCTACTTCTGGAATCTCTTCTTCGAGATCGTTCTTATATCTTTCAGAGAGGCAGCCAGTAACGTATAATTTTTCAATTTGTCCTTCTGACTTTGCTTTGGCATAATCCAGAATGGTATTTACTGATTCTTCTTTTGCGAGATCAATAAAACCACAAGTGTTTACAACCACAATATTTGCATCGCTGGTTTTATCATGCTCAACGTCAAAGTCATTTGCCTTGAGCTGAGTTATGATATTCTCAGAGTCCACTAAATTCTTAGAACAACCTAATGTGATTACTGAAACCTTATCTTTACTTAACTTTTTTGTTTTCATACAACTTCAGCTGCAAAAGTACGTTTATTTACTAGTAATTTAGCCTTTCAAACCATCGGAACATGAAAAGATATCTTCTTATTTTCGGCATATTCTTGTTTAGCCTTTCGGCAAATGCTCAATTTTCCTTTGCAACAAAATATAGTATAAACAACTATTCTGCTTGGGAAGATGAACTAGAATCTATAAATTATCCTACCAGCGATTTCATTGACAATGGACTAGAATATGAATTGGCCTATTGGTTTAGATTGAAGCAAAAAAGAATAGAGTTCCTTCCAGGCTTATCTTACCAAAAGAATAGTTTTGAATCAGATGGCACCATTGATTGGGATAAAACTTCAATGTATTTAAACCTTACTTCAGTGGTATACCCTTTGGATTTTGAAGGTGATTGTAATTGTCCTACATGGGGAAAAGATGGAGATTTAATTTCAAAAGGCTTTTTTATAGGCTTAAGTCCTTCTATAGGTTCACATACCTTAACCTCTTCTTTTACCAATCTGTCAAACCCAGATGTTCCAGAAGAAGCGACATTTGAATCAAAACAAATCAGTTTTAGAATTGGTGCATTGACCGGTTTGGATATTGGAATCAATAAGTGGATTACTTTAACGCCTCAGATTAACGCTTATTATACTCCAGGTCTTGAATGGGAGGGCTTAGCGGATATACTAAACTTTAGGACACCTAACGTACAAGAGGCTGTAACTTCCAATGTTATTGAGATTCAACCTGGTTTGAAGCTAACATTAAGGCCAGATTATTTATTGGAGCAAAGAAGAATGTTTAGATAATTAATACATTTTTTTGGCGTTACCATATATAGAAATTTTAAAATATGAGCAAAAAAGCTTGAATGGATGATGAAATAGCAGGTTTTAAGAGAATTTAAGCTGTTTTAATATTTTTTTATCACCCATAAACCTTGACGACTCGCTCAGAAATTATTTTCTTTACAGTGGTTTTTGTTGGTTTAGGTAAATTGACAATAGCCTTAGTAAATATACGTCGCAATGAAAAATACAGTCCTTACAATTTTAAGCCTTTGTCTGTTCGCCTTCGTTGGTTTTGGGCAAGATGAAGAAGCATCTACAGGTTCTTTGATTTCGGATATTATGTCTGTTGCACCAGTAACCAAGGAACTAGATGAAACGACCATGGAAGCTGATGCTGAGTATGAAGCTGAACTGGAAGAACAAAAAACCAAGGTTGAAGAGCTATTGGCCAAAAATGGAGATAAATTCAAATCAGATGTTGGTGAGGTCATTGAAAAGTTTAATAAAGTATTAGCCAAAGGAATTGAGCAAGACGTAAGATCTGAAAAGAAAAAAGTTGGAACTGCAGTCCACTCTCTTTCTATGGGTCTTCTTCAAAGTAAGAAGAAGGTATTGATGGAATTTAATACCAACATGACTCAAAGCATTAGAAAATTGCCGAGAGTTTTGGTTGTTGAAAAAGAAGATGCACTAAAAGAGATAATAAAAGACTACACTGCTAAATTTGAAGAAGAATTGGCAGCAAACAAAGAGGTAATAAAAGTCTTTAAAGAAACAGAACACTTACTGGATCAACCAGAAGGTGAAAAAACAGAAACGGAGGACCAATAAGGTCCTCTTTTTTTTTGCTTAACTAAGTAGTCGTCGTAATTGATAAAGAACTACCCCACTGCACACAGATACATTCAAGCTATGCTTAGTACCGAATTGTTCAATTTCAATAGCTTGATTAAGTAAAGGCAATATTTCCTCAGATACTCCATCCACTTCATTCCCAAGAATAACCGCATATTTCTGGTTATTCTCCAGTTTTAAATCTTTTAATAATTTAGATTCATTCGTCTGTTCAATGCCTATCAAATGATACCCCTCTTCTTTCAGATCTTTGCAGGCTAAAAGAACATCTTTTTTATAAGACCAATCTACTGTGAACTGAGCGCCAATTGCGGTTTTAAATATTTCTTTATGGGGAGGTTGTGGAGTGATCCCACAGAGTACTACTTGAGAGAAACCAAAACAATCCATTGATCTAAAAACAGAACCTACATTAAATCCGGAGCGGATATTATCCAAAACAACTACCAGCTGAGGTTTTTGAATTGTTTTAAACTCTTCAGAACTTAATCTATTGAGTTCTTTAAGCTTAAGCTTTTTCATTATTCCTCCTGTACTTTATTGAAGCCTTCACGAATGCGCTGAACAGCGGGTGCGGATTCTCAACAGTACTTTTTAATTCGGGATGATATTGGACACCTAAAAAGAATGGATGATCCTCCATTTCCACTACTTCAACAAGTCCAGATTCTGGATTTATACCAGTTGCCTTTAATCCAGCTTTTTCTAATTTCTTCAGATATTTATTATTAAACTCATATCTGTGTCTATGCCGTTCGAAAATCTCTACTCTTCCATAAGCTTTAGCTGCAATTGAACCTTTGGTTAGTCTACATTTATAGGCACCTAATCGCATGGTACCGCCTTTTGCTACAACTTTCAATTGATCTGGCATTAAGTCAATGACAGGATTTTTGGTTTTTGGATTTACTTCACTAGAATTTACCCCAGGCAGCTTAACTACATTTTTAAAACTCTCAACAACAGCGCATTGCATGCCAAGGCAGATACCAAAAAATGGGATTTTATTTACTCTAGCATATTTAATAGCCTTAATTTTTCCTTTCACTCCTCTTTCTCCAAAACCCGGAGCTACTAGTATTCCATCCAAATTCTTTATGTGAGACTCCCATTCCGTATCTTCTAAAGCTTGAGAATGAATTGGAATTACCTTTACCTTGCATTCATTCGCTGCTCCTGAGTGCACAAATGCCTCATAAATAGATTTGTACGCATCTTGAAGCTCGTTGTATTTCCCTATTAAGCCGATTTTTACTTCACTCGTTGGATTCTTTAATCGGCCAAGAAAATCTTTCCAAGCAACTAATTCAGGCTCCTTACCTTTTCCTAGCTTTAGCTTTTTTAGTACGATTAAATCTAACTGTTCTTTTAGCATATTTAATGGAACATCATAGATAGTAGAAGCATCAATGGCTTCAATTACAGAGTTTTTCTCAACATTACAAAACAAAGACAATTTACTTCTAAGTTCCTTTGTCAACTTATGCTCTGTCCTACAAACAAGTATATCTGGTTGAATTCCCGTATTTAAAAGTTCTTTTACCGAGTGTTGGGTTGGTTTTGTTTTGAGCTCACCCGCAGCACTTAGGTAAGGAATTAAGGTCAAGTGTATCACTAAACATTTGTTCTTTCCTACCTCATGTCTCAACTGCCTCAGTGCTTCTAAATAAGGTAAAGATTCAATATCACCTACGGTACCACCAATCTCTGTAATAATTATATCATAGTCAGATTGGGTTTCAAGCAATTTTACTCTTCTTTTAATCTCATCTGTAATGTGGGGAACCACCTGAACTGTTTTTCCTAAATAATCTCCGGCTCTTTCCTTGTCTATAACGGTCTGATAAATCTTACCTGTTGTTACGTTATTAGCTTGGGAGGTGGCTTTATTTAAGAATCTTTCATAATGACCTAAATCAAGATCCGTTTCTGCGCCATCATCTGTCACATAGCATTCCCCATGCTCGTAAGGATTCAAAGTTCCAGGATCAATATTGATATAAGGATCGAATTTTTGAATGGTAACATTTAGGCCCCTTTCCTGTAGTAGTTTAGCTAAAGAGGCTGATATAATTCCTTTGCCTAGAGAAGAGGTAACTCCGCCCGTAACGAAAATATACTTGGTCATAATTTTTGATCCAGATTAGTGTTTGTCACAATACATTACGGGACACGAAGTTAATAAAACAAATCACCTGCCAAATCTTAAATTGATTCTTCGTGATGTTAAGAAATTCGGTATGGCGAATTGTTGCGAGCCCAACAAACTCTTGACCCAAGTGTTAGAAGCAACGTTCTTAATGTCCATTAAATTGAATATCTCTAAACTCAGCCAAGTTTGTTCTGAGAACCTAAATAAGTGATTTGGTTTCTTTTTTCTTTTAATCTCATCAAAAAGCATGTACGTAAAGCCCATATCAGCCCGAAAGTAGGGCTTATATCTATAAGTGTTTCGGTATACAATGTTGTTATCCTTGATACCAAATGGCAGTCCGCTTGCATAGGTAAAGTTAAATTGGACTTTCAAGCTTTCATTCTTAGGAAGATAATCTTGAAAAAAAACACTCACATTCATTAATTGATCCGTCGGCCTAGGAACCCAATTGACAATAGAACCTTCCGTCTCTCCAATTTCTCTTCGAAGATGATCAACGGTTAAAAGAGACTCCTTGGCTTGTAAGAGTGAAATGTTTACCCATGATTCTACCCCAGGAACAAATTCACCATTCACCCTCAAATCCCAACCCCAGATATAGCCTTCTGCATCATTTTCTCCTGAATATCTGATTCTAACATTATCAACTTCATAAGACACTAAATTGGTTAATCGCTTATAATACAACTCAGTGATAAGCTTAAATGGTTTTTTGCTAAGATTCGTCCAGTTAAGATCCTTAGTAATACCCCCGATGATCTGAACGGATTGCTGGGACTTTAAATTTAAATTGACCGTACCATCAATTCGTCTCATTTCTCGATAAAATGGAGGCTGATAATAAATTCCACCTGCCAGTTTATATGTAATGTTACTCTTACTATTTTCAGGTCTAAACAATAGCTGACCTCGTGGGCTAATGTCTAATTCTTCGTTTAAATCCCAGTAAGTAGCTCGGACTCCTAAGTTTACACTCAATTCACCAGAACCTGCAATTTTCTTATTGTATGTATCTTGGAGAAAAGCTGAGTATCTCAAGCTCAAAAGATCATTTTCTGATTTTATGGTATTGCTAAGAAGGACAAATTCTTCATTAAATGGTAATGAATAGCCTGCTGAATCTAATCGTTCCCATTCATTCAATTCATCATCAATTAATTCTTGTTGAACTTTAGCACTCCATTGAATGAAATGATTGGAAGATTTTTCTTCATTCTGAAGTTCAATCCCTCCTTTATGTTGTGCATTTGCAATCCTGCTATAGAGATAGTTTCTAGCAAAAGTATGTTGGGTACCGACACCTATCAGTGCAATTTCTTCCCCATTATTTTCTCCTCCCAAATCTGTTTCAATTTGGCTCAATCGATAAAAACCGAGGATGTCAAAAGTCTCATCTTCATTGCTACCGTACATGGATGCAAGGAATTTGAAAAAAACTGGATTCTTCTCTTTTTCAGGAATATAAGTGACGGATACTCCCCCCATACCGTTAGTAAAGCCATCTACCTCTTGTCCGTCATAAGCAACATTAAACTGCAATGTTTGATTAATCAGACCGGTTGTAGTTGTTCTACTGACTGGGACATAGTTATAAATACTGCTATTATAATTCCCAAGAAATCCAATTTGAAGTGTTGGAGAAAAATCATAGGTAAGATAGGTCTGTACATCTGTAAAACTCGGCACATATTCTCCTTGAATATCTAGTGAGTTTAGCAAATAATTGGTGGTTTTATATCTAGCACCGATCAAGTATCGTAACTTATTGTAGGCGTTGGCCCCAAGTCGTTTAGAGCCCTCCACATGGGCTGACGCACCTAGAAGGCTACCACTAACAGAAGCCTTGAACTCTTCAGGTCTTTTGTAACTGACATCAAGAACAGAGGATAGCTTATCTCCATATTTTGCTTCAAACCCACCTGAAGAAAAAGAAAGATCTCTTATAAGGTCAATGTTGGGAAAGGTCAGACCTTCTTGCTGAGAGCTTCGTATAAGCTGTGGTCTGAAAATTTCGAAGTCATTTACATACACAAGATTTTCATCATAGTTTCCTCCTCGTACATTGTACTGCGAGCTCAATTCACCTCCTGTTCCACTTCTTGTCCCGAGCGCAATGTTTGGTAAAACACTTTCAAAGTTACCAGATGTTGAGGGCAATTTTACGAAGTCAGACACCTCTTCTCTGACCATTCCTACATCTTCAATTTTAGAATCTCTAATAACAATTTCTAGGTCTGATGATTTAGGAGCTAGTTTTATTTTATAATATCTTTTTTGACCAACTTTTAGTGGTGGAACATTCACTTCTGTTTCTATGTATCCCAATCTAGAAACTACGATGGTATTTTTTTTATTGGGGCTAAGTTCTAAGCGAAAATTTCCTTCAAGATCTGATTCGGAAGCATTACTTGTCCCTTTCTCGTAAACGGAGGCAAAATCCACAAACTCCCCGGTATCAAGATCTGTAATTACACCAAAAACAACCCCCGTATTTTGAGCATGGGCTGTAGAAATATACAAGCTAAGTAGAAAAATAAACCCGAGACTAATAAACCTAAAACTCTGATAACTGCTCAATGCCTAATTCTTTTAATTTGGTAATACTTTGGATCGGATCGTCGGATTTAAAAACACTGCTTCCGGCCACTAAAACATTTGCTCCAGCTTGTAATATTTTCTCTGCATTCTGAAGTCCAACGCCTCCATCAATTTCAATTTCAAAATCTAAGTTTCGGATCGTTCTTAATTCTGAGAGTTTTTGGATTTTAGAAAGTGTATTGTAGATAAATTTTTGTCCTCCGAAGCCAGGGTTCACTGACATCAAAACAACCATATCTAGATCTTCTAATACGTTTTCAATTATACTAATTGGTGTATGTGGATTCAATGCTACTCCTGCTTTTACGCCTAACTCCTTTATTCCATAAATACTTCGATGTAAATGATTGGTCGCTTCCGCATGAATTGAAATTATATTTGCGCCAGCGTCAAAAAATGACTGAACATACTTATCAGGATCATTAATCATCAAATGTACATCTACTATTTTTTCACATCGAGAGGCTATGAATTTCACGATATTTTGTCCAAATGATATATTAGGTACAAAAGCACCATCCATAACGTCAACGTGAAGGTAATCAGCTTGACTGGCATTAACCATATCTATTTCCTTTCCAAGCTCCAAAAAATTAGCGGCTAGAATACTTGGGGCAATTTTATGTGACATATTTAAATATTAAACTGAACTTACTTGTAATAATTGTGGTAACTCAATCTGATTCAACTTATAAAAGACTTTTGCAGTTGTGAAGACATCTTTTTCACAATACAATCTAATCTTTTCCAGATTGCCTTCCCCCCAATAAACTCGGTGTACGGCCGAACCGTCCATTTCATCTTTTGGTGAAGGTACACCTAGTATTTCTGACAACAAATTTAGAGATATATAATTCTTATAATCGCCAAATTTCCATAATTCTAAGGTGTCTATTAAATGCTTAATTTCCCAAGGTTTTTTCCCCGCAATCTTAAAAGCGATCGGAAGAGAAATACCCTGGATTATCATTCTTCTTGCTAAAAATGGGAAATCAAATTCTTTGATATTATGTCCAACAAACTTTTGGCGATTCAAATTTGAGATATACTGGGAGCACTGTTTAGAGAATTCATCTAATATTTTCTTCTCATCCCTTCCGGCAAATGACTTGGTCCTAAAAAACCATTGACCAGATTTATGGAAGAGATGGCCCATCGAAATGCAAATTACTTGAGAGAATTCTGCAAAAATGCCCGCCTTCTCTTGATATAGAAAATCATTCTTTATACAAGGCACAGAGGGTCCTTTTGATCGTGCTGTTGTGATTTTTTTCATCCATAACAATTTTCTTGCAGGACTGAGGCTATTAAATGAGGGTTTTTCTGCGACTGTTTCAATGTCAATAAAAATGTATGAATCCATTATAATTAAGTTACAAAGCGAAGAAATTAAGGGTTCTAGGGGAAACCCTAGGTTAATGCAGAAATTAGTATGGGTGTAAACCACAATTTTCTCCTAATTCTCTACTTCAAAGGAAAATATAATAGATATTTGTGATTAAGATTAAATCGAAGGAAATGACTAGATCAAAAAGCAACTTATCGTTATTGGCGTGGATTCTTGCCATATTATTTCTTGCACTCAGCATTTTTATGTGGTACGGGAGGAATCAATTTAAATCTCAGTTAGAAAAATCAAATCAGGAGCGTGTTGAACTAGAGAAAATCCAGACGGAATTAGAGACAGATTACCAATCGTCTTTAAGTGACCTTGAAGATATGAGAGGAGATAATCAGGAATTAAATGATTTGATTGAAACTCAGAAAGAAGATTTGCGAAAGCAAAAAGATAAAATTAATGGATTGATCTGGACTCAACGTGAGCTAGGAAAAGCAAAGGAAGAAATGGCGAATATGAAAGCCCAAGTTTCTGGATACATCAGTCAAATTAATCAACTGAAAGAACAGAACGCATCATTAACTGCGAATAACCAAGCGCTTACCAGTGAAAATACCATCTTAAGCACAGACCTCAATCAAGCGAAAGGAGATATCCAAAGGCTGGATTCAACAAGAGTTATATTAACTACCATGACTGAAGATCTTACTTCCCAGAATACTGATTTGGCTGGTAAGGTTGACCTGGCGGAAGCTATTAAAATTAATTCAATTTCTGTTGAAGGCCTCAGAGCAAAATCTAGTGGTGATTTAAAATCTACAGCTCGAGCTAAAAATATTTCAGTCCTAAGATCTTGCATTCTTACGGAAACAAATCTTGTGACCCCGAAAGGTGATGAAACATTCTTTGTAAGAATAATGAGTCCTCAAGGTGAAACTTTAACCGCAGAGTCAAACAGAGGAGGCACATTAGTAGATAAAATGAGTGGAGATGAAATTAGATTTACTACCTCTGGTCAAGTTAAATATGACCAGAAAGACACAAATGTCTGTATAGATTACACTCCAAATTCTACTTTAACCAAAGGAAATTACTCAATAGAAATCTACAATAAAGATTACATGGTGGGTAAGGGTTCATTCCTTTTAAAATAATTAGATTTTAATCAGTTTTTTTATCAAGTTGCAAGCTTCAGTTTCTAGGTATATGAAGTAGGTTCCTTGAGGGATTTCGGATAGTAAGAGTGATTTTTCCATCAGTGGCATCTTAAAGCTTTCTCGATACACTAGGCCACCTTGGTCATTATATATTACCAAAGAGTTAATACCAGAGGTTGATCTGACTGTTACCCTATCTCTAGTGATATTTGGTAGTAACTCAATCTTTACATTTGGTAACTCTTGAATAGAAGTGACCACAAATTCCCTCAGATCATAGATATAAACGTCTCCATGTTCATCTATTGCATTGCCTGTAGATGCAGTTGCAAATCTTTCAGCTATGTCAAAATTAAAGGCTTGCCAATTTAGAAAGCTACTTCCTTCATAGCTGAATGATCCTATAAGATTCCAAGAATCTGGGTTGGACTTTTCATAAAAGATCACATGGTGTGGCTCATCAAAATTTGAAGCTGGATAATTGGATGCTCCAAACATTGCAAAACGTTCACTTAAAGCCACGTGTCTTCCAAGCTCATGTAGTTCAAAACCTGCTGGACTCAAAGTCTGATCTAGTTCCCAAGTATCACTATTCAGTGTGTAAACCTTCGTTCCACCTGTAATATTTTCACCATTATTGACTCTGTGGTTGCCGACAATTAATTGGTCATCTGACAATTCCATATTCCAGTAAGGGATTTGGTGAGGAAGGGAGACTCGTTCGTTCATGATCGATTGTTTGAATACAAATTGTCCGCCCTCCCATTTATACAATAAAATTTCTAAAGCGGTCCCTTCATTTACTACAGAATCATATTGACCTATGACCAACCATTCATCATTCATATCTATCGCACCTCCAAAATCTCTCTTATTATTTCCGCTTGCCGATAAAACTTGCTGCTCTACCCACTCACTCCCTTGCTGAACATAAACAACTACAGAGCCTCTAAAATTTTGATCAGGGGCACCAACTACAATTTTGTCCTTATGAATGTTTACTATAAACCCATAGGCCGAAGCTTCAAAATAATCAGGAGGATACAAAGTGCTTGTTTCTACCCATTCATTACTTACTAATTCATACACATAAGCCTTACCTTCTATTCCACTCACCCAATGATCTGTCGGTGCACCAACAACCATGTGCCTATCTGTCATTGCTATATCTGTCCCAAAAAAATCTCCTTCAACTGATTGCGATCCTATGACATCATTCTTTAGTAACCAATCATTAGCTGAGGATTTATACATTAATACTTTCCCAGTTTCATTCATCCACCTTCTAGCTCCTACAGCAACCCATTCTTCGTTATTTGAAACTGAACTTCCGAAATCATCTTCTTCGGCAAGGTCTAGGTTTTGAAGATGAAACTCCTTGATTTGTGCTTTAACGGAATTGAAAAAAAATGAACTTAAAAGTAATAGAATTAAAAAGTTTTTCATTTTTAATGTTAGTTGGGTGGAATTATTGGCATTCTCGTAAATATTAATTTACCATTAGATTTTCATTTATAGCTCCACTTATTCAAAAAAGTTGGTTCTCTTATAATAATATGGGAATTTACGTGAAAACGCTGCCTTTGAATTGAATATCTTTAGGGACAACTTTTATTGTTTTTAGTTGTTCCTTTAAAAACCTATTAGATAAACATGCTCACTTGGTCCTATAGTCAATTTACCCCCGATCCAGATGGTACTCCATTTGATAGGCTTTTCAAGTTATTTAAAGAATTGTTGATGCATAGCTCAGGCAATATTGCTGAAGCCATGGCATGGATGACGGAATTAGATAAAAAATATGATCTTACGGATGCAGAATATGGTATCTCTGATTTTATTCAAGATTTAAAAGACAAGGGTTATATCACTGAAAAGAATGGACAAATGGATGGAGCTACTCCTACCTCCAAACTAGAAATAGCTCTCAGAAAACAAGCCTTATCTGATATCTTCGATGACTTACAAAAATCAAAGAGAGGGAAACACAATACTAAAATCATAGGACAAGGGGATGAAATTACCGAAGAATCAAGGAGTTACGAATATGGTGATAACTTAGACAAGCTGTCTATGACCGAATCATTAAAAAATGCCCAGATTAATCATGGTATTGATGACTTCAGACTAACCCAACAAGATTTAGAAATTAGAGAGACTTTTTATCAAACGCAGACAAGTACTGTTCTGATGATTGATATTTCACACTCAATGATTCTATATGGAGAAGATAGGATTACACCAGCCAAGAAAGTAGCTATGGCTTTGGCAGAGTTAATAACAACTCAGTATCAAAAGGACACCTTGGATATCATCGTATTTGGGAATGATGCCTGGCAAATCCAAATTAAAGATCTACCCTACTTACAAGTAGGACCTTATCATACAAATACAGTTTCTGGTTTAGAATTGGCTATGGATATTTTGCGAAAGCGAAAAAATCCTAACAAGCAAATAATGATGATCACAGATGGTAAACCTACCTGTATCAAAAAAGGAAAAAAATATTATAAAAACGCCTATGGTTTAGATAAACAAATTTTAAATAGAACCTTAGGATTGGCGGTTAAGTGTAGAAAACTAAACATACCAATTACAACTTTTATGATTGCGCGAGATCCTTACCTCGTAAATTTTGTGGACCAGTTCACGAAAGCAAATAATGGGAAAGCATTTTATAGTTCGCTTACTGGATTAGGTGAATTTATTTTTATGGATTACAAAGCGAATAAGAGAAAAAGTAGATAATGGATTATAACAAGATACAGAGCTTAGGACAACTGAAGGCTTCAGGCTATGAAAGTAGAACAATTAAAGAAGAAGTACGATCAAACTTAGTTGAAAAACTCAAATCTGGAGAGAAGGTTTTTGAGGGAATTTTAGGATTTGACCAAACGGTAATTCCAGATATACAAAGAGCATTGCTATCCTCTCACAACATATTGCTCCTAGGGCTAAGAGGGCAAGCTAAAACTAAATTAGCAAGACTACTTACCCAGCTCTTAGACGATCACATTCCAGTTATTACTGGCTCAGAATTGAATGACGATCCATTCAATCCTATCTCAAGATACGGTCTTGATCAAGTTGAAAAATATGGTGATGAAACTCCGATTAGTTGGGTATCTAAAGATGAACGATATGTAGAAAAATTGGCAACGCCAGATGTGAGTGTCGCAGATTTAATTGGTGATGTTGATCCAATCAAAGCAGCCACTTTAAAGCTTCCATATTCTGATGAAAGAGTAATTCATTTTGGTTTAGTGCCTAGATCAAATAAAGCAATATTTGTCATCAATGAATTACCGGATCTTCAACCACGAATCCAAGTTTCTCTGTTTAATATATTGCAAGAAGGAGATATTCAAATAAGAGGATTTAAATTGAGAATGCCTCTCGACATTATCTTCATATTTACGGCCAATCCTGAGGATTACACAAATAGAGGTTCGATCATTACCCCGTTAAAAGATCGTATTGAAAGTCAAATACTGACTCACTACCCGACTGATTTAAAAATCGCTCAACAAATTACAAGTCAAGAAGCAAAGCTTTCAGAAAATCAAAAGAAAAACATAGTTGTACCTGAGGTAGCAAAGGAATTACTTGAGAGGGTTGTTTTTGAAGCAAGAGACAGTGAATATATAGATGAAAAGAGTGGTATATCGGCAAGAATGAGCATAAGTGCTTATGAAAATCTGGTTAGCTCGGCGGAAAGGAGAATGTTAATAAACAATGAGGCTTCCACCACTTTACGACTAACGGATTTCTGGGGTGTTATCCCTGCAATTACAGGAAAGGCTGAATTAGTTTATGAAGGTGAGCAAGAAGGTCCTCACAATGTTGCGATTCACCTTATCCAAAATGCTATTGAAGAGGTATTTGATACTGTATTTCCAAAACCTGATGAAGAATCAGATGAATATGAAGTGCTTAGAATGTGGTTCAGCTCAGGTAACTCTATTCACCTAGGCGCTGATGATTCTGATGAAGAATTTAGAATAAAGTTAGATGAAGTTCCTGGGTTAAAGAAGATCGTTGCAGGCTTGGTAAAGAATCCAAAAGATCACTACTTCTTTATGGAGGTGCTTTTAAATGGTCTTGCTAGCAAAGAAGTTTTAAACTTCCAACTTGATAAACAGCAGATAGAGTTTAATGATTTACTTTCACAAAATTTTGGGAATCTAGATCAAGATTTATTTAATTAAGGTTGGAACAGTTCTTTAATTTCTGTTGCTTCACTTGCCTTAATTCGACCAGCGAGAAGTAAGCGTAATTCACGCCTACGAATGGCTCCTTTGTAAAGCATTTTTTCATCCTCCGTTTCTGGATTTAGTTTGGGGACCTTTGTTGGTGCAAGTGTGTTCTCATCTACCGCGACAAAAGTAAAGTACGCTTGATTGGATCTTCGTTCATTGAGTCCAGTAATCTCTGCAGTCACCACGTTACAAAAAACTTCTAATGAAGTATTAAAGGCGCGCGTGACAGTAGCAGTTATTGTAATTACAGAACCTAAAGGAATGGGAAGATGAAAAGAAATGTTATCTACAGAAGCAGTTGCGACGTGAGATTCCGCATGCTTAGCTGCACAGATACCAGCGGCAACGTCCATCCATCGCATCAAGTTTCCTCCCATCAAATTACCTAAGGGATTGGTATCATCAGGCATGATCATTTCTGTCATAATAGTCTTTGAATCTTCAACCTTTTTCGACCTTTCCATTTTTAAAGTTTATTATTTTAAATCCAAAAATCTGCTGAATACAATTTATTAAGTTTAGTTCTACAGACTTAATATCAATCGATCTTCCTAGTTCTTGAACTAAGCTTGTTACAGATTTCTTTTCTTCGTTGATACCACAAGGTATAATTCCATCAAAGTAATTAAGATCCGTATCAATATTTAATGCAAAGCCATGCAAGCTAACCCATCTACTCATGTGCACACCAATTGCACATATTTTTCGTTCGCCCCTTTCGTCCTTAATCCAAACACCAGTGTAATCATCAATTCGGACACCTTTGATTCCATATATAGATAAGAATTGAATGATCGCTTCTTCTATATCTCTTACATATCTATGTAAATCATGATAAAATAAATCTAAATCAAGTATCAAATATCCCGTAATTTGACCTGGGCCATGATAGGTAATATCTCCTCCTCTATTTATCTTAAAGAATTCAATATTTTCAGATTCAAGCTGATCTTTTGTTAAGCGTAGGTGATCAATACTACCGGATTTACCTAGGGTATAGACTGGATTGTGTTCAGTAAGAATTAAATGTCCAAGTTCACTTTCTTGTAGATTATCTGCTTCATTTGTCCTAACTTTGATATTCTTTTTGGAGAATATTAGTTTTTTTTGAAGTGATTTCTGGAAATCCCATACTTCTGAATAAGCTATTCCAGACAAGAAATGATATTGAACTAACGGTTTGTCCATTTGCAAACTAAAGTATGATAAAATAGCATAACCTGAAACAACATCATGAGAAATTCAATTTTTAGCATTTTCCTTTTTCTTATCCCTACACTGATAACAGCTCAAACGGCTCCTGATTTTACGGTTACTGATACCAAAGGCAATGTTCATCAATTATATGCAGATTACCTAGATAAAGGAAAGACTGTTGTAATAAAGCTGTTTTTTGTAGGCTGTCCTCCTTGTACTAATATCGCACCTGATTTCCAGCACTTGTATGAGTCGTGGGGAGCTGGTCAAGATGAGGTGGAGTTTATTTCCTTTACTACGAGGGCTATTGATTCCAACAGTGGTATAAATAACTACTTAAGTGGACTAGGTGTCACTAATCCGGCTTCGGGAACAGGAGGTGGTTTTGAAGCAAGTGCGCCTTACCGTGAAAGTGAATTTGGAGATTATTGGGGGACTCCATCATTTGCAGTAATTGCACCTGATGGCGAAGTTGTATACTTTTCTAGTTCAAGTAATATTATTGCGGTCGATAACGCCATTAGAGAAACTGGAGCTTCTGGAACAGGCTTAATTGAAGACCCAACAAATTACACTTTCACTTTCGCTGATTTATTTGGTAATCCAGTTGAAAATGTTTCGGTGAAAATTGTTGATCTAAATCCTGGCAATAACACAGAATACGATGTTCCTTTAAACAGCCTTAATGAGTTTTCTATCCAAGATTTTGATGAAGAATTTCCTGGAATTACTAATCCTGCATTTCGCTTTATTCCAAATGAAACAGCAGATCATAGACTTTCATCTCTAGACTTAAGCACAATAAATAAGCACATTCTTGACTTGGAGCCTTTTACAAATCCAGAAATGTCCTTGGCGGCAGATGCAAACGGAAGTAATTCTGTAAGCTCTGCAGATATGATTATTATCAGAAAATTAATTTTGAATTTATTGGATGAATTTCCGTCAGGGTTGAGTAACTACATCATTATTGACAATGATAGACCTGTTGAGATCATTCCAGGAGACGAAGTATCAATCTATGTTAAAATGATTAAGAGAGGAGACGTTAGATAGCTACCGTTCTTTATTTAACAAATCAACGAATGGTTGATTACTTAGGTTATGCCTAATATTTTTAATTTTTCTGCTGTAGAAATTTGATGATTGATCATAGAAAAGAAAAATCAAAGGGCATTCATCAATAATTATTTTATCCATTTCTTGAAACAAGGAATCACGCTTCAGTCCGTCATTCTCTTTATGGCTTAAAGCATATATTTCATCAAAGGTTCTGTTATTGAAACGCGTATAGTTGGGTGGAGCGGAGTTTTTGCCGTAAAATACCGACATAAAATTCTCACTATCTAAATAATCTCCAATCCAAGAAGCTCTAAAGAGTTTGACAGTCCCGTTCCGCATGCCTTCTCTTAGAATAGAACTTTCCACAACTTCTATATTGGTTCTTATCCCTAATTGTTCCCACTGCTTCGCGACAAAAAGCATTAAATCAGCATAAGGTGGATTGGTATAGATGGTTAATGGATCCATGGATTGAACGACGATACCAGACTTTTTTAAATATTCTTTGGCTTTCGCCAAATTGAAGCTGTACCCTTTGACTTTATTCGCATCAAAGCTAGAAAGTCCAATAGGCGTAAAGGCTGCAGTAGCCGCATATCCTACATTATTTCTTAAGGTTTGGAGCATGGTCTTTTTATCAATGGAATAGTTTAATGCTTTTCTAAAATCAGGATTCGCAAGAGGTTCTAGTGGATCTAAAATTTCCATATTGATGCCAATATATTCTGTGTTTAGATAGGGAGATTTTAAATACTTTATCCGGTCTTCATGCTTCGGTTGCAATTCTCCTTGGTCTGTTAGCATTTCATTGATAAAAGATGATTCGAGTCCACTAACATAGTCCAAATTTCCATTGAGAAGTTCTAGAAATGCAATTTTATGATCTACGATGAAACTCACCTTAATTCCATCAAGGTTCCCTCTTTTTCTCCAATAATTCGTATTGGGGCTGAGAAAGAGGTTTTGATTTTTAATCCACTTTTTAAACCTATAAGCTCCAGTCCCAATCGGATTGTCCTTCCATTTAAGCCCATAAAATTCAACAATTTCATGAGGGACAACCGAGCAATATGGCATGGTCAAAATACTCAACAAGGGTCTAAAAGGAGCCTGAAGTTTTAAAACGAATGTACTGTCATTGCTTGCTTTAAATGCATTTGCGGAAGCCAAACGATCCTTAAATATCCATGCACCTGGAGAATTCACTTCTTTGTCTACAATTCGGTTTAAGGAAAAAACTACATCATGCGCTGTCATTGCACGGGTACTATCTTGACCAAAATGGGCATGTTTGTGAAAATATACCCCTGTATTTAAGTGGAAAGTATAGGTCAGGCCATCTTCGGAAATCTCCCAAGACTTTGCCAAAGAAGGTACAATCTTAGAGGAATCATCGGTTTCAACCAGAGTATTGAAAATATGTCCACTGATCCATATGGAACTCAAGCTCTTTGAGAAAGCAGGATCCAATGAATTCGGGTGATTCACAAGATTATATTTGAAAACCCTGTGCGTAGATTCTGTCGAATCACATGAAATTAGACAGCATAGTATCATTAAACACCCTATAACTGCTCCTAAAGGAGTCTTCAAATAGTATTTACACATAGATTTTATAAAAATATTAACACAACATAAAATGCTGATAATCAGATTGTTACATTAATTATGATAAAGCTTAACATGATTCGTAAAATATCTAGGACTCGGATTGAAAGTAGCCATCGTAATAGATGTGTAATTAACACTAATAAATAACAGAAATTAAACTTTCTATCCAAAATTAAGAACATGATTTTTACTAAACTTAGGTTATGGCAAATCCCAATCTTGATGACCTGCTTTTGCTTGTTATCTATTGGGACCATAAATGCATATAGCGACACGGAGGTGTGTCTGAATGCCAACCTCAGTGAAGAACAATTAGCAGCAGCGGCAGTTGAATGCCAAACAGCTCCAGTAATTGTGTGCCCATCCCTGTATTCCGGTTGTCCTGGTACTTCACCAGATCCATCAACAACAGGTTGGGCAACTGCTACTCCAGGAGATGCTGACTGTCCAGTTCCAGTTGTAACATATACTGATGAAGTATTCATTAATGTAAGTTGTGAATATGAATTACACAGAAAATGGACAGCTACTTATCCGGGGAATAATACAAATCCTTGGCTTTTTGCTGATTGTACTCAAATCATTATACTAAGTGATACGAACGCTCCATTAATCAAAAATTGTCCTAGCGATATTACCGTAAGCATGAATTCTAACTGTGAAGGAATTGCAACTTGGAATGAACCTGTATATAATGATCCTTGTGGAATAAGCACAGCTGGTTCAGATTATGTGAGTGGTTCTGCATTTCCGGCAGGAACAACAACGGTTACTTATACTGCTTATGATAATTGTGGGAATTCTTCCACATGCAGTTTTAATGTAACGGTTATTGGGACTTGCTGTACAGCGCCGCCAACTATAACTTGTCCGGCGAATGTACTTGTTTGTCCAGGATCTCCTTCTGGCGCAGATCACCCATCTTCTACAGGATATGCTACGGCAACTCCTGGAGCTGGTTGTTCAATGCCTATTGTTACTTGGTCAGATGACATACAGACAAATGGATGTGCTAGTGGAATGAAAATATTTAGAACATGGACTGCCATGGATCCTAATAATTCCGCATTACAGACTTCTTGTGTGCAGATAATAAACATTGAAGATTTAAATGCACCTACACTTACATCTTGTCCTTCGAACATTACCGTTTTAACGAGTGATGCCAATGGCTCAATTATAAACTTTAATGATCCTACATATATAGATGACTGCGGAATTGCTACTATAAATCAATCACATTTAAGCGGTACAAATTTCCCAGTAGGATGTACTACGGTAACATTTTCTGGAATTGATTATTGTGGAAACTTCACTAACTGTTCATTTGAAGTATGTGTTGAGCTTGATGCATGTAATTCTGCACCAATCATCACTTGTCCACCAAATAGATTAAGATGCCCTAACAATGTTGCATCTATGTATCACCCTAACAGTACTGGTTATGCGACAGCAGTTGCTGGAGGCCCTAATTGTGGCTCACCGGTAGTGACATGGTCTGATTCATTTGATCCAATTCCGAGCTGCCCTAATAATGGCATGCAAGTAACTAGAACTTGGACAGCAATGGATCCTGATGATGCAAGTTTAACTTCAACTTGTGTTCAAATTATCAATTTAAATGACGTGACACCGCCTTCAGTAGTAGGATGTCCTTCTAACATAACTGTACAAGCTCCTTCAAATGCGGGTACAGTCGTAACATGGAATAATCCACTATTCACAGATGATTGTGGATTGGAATCAACCGTTGGTAATTACACTAGCGGAACAAACTTCCCAGTAGGAAGTACAACTGTTACTTATACGGCTACTAACTTTTGTGGCGTTACAGTTAGCTGCTCTTTCGTAGTAACGGTAACTGCACCGGAATGTAATACTCCTCCAAACATTGCATGTCCTGCAAATGCTTCCGTATGTATAAATGGGGACTACTCTCCTACTGCACTAGGATTTGCAGTAGCAACTGGAAGTGGAGCAAATTGCGGAACACCAACTGTAACCTATTCAGATTTAATTATATCTACAGGTTCATGTACTGGTTCAAAAGTGATTGAAAGAAAATGGACAGCAACTGACCCTAACAATACAAACTTGTTTTCAACTTGTATTCAGAATATAGAAATTAACGATACTCAAGCACCAACGATAACGAATTGCCCAAGTGATATTGCACTCGTAGCTGATAACAATTGTGAAATTGCAGTTACATGGTTACCACCTACTACTACAGATAATTGTGGTGTAGCAAGTGTAACTTCAACGCACACATCAGGAACAGTATTCGGTGCTGGGAATACAACAGTTATTTACACTGTTACTGACAACTGCGGAAATACAGCAACTTGTTCATTTAATGTAATTGTTACTTGCAACAACATACCATGTAACGTTCCACCTGTTCTAAACTGTCCAGCTAATTGGACCGCTTGTGCAGGAACACCATCGCACCCTAGTACTACTGGATTTGCAACTGCGGTAGCCGGTTTGGCTTCATGCGACCCACCAGTAGTGAGTTATACAGATGTAGTGGTAAGTACAGGACCTTGTGCAGGTGCTACAGTAATAAACAGAACTTGGAAAGCTGCAGATCCGCACGATCCAAATGTAAATGTCAGTTGCGTACAGGTCATCACTTTGGGTGATAGCTCTGCTCCAGCAATCAGCTCTTGCCCATCTGATATGGTGGTATTAGGAGATGCAAATTGTCAGGCAATCGTAACATGGACCGAACCAACAGTAACTGACAATTGTGGTGTTGCAAGTGTAACATCAAATTATAGTTCAGGAAGTGTTTTTGGTCAAGGAAATACAACAGTGACTTATACAATTACAGATAATTGTGGCAACGTTTCAAATTGTTCATTCAACATTATTGTATCGTGTCAAAATATTGGTTGTGCAGTACAACCAGTGATTAATTGTCCAGCAGACTTCAATGCTTGTTCTTCAGCTTCTACGCACCCAAGTGTTACAGGATATGCAACTGCAAATGCAGGACTTGCATCATGTGATGCTCCGGTGGTTAGCTATACAGATGCGGTAGTAAGTAGTGGACCATGTGCAGGTGCTACCACGATTAACAGAACTTGGAAGGCAACCGACCCTAATGATGATACCGTATTTAGCACTTGCGTGCAAATTGTATCAACAGGAGATATGCAAGCACCAGTATTTAATAACTGTCCAGGAAACATTACGGTAGATGGAGATGCTTGGTGTGACGGAATTGCGATTTGGACACCACCAACTTCAACAGATGCATGTGGAGCGGTGACAGTAACATCCAATTATCAGCCAGGAGTGCTTTTAACAGCAGGAAATACAACGGTAATATATACAGCAACAGATGCTTGCGGAAATGTGAGTACTTGTTCTTTTGTTGTAACAGTAACATGTAACAACGCTTGTGATACCGCACCAGTTATTAATTGTCCAGCAAACGTGAATCTATGTGTAGGATCTGATTACGGACCACAAACACTTGGTTATGCAACAGCAATACCAGGTGCTAATTGTAGCCCGAATCCTACGATAACATATTCTGATCAGGTTATTTCTACTGGTCCTTGCGCAGGAGCAAAAGTAATTCACAGAACTTGGACAGCAACAGAGCCGATGATGACTAACTTAACTTCAAGTTGTGTACAAGTGATTACCTTGGGTGACACTTTTGCCCCAGGAATATGGGAATGTCCTTCTGACATAACTGCAACAGCAGGTTCAGCAGTAACATGGGTTGAACCAAGTGCAGATGACAATTGTACTTTAGTATCTTTTGTAAGCAGCCATAGTAATGGTACAGTCTTCCCTACTGGAACAACGACTGTTGTTTATACCGCAACGGATGCTTGTGGAAATGTAAGTACATGTAGCTTTAATGTAACAGTTGCAGGAACAAGTGGTAACTTAACCTGTCCTGATGATATTGTGGTACAATGTACTGCAAACGGCGGCGCTCATGTTTCATGGAATCCACCAGTATATTCAGGAAGTTGTGGAAATTGCGACAATGGAGCATACATCCCAGGATTTATATACATGGGTACATTCGGTGGCAGCCAATACTATTGTTCTGTAAACCCAGCAACATGGCCTGTAGCAGAAGCTTCATGCCTAGCGAATGGTGGAAGTTTAGCTTCGATTTCTAGTGCCGGTGAAAATAACTTCTTGGCCAACATCCTTACAATACAGTCTGCTTGGATTGGATTAAGCGATGCGGCTTCAGAAGGGAACTTCACATGGTCTAATGGAGAGCAATTAACATATACAAATTGGTATCCACAACAACCAAATGATTATGCAGGAAACCAAGATTACGTTGAGATGTTATCTGATGGTCAATGGAATGACCAATACAACTACAAAGCTTTAGAATACATCATGGAGATTCCATGTATGGGAATAAATCAAATTGCAGGTCAACCATCTGGGTCGTTCTTCCAAGTAGGAACACATACAATTAAGTATGCTTTAGATCCTAGTTGTGGTAATGCTGTTTGTTCATTTACAGTTACTGTTTCACCTTCATTGACCATTGATTGTCCGGAAGACGTGACACTAACATGCCCAGTTAATGATAATGGAATGTTTGTTAAATGGTCTACTCCTAAAGCTGAATCTTGTTGTTCAGATTGTGATCAAGGTGGACAGATATCTGGATTCATTTACATGGGTTCATATGAAGGAAATGATTATTACTGTTCTGTAAACCCTGCTACTTGGCCGATAGCAAATAGTATTTGTCAATCAAATGATGGATACCTTGCTAAAGTTGAGACTGCAGGAGAAAATAACTTCCTTGCGAACCTATTGACAACTCAATCAGCATGGATTGGATTAAGTGATGAAGCGAGTGAAGGAAACTTTGTATGGACAGATGGTTCTCCATTATCAGGCTATGATAACTGGTATCCTCAGCAGCCAAACAATTACGGAGGTCACCAAGACTTTGTAGAAATGTTAAGCAATGGAGAATGGAATGATCAATACAATGACAAGATGTTAGAGTTCATTATGGAAGTTCCAGGATGTGTAAATGTAGCGCAAATTGCAGGGCCTTATTCAGGTACATTCTTTAATGCAGGTACAACTACCACTGTTACTTACCAAGCAAAAGATGACTGTGGGAATATTGAAACTTGTTCATTCGACATAACAATTGTGGGAAGTGAATGTGTATCTCAAGGTCAAAATTCAAATGCAAACTGGATTGCTGGAATTCACTTTGGTGATCTAAACAATAGTTCAGGAAATGATGGTGGATATGCAGACTACACATCTCATTGCGCTAATATTGCACCGGGAGGAAGCTACCCTATTACCTTAACTCCTGGATTTGGAGGAGCAGCACAAAAATGCTTCTGGAAGGTATGGATAGATTACAACATGGATGGTGACTTTACAGACGCCAATGAATATATAGCTCATGGAGTTGGTTCAACTCCAGTATCTGGTAAACTTGCGATACCTAATACAGGTATCTGGAACGGAACTACAACAATGAGAGTTGCATGTAAATTGGGTAACTACCCTACAGGTCCATGCGAAACTTACAAGTATGGTGAAACTGAAGATTACTGTATTGTGATAACAGGAGCAGACCTGAAAGGAGACGATGAAGTAGAAAGCAGATCTCTTCAATCAGAGGTTGAAGCAACTCTACTTTCAGAACAGGAAATAGAAATTGCAAAACCGAAGAACTCATTAGGACTAAGTGTTTTCCCTAACCCTGCTACAGATTACATTAACATTGATCATGAAGATTTCGATCAAATTGAAACAATTAATGTTTTCAATGCAACGGGTAAGCAGGTTATTAGTAATATAAATATAGATGACAGAAAGTTAGATGTGTACTCCCTTGAAAATGGAGTTTACATAATAACAACTAGACATAAAGACGGAAGTACTTCAAACGCGAAGTTTATTGTACAGAAGTAAAAGTTTAAACCTATCCCTTATTTAATCTTAAGTCGTCCCGATAAGTCGGGACGGCTTATTTTTTTTACTAGTACTTTATAAATCCTTCTAACTGGGTAGTTATCGCTTTCTGAGTTCCCTCATGGATTAAAATATCATTTTCCAGCAATGTTTCAATACTTGATATAGGCAACTTCATTGGGAATATGGTGGCTCCTAAATAGTTCAACGCTCCAGTTAAACCTTCCATGCCCCTGAGGTTTCCAGCCTTTCCTGCTGAAACACCCACAAGACAGATCTTTTTGCCTTGAAAATTTTCTTTATACTTTCTCGCCAAAATTGCATCCATAAATATTTTTAGAACCCCTGGAAAGGTTCCATTATATTCTGGAGAAATAATGATCATTTTCTGAACAGGTAAAATGTATTTCTCTTGGATTTGAATTAAATCCTCTGGCATAAAGTCGCCATTATACATATTGTCATGATAGAAACTTGCTGACAGGTTTTGAAGATCAAGAATTTGATTTTCTATCTCAAGGCCGTTGAGAACTTTTGAATAATGCGAAGAAATAAGGGATGTTCGAGAGTTTGGTCTATTGGTACCAGCTATAATAGTTAGCATTTAAAATATTTTATTTTAGAATTAGATTATCAATGGCTTAGAAACCATTTTATCCTTTAATTTTGTGCAAAATTGAAGCATGAAAGTAAGATTTTTAGGCCACGCTAGCTTTCTTATTGAGCTTAATAACTCTAAGATTTTGGTCGATCCCTTCATAAAAGGGAATCCAAAGGCTAGCAACATCGATATTAACAACATTGAGGCTGACTATGTTTTGTTAACGCATGGGCATGGGGACCATGTCGCGGACGCAGAGGAGATATGTAAAAGAACAGGAGCTACTATTATAAGTAATTACGAAATATGTAATTGGTTTGAAGCCAAGGGCTTAAGCTGTCACGCTTTAAACCATGGAGGTAAATTTAGTTTTGATTTTGGAATTGTAAAATATGTAATGGCGACACACACAAGCAGCTTGCCAGACGGATCGTACGGTGGAAATCCAGGAGGATTTGTCCTATGGACACAAAGTGAGAGTCTATACATAGCAGGAGATACAGGATTAACAATGGATATGAAATTGATTCCAATGTTATGCCCAAAACTGGATGCAGCCATTCTCCCTATTGGTGATAATTTTACCATGGGAATTGAAGAAGCTGTTATGGCAGCAGAATTCGTTGAATGTGATAAAGTAATTCCATGTCATTTTGATACGATGCCCGTCATAGCTATTGATAAGGAAAAAGCAATTCAAGCCTTCAAGGAAAAAGGTAAGGAATGTTTATTTATTGAAATTGGAGATACCCTTGAAGTATAATTTATGGGAAAGATTATTGCTATTGCAAATCAAAAAGGTGGTGTAGGTAAAACTACGACTGTTATAAATTTAGCAGCGAGCATTGCCATACTCGGTCATAAAGTTTTAGTTGTGGATGCTGACCCTCAGGCGAATGCATCTTCAGGTCTTGGTGTTAGCGCTAATGCAACAGGACTAAGTTTATATAATTGCCTTATAAGCAATTCGCCGGCAAAATCTGTGATTCAACAAACTGAGATTGAAGGCCTAGACATCATACCTTCGTCTATCGATTTGGTTGGTGCAGAAATTGAGCTAATCAGTAAGATGAGACGAGAATACATCATGCAATCAAGTTTGAATGAAATTAAAGAGGAGTATGATTTTGTATTTATAGATTGTCAACCTTCTTTAGGAATAATCACTGTTAACGCGTTAACAGCTTCAGATAGCGTTCTTATACCCGTACAGTGTGAAATCTTTTCATTAGAAGGATTGAGCAAACTCAAAAGAACCATCGCAATGGTGGCTGAAGGAATAAACCCAAATTTAAGCATCGAAGGCATTGTGTTTTCTATGTATGACCGAAGATTACGATTAGCCAACATGGTTATTGAAGAATTAAGATCTTCTTTAAGCGACAGAATCTTTGAAACCATCATTCACCGAAATTCTAAAATCGGCGAAGCTCCAAGTCAAGGGCAACCAGTTATTATATATGATGTGGCCTGCAAAGGATCAAAAAATTTCTTGAACCTAGCCAATGAATTTTTAAAATATAACCAGAAAGATATATCCTCAAATTAAGCAAGATGGGAAAGAAAAAAGAAAAGTTAGGTTTAGGGTTGAGAGCTCTTATTTCAGACATTGACAATGGAGGAAAGAAAGAAGAAGCTGTCAAAGAATTTAGTAAAACCACTACTGAGGTTGACATCGAAAATATTGAAGCCAATCCTTTCCAACCAAGAACAGAATTTAAAGAACAAGAGTTACAAGAGCTTTCTGAGTCGATAGCTGTGCATGGAGTTATTCAACCCATCACAGTGAGAGCCATCGGTGGAGACCGATTCCAAATTATTTCTGGTGAACGCAGATGGCGAGCAAGTAAGCGAGCGGGTCTAACCTCAATTCCAGCTTACGTAAGGATAGCCGATGACCAAGGCTTGCTAGAAATGGCCATCGTTGAAAATATACAACGATCAGACTTAAATGCTATGGAGGTTGCCATTTCATTCCAACGACTAATCGAAGAATGTGACTTGAGTCATGAACAAATGGCAGGAAGAGTCAACAAAAATCGAAGTACCATAACCAACTACCTCAGGTTGCTTAAGCTTCCTGTAAGCATTCAAAAAGCCTTAAAGCAAGAATTGATTTCCATGGGGCATGCAAGAGCATTGGTCGCTGCAGAACCTGTTGAAAGACAAATCGAAATATTCAATAAAGTGGTAACCAACGGATTGTCTGTCCGTGCTACTGAACAATTGGTTAAGGATGACATAAAGAAAGTCCCAATAGGCTCTAAAAAAAGTCCTGAAACTGCAGAAGATATTGAGATTAAGAAAATAAAGAATCGATTAATCGATCGATTTGAAACCAAGGTTGAAATCAAAAGAAGTGCCAAAGGAAAAGGAAGTTTCATTATTCACTTTAAATCAGATCGCGAGTTCAATGAGATATTAGATTTACTGGATGAATAAAACATTTGACAAAAGTCGAATACAGTTAATTCAAAAATTAATTTTCTTTACTTCTCAATTATTTGACAAAAGTCGGAGCAACAGTGAGGTTTTTACTACCCTCTTGATACTTATAAAAACCTTCGCCTGATTTTCTCCCTAATTTCCCAGCTGTAACCATTTTTTTCAATAAAGGACAGGCTGCATATTTCGGATTCCCAAAGCCATCAACGAGCACATCTAAAATTGCTAGACAGACATCTAAACCTATAAAGTCAGCTAATTGTAATGGACCCATTGGATGCGCCATTCCCAATTTCATAACTGTATCAATTTCTTCAACACCAGCTACATTCTCATAGAGAGAATATATTGCTTCATTAATCATTGGCATAAGGATTCTATTCGCCACAAACCCTGGATAATCGTTTACTTCAACAGGTACCTTACCAAGTTGTTTTGAGACCTCCATTATCTTTGATGTAACCTCATCACTAGTCGCATACCCTCTGATAACTTCCACTAGTTTCATAACCGGGACAGGGTTCATAAAATGCATTCCTATAACTTGGCTAGGCCTATCCGTTACACTTGCAATTTTTGTAATCGAAATTGAAGATGTATTACTTGCTAATATGCAATCACCAGGAGCAAACTCATCCATCTGCTTGAAGATGTTCAATTTTGTTTCCTCATGTTCAGTTGCCGCTTCTACAACTAAGTCAGCATTTTTAACCGCCTCTTGTAGATTAGTCGAGGTCGTAATTTTACCGATCGTTTCTGTTTTATCCTCTTCAGAGATTTTTTCTTTAGCCACCATTCTCCAAAGATTTTTATCAATGGTTGCAATTGCCTTCTCAAGAGCTTGTTCACTTATGTCCACTAAGGTCACATTGAAATCGTTCATTGCAAAAATATGAGCGATTCCATTTCCCATAGTTCCAGCACCAATAACAGTTATATTTTTCATTTATATTCGTTTAAAGTTGTCTTTGAACTCATTGTGTCCAATTATGTGCAAAAGTAAGTTAATCTATGAATTAGTACTCGGCCTAGTATTGATAATTTTCTATTCTAGTCATGGTTTTAGTCAAGATGAAGAACTAGACAGTCTAATATTAGAACAAATATCTGCATTGGTTTATCTCGACTCAATTACGATAACCCCACAAGGTTCAGAATTAGAAAAAGATCGTTTCATTGAATATGTACTAAAGGATGAGTCATTTTACAAGGCCTTTGTAAACCTCAGATTTGAAGGTCATTCCTTCGACCATGAAATTGATTTTTTCAACAAAAAGAAAAAAAGAATAGATTATTATTCAGGCAAACATACTCAGTGGATGAATGGACAATGTCGCAACATGCGCATTGATCAATCAAAAAGTAGTAATTCATATTTCAAAAAGAAAGGTTACCGATATTATACAAGTAAGATGATTGATCGGGTATTTTACACTAAAGGAGAAATCTGTGCAGATTCTACCATTCAAGAAATACCCCCTCCCAGCTCAAAATTTGAAAAATATGTGGAAGATTTAAAAACTGTGATTTTTAGTCCAGGAAAAAACGTAAACGTGCCTCTTGTAGGAGACAAACTATCCATATTTTCGTCAAAAATGCAGAAATATTATGATTATAGCATTTCGTATCAGCCATATAATGAATCCAATTTTGCTTATGTATTTGATGTAGAACTAAAGCCAGAATATCAAAATTCAGTGAAGAAAACGGTGATAAGTAAGATGACAACTTGGTTTGCAGAGGAAGATTTTCAAATATTAAAGAGATCATACAGGCTAAGGAATCAAAATATACTTTATACCTTTAACATTAACATCAATGTTAGCTTAACCAAATGGAATTCTAAATATCTTCCAGACCGCGTTGATTACGAAGGATCTTGGAAAATTGTAGGCAAAAAGCCTGAAATATGTAAATTTCGGTTTAACTTTTATGAATTCAACTAGCATTTTTTGAAAGCAGTAATTGACAGCGGCTCATCTATTAGTAAATGGGCAATATGCGATGACGATTTTAATATAATTGAAGAATTTCAATTGGGAGGTATTAATCCTACCTCTAATCCTGGAAGTGTTTCTTTATTAAGCCAGATACCTGATAAATTTACTCAAACCATTAAAGAGGTATATTATTATGGTTCAGGAGTAAGTACATCTGAATCAATTTTATCAATCAGAGAAGCTGTTAAACTGAACCTACCTGAGGTACATTCTGTAGAAATTGAAAATGATCTTCTGGCAGCTTGTCGTTCCCTTTCAAATGGTACTCAATCTTTTGTCGTAATTTTAGGAACGGGAACAAACGCCTGTCTTTTTGATGGGAAGGAAATAACCGATAAGACGACAAGCCTTGGGTTTTTATTTGACGATTATGGAAGTGGATATCATTTAGGTCGTGAGATAATCATTCGATTTTTCAATGGTAAAATGTCTCAACAAGATCACAATCTATTCATCTCTATGTATGGGAGAGATAGAGACTCCATTATTCAACCGATTTATAATAGCGATAGTCCCAACTCTCAAATTGCAGCTTACACCCTATTCTTATCTGAATGCTCAGAAGAATTGAGGCAAGAAGTATGCACTTATGCATTTAGGCGCTTTGTCAAAAAACGCCTAAATCCAATTCCTAATCCAGATGGTTGTAAGGTGGTAAATTGCATTGGTTCAATATCTTACCATTTCGAAAAAGAACTCAATCAAGCTTGCAATGAAGAAGGATACGAAATTGGAACCATCACGCAGAACCCCATTATTGGACTTTTAAATTATTATAAGACAAGATGAGCAAGATTAAAAAAATTGCTGTTTTTACCTCTGGCGGAGATGCACCAGGTATGAATGCAGCCATCAGATCTGTAGTGAGATCTGCTACCTTTCATGATTTACACGTATTTGGTATCATGCAAGGATATCATGGCCTTATTGAAGGAAATATAAATCGACTAGAGAGAAAGGATGTTGGGAATATTATTCAAAGAGGTGGAACCATTTTAAAAACGGCAAGGTCAAAAGAATTCATGTTTCCCGAAGGAAGACAGAAAGCCTATGAATCTGTTCAAGCTTTTGAGCTTGATGGTCTTGTGGCAATTGGTGGAAACGGAACATATACCGGTGCAAAGAAATTCGGGGAAGAGTTTGGTATACCCATTATAGGGGTTCCGGGAACAATAGATAATGATATTTATGGCACTGACTTTACCATAGGTTTTGACACAGCGATTAATACAGCTATTGAAGCTGTTGATAGAATAAGAGATACTGCCGATTCACATAGCCGATTATTTTTCATTGAAGTAATGGGCAGGCATTCCGGATACATTGCTTTATATACCGGCATTGGTAGCGGAGCTGGAACAATCTTTTTACCAGAAACAGAATCCAATTTCGATAAGCTCATTAGTTTATTAAAAAAGGAAGGCCGACGTAAAAAGTTATTCAACTTAGTCATAGTCGCTGAGGGAAACAAAAACGGCAATGCTATGGAATTGGCTGAAATGGTTAAGCAGGAAATTGATGGAATTGACACTAAAGTAACCATCATCGGTCACCTCCAACGCGGAGGTTCTCCCACAGCAAATGATCGAGTCCTTGCTAGTCGTTTAGGACATTCAGCAGTGGAAGGCCTATTAGAAGGTAAAAGTGCGTGTGCCGTGGGCTTACGGAACAACATGGTTGAATTCACGTCGTTTGAGGACGCAATTTCTAAACCAAACCCTCTAAACAAAGACTTGATAAAGATGGCTGAGATTTTAGCCATGTAGAGGAAGGAAACTGAAATTATTCACAGAAATCTAGTGCGAAAACTCTAATCTCTTGCCGGCAAGCAGTGGAAGTACTTTTGAGTTGGCGTATACTAGCTCTCCGTTAACATAGGTAGAGTTCACCGCTCCTTTGAATTTCATATTCTCTAAAGGAGACCAACCACATTTATAATATAGTTGCTCTTTTTTTATTTCATGTTCTCTTTCGACATCAAGCAATACTATATCCGCAAAATATCCTTCTCTTAAGTAACCTCGCTCACTGAGTCGAAAACAATCCGCTGGAGCATGACACATTTTTTCTACCATCTTTTCCAGACTATACACTCCTTTGTGATAAAAATCCAACATGATAATCACTGCATGTTGTACCAAAGGAAGACCAGAAGGAGCTGTAAAGTAATTTCCTGATTTTTCTTCCATGGTATGTGGTGCATGGTCTGTTGCAATGATATCAATGGTTCCATCTATGGTTGCATTGACAATGGCTGCACGGTCTGCTTCAGATTTAATCGCAGGGTTACATTTAACCTTACTTCCTAAAGTTGGATAATAACTGTCATTAAAATACATGTGGTGTACACACGCCTCAGAGGTAATTCTCTTTTCCTTCAGCGGAGTCTTGTTGTTAAAGAGTTCTAATTCCTTGGCCGTTGATATATGAAGGATGTGTAATCGAGTATTGTGTTTCTTTGCAAGCTCTACTGCCAAACTAGATGATAGGTAGCAAGCCTCATGTGATCTTATTATCGGATGTTGCTCAAAAGGTACCTCCTCCCCATATTTTTGTTTTGCCAATTCCATATTGGCTCTAACAGTGGCCTCATCTTCACAATGCGTTGCAATCAGCATTGGTGTCTGCGAAAAAATATTCTCAAGGGTCTGACGATTGTCAACAAGCATATTCCCAGTACTTGAGCCCATGAAAATTTTCAAACCACAAACTTTATTGGGATCAGTTTTTAAAACTTCCTCAATATTTTCATTTGTAGCTCCCATGAAGAATGAATAATTAGCAGGAGATACTTGAGAAGCCATGATATATTTCTCCTCTAGTCTTTCTTGAGTAACCGTTTGCGGCTTAGTGTTAGGCATTTCCATAAAGCTGGTTACTCCTCCTGCAACTGCAGCTTTGGATTCTGTAGCAATGTCAGCTTTATGCGTCAAACCAGGTTGTCTGAAATGGACTTGATCATCAATGATGCCTGGAATGAGATAAAGTCCCTTACAATCAATCTCTTTGGCCTCACCGTCTTCAATTATACCCCCGATTTTTTCAATTCGATCTTTAGAGATTAATAGATCTCCTTCAATGATTTGAGATTCATTAACCATGCGAGCATTCTTAAATACTTTCTTTGACATTCTACTAAGTTTTACAATTTCATGTTCTGCTTGCGCAAACATAATAGTCTATTAATAGAAATTGAATTTTATTAAAAACAAAAGGGGATGATCCATAGGATCTCCCCTTTTAATTGATAATACTTCTTTATCTCCTATCCTTTCACTGTATCAATAATTACAGAAGCTACTTTGTATGGATCAGCATTACTTGCAGGCCTTCTGTCTTCTAACCATCCTTTCCATCCACTTTCAACAGTGGCAATTGGAATTCTTATAGAGGCACCCCTATCTGAAACTCCGTATGAGAATTTGTCAATAGCTTGTGTTTCGTGCAATCCGGTTAATCTTTGTTCGTTCTCAGCTCCGTATGCAGCAATGGCTGCACTTATTCTAGATTCAGGTCTGAATTTCTCGCAGATATCCTCATAAACCTTTTTCTTACCAGCTTTTCTTAATTCTGAGTTAGAGAAATTAGCATGCATTCCTGATCCATTCCAATCTCCTTTCACTGGCTTACAGTGTAGATTAATAATTAAACCGTATTTCTCAGCTGTTCTGTCTAATAGGTATCTAGCTACCCAAATTTCATCCCCAGCTCTCTTAGCTCCTTTAGCAAATATTTGATACTCCCATTGACCGCACATCACCTCAGCATTAATTCCTTCAATGTTCAAACCAGCATCAATACATAAATCCAAGTGCTCCTCTACCAATTCTCTTCCTACAGCATTCCCTGTACCTACTGAACAGTAGTAAGGACCTTGTGGTGCAGGATATCCGTTTTCAGGAAAACCAACAGGCCTATCTATTTCAGGATCCCATATCGTATATTCTTGTTCAAATCCAAACCAGAAATCTTCATCATCATCGTTGATCGTTGCTCTTCCATTGGTAGGATGTGGAGTGCCGTCAGGATTTAAAACCTCACACATGACAAGCTTTGCATGTCTTCTTCCAGGATCATCAAACATTGCCACTGGCCTGAGAATTAAATCAGAACTCCCGCCTTCTGCTTGCATCGTTGATGAACCATCAAAAGACCAATCTGGAAGATCTTTAACCTTTCCTGTAAATTTTGAATCGTCTACCACTTTAGTCTTACTTCTCAAGCCTTGTGTAGGCATTGATCCATCCAACCAAATGTATTCTAATTTCAATTTACCCATTGTATTATACTTTTTGTTGATTATTGATAGTGCAAATGTATATTGAACTGATTATATTATTTATTTAAATAATTAGATATTTGTTACGTCTAAATAGACTATATTTACTATAACCAACTGATATATAGCAATTTAACTAATAACTTTTGTTATGCCTATTGCCAGATCTGACCACTTATTTAAATTAATTAAAAGCTTAGGAAAAGCGGAAAAGAGACATTTTAAACTCTATGTCAACCGATTAGAAAGCAATAAAAACACCATGTTTATTAAGCTTTTTAATCTGCTTGAGAAATCAAAGAAATTAGATGAGAATCAGATAGAGGAACAATTTCCAAGTCTTAAACCCTCTGATTTCTCAAATCTAAAAAGAAACCTTTACACTCAAATATTAAAAAGTCTGCGAATGATCCATAGTAGACATGATACCGATATGCAAGTAAGAGAGCACTTGGATTATGCTAAGGTACTTTATGGCAAAGGACTACACATGCACTCACTCAAGCTCTTAGATCGCATTATTCCTATGGCCACAAAAAGTAATCAAGACATTCTATTACTTGAGATTTTAGAATTTCAAAAGCGGATTGAAGAGCGGCACATTACAAGAAGTCGT
>JAHDGF010000031.1:40122-54597 GCA_020627785.1 Saprospiraceae bacterium
AAGATGATAGAATCTAGACACATTACTCGGAGCCGTGGTGTAAAAAATAAGGTAGAAGATCTAATCGCTATTTCAGGTCAATACCAAACGACCATTAGCCGAACAGCAACTTTAAGTAATTTAAGTTTGATGATCCAAGGGATGTATATTAAAATGGGTTTCGTCAAAAATGAAAAGGAGGAATTCTTAATCCAATCCTTTTTCAAATCAAACCTCCCAAAGGTAATTAGCAAAAATCCTGGGTTTTACGAGGAGGTCCTACTCCACCAAAGCTACGTCTGGTACTATTATATGTTGCTTGATTACGAAAACACCCTCAATCATAGCCTCAAATGGGTTGACGTCTTCGATCAAAACGTTGCCATGCAAGAAAAAGATCCTGATCTATACTTGAGGGGAATGCACTATACCCTAACCCACAACTATTATTTAAATGAAAAAGCAGACTTTGACAGTTGGTTAATTAGATATAAGAAGTTTTCTGAACGGAACCATCAAATATTTAATGACACTTCTAGGGTTCTAAATTTTATATATGGTTATAACTCAGAACTTAATTCAATTCTTTTGCATCGAAGATATAGTGAAGGCATCCAGCTTGAAAAAAGTTTATTTCAAGACCTAAAACATTATAGCCTAAAACTTGATTCTCATAGGGTAAAAATGTTCCATTATAAATTTGCTTGGATAGCAATTGCCAATGGGGAGTATGAAAAAGCCATTGATCACCTGAATTATATTATTCAACCCAAAAAAGGCAGATTGAGAGATGACTTACTCAATTACGCGAAATTGCTACATCTGATTTGCAATTATCATCTAGGTAATTATGCATTGGTTAAAAATTTGTCCCCAGCAGTTCGCCGACAATTTGAAGAAAAGGGAGATTTGACTTCAGGTTTGACCAGCGTTCTTGCTTTTTTAAACAAGACTCCTCCCAACAGTGCATCAGAACAGTCTTTAGATAAATTATCCAAAAAAATTGAGAAAAGCTTTAACCATAGATATGATAAAAGAATGTTTAATTATTTTAATTTCATAGATTGGATACAGAGCCTTAAAGAGACTTGCTTGATGCGCGAACTTTACACCCTAAGATGAGATTTAGAAAACACCTTTTATTATTAATTCTAACTAGCCTTTCCTGCTTTGCAAGATCTCAAGATATCCCGCAAGAACTGCAACTGATTTTAGAGCAATTCTTAGAAGATCAAGAGCTTGAAGAATTTGATGTAGCGGATATTATCATTAGACTTCAAAGTTACCAGAATGAACCTCTTAATATTAATACCGCTTCATACGAGGATTTAAAAGACCTCTTACTGCTCAATGATCTACAGATCCAAGAGATTATTTCTCACAGGTTAAAATATGGAGATCTACTTTCATTGGAAGAATTACAATCAATCCCAAGCATGGATATTTCTTCCATACGAAGAGTTGCTCCTTTTCTTTCTGTCAAAGACCCTAATAAGTTTAATTATGGCCTAGGCAAGATGTTAACGGAAGGAAAAAATCAAGTATTCCTGAAATGGCGATCAATTCTTGAAGATCAGAAAGGATACATCCCAGATGCGGAAGGAGAAACTGCATATGCAGGAGATCAAAATAGATACTTTGTTCGCTATCGCCATAACTATGAAAATAGGCTCAGATATGGATTCACCTTAGAGAAGGACCCTGGTGAAGATTTCTTCACAGGATCAAACAAGCAAGGCTTTGATTACATGACTGGCCACTTTTACTTGAAGGAATATTCAAGTTTCCTCAAGGATTTTGTCATAGGAGATTATTCAATGAGTTTTGGCCAAGGCTTAATTGATCACAATGATTTTGGATCCGGAAAAAGTTCATGGGTTACAAATATTAAGAAAGGAGGACGTGCCATAAAGCCCTATAATTCCGTAAATGAAAATGACTTTTTCAGAGGAGCAGCAGCAACGCTAAGGCTCACCAAAAAGATCGAACTAAGTCTGATGGGGAGTTATAAAAATCTTGATGCAACAGTTGCAGACGATTTAGAAGAAGGGCCAGACAATACAGATTTGGAAATATCTACCATTAGAATTGATGGCTTTCATAGAACTGAATCTGAAATAAGAAATGAAAAATCCATTTCAGGTTGGCAAGCAGGTTCTATTTTAAAATACACTGAGCGTAATTTTCATTTAGCATTAAATTTTTTACACCAAAATTTCCAAGCGAATTTCATTCCCAATAATCGGCTATATGATAAATTTCAAGAGATCCCTAGCCAGCTAAATAATATCAGTTTCGATTATTCTTATCGGATAAATAATTTCCACTTCTTTGGTGAAGCGGCAACTAATGACGCCATAGACTGGGGTAATTTACATGGCTTACTTCTTGGCTTGGATAAAACGGTAAGCATGGCTTTTCTATATAGAAAATATAGCCCAGGTTACATTTCTATTTCACCTAATGCCTTTGGCGAAAGCGCAAATAATGAAAATGAGCAAGGCTTTTATGCTGGAATAGAAATTCGACCAGTTTATGCTTGGAAATTTGCTGCGTATGCAGATCTCTGGAACAATCCATGGCTTAAGTTTCAAATAGATCGTCCTTCAGACGGAAAAGAATTCTTACTAAGATTAGACTACATAATAAAGAGGAAGTTAAACATTTACGCCCAATACACTTACGAACAAAAAGAACGAAACTTCAATCCAGATGATTTTGGGACTAACTCTTTAGCAAATGTTGACAGACATAAATTAAGAATCCATCTTGGATATAAAATCAACAAAGAGATGGAAGTAAGAAGTAGATTAGAATTGAATTTCTTCGATCACTCGACCAACTCTTCGCGAGGAATGTTATTGTATCAAGATTTCATCTACAGACCAATTTCATCCCCTTGGCGCATAACTGCACGATATGCGATTTTTGATACTGATGATTTTAATTCACGGATCTATGCCTATGAAAATGATATTTTATATGAATTTTTTATTCCTGCTTACGCAAATAAAGGATCTAGGTTCTATGTAAATTTCCGATATGATATAACAAGATGGTTAACTTCAGAATTCAGAATTGCAAGAACACAATTTGAAAATATCAACCAAATAAGTAGTGGAAATAATCAAATAGATGGGGATACACAGACAGAGTGCAAAGCTCAACTTGTGTTTAAATTTTAGTATAAAAGATATTTTGAGCGAATGGCTTTGAAGTTTTTGATATCCTCAGCCCATCCTCTTTTCCAATCTTCAATGCTTGCGTTCTCTTCAAGTGCTTTTCTCAAACTTCTAGACCCAATTAACTTTTCAAAAAAGTTATTTTGAAGGAAAAATGTTCCAGAATTGTGATCAAAATTTGCGTAAGCGTCAAATAAATAATTCCAATTTATCCCTTTACTAGCATGAACAGAATCAAGGTCAAGAACTGATAAATTCACACCACTAATTTTCTGATCCTTAAACTTTGGAAACTTAGCTCCTGGCAATGAAGTAGGAGTCAACTCAAAATCCTTAATTTCAAAATTTTGATGTCCATAAAATTGAAATGGAATTTGAGTTCCTCTCCCTGCACTAAATTCCGTTCCTTCAAAAAAACAAAGTGAAGGATACAATTGTACAGAAAGTGCATTTGGTAAATTAGGAGATGGTTTAATGGGTAATTGAAATAATTCATTTCGATTGTAATCACTACAAGTGATTACTTCAAGCTGACAACGATTTTGATTCTTCAACCATTTTTCACCATTAATCATCATTGCATATTCTCCAATGGTCATACCATAAACCACAGGCACTTTGTGCATCCCTACAAAAGACAAAAATTCTTCTTTGATTATAGGTCCATCAACGTAATGAGCATGTGGGTTTGGTCTGTCTAGAACTATGATTGAAATGGAATTTTCTGATGCGGCTTCCATTAAATAATGCAAAGTAGAAATATAGGTATAGAACCTTACACCTACATCTTGAATATCAAACAATAGTATTTCTATCCCTTCTAATTGTTCGGAGCTCGGTTTTTTATTATTTCCATAAAGAGATATGATTGGTAATTGTGTTTTAGGATCAATCCCATCCTTTAATTTTTCACCTGCATCTGCCTCACCTCTAAAACCATGCTCTGGAGAAAATATTTTAACTACCTCAATTCCAGAAGAAATTAAGGTATCAAGTACATGAGTTTTACCAATGTAACTTGATTGATTTGCCACTAATCCTACCCTTTTACCTTTTAAAAGGCCAAAATAAATATCAGTTCGCTCGTCACCTAATTTCAATTTCTTAGGCTCTTTGACAACTGATTCTTGAGCCGAATGACAAGAAGTCAAGGTCATAAGGAGTATAAGTATGTAAAGTAGGCGCATCATAAGTCGTATATGAACTCAAAGATATCTTGAATTATTATAATATGATCCTTGCTTTTGTTTTATTTTCTTAAATTTGCAGTCTTAATAGATTCTAAATAAATCAGCGATGAAATATATCTTTTCTCTCATATTATTATCAGCCTTAATCAGTCTTAATTCTTGCGCAGACAAGCCATCTAGACCTGATGCAATACTGTCACAGGCTCAAATAGATGCAGCAAATAATGAAGCTCAAGCCCAAGTAAGTGGAGCTATCCAAGCTACTCCAGCTGCAGGAAATGACCTTCCTCACTACTACTGCCCTAATAAATGCGCAGGTAGCGGCGGAGATGCTCAAGGTAGCTGTCCAACATGTGGTACCGCTTATGTTCATAATGCTGCATTCCACAATCAACAACCATCTGTACCTAATCCAGTAACTACAACCAATGCAGTAACTTCAGATGGGACTTCTATTACTGTTCCTCCACCCGGTGGACTCACAACTCCTAACACACCTGAGCCTGCTCAGAATGCTGCAGGTGTTTGGCACTACACTTGCGCCAATGGATGTGCAGGCGGTGCAGGAGGCGCTGGAAGCTGTCAAGTATGTGGTGGTGCTTTAGCGCATAATTCAGCTTACCACAACTAAAAGATTAAAATACATTCAAAAGCCTTGGCAATTTTTGTCAAGGCTTTTTTTTTGCAATAAATTAGAATATGAAAAAATTGATTTTACTCTTAATTATCTGCAATGCATGCAATTCTGATAAAATGAATAGTACTCACAGCACCCCACTAAGCCCATCTCCTTTCAATCAACTGATGAATGACTTCCATTCACATTCCTTACGACTAGATCCAGTAAATGCCACCTTTCAAGGTCTTAAAGAATTCAATGGTTTATTCCCAAATTATATTTCAAAGGAATATTTGGCCGATAAAAAAAACACCTACATAGACCTTCAAAGTAGACTAAATAATATCGATAAATCAACACTCTCTAAACAAGATGCTTTAAGCCATGACATCCTTCAATGGGAATTACAAATTGCTCTAGATGAATTAAATTTTCCTTTTGAACTAACACCTATTGATCAAATGTGGTCGATCAATTTAGTCATGGGACAGCTCGCAAGTGGATCTTCCGCTCAACCATTTGAAACAGTTAAAGATTATGAAAATTGGTTTACTCGCGTGAACAATTATATGATTTGGTGTCAAACTGCCTTAGCAAACATGAGAGAAGGAATACGAAAAGGTATTGTATTGCCAAAGCCATTAATAAAAAAAGTAATTCCCCAGTTTAAAATACTGGGTGGAGGCAAGGTAGAGGACCATTTATTTTATAAGCCTGCACTTAAGATTCCAAACTCAATTGAAGCGAAGAAAAGAACTCAAATCAAGAAGGATATGGTTCTTCTGGTTCATAACAAGTTAATGCCTTTGCATAAGGAAATGGCTGACTTTTTTGAAACAGAATATCTTATTGCTGGAAGAGAAAGTAGTGGCGTAGATGTATATCCTTTCGGAGCCGATCTATATGACTTTATGATTAAAAAAAATACGACAACAAATTTAACAGCCCAAGAAATTCATGATTTAGGTTTGAATGAGGTAAAACGAATAAGAGGCGAAATGGAAAAGGTAATGCAACAATTAAACTACTCTGGTGATTTACTTTCGTTCTTTGATCACGTAAGACAAAACAAAGATTTGATGCCTTTCACTTCACCTAAGGAGGTAATTGATAATTTTAATAGGATTCATGAAAGAATGCTTCCACAATTGGATGAATTATTTGAATTGAAACCAAAGGCAGGATTCGAAGTGAGGCAAACAGAAGCATTCAGAGAAGCATCCGCAAGCGCTGAATACAATCCAGGCTCTATTGATGGAACAAGGCCAGGAGTGTTTTATGTGCCAATCCCTGATGTTACTGCTTATAATACTTACGGGGATGAAGATCTGTTTCTACATGAAGCCATCCCTGGCCATCATTATCAAATTTCATTGCAACAAGAAAACGAAGAACTGCCTGCCTTCAGGAAAAATCTTTGGTATAGTTCTTACGGGGAAGGTTGGGCTTTATATTGCGAATCATTGGGTGAAGAATTAGGTTTGTACACGGACCCTTATCAATATTTTGGAATGTTAGGAAATGAGATGCACAGAGCCATTAGATTGGTTGTTGATACAGGAATACATGCTTTTGGTTGGAGTAGAGAAAAGGCCATTAAATATTCCATGAATAATGAAGCAGAATCTGAAAGCAGCATCATTTCAGAAATTGAAAGATATATGGCAATGCCAGGACAAGCACTTTCTTATAAAATTGGTCAATTAAAAATCTTAGAATTAAGAAAAAAGGCAGAAGAACAACTAGGAGATAAATTCAACATTAAGGATTTTCACAACATCATGCTCAAAAATGGTTGTGTGCCACTAAATCTTCTAGAAGAACTTACCAATGACTGGATCAATGAAATCAAGAAGAAAAATTAACTAAGATTTTATCAATTCCAAAAATTTGCTTTTATAACTAGCCCCAATCGGAATTGTCTTTTCTTTAAGATGAATCATATTTCCTTCCACCAATCGAATTTGGGAAAGGTTAACAATAAATGATTTATGTACCCTACAAAATTGTGTGCCTGGTAAATCATTTTCTAAAACCGACATTTTATGCAAGGCAGTAATGCGCTCATTCTCACAATGAAAAGTCACATAATTTTTCAAACCCTCGATATATTTAATTTCACTAAATAGTAATCTGTGAAATTTATTCTTAGCATCCCCTTTTATAAAAATATGATCCTTTTCATCACCAACTTCAACTTTACTTACTTTCTTAGGAGTAGTGGAGGTATCTGATTTAACCTGAGAGACGGCTTTAAGAAATCTATCATATGAAAATGGTTTTAATAAATAGTCTACCACCTTATATTCATAGCCTTTCAAAGCGTACTGTTCGTAGGCAGTGGTTAGTATGACTTTGGGAGGGTTAGGCAACAGATCTAATACTTGAAGCCCCGTCAAATCTTCCATTTGTATATCTAAGAATAATAGATCTATGTGATTTTCTTTAAGATATTTAATCCCACCCCAAGGTTTATTTTCTGCCTGCTCTAACTCAAGGAAAGGAGTCTTTTCTATGTACAATGATAGGATTTCGATGGCATGAGGCTCATCATCTAATACCATACAACGAATTTTATCTTCCATCAGCTTAATTGAATCTTGAGTGATGCAAAATAATAATTCCCATCATCATTTATTACTAATTCATACTTATTGGGGTACATCAATTGCAGTCTCTTTTTAAGATTTACAATCCCTATCCCACTAACTTCATCTTTGATTTGATGCTTGGTTTTATTTTTAACTGAAAAGAACAAGGAACCTTTTTCAACTTCAAGCTTAAAATTTATTGGGTTTAATTCATCAGAATAAACTCCATGCTTAAATGCATTTTCAACAAATGGCATTAAAAGAAGAGGTTCAAATTTCTGTGAAAATTCCGTTCCCCTGATATTTAAATTTGCATAACAATGCTCGCCAAATCTCTCCTTATAAATTGAAATTAAATCCTGAATTAACTTTAATTCATCTTGTATTGAAATTTGATGGCTCTGACTACTTTTTAAGGTATACCGAAGAACATCAGATAATTTTATAATTGAATCGGCAAGGGCTGGATCTAAACGAAATGCTCTTGTATGAAGCGCGCTCATGGTATTGAAAAGGAAGTGAGGATTAATTTGACTTCTTAGAAAAGCAAGTTCTGCTTCATTTTTTTCATTGATTAATTTTAATTGATCTGCTTCATTAATTCTGCGCTGTTCAAAATAATGAAGAATTGTCCCTGCTGCTGCCGGAACAAAAGCCATAAAAAAGTTATCCTCAAGATATTGTAAGATCGAAGTTGATTCTAACTTCATTGAGTTAAAATCAAATAACCAAGGAAAGAAGATTTCTTGCAATAAATACTTCAGTAAAATAAATATGAAGAAAAATAATACAGCTATAAAAAACCGAGATTTACTGATAAACTTAGGGGCAACAAAAAGGTAGAATAAGTAAAAAGTAAAAACGATGAGGGCAAAATAGCTAAGGACATAAAAACCACTTGGAAGGGTCCATTCTTCGTAGAAAATGTCATTGTAAAAGTTAACAAAGAAATAAAGGAGCCACAGCGTCAGATGCCAATAAAACGATCTATTTATCCAAAATTTCATACATCGAAGCTAACTAAAAATGCATTTACTCCCTTTGATATTACATGAATCTATTGTTTCCTTATCCCAAATAGTCATTTTAATGGATGAACAAGAAAATGAGGCTAATTTCAAGTTTGTCATCTATTCCATCTAGTTGGTACTACTAATTATATTTAGGTGAAAAGTGCCTGTATGTTTGAAGTATTCTTTTAACAAAAAATTTAGACTCATGAAAAACTTACTAATTTTTATAGCTGTATCATTCCTTTCTCTAACAATGGTAGGCCAATCTGAAAAAAGAAACTTATCTGATTTTAATAGTATTTCAGTATCTGCTGGCATCAAGGTATACCTAGACAATGATCAGAAAAATTTTGCTGATGTAACGGTTGAAGACACAGATCTTGACGATTTAGTAACTGAAGTTAAAAACAATAGATTGACAATCAAGTGGAGAAAAAATAATACAGGATGGAATAAAAGAGAAGCAGAAGTTGTACTCCACTATACTCAAATTGAAAGAATAGATGCTAGTTCAGGATGTATTATTAAAACAGATGATTTATTAGAAGCAAATAATCTAAACATTTCTTCTTCAAGTGGAGCAATTGTAGAATTACAAATTAAAGCAAATGATTTATCAGTAAGTGCAAGTTCAGGAACCATTGTTACGATATCGGGATCAGCTAATGCACAGGATATAGATATTAGCTCAGGAGCAATGTACAAAGGTAAAGAACTAGCATCTAAATCAAGTGAAGTTGATGGTTCATCAGGAGCAATAGCAGTTGTTCATGTAACTGAAGAGTTGAAAGCGGATGTTAGTTCAGGAGCTGTCATCAAATATAAAGGTGACCCTAAATATAAAGACCTAGATGATGATAAATGGTCAGGCGGTGTTATCCGAAAAATGTAAGCGTAATAAAAAAGAAAGCAACCATTATTTATGGTTGCTTTCTTTTTAGTAGTTCCTTAATTCTATGACAATTTGGTTACTCCCTTGTTTCATAAATGAAGTTTGCTCGTATGAAGGAGCACTAAATCTCAACTTTGGATTTTGAGAGAAACCAAAAGCCTCCTTGGGTATCCCCAAAAAATTTAAATCCAATTCCCCATTGTTATTTGAATCCTCGAATAGAAAAATTGAGTATTCGCCATCGGGCATATCTGGTAAAGTAATATGATTTGAATTAGGTTCTAAAGTGCAGACAATTTCCTTAAAAGGAGTTTCACTCAAATAATTTTCTTTCAAAAAAATACTAGCAATCAATTTGACATCAGGAGATGAAACTCCTTCAACTTCAATAGTAAGCGGTTCAGTATTTTGATTTATAAGTAAGCTTAAAGCACAAAATATAATAGATAAACTCATTAGACATTTCAAGGTGAGTTTATCTAACGAGTAACTGGTCAGAATGATCTACTCAGAACTAATTTTAACAATGAAATGAACCGAAAAATTTAAAATCATCTAGAATGATGGGTATTAAAATCAATACACATGGGCTATCTCTGGTGAATTTTGTAATTGATTATTGATTCATAGCTGCATATATATTGCAATTAAATTTATATATAAAAAAATCAATTACGTAAGATGCATGAGACAACTATTTTACTATATTTACCTTGGAGTTTAAGATTACTTGTCCCAAACAATCGCTGCTTAAAGAAGTGTTGGATGTTTGGGATTTTTTTATGCCCAAGCCCAGCCTAAGGAGTTAGTGAAACACTTATGATTCTGTCTGCCAAATAAGACCGATAATCTAGAGCATGCTTCCTCATCGCTTCTAATTGTTGCCTAGTAAATTGATTAACGTTATGACCATAGCTCATATGGTTTTGTTCCACGTTTGAACTAATAATCCCTATTGCTTTTCTTGCATATTCGGTAAGTTCCCAAGGATGTTTTTGCCCGAGGAAATGACCCATTTCATGTACCAAAGTTGATTGATCTTCTATCCCTTCATAAGCAATAAAAATTCTATCAAAACCTGGGCTTGCTGATTTGTATTTGTGATGGGCCGATCTAAGTACCGGAGTAAATCCCATTAATGCTTGATCTGTATTATCTTCACAATAGGTGTCGAATACATAAAGGTTTATTGCTCCCTCTTCTTCTATTGGTTCAACAAGCTTGTTTATTTTTTCTGCTCCTTGTTTGTAAAAGTTAGAGTAAAGATCTGGTAACCATGCTGAACTAACGTCCAAATGAAGATTATTCATTTCAAAACCTATATATCCCTCAAATTCTTGATTTAGATATTGGATATTTTGGTCAACATCGGCATAGATTTTCTTATCTATTTCTTCCATTCCCATTAGGTAGACATTAACCTTTAGTATAGGAACTTTGTAATAGACTTCTTTGAAGTTAGAAAAGCTAGTAAAACATAAGGGTGCGAAACTCAAAAAGAACAGTATTAGAAGCCATCTCTGAGGAAGATTCCTCAGGGCTTTTTTCCCTTTTCCCATAGTGTGTGTAGTTTCGTTAGGCATAAATTAGTCCTTTTTCTAATACAAAATCATCCTTGCTTGGTGCTTAATAATAGAACTGTCGGGGATTAATCAATTTCATATGTATGAAACGGAGAACATATATTTAATATTCCTTTTGTTTTGCCTGATTTTAGCGTCTAATTCAATCTGACTCATATTATAATTTTTTTTAATAAAATCTAACCATATCTTTGCAACACAATTAATTAAACCATGGTAGTCTACTTAGCCGTCTTTTTTGCCCTATCTATAGGGTTTTCATTTTTATGCTCAATATTAGAAGCAGTCTTACTAAGTATAACCCCTTCTTACATCAACTCTGAAGTACAAAAACAGTCCTCCATTGGGAAAGCACTTCAATCGTACAAAGAAGATATCGATAAACCTTTATCAGCAATTCTTACACTGAATACTATTGCTCATACTGTAGGGGCAATTGGTGTTGGAGCAATGGCGAGTAAGGTTTTTGGTTCAAACGATATCGACTTTGGATTATTTAGTTTGAGTTATGAATCATTAATCGCTGGATTTATGACATTGGCCATATTAATCCTTTCAGAAATAATTCCTAAAACAATCGGAGCGAACAATTGGAAATCGCTTGCCCCTTTCACTGTAAGTTCAATTAAGGTCCTCTTATTTTTATTAGCACCTTTCGTATGGATTTCTCAATTCATCACCAAGCGTTTAAAATCAGAGAAGGATAAAAGTGTTTTAAGTAGAAGTGATTTTATGGCAATGGCTGAAGTTGTTACACAGAGTGGAGAGATCCAGGCCTCGGAATCTAAGATTATCAATAATGTTTTGAATTTTGAAAAGAAAATTGTCCGAGATATTATGACTCCGAAGTCCGTAGCCTTTATGGCAAATGAAGATTTAAGTTTGGAAGAATTCTACAATACTGGAGAAAAAATCAACTACTCAAGAATACCTGTTTATTCGGAACAAAGAGATAACATAACAGGCATTGTTCTTAAAGATGACTTGCTTCAACTTCTAGCTGATGATAAAAAATCAATTAAGCTTTCAGAGATTAAGAAGGATGTAAACTTTGTTTCCGACAGTACCACATTGTCCACTTTATTTAATAGTCTTTCTAAGAGTAAAAATCACCTAAGTGCTGTTGCTGATGAATTTGGAAATGTAGTTGGTGTTGTAAGCTTAGAAGATGTGTTTGAAACCTTACTAGGACAAGAGATTGTTGACGAAACAGACGCAGTCGAAGATTTGCAGAAACTTGCCAAGCAAAAATGGGAAGAGAAGCAAAAAAACAGATCTTAATAAGTCATGATGCCTTCAGGGCCAAGAATTGAAATTTTGTTGGTTTCATGATCTTCTACTCGACCAATTATTTTGGCATCGATATTAAATTCCTTAGCAATAGATATTAATTCTATTGCATGATTTTGTGGCAGGTAAAACTCCATTCGATGCCCCATGTTAAAGACTTTATACATTTCAGCCCAACTTGTTCCGCTTTCTTTTTGGATTAAATCAAATAGCGGCGGAGGAGGAAAAAGACCGTCCTTTATAATGTGCTTATTTTTTATAAATTTTTTCACTTTAGTCTGCGCACCGCCCGTGCAATGAATCACACCTTGAATTACTGGTTTCATTTCATTGAAGATCTTCTTCAATACCGGCAAATATGTCCTTGTAGGTGAAAGTAACAATCTTCCTATTTCGTATGATTTAGAATCAATGGTAATGGTATCTGTCATTTTCTTACTCCCAGAATATGCTACATCCTCTGGAACTTTCCTATCAAAAGATTCTGGGAACCTTTCAGCATAAGATTTATCGAGTACATCGTGCCTTGCTGAGGTTAGACCATTACTTCCTATCCCTGAATTGTAAGTTGTTTCATAACTAGATTGGCCAAAAGATTGTAATCCAACGATTATTGCCCCATCCTTTATATCATTAACAATAAGATCCTTTCTCTCAATTCGAGCAAAGGTGGTAAACCCGATATCTACTGTTCTTACAATATCTCCTACATCTGCGGTCTCGCCGCCAGTATGTACTAAATGTATGCCTTCATCAGCCATTCGCTCAATAAAGCTTTGAGAGCTTTGAATAATCTCTGTGAGAACTTCAGATGGGATCAATTTGGCATTTCGGCCAATAGTAGAACTAATTAAAATATTATCAACAGCTCCAACAGCGCCCAAATCATCCAAATTCATGACCATGGCATCTTGAACAACACCTGCCCAAACATCTAAATTTCCTGTTTCTTTCCAATATAGGTACGCCAAACTAGTCTTGGTACCTGCAGTATCAGCATGCATTATGTTGCAATAGTTTTCATCTCCGCCAACAATATCCGGAAGGATTTTACAGAAGGAATGCTCAAAAAGGCCTTTGGGCATATTTGCGATGGCCTTGTGCACCTCTTCTTTTCCTGCTGAAACACCCCGTTTTAGATATCTTTCCATACTTATTTATTGGATTCTTGGACCGCAAATGTACAAATCCTTACATATTTCTCTTTTGATCGACTAAAAAATGATTTGTAGCTAAAATTAATATAATCTTTGTGCGTCTTTAAGAACGAAGACACCCTTTTCGAAATAATATTCTACAACACACCAATTATTTCGCCTCTCGAGTAATTTTGTTCTGCTCTTAAAGTTTTCAACAAAACAAATGCTGTCACCCTTTGGCAGCGATTAATTGCACAAATAACACGGAATTATGAGAAATTTTATCATTGCAATTTTCACCACCCTTATGATGTGTTCTACTGCATTCGGTCAAGATTTGGGAATAGACCAACTAGCAGAAGAAATTTTAGAAGTTCAAGAAAATAGATGGACAATAGGTCCAAGAGTTGGCTTGGGTTTTAATACTACACCTCAGGAAACTGCTTTGGTCTATCTTGCTAAAGATGCAGTAGCCTATGAAATTACTTACTTAGGAAATACAAGTAGCAAGTCTATTGGTATCGCCTTTGAAAAGGAATTTGAATATGCCTTCATTCAATTTGGATTAAGTCATGTAAGCGCAGGTGCTTCATTTGACGTTAATGGATTTGGCGAAAAAGACAAAACAAAAGAGATTTTCAATGAAACATACAGAAATCTAGAGGTTCCTGTACTTGCAGGAGGAAAATTTAAGCATTTTAGGCTAGGCGCAGGCCCAGTTTTTAGTGCAAATTTGAATACTACAACAGATTTTGAGGGCCTTTTAGGCTATAAATTGAAAAATTCTGCAATAAACTTCGGAAGTCAAGCAGCGTTTGGTATCGACCTAGGCATCTTTAACATAGACATTAGATATGTCAAGTCGTTTGAAGCTGTAGGAGAAAGAATGAGCTTTGGAGGGAATGAAGACAACTTCAAGAACAGACCTAGCGAGATCAAAGTAACAATTGGAACATCGTTCTAATTTCCGACGTTTTTTAATTGCCTAAATTACAAG
>JAHDGF010000032.1 GCA_020627785.1 Saprospiraceae bacterium
CTGGATCCGCATCATCTTCATCATCATTACCATTTCCATCCGTTTGATCATCTGATCCTGTATTTACTACTCCACCAGCGTCATTACCATCATTGGTATCAGGCGTTGAATCAAAATCAGGAACTGTCGCATCTCCTAAATCATCCTCTGCACCAGAAATTTCCGCTCTGTTAATTACTTGTCCATTTGCATTCGTAGCATCAACAGTGAACGAAATTGAAACAGTAGCATCAGCACCTGGAGCTAAAGGACCAGGAATATTTAAGCTTGTTGCTCCTATTGGTGTTAAACCTGCAGGTACATAATCTTCAATACTAATATTTGAAGCAGGAACTGTTCCCTGATTAAATACAGTAATATCAAAGCTTATCGTTTCACCTGGGTAAACTCTATCGTCTTCGCCAGGAGAAAGAACTTTAATTAATGCAAGGTCAAAGATTTGAATGTCCACTGTTTCAGGATCATTATCATCTTCATCTCCACTTCCATTATTTATTTCATTATCTGTCGTTGGATCATTTGTCGGATTAGAATCTTCGTCACTATCATTATCATTAGGACTATCTCCTAAGTCATCTTGTGAACTCTGAATTTCCGCAATGTTATCTGCAAATCCTGCAGAAGCATTTTGATCAACAGTCATTGTAATTTGAACAACTTCAGAAGCTCCAGGCGCAATCGGGCCAGGAATAATTATAGTTGTAGGTCCATTTGGAGTTAATCCAGCTGGAGGTGTATCCAATATTTCAATGTTAGAAGCTGGTACTGTTCCTTGGTTGAATACTTCAATATCAAAAGTTATTGTCTGCCCAGGATATACTCTAGCATCTTCTCCTGCTGCTAACGTTTTACGCAACGCAAGATCAAATATTTCAACATCAATGTCCTCCGGATCGGCATCATCCTCATCCGTTGATCCATCATCATTTATTTCATCATCTTCACCCGCTTGATTCGGAGTACCACCATTATCATTCCCTACATTTCCATCTTCCGTTGAATCTAAATCAGGTGCATCTTCTCCAAGATCATCAACAGAAGCACTAATTTCTGCTCTGTTTACGATATTGGTTGCTGAGGTAGTTGCATCTACCGTAAAGGTAATGTCAACCGATGTACTTGCACCTGGAGCTAATGTTCCTGGTAATACTATGGTTGCAGTAGATCCACCACCTGTCCAAGCAGGATCATTTAAAGTCAAACCAGCTGGAATATAGTCTGTCACTTCAATATTAGAAGCTGGAACTGTTCCTTGGTTAAATACTTCTATGGTAAAGGTTACATCTTCTTCTGGATAAACTCTTGTGTCTTCTCCATTAGCCATTACTTTTCGTAAGGCAAGATCAAATACTTCTACCGTAATATCCTCTGGATCCGCATCATCTTCATCGTCTCCATCAATGCTACAACATCCTTCATTAATCTCATCATCGTTTGCAGTATTTACTTCTCCACCACTATCATTTGATTGGTTTGAATCTGCTGATGAATCGACATCTGTTGAATCGAATCCTGCAGGTGCATCAGCACTGGCAATTTCCGCCTCATTTACAATCTGTCCTTGAGAGGTTGTTGAAACAGTGAAAGTTATTTCCACCATAGTCATATCACCAGGAGCTAATGTACCCGGTAATGTAATGGTTGCATTTCCGCCACCACCTGACCAATCTGGATCATTCAAAGTAAGACCTGCAGGTATATAATCTACTATTTGAATATTACTAGCAGCAAGTGACCCTTGGTTATGTACTTCGATTTTAAAAGTTATATCTTCTCCTGGATAGACTCTCTCATCTTCTCCTGGAGCTAAAACAGTTCTTAATGCTAAATCGAATCTTTCAACTCTAACATTTGCAACACAAGTAGATGTATTTCCACATTCATCTGTTACTGTAAGAACTACTGGATTATCACCTTCATCTTGCGCACAATCGAAGGTATCCGTATCAATTGAGATATCTGCTATGCTTCCGCAAATGTCATTACTACCATCATCTAAATCTTCAGGTGTAATACTTGCTTCACAATTCCCATCTAATTGAATGGTAATATCTTGACAAACAGGTACTGGAGGAGTTGTGTCCTCTATTGTAAAAGTTGAAGTGGTTTGGCTTGAGTTTCCACAGTCATCCGTTACTGTAAATGTTACAGTAACATCACCTGTTTCAGCACAATCATCTGATAGAGGTGCAGCATCATTGGTCCAAACCAAATCGCTACATGCATCAGATGCCATAGCTCCTCCATTAGAATCTAACCAAGCTTGTAACTCAGCCACATTCCCTGCACCATCACATTCTACAGTAAGGTCATCTGAAGGATCAAAAATGTCAGGATTAGTGGTGTCCTCAATTGTAAAGGTAGCCGAACTAGTACTGAAATTACCACAATCATCTGTTGCAGTAAATGTCACAGTAACAGTTCCTGTTTCTCCACAATCATCAGTTAATGGAGCAATATCATTGGTCCATGTAACATCACCACAAATATCAGAAGCAGTTGCTCCTCCATTGTCATCCAACCAAGCTTGTAATTCTGCTTGATTTCCTGAACCATCACACTCTACTACTTCATCGTTAGCAGTCGTGATTGTAGGTTCAGTGGTATCTTCAATGGTAAAAGTAGCTGAAGTTGTAGAACTATTATCACAGTCATCTGTGACTGTAAAAATAACAGTGACCTCTCCGGTTGCTCCACAATCATCACTTAAAGAATTGAAATCATTTTCCCAAGTAAAGTCACCACAAACATCTGAAGCAATAGCTCCTCCATTTGAATCTAACCATGCTTGAAGTTGGGCTTGATTTCCACTACCATCACATTCTACAACTTGATCATCCGCTATTGTTGTAATTTCAGGAGAAGTGGTATCCTCAATTGTAAATGTAGCTATTGCGGTGGTTGTATTTCCACATTCATCAGTGACAGTGAATATAACTTCATCTGATCCAGTGGCTCCACAATCATTTGATAAATTTGTAAAGTCATTAGACCACATGATAGTTCCACACGCATCTGATGCTTGACCAGTGCCACCATTAGAATCTAACCAAGCTTGAATTTCTGCTTGATTTCCATTCCCATCACATTCAACTACAAGATCCGTAGGTTGGTTATCTATTGTTGGATTTGTCGTATCATCAATAGTAAATATTGCAGTTCTTGTTGTAACATTGCCACAATCATCAGTTGCAGTAAATGTAACTACAGTTCCATTATCACCACAAAAATCATTGGTAGGTGTTAAATCATAGGTCCATTCTATATTACCACAAATATCTGAAGCACTAGCTCCACCATTGTTATCCAACCAATTCTGAAGTTCCGTTTGATTACCATTACCATCACATTCCACTGTTAGGTCAGATGGGTCAACATCTATGGTAGGATTTGTTGAATCTTCCACAGTAAATGTTGCAGTTCTTGTAACCTCGAAACCACATTCATCTTCAATGGTATATGTTACAGTAATGCTACCAGTATCACCACAATCATTTGATAAATCATTATAGTTGTAGTTACTAGTTACCGTGACAGATCCGCAATCATCAGAAGAACATCCTTGTAATTTTGAGATGTTTGCTGCATTCCATGCATCTGCGGTAGCTTCATTATTTGAAGCACCAGTACATTCATGCAATTCATCATCAGGATTACATGTAACCTCTGGAATGGTATTATCCTCAATTGTGAATGTTGCTGTTTTCGTTACTGATAAATCACATTCATCTGTAATTGTGTAAACAACATCAATTGTTCCTACACCTCCGCAACCTCCAGAAAGATTATTAAAAGAATAATTAGAGGTTACAGTTACTGAAGCACAAGCATCAGTTGCACATCCTTCTAATTTTGCAATATTGGCGGCATTCCAAGAGTTTGCTGCAGTTTCATTCGCACCTGTACCTAAACATTCAAATGTTTGATCGTCTGGATTACAAGGCACACTTGGAGGTGTAGTATCTTCTACGGTAAAAGTGGCAGTTTTAGTTGTGAACAATCCACAATCGTCAGTTAAAGTAAAGGTAACAGTCATTGTTCCTGTACTTCCGCAATTATTAGAAAGGTCACCAAAATTATAATTACTTGTCACATAAGTAGTTGCACCACAATCATCTTTACCACAAGCTTCAATCGCCGCAATATTGGCAGCATTCCAAGCATCAGCTGCCGCACGATTTCCTTGCTCCCCTGAACATTCATGCACTTCATTGATCAAGTCACAAGGAATCATCGGAGGTGTGGTATCTTCAAAAGTTACAGTAGCTGTTTTTGTCACTGAATTTCCACATTGATCTGTGATTGTAAAGGTTACAGTTGTCGAACCACTATCTCCACAATCATTTGAAACGTTTGCAAAATTGTAATCAGATGTTACGTTTACATGACCGCAAGCGTCAGAAGAACAATTTTCAAGTTTAGCAATATTGGCGTTATTCCAAGCCGATGCTAAATTGTCTATTTCTCCCCAAACACATTCTATTACTTCATCATCTGGGTTGCAATTAACTACTGGATCAGTAGTATCTATTACAGTAATTGTTTGGTGCTCAGAAGTTGTATTTCCACAAGCATCTTCTCCTGTCCATGTTCTAGTAATGGTATATTCTGCATCACTACAATTTCCATTGGAAGTCTGAGTGGACGTCTGATCAAAATCTAAAGAAGGATTATTATCACAATTATCATGGACTGATACATTATTTGGTGGTCCAGGAACATTGTCACATTGTACGGTAATATCCGCAGGAACATTTGACAATGTTGGATTTGTATCATCTTCAACATTTAAGGTTACAGTTCCTGTATCGCAACACTCAAAATTACAATTGTCTGCTGCATTACAAACCTCATAAGTCAGAGTCTGCGTACCACAAGCAAAAGGAGCTGTATATGTTAGTACTCCTTTATTACTAAGAGAAGCAGTTCCTCCTGAAGGACCGTTTACAATTGTATAGGTAGTATTATAGTTATTATGCGAATCATTCGCTGCTACATCTAATTTTATTTCTTCACCAACACAAAGAGTTTCTGAATCATTACTTGCTGTAGGATCTGGTAAAATTTCCATATTTACAGCATCTGTACAAATCCATTCTTTACAAGGTAAAATTCTATAACATCTTCTATAACTCGTATTTTCTGTTATTGATGGAGGGTCATATGAATCAGGAACTGAAGGGGTATCCATGCCTTCATCTACAAAACCTGGAATATCACTCCAAGAACCACCTTCCGGTCTAACTTGCCATTTAGAGTTCAAAAATCCATCCCATGATGCATGTCCACCACTTGGGCCTGAGGCATGCAGTGGATCTGGATTAAATGGTCCGCAGCTACATTGATCTGCTGTTAAATTACCAGGGTTTGTATAATTGGAATTTACATGGATATCTATGACATTCGATATTTCATCATCACCACATGGTTCACAACGCGCAATTCTTCGTACCCAAATTGTTGAATTTTGAGTTGGTGGATCCCAGTTCTGGTGAGTTGCTCCATTAACATTACTCCATGTTCCATTAATAGGTTTCGTTTGCCATTGATAAGTAACTACACCTCCATCACATCCAGAAGGGTGTGTTCCAGTAATTTCAAACGGATCAAAAGGACCACAATTAGACTGGGAATCACTGATTGTTCCTGCGCTAAATCCAGTAGCATCACAACATCCATCAGTGGTTAAGGCAACACTACCTACACCAAATGAATCACCATTAGTTGCAGGTGAACAAATTCTTACTCTAACACCATTTACACAATTAGCAATGTTGGCTTCATTCATCATAAATAATGAAGCTTCTTGACCCGCATTCTGTGCACTAAAAGTTTTTGTATCTGTCGATTGAACAGTTGTTCCACAGAGTGTCTGTACTCTGATTTGAACAGTTCTTCCATCGTTGGCTTTTTCATGAATTGGTACAGCCAATTCAATACTTCTTCCTGCAGTTCCAGCACCATCGACAGGTATTGTAGTTTCAACACAGTCATCTCCACCTGGAGGGCCATGTAATTCTACATTATATAAAGTCAATGAACTAGAAGTATTAGGATTAACATAGTCTGCATAGATTGCCATACTAGTTGCATCACTACAACCATTTAGGTTTGAAATACAAACCTGTGTGAAAGCTTGACTTATCGTTGCTCTATATATGTATTCTAAAACACTTGAATTCTGAGAAACAGGATTACCTGTAGCCACAAAAGTGTTACCATTGTTCGTTTGAAGAGTAATTGTATTTGGAAAATTACCTCCACAATCTGGAGCCTCTACCCAAATTTCCACTAATGCGCCAGTCATTCCTGGCACAGAAATATTTCTACAATTACTGCCATTATCTAATAATCCTTCTGCGAAAACTTCTATGGCAACATTATCTCCACAATCATTTACAACCAAGGTTGTAGGATTGGCTGGAATAGGTGGTGCCGAAATGGTGCAAAATGGATCATTTCCAGTCATCATATCCTGGACTCCTGCAGTTTTAGGATACCATTCAGATGCACATTGATCTTGGTAGGTTCCATTATTTACATTTTGGATTACAGTCCATGCTGCATGACCAGTTGGTGGATTAACATTGTCTGTAAAATACCAAACGCAACGTTGTACTGCATCGGTTCCATAATTACCATGGCCTTGCAAGCAAGCGGTTACTCCAGCAATTGTTATATCTTCAGGAGTATCATCCCATACGTAATCCTCGCCAACGCCTGGCGCTGCATTAGAATATTCAAGGCAATAGCCTTGGTAGTTACTACCATTAACCGCAATCAAAGGCGAGGTTCCTGGTGTAACCGTATGTGCTGATTGTCCATAAACTAGAATACTAGTTAAGGACCAACAGATAGTCAAAATAAAGTTAAGGTTTAAATTCCTCATAACGGTGTTAGTTTTGGTTGGGTGGGTGTCTAGTTTATGGTTATAGAAAATTGCAGATTGGCATTTTCCTCAGAACCAAGCTGCTTGAAACTAATGTTATTGTCCTCTTTTATTACGCTGAAGTCTTTGGAAGCAATCTCAATTAACTTTCCAAATTCCTCCATTTGAACTTTGTTACTTCTCGCATTGATCTCTCCAACCGTACCGGTTAAAATGAAATCAAGCTTTAAATTCGAGATGGAATTAAATACTAATTGGCCATTTTTTGAAGTCACAAAAAGTTCTTTTCCTGTAGCTAAATCAGTATAGATAATAGACTTGAAATAAGACTTTTCCATCTGTGTTTCATTTAAAACAGAGGCCATTGCAGCGTCCTGGATAGAAACACTTTCCTTACTCACAAGTCCTTCTCCTTCAGGGAATTTGAATGACTTTCCCTCAAACATCATGAAGAACTGAGAAGTCTCTCCTACTTCATTTATAACTTCAATTCTATCCTCGTGGAAGTATATCTTTAAATCACCTTGATCGAAATAAATGTGATTAAATTTTGTCCCAATTTTTTCATGGACAAAATGATTGTTGGAAGAAGTGATTTCACTTTGGCCAAAGGCAACTTGAGCCATAAAGCAAAGTGATAGGCATAGGGTAATAAAAGGTTTCATATTAACTATTTTAATAATTCTTTTCGGTTCGTTTGAATGGTACCGTTAAACACCATTCATGCAAATAACTAGTTATTTGAATTCGAGAAAGTCAAATAGAAAAATACAACCAAGGATTCCCCACAGAAATGTGGGCTGCTTTAGATAGGTACATAAAGTAGTGCCGATGAGTAGTCGGCTAGAGTCAAGGGTGTATTATTCCGTCTTTACGGTCACAAATTTAAATAAATAGGATTCCAGCTTGGATTACTGTCTAAAAGATTTGACCCTAAACGGAAACTAAGAAACCAATTGTCGGCTAGTTAGCATTTTGAATATGGTTTTGGTCTTATCTGATAGAGTTATCCATTGATAGGACAATACTAAAACATACTACCCCTACGTCAGAAACATATTTTTTTCATAAAAAGAGAAAATTGTATAGTAGGTGCATAAAAAAAAGGCTTGCCCAGTTTGGACAAGCCTTTATTTATGTTTTTTAGGTGATTAGAATTATCTAATTCCTAAAGCTTTTAGCGTATCAAAATCCAATTGACCTACAGGCAAACCGTTGTCTTTTTGGAATTTAACTAGTGCTTCTCTAGTCATTTTACCCATACTGTTGTCGATAGGACCTGGGTTATAACCTCTAGATTGAAGAGCACTTTGTACTTGTCTTACTAAGTCAGCAGTGATATCTGTATCACATACAACTTCTCTCCACTCAGTAACTCCACCAGCAGAAACTAATTGTCTTCTGCTTACAGTTTTATACTCAGCAGGAATATCAATAGTTCTAGTAGTTGCAGGACTTACTAATTTCTTGTAAGATCTTGATCCATAGCTAGCTGGAACGTCACCACTTGTAGTAGTTGCGTCATTAGCCAAAGTCTGGTATGATCTTGAACCGTAAGTTGCTGGAATTTCGTTTGATTCAGTTGTAGCATCATTAGCCAAAGTCTGGTAAGATCTTGATCCGTAGCTAGCTGGAATCTCGATTGATTCAGTAGTTGCAGGACTTACTAATCTTTGGTAAGATCTAGTTGTGTATTTGTTACAATCAGCTGAGCTTCCTCCACAAGATGAAATCATCTCAGTTCTTCTGTTTGCTCTTCTTCCTGAAGCAGTTGAGTTATCCGCAATTGGATTAGACTCACCTCTACCCTCATATCTCATGCATGAGCCACTTACACCGGCAGCAACCAATGCATCGTAAACAGCTTTTGCTCTTCTTTGAGATAAAGCTTGATTCGTATCAGCGCCTCCTTGGTCATCTGTGTGACCTACAAGAGTTGTGTTACATCCTGCACTACAATCAATTGTAGCAGCAATTCTGTTAATCTCAGCATATGAAGCTTGAGTTAAGTTAGCTGATCCAGTTTCGAAGTTAACATTCAAGGTAGTTGATCCTCCACATGGTAAAGGTTCAGCAGTTGCATCTCTTGTTAATCTTTGGTAAGATCTATTAGAGTATACAGCTGGAATATCTGTAGCTTCAGTTGTAGCTGGGCTTGCAACTTTCTTGTATGATCTTGAAGTATAAACAGCAGGTACTTCAACTACTTGAGTAGTTGCAGGGCTTGCTAATTTCTGATAAGATCTAGTTTCATATCTAGCTGGAACTTCAACTGAAGTTGTTGTTGCTGGAGTTACCAATTTCTGGTAAGATCTAGTTTCATATACTGCAGGTACTTGTACTGTTTCAAAAGAAGCAGGTGAAGCTAATTTTCTGTAAGTTCTAGTTGTATACTGAGCAGGTACTTCTGTAGTTTCAGAAGTAGCGGGCGTAACTAATTTTTGGTAAGACCTAGTATCATAAACAGCAGGAACAGTTACTGACTCGCTCGTAGCAGGAGTAACTAATTTTTGGTAAGACCTAGTATCATATACAGCAGGTACAGTTACTGACTCACTTGTAGCAGGAGTAACTAATTTTCTGTATGTTCTGCTTCCATAAGTTGCAGGGATATCAATAGTTCTCACACAGTCGTCTCCACTCTCAGTGTATCCAGCTGCACAAGCTTGTCTTACTTTTTTAGTAATCGTTCTGTATTGAGCAGGTACTTCAACTAAACACCATACCATACAATCTTCAGGATTTGCAGATAGACAATTTTTGTCTGCTTTTTTCTTAATCCACTTAGTTGATGCAGGAGCAGTTTCAATTTGCTCTGATACTGTCTCATATTGAGCAGGTATTCTTTCGATTTTAGTACTTGCTTCAGCAGTTAATACCTCTTCCGTTACTGTTTCATAAACAGCTGGCTTCGTAGATAATGTAGTATAAGCTTCTTTCACTAACACTTCCTCAGTTACTGTTTCATAAACAGCTGGCTTTGTAGATAATGTAGTGTAAGCTTCTTTAACAAGTACTTCTTCAGTTACAGTTTCGTAAACTGCAGGTCTCGTAGTTAATGTAGTATATGCGTCCTTAACTAAAACTTCCTCAGAAATAGTTTCATATTCTGCAGGAATGATTCTTACGGTTGAGTAAGCATCTTTTTTCAATACTTCTTCAGTTACTGTTTCATAAACCGCAGGAACTGCAGTTAATGTAGTGTAAGCTTCTTGAACAAGAACTTCCTCAGTTACTGTCTCAAAGCTTGCAGGAATAACTGAGATTGTAGTATATGCCTCCTTAGACAATACTTCTTCAGATACTGTTTCGAAGCTTGCAGGAACTATTCTAATGCTAGATCCAGCTTCTTTTGTAAGAACTTCTTCTGTAACAGTTTCGAATTGAGCAGGAATTGCTCTCATATCAAGGGCACAAGTAGCTCCAGCTCCTGAACCACCTCCAGCGTTTCCACCACAAGCTTTGATACAATCTTCGTAAGATGCGTAAGTACCTCCTCCAGAACCATCAGCTCCAGCAGTGCCTGCATTTTTACAATTACCAGAAACACAATTATAAGTTGCACCTGCAACTTTAGCATCGTGATTTCCTCCCATACTTCCTCCACTTCCAGAAGCACAACCAGCATCAAAATCAATTACTTGTTCAGTAACTGTTTCGAATTGTGCTGGAACAACTCTAAGGTTGTTACCCGCTTCTTTAGTAAGTACCTCTTCTGATACTGTTTCGAATTGTGCTGGGACGACTCGAAGTGTATTACCAGCTTCTTTGGTCAATACTTCTTCTGTAACTGTTTCAAATTGTGCAGGGATTACTCTTAGAGTTGTGCTTGCTTCAGATTCAAGCACCTCTTCTGTTACAGTTTCATAAACTGCAGGCACTATTTCGACTCTGGTAGAAGCATCCTTGACAAGAATTTCTTCTGTTACAGTTTCGTACTGATCTTGGATCAAACATTTAGCGTAACACTTTCCTGGCTCAGAAGGCATTCCCGCTTCTGGTTGTGCAAAAACAACCACCACAGAAAGACTGAGCACCAAAGTGCAGATCAAGTTCAGTTTTCTCATAGTTTCAATTAAGTTTTATTAAGAATTTTGAAATGTGTAAATTTTCGACAAAGATAAGTAAGTCACGTAGGATAACATAAGAAATACGTATCTATAAACGTTAAATATTTGAAGGAGGGGATTATGCTCGATAACTCCACTACTTCAGATTCCTTGGTTAGGACCTTTATTCCTTGGCTTTCCGAAGAATAAGTGACTATCTTTTCTTTGTGTTCAATAAAAAAAGAGGCATCCAATTCGTTATCCAAATTGAGCCCCTTTGTATTTTTCTGACGCAAAGATGCTTTAAAGTCACCACTAAATGGCTTATCGGATGTATGAATTTTAAATAAATCTCTCTTTATTAGACGATTGGCATAATTGCTAATGAAATCGTCCTCACTTTCTGAGCAAGATTTCAGCAGCTGCCAAACATCACTGTCATCAAGACGCAAGAATTGGTCCAAGGTCTCGATATTCAGATTGTTTCTTGGCTTTTCTAAGAAATATCGCATAGACTTAGAGCACAATAACCCAGGTGTTAGTTTTTCAATAAGTTTAAAATTATTTTTAGTGTAATCAAAAAATAATTTTAACATGAGCTCTGAAATAACATTTGTCTTATGGAGATAAACCTGTTTATACATGATCTCTCTTGCGATCAAAAATTTCTGAACACTAAAGATGGCTTTCTCCTCAATTACTATATGATCATCCACTACATTAAACATGCTTATAATACGATCATAACCGATGGTACCTTCAGCAACTCCCGTATAAAAACTATCCCGAGTGATGTAATCCATTCGATCGAGATCAAGTTGACCAGACACCAACTGATGAAGAAAGGGTCTGGAGTATTGATTTTTGAAAATTTTAATGGCCAAATCTAATTTTCCATCAAATTCCTCATTTAGCCGATTCATAATGGCCAAAGAGATTTTTTCATGAGAGACATCAATTAGCTTTGATTCAAGTGCATGTGAAATAGGACCATGGCCTATGTCATGTAATAACATGGCTGCACATGAAGCTTCTGCCTCTGCATCAGAAATCTTAATTCCTTTCTCTCTTAATTTCACAACGGCACACTGCATAAGATGCATGGCACCGATTGCATGCTGAAATCTAGTGTGGGTTGCTCCGGGATATACCAATTGAGCCATACCCATTTGTTGGATGCGACGCAATCGCTGAAAGTAGGGATGATCAATCAAATCATAGAGAAATGGAAATTTGAAATTAATCAAACCGTATATTGGATCATTAAATAGTTTTTGCTTACCCATTAACTTTCAAAGAATAATTCAAATGATAAAGTCGTTCTAGAGGCTTTGTATCTAACCAACAACCAACTAATCAAAAAATAATAAATGTCAAAGGTAAAAATATTGTGGGCTGACGATGAGATCGATTTGCTTAAACCCCAATTGTTCTTTTTAGAAAAAAAGGGATATGAAGTTGCTACAGTCACTAATGGCCACGATGCTTTGGACCACTTAGAGGAATTCAAGGACATTGATGTAATATTTTTAGATGAATCCATGCCTGGCATCACTGGACTTGAAACTCTTCAAAAGATAAAGGCCAAGTACAATCATCTACCAGTAGTGCTTATAACCAAAAATGAAGCCGAGAATCTCATGGAAGAGGCGATTGGATCGCAAATAGATGATTACCTAATAAAGCCAGTCAATCCTAATCAAATTTTACTAACGCTCAAGAAGATCATTGACAATAGAAGATTGGTGAGTGAAAAGACGGCTTCTGATTATCAGCAGGCCTTCAGAGAGTTACATATGGAAATGTCTAGCGGTTTGGATTTAGAAAGCTGGCCGGAGTTTTATAAAAAACTAATCGATTGGGAGCTTAGATTGGATTCTTCTGATACAGACCACCTGGATGAGATATTAACCATGCAGAAGACAGACTCCAATAAAGAATTTGGGAAATTCGTTACTAAAAATTATCAAAACTGGATCGCAGATGAAGAGGGGCCAGTTATGTCGCATAATTTAATGAGACGGAAGGTGCTACCTGAATTATCTGAAAGCATTCCAAATGTCTTCCTACTTCTGGACAACCTTAGATATGACCAATGGAAGATCCTAGAACCAATTATAACTGAACGATTTAAAGTGCTTAAGGAGGAGACTTTTTTATCCATTCTTCCTACCGCTACACAGTATAGTCGAAATGCAATCTTCTCTGGATTATTGCCTTCGGATATTCAGGCTTACTATCCTGATCTTTGGGTAAATGATTTTGAGCCTGGAGGGAAAAATTTGCATGAAGAAAAGCTATTGAATTTCCAGCTCGATCGGTTGATGAAGCGTAAAATCAAGATGCAATATCACAAGATCACAAACACCACGCATGCCAAGCAATTAAATGACAACATTCTGAACGCTTTGCAGAATGATTTAACCGTGATTGTTTATAACTTCATTGATACCTTGTCTCATGCCCGCACAGAAATGGAGGTGCTTAAAGAACTCACTGGAGATGAGAAAGCATATCGGTCGTTGACCAAGTCTTGGTTTGTAAATTCTCCATTGTGGTCAGCGCTTCAGAAATTATCTGAACACAAAATAAATCTATTCATAACCACTGATCATGGAACCATACGGGTTAATAGTCCAAGCAAAGTAATCGCAGATCGAGATACCACAACGAATCTGAGATATAAGGTGGGAAAAAATCTAAGATATGAGAAGGGCGATGTCTTCGAAGTATTAGATCCTAAGTCTGGCGGGCTCCCAAGACCCAACTTAAGTTCAAGCTTCATTTTTGCAAAAGAAAATACCTTTTTTCTTTACCCAAATAATTACAATAAGTTCAATAAAATGTATCGAGATACCTTCCAACATGGTGGGGTATCACTTGAAGAAATTATTTGTCCGATTGTTTCACTTATTCCAAAGTAAACCCAGTGTCAGCATGGGTTTCTAAATAATATTCTAACTGAGCTCTATTGAGAATAAAGGAAATATTTTTCCCGAACTTACCCTTAGATTTGAGCTCGACTCGTAACAATTCAAAGAGGCCAAAGTGCAAGGATTTAACACGTTCTATATCTTCAAAAGCATAGCGATAGGTCTTTAAATAATTAGAGGCAAAAAGATGTGTTGATGACAACTCAACACGCCTTAACTTCATGAGGGTATGGTATATGACGAAGAAAAATAATAAGAACAAAGAAAGGATTATATAGCGAATGTAAGGTACGGTGGGAAAGGGTAGACTATACTCATCTGTAAAGAGCATTGCTACGGTCATTAATCCAAAAAATACCGTCCAAAAGGTAGGTATAAATAAGGCTAAAATGAGGGTCATATTTGAGGAAACTCGCATCGACTTTTCCATCAACTTTGATTTTCAATTTTTTCTAATTCTTCCTTTTTCTTTTTAACCCTTCCGGCGACTACGATGCTCAATTCATAGAGTATAAAAACAGGAATACCAATCAAGAATTGAGTAACTACATCCGGAGGTGTTATGATCGCGGCTAGAATCAAAATAAGAATCATTGCATGCTTTCTATATTTCTTCATTACCTCTGGAGTAACAAAGCCGATTCTAGCTAAAAAGTAAATTGCCAAAGGCATCTGAAATAAAAAACCAGTAGGCAAAGTAAACATCATTAGATAGCTCACATAACTTGCTAAGGTTGGACTATTAATTGCGTCAACACCTACTTGATATCCAGCTAGGAATGTAATGGCAAAAGGGGAAATCACAAAGTAACCAAAAGCGACCCCTAGAAAGAAAAGGAAGGTACAAGTGAAGACCACTGAACCTGCTGCCTTTTTTTCATGGTCATGTAAACCAGGTTTTATAAACTTCCAAAATTCATAGAAAATGTATGGAAACATAACTATGATCGACAACCACAATGAAACTTTGATGTGTGTAAAGAATTGTTCGCCAAGTTCTCTTGTTATGAGATCAAATTTTGGAGGATAAAAGCAGGTGGTGTCTGATAAAGAGCAGAAAAATTGATAGGTCGGAAAATTATTATGTTTTGGAGCAAAAACGATAAAGTTGAAAATAAAGGACTTCATCATAAAAAACACAATGGCGGCAATGATTACTCCAAGCACCGACCGAATAACATGCCAACGGAGTTCTTCTAGATGTTCAAAGAAGGACATCTCCTTTTCTTCGACTATTTTAACCTCATTCTTCGGGGTTTCTGCCATGATTTACTTAGAAAAAGGAATTTATCAAAATTCAATATGTAAGGCTCAATGGTTATTTATTTTTAATTTTGCCTTAATTCTGACGCAAAATTGGATAAATTTTAATCATTCATCTAAGGATGCCCGAATTATTTCTGGGTAAGTTTGCCCAAAATTAAAATCGAGAAACGACTTGCTCATTTATTTCATTTTTATTGCCAGCCTTGCAGTCCTTTTATTAGGGTCTGAATGGTTCATAGATTCTGCAGAAAAGATTGGTCTTTCTTTCGGTATTTCGCCATTTATCATTGGTGTGACAATCGTAGCTTTTGGGACTTCTTTACCAGAATTAGCCACTTCTATTGCTTCCGTGTATCAAGGAAGCTCTGAAATTGTCATTGCCAATGTGATCGGTTCCAATATAGCCAATGTATTGCTTGTTCTGGGTCTGACAGCTATCGTCGGCAAAGGGATAAAACTTGATTTTAACATCATGGACATTGATGTGCCCTTGCTCGTAATTTCAGCAGTTTTACTTTATTTTGCCGCGAGCGATTTACACATAAGTACACTTGAAGCAGTCTTGTTTTTAGTGGCTCTAGGAATTTTTCTTCTTAATTCAGTGAGTGGAGAGAAAGAGGATAATGAAAATCTGCCTAAAATCACGGCACCTACAATTGGTAAGTTATTGCTCGGTGGATTAGCGGTATATTTTGGAGCAACGTATACGATTTATTCGCTTACGCAAATTTCTACGGAGTTGGGAATAAGCCCTGATATTATTGCATTGACAGCCATTGCCTTGGGTACTTCGCTACCAGAAGTTATCGTAAGTATGGCAGCAGCAAGAAAGGGGAAACATGCCATCGCAGTAGGTAATGTATTGGGTTCCAATATCTTCAATACCTATGCTGTCATGTCAATTCCATCATTTTTAGGAGAATTAAAAATACCAGAACACACTTTAGACTTTTCACTACCGTTTATGTTAGCAGTTACCTTACTGTTTTCCTATGCTGTTATGTCCAATAGAATCAGTAAATGGGAAGGTTATATGCTCGCCTTGTTGTATGTATTTTATATATCTCAAGTTATATAAGAAGATCATGAAATTAACCATGCTTAGAAAAATAAACACAGGTCTGATACTGAGTTTTGCATTGATGCTAACTTTTCAGATTTCTGCACAACAGCCAGTCTACCAATTGACCTTTGACAACTGTGATGGGATGGATGCCATTGGCAATCTAGACAATGAATTGACGAGTCCAACGGTCGATTGTGACTGCGGAGTAAACTTAGATGCTGCTTATTTCAATGAGGATGCTGATTCTATCTTTTTAGATGATGGGGTGAAAGATTTACTGTCTAAAGACTTTACTTTTTCAATGTATTTCTGGGCAGAGCCAGCCCCTCTATCTTATTCAATATTTAGTGTGCAAAGGTTTTGTGATAAGGATTCCATCTTCAATATAAAGTATCTCCCAAATGTGGAGGAAGTCAGCGTTGAGGTGGCTCAAAATTTTGGTACTGGAGCTTTTATTTTTGGTGAAATTAATCCAGACAGGTGTTGGCATCACGTAGTTTTAGTGAGGGAAGGTCGTGACTATTCCTTGACGGTTGATGGTCAGTTTATAGAAACTAGGAGTACACCAATGGATGTAGTCATGGGAGAAAAACATCGAGTAAGAATTGGCTCAAGTCCTTGTCTTGGGACCTTAGAGACTTTCATGCGAGGGAGAGTTGATCAGGTAAAAATATTTGATCGGCCGTTAACTTTGGAGGAGATACAGGCCTTAGATGAGCAACCGAATCAAATTCTCTCACAGGATACAACCATCTTTGCCGGTACTAGCTTTCCAATCATGACTGGTCCCATATGCCCAACTAGCTTCAATTGGGTTCCGACTACTGATTTAAACGATCCTAATTCATTAAATCCAGAAGTGGGTCCTACGGAAACCACTGAATACTTTCTGAACTTAGATTTCGGGACCTGCCGTGCGCAGGATAGCATTACCGTTTCTGTTATTGATGAAAACAACATTGATTGTTCGAATTTATTGTTGCCAAATATCTTCACCCCAAATAATGACAAAGTGAACGATGAATTGATGATTAGCAATGACTTTATCATTGAAAATCTCAATTATTTTGAAATCTATGATCGATGGGGAGCAAAGGTCTTTGAAACTACCATAAAGCAAGAAGGATGGGATGGTAGCCTTAATGGTGTGACCCAACCGCCGGCTATGTACGTCTATAAGATAGAGTATACCTGCCAAAACGATACGTACAAAAAGGTAGGAAACTTCAGTCTACTCAAGTAAGTAGTCAACAAACATCGTGTGCTTAACCACTTTCGCCATGATTATATGGGCAGAAAGGAATATATTTACAATCATGAAGTCATTTTCACTGCTTTCTATTTGTTTCTTAATTTGCCTAACTTCCTGTAAGTCAGATAAAACCGTAGAGTCGGTGGCTGAATTAATGGAGACGGCTGAAGAAACAGTGATTGAGACTGTAGATACATTAAGTATCTTAGAAACAAGATCATTGTCTGAAGAACCGGAAGAAAATGAAATAGAGGAGCCTGTAAATGAGGAGGTTAATGCGACTGATTTAACTAGTTCCGAGGAAAACAAAGCACAAAACGGAGCCGCCAAAAAATCCACCATTGCTATGCAGCAGGAGGCCGCTCGAAAGATTATTGAGCAAGAAAACAGAAAAAAGGCTGCTAAAGCTTCTGGAGAAGAAAAGGCGACCTTCAAAAAAGTAATCAGTAAGCAATCAGATATTGAGGCCAAGCCAAACGCTCAAGAAAAGCCAACGACAAAAAAAGCTAAACCACAGCTACCAAAGGTCAAAAAATCCAAGAGCGGAGCCAAAATTGAGTTTGATGAGATGACGATGAGCTTTGATACCATTCAAGCGGGGGACATTGTCAACCATAGTTTTTACTTTACCAATACTGGAAGTGGACCACTGGTTATAAATCAAGCGACTGCCACATGCGGGTGTACGCAACCAAGTTATCCTTTCGTACCCATTGAGCCGAATGAAAAAGGTCACATCTCTGTCCGATACAACAGTGTCAATAAAGCAGGGGTACAAAAACCAACCATTACTGTATTCTCCAATGCAGGCAAGGAAATTCAATTAACCATGGAAGGTTATGTTGTCGAAAAAGAGACGGAAGAAAAAGATGCCAAAGAAGGCAACTAATTAAAAGTCGAATTCTATCGTATCTCCTGGTTCAAATCCATTCTTAGACTTCTTTCCCTTTTTAGTGGTTGACTTCTTTTTACTTGCAGGTTGAGTATCTCCATCATCATCAGATCCTTCTGAATCGATTGACTCAGCTTCCTCCAAACTTACGGCCTTCAAAATTTTATATTCTCCAAGTTTATTACCCACTGATTTCCAGCCTTTCACATCAATAAATTCGTGAAGATCCAACTCGTATTCTTCTTTCTTTTTATTCTTCATTATCGAGAAGACAATAGGTGCTTCATCCCCAACGATTACATAATTTAATTTGGATTGTGGATGATCTGTAATGAATTTATAGTTCTGATCTTTGGTATTTGTTTCTACTAAAAAACGCTTGACCATGGTCCACTTTTTAGCTCCATCGAAGTACACAGAATTAATCGGTACGTCTGGGTCAAATTTACAGATTTGCGCCAGTTTAGAAACGTCAATTTTTTTATCCTCTTTAGCCTCGGTCACCATATATGAACCGTCCTTATAAACAACTAATAGTAGGTCTCCGGTATCGAATTTACCTAGTGACTGCCCTCTTTGTTGTTTGTTTAAACGTCCGCTCGTTTCATCCATCCAGAACTTCACTGCACCGAGAGATGACTTTCCTTTTTCAAGTAGATCGACCTTTCTAATTGGGTATTTGGTAACGATATTTCCGCCGGCTCCCCTACCCTTGATTTCAAGATCATCGAAGTTGAATTCGAAGATTTTTTTCTTGGCTCGACAGCCTTGTGATAATTGTACATTCACTAGTTCCGATTCTCCATTCGGGTTATAGCTAAAGTAGACCACCTTAGAATCATTTCCTTTGGTGAGATCATATTCTTTAGCTCTGGTAATAGAGGTTACATTAAATCTTTTAGCTCTAGAAACGCCCGTTTTTTTATCTAGATAAATCATGTTATAGGTCGTGCGCTCATCTCCTTTTTTCCAGACACTTGCGTGCAAAATTCCCTTCCCTACAAATACCTTATCCCCCATCCTAACAACTTTGAATTTACCATCTTTGGTAAAGGCAATGATGTCATCGATGTCACTACAATCTGAGATAAACTCTTCTTTTTTCAATCCAGAACCAACGAATCCTTCCTTGCGATCAACGTATAGTTTGGAATTCTTAGCCACCACTATTTTAGCCTTAATGGAATCGAATTCAGCAATCTTTGTTCGTCTTTCTCTCCCCTTTCCATACTTCTCTAATAATCTTTCGAAGAAGGCGATGGTGAAGTCTGTTAAATGCTTCAAGTCATGGGCAACTTGCTTCAAATCTGCTTCAATGCCTTCGATTAATTCAATGGCCTTGAACTTGTTGTATTTAGAAATTCTCTTTATTCTAATTTCTGTCAAACGGATGATGTCTTCTTCCGTAATTTCTCTTTTTAGTTTGATGCGTTTATCCGTTTTCTTCGCTTTATCTTTTGGCGTGGCTACATATTTACGTAAGCCTTTATCAATGATCTTAATGACTTCTTCAAAAGATTCCGCTTCTTCAATGTCCCGGTAAATTCTTTCCTCAATAAAGATCTTTTCAAGCGAGGCCATGTGCCATTTCTGCTCTAGCTCTCCTCTTTTAATTTCCAGCTCTTGTTTGAGCAGATCCTTGGTATTAGCTGTTGAAATTTTGAGGATGTCTTCTACTTTTAGGAAGACTGGTTTGTTGTCTTGAATGACGCAGGCATTTGGTGAAGCAGATACCTCACAGTGGGTAAAAGCATATAATGCATCGATCATAATATCTGGAGAAACTCCTGGTGCTAACTCCAAGAGAATTTCTACATCCTTGGCCGTGTTATCAACGACCTTTTTAATTTTAATTTTCCCTTTTTCATTGGCTTTTAGAATGGAGTCGATGAGGGATGTTGTGGTGACACCATAAGGAAGCTCTACGATCTTTAAGGTCTTCTTATCTACCTGTTCGATGGTTGCCCGAATCTTTACTTTCCCTCCTCTTTTACCTCCTTGATAGTCGCTGACATCTATCTGCCCTCCAGATTGAAAGTCAGGATATATTTTGACGCTTTGCCCCTTCAAAATTTTGATGGAGGCTTTGATTAACTCGATAAAGTTGTGGGGTAAAATTTTGGTGGACAGTCCAACGGCAATCCCTTCCACGCCTTGGGCTAATACTAATGGAAATTTCGCAGGAAGTGTGATGGGTTCTTTTCTCCGGCCATCGTAAGACATCTGCCAATCGGTGGTCTGTGGATTAAAGAGCACATCAAGTGCAAATTTGGTTAATCTAGCTTCTATGTATCTAGGTGCGGCGGCTGAATCACCCGTCCGTACATCTCCCCAGTTTCCTTGTGGATCTATGAGCAGGTCTTTTTGACCTAGTTTGACCAGGGCTGCACCGATGGCAGCATCACCATGCGGGTGATATTGCATGGTATGTCCGATGATATTGGCCACCTTGTGGTACCGACCATCATCTTTATCTTTTAAGCTATGTAGAATCCTTCTTTGAACTGGTTTTAGGCCGTCATTTACCGCTGGTACGGCTCTTTCAAGGATTACATATGAAGCATAATCCAAAAAATATTCCTTGTACATGCTCTCCAAGGTCGGTGAACCTGAAGCTCCTTTCACTGCTGCTTTTGAGTTTTTTTTGCTCATATTTTAAAAAGACCTAATGTATTTACTGTTGATTATGACGCAAATATATATGTAAAACCTTAAAAAGTAGGCTTATAAATGGTGGAAGTAATAAACATTTGCCTTGAGCGATATGAAGGAAATAATAATGCTTAACTTTATTTTAAGGCAGCAATTCCTATGTAGTCGACGTTTAAGAAGCAAATGACCCAAAGTGGTTGTTTAAAATGAATAATACTATGGATTTATCGATTTCACTAGACACCAATGAGGCAGATTTAATTGCAGCATGTGTACGGAATGAGGAATGGGCGCAAAAAGCACTTTATGAGTCGTTTTACCCTGTTTTATACCCTATCTGTATACGTTATGCCATTGACAAGGAGCAAGCCTTAGACATTCTTCATGAAGGCTATATTAAGGTTTTTCGCTACATCGGAAGATATCAAAGCGGGACAAACTTAAAAGCTTGGATAAAGAGAATCATCGTGAATACGGCGATTGATCATTATCGGAAGAATAGCAAAATGAGGACTAGTGATATTGAGCAAGCTTATCATGTTTCCAGTTTGGATGCTGACGCCATCAGTCAGATCAACGCTGAAGACATTATGAGCGCCATTCAGGAGCTTCCTGATCAATACCGCACCATCTTTAATTTATTTATTATCGATGGATATTCGCACCAAGAAATCGGAGAAAAACTCAACATTAATGAGAGTACTTCGAGGTCAAATTTGGCGAAAGCGAGAAAAAAATTAAAATCCATAATCGTCCGTAAAGGAATAGTTGACCATGTTAGATAAACAGTTTGATAAAATAATAAAACAGAAACTGGACGACCTTCAGATGAAGGTCCCGGGATCAGACTGGAATACGTTTTCCCAAAAACTAAAAGATTCCAATCAACAAATGCTGGATGATGCAGCGTTTGACAAGGCGATCCTGGATAAGGTGAGCGAGCCGAATATTACCCTACCTCCTGCAGACTGGACAGGCTTTCAAGCAAAGCTTCAAGGTGCTAAAGGCAATGAATTGACAGACAGTGAATTTGACAGTTTTATTCAAGATCGCCTTGAATTGGAAACTACGGCTGTTCCACAAGCAGACTGGGCTGCCTTCTCTCAAAAAATGAAATCTTCTAATCTTTCAGATTCAAAAATGGATCAAGAGATTAAAAGTAGACTCGGTAACTATGCGACCAATTATAATGAATCACATTGGCAATTGCTTAGAAGCAAATTAGTTGATCTGAAGCAACTAAGAAAAAACATATTATCCTTAAAATGGTATGAAGGATTAATCGCTATTCTTCTCTTTATTACTTATGCTAATTTTATTGCGGAATCAATTCACCCAGAGACTAACAAGAACATACATATTGCTCAGGTTGAAGAAATATCAAGTGCTGCTGAGGTAATCGCGGCTAATGACAATGCCAGAAGAATTCCTAAAGAAATAGGAATCATGAGTACGCCGTCTGTTTCAACAATCAAGAAAAATACAAGTGGTTCATCTCAGGCAAGATTGATTGAAAACAAAAATGCTCAACAAAAACAGAAAACAAGTACGCCAGTTTCTGCAACTGATGCATATGATGGAAATATAGTTGCAGGATCAGATATTACTTCCATTATTCCACCAAGTACTACGACTACTGAATCAATCAGTCCTAGAAACTATGAAAACAATGGGTCAGCGGTGGTTGAAAGATCTGAGGAAGATGTGATTACTTTAGCTTCATTAAATTCATTGGCAAACATCTCTGCTTTAAGCTGGGATGAAAGAGTAAATCCACTAGTTGGAAATGACTTAAATTTTGCTGAAATAGTGGTAGAAGAGGAAGCTGAAAATTTAAGTAATTTAAACCTGCACATTTACAGCGGAACGAATTACCAATCAGTTACAGGACCTAGAGATACTTTATTTGGAAAAGGTCTTGCAGAAAATACGAGTAACACAGTAATTGGGTTTGGGTTATCGAAGAGTTTTAATGCCATAGAATTTATGGCAGGTTTAAAATACCAAACACTGTCATACAACCCGAAGGATTTGCATGAAGTACTTCCTGGACCTAATGGTGAGCCAATGGACTATTACTTAAATCAAATAGACTATAAACAATTAAGTATTCCTGTAGGTCTTAGATGGCACCAACCATTGGCTAATAAACTTGATTTAGTTGCTGAGCTTGGGCTTAATGTTAATTTAATCATGGCCTCTAGTTATGAGATTCTACAAGAAGAAATAGTGAGTGGAACAACTGCTCCACAGCCAATTTCCCAAGAGGAGGAAGATCTACCAGAATTTGCAAAACTAAATAGAAAGGATTTATTCAATGGGTTGGCTCAAGGTGGAAGTTTAAAACAAACATTATACACAAGCTTTAATTCAGGCATAGGTCTTGAGTATTCATTGACTGATCAAATTGCTCTATACGGTACTGCTAATTTAGATCAGATGATTGGCAACTTCACTTTCGCAACAAACTCAGAAAAAATTAATAGCGTTGGACTGAAAGTTGGAATGAAATATAATTTCTTGAAGAAGTAGGAATACTTAAATAGAATTAGAGAGATAAAAAAAGAGTGAACTCTGTGGAGTTCACTCTTTTTTTTATCTCATGAATTTATCCATTCCTTCCAAGGAATTATGAATGGTAGAATTACGACCCATGCTATAAAAAACATGGACATGACCCTAGGGAAAGGAATCCCATTTCGAAAAGCAGGGAGGGCAACAACAAGCAACCAAGTTCCTTTATAAATTAGTTGGATTAATAAAACTGGTGAGAATGTAATTGGTTTCCAAAGTCCCAATACGGATAGAATGGCAATTGACAACCACAAGCATCCAACGAGTCGGATAACTTCAGTCGACTCATAGGCATTTCCAAAGGTGGTTAAAGCAGAATTCTTAGGATTAACAAGTGCTGTAAATGCAATTTGCCCAGATACAAATATGTTTAACAAGTAAATAATTCTTAGTCCAATCATTTTAAATCGTTTATTCTTTTTCAACAAGCTCTTTGAATCTTTGCATTACCTCTGGCAATACTGATTTAAAACCTGATCCTAGCATAAATCCAAAAAATCGTTTTAAAACACCCGTGAATTTAATCTCATCCGTAAACTTAATATGATTTCCTCCTTCTTCAATTGATCTTTTTATTTCCAATGTACCTACCGGCATTCTTGTAACAAAAGTATAAGAAACATAGGGCACACATTTACTGATGTGAAATTTTAATTTCGGTCCTTTTTTAGGGATCAACATTCCCTTTGCACCGACGCTTAAATTCCCTGAAAGTTTTGAATCTAGAAGTTCAGTATCCCATTCATTCCACCGACTGACATCCGTTAAATAATCCCATACCTTTTCCTTAGAATTGTCCACATAAATTGAATACTGAAAATGATAATTGCTTTGATTTAATTCTGAATTTGTCATAATAAAAATTTGAAAACAAAATTCCTATTTGTCTATGACAATCCACTTCACCTATGTTAACTTCTTACGAATTCTACTTAATGATTGCGGTGCTACGCCATAAAATGAGGCTAAATATTTCAATGGGATTCTTTGTAGCAATTCAGGTTGAGTGTTTAACAATTTTCGGTAGCGATGTTCTGCTGTTTCAGACTGTAGATCCTCCAATATTTCCTCCGTAAAAAATTGCACTTCTTGGGTTATTTTTCGAGCAAAACTATTCCAAGAATCGAGCTTCAAAAGTTCTTCATTTTGGGTGTAAGATGTTTCCCAAATAACTGACTTCTCTATGGTTTGTATCGTCTCCTTTGAGGGTTTTCCTGAGTTAAAGCTTGCCTGCGAAGTAAAGCAGTATGGAGCTATTGTGAAAAATTTGGTGACTTCATTTCCATCTTTAAAAATGAAATACCTCAACAATCCACTTTCGAGAAAATAAAGACTTTTACAAATTTTCCCCTCCTCTAAAATGTTGTAACTCTTAGGCAGTTCTCTTTTCTTAAATTGGGATGCTATTATACCCCAATCTTCATTCGGAATTCTAACATATTGTTCAACAAAGTTTCTTATTGCTTTCAAATGAATTTGGTTTGGTTTGAAGCAAATTATAAAATCCAATGGCTAATTATAACTATTCATTTGAAGCATATTCTTTGAATTTTATATCAGCTCCAACTTCCCTATGTCAACCCAACCAATTGATTGATTGGCTAGTCTAACTTTATAGTAATCATCGATCTGGTCTATGATTCTAATTTTGTTTCCAGGATAGAGTTCTTCAATCTTATCGCTACGATCATCAGCCCCTTCATGAAGACTTGCTTCCTCCATTAGGATTGCAAATTTAGCCTTACTTAGCTGATCGTTGGTATTGGCTGCAAGGAAGAAAATTACAAAGGCCAGAAGTAAAATTCCAAAGAGTGTAAAAAATCTTCGGTTGCTAAAACTTAATTGATCTTTATAAAATTTCCAAAATAGAAAGGCTGATGCAAATAGGCAAAGAAACTGAAATATAGACCAGATGGTAGAATTAAAAAGAAGACAAAAAGAACGCCAGGTGCGAAGTAAAATAAAATCTGGGACCTCTATCACATCAGAGGCTAGTTGATCGCGTGTTATCTCTAAATTAGCTAAGATGGATTTATCGTTAGGAGACAATCTAAGGCCTCTCTCGTAGGCTAAGATGGCTTTTGCGTAGTTATCCTGATTAAAGTAAGCATTGCCAAGATTAAGGTATAGATCTGATGAGCGTTGACCTGCTTCATGAATCTTTTCATAATTTTCTATGGCCAGACCATAGCGATTCTTTTCATAGGCTTCGTTTCCTGCAATAAATAGTTCTTCCGATGTTTGACCATAGGTCATACTATAAGAACAAAATAAAATCATGAGAGATGCTAAACTGTGAATCATTTTAATTTTTCTCCTTTGATTTTCCATTCGATTTTTTCTCTTTCCTTTTTTGCTTTTCACTAGTACTCTTTTCTTCCATAAGTTGATCTACCTCTTCTCCAGGAATTTGATTTCCATCAATTTCTTCTAGATTAATTTCTGGGACTCTAATTTCTACTTTTTCTTTTGGTTTCAATAAATCTTCCAAAGATTTTGGTTTCTTATCTTCTTCCCATTTAAAATCTTTTAAGAAAATCTGCTCATCCTTTAAATCTTGGAAGGGTGTTAATTTAGAAGTTGGTGTTTCATAGAATTTTATGTCACTGAGCTCCCCCTCTTCAAAAAAGAAACGCATGCGATTACAGAGTGTAAAGTTTAGCCCAATAAAATCCTTTACATCGTCTAGAATGTAATAATTGGCCTCTGCATTCTGGGTCATGAGGAGGTCTTTGATTTTAGAGCTATCAATCTGAGCTTCGATGTACTTCGCTTTGAGTTGATTGTAGTATTTATCTTCCAACCATTCATTGATCATTCCATTTCCTAAAAGATATATTTTATCGATTCCAGAATCTCCAAGTTTTAATTTGATGGTATCTGCAGAAAATTGCATGCTATCTGACCACATCATTGGTTGGTCATAAAGGACAAATATAGAATCGACTGAATCGTAATACAAGGAATCAGAAATCGCCTGAAATTCTTCGCCCCAAATTCTTACATCATGATATGCTTTAAATACATTGATCGTGTCTAGACTATCAATCCTTTCTGACACAATCAATTGATCTGCACTTAATAGCATGCTATCAGAATCAATGAACTGCAACATGTAAGGTCTTGTTTCTCCATTGGCAATGAACGAGCTATTTTTATCATCAACTTCAATTCGATCAGAATAAACAAAGACGCTGTCTTGCTTATTGTAATATTCCACATCATCTGTAAAAATGGCTACACCAAGACTATCATCATAGCTTAAATTCTTAGAGCTGATGGCACTATCTTCAGAATCAAGGTTGGTATTTCCTTCTATGCTAATTTCTTCGGTGTTCTCATTGTAGATAATCTTTTCACCTTTGGCTTGAGTCTCACCGTCGTCAAAAATAGCATTGCCCGTGAGTATTATTTCCTTTGTATTTTCATTGTAACTCATCTTATCTGCAGTGGCTAATTTCTCTTCATCTCTATACATGGCATTGCCAATAAGATCGATGATTTTTGTTCTTTCATCGTACAGGATGGTATTCGCTTTTGCCGTTTTTTCTCCTTCTATATAATTTGCATTTTGAGAGAATTCGGAACGTCCATTTTTAATATCATAGAATCCACGCTCACAATAAATGGTTCTAGCTTCTTGTTTGATCGTTGTCGGAGAAACGAAGATGGCTTTATCTAAACTGGTGTTGTACAAAAGACTATCGCTTGACAGCTCAAATTCTTTATCAACCACAATAACTTCACCTACGAAGGTTGCTAATTTAGCATTCATGTCATACTTCCCTCGAAGGCTATTTAAAGTGGTACGTTTATTTCTAAGGATGGCTGTATCTGGGTAGACGGCAATTTTTGTTTCGGTGTTATAGTTTAACCGATCAGTAAATAATTGTTGTTCTCCATTTTCAAGGACCACATCGTAGAAGAGTTTGGCCTGATTCGTTTCACTGTTGTAGTATAGTGAATCTGAAAATAGTTTAATGGTATCATTCTGAAGGATAACGACCTCCCCCATGGCTGTCAAAAAAGATTCGGAAACGGTAGCGGTATCACTAAACATAAAAACACTGTCGTGCGTCATTTTTACATTCCCCTTAAAAAATTGTTCGGGTGGATCTAGGTCTCCTCTAAATTCGTAAAAGTCAGAATTCTTAATAATGACCGATTTACTTTCTTCCTTGGAGGTGTCTACTTCTGCCTGAGAGAGAACCACATTTGCGCTTACGCAAATGAATAAAACCAACAAGTTTATAATTCTCTTCATCATCTATATTCTTACTACAAATTTAATTACTAGAAGCTATAAGTTCTGCTAATTTTTTACCGACCATCGAACCAATGGCTACCCCCATACCTCCGAGTCGAAAACCTCCGTATATCTTTTCCTCAAATTTCTTGATCACTGGTTTTTTAGTTTGACCAGTAGCAATGATTCCAGACCACTCATAATCATATGCTAGATTACTACCTGGCAGAATTTTTTCTGAAACTAATTTTTTTAAATGGCGTCGAATATTTTCATTTGGTCCAAAGGTCGAAGTCGTTTCTTCCTCTTGATCAATGTTACGTGCACCACCTATCAATAAACGATTTTCGTAATCCCTGAAGTATACGTACCCTTTGTCATAGTGGAAGGTCCCTTTCAAATGAAGCCCAGGAATTTTTTGGGTCATCAATACTTGATTTCTTGCTGGAGTTAAATCAATTGGATTGATAAATTGCTTTGTAAATGCATTGGTACAAATGGCCAAAGATTTACTAATAAAACTATAATCAGCCAGCTTCAATTCTACCGAATGCGTTGAGCCATGAATCTCCTTCACTTCTGCCCCAAACAAAATATGTACATTCTCTAGGGTCAGTTTTTTATGTAATTCCTTCATCATCAAAGCAGGGTTTAACTGCCCTTCATACTGATTCCATATCATTTGCTTGCCAAAGCCAAAATTGAAAGAATTTTCAACCAACTCGAAACAATTTTTCATATCTGTGGATTCTTCTACCCACTTATTTATCCGAGGAATTGCCTCTTGATATTTTTCCAATGCTGCATCTTCAAAAACTTCATAACCACCCTGTTGCTCGTATTGCATAGCATTTGCATCAACCAATTCTTGAAGTAAATGTAGCCCATCCACCCTTAATTTAATCAATTCTTTTATCTCTTTCGAAGACATATGCTCCAAGTCATCCAAAATTTCACTAACAGATCCAAAACATGAAAAGCCAGCATTTTTAGTGCTTGCTCCCAAGGGAGTAATGCCCCGCTCAAGAACAATAATTTTAGCATCTGGAAATTTCTCTCGAAGGAAGAGTGCTGTACACGAACCTACAATTCCAGCACCGATGATGGTAAAATCAACGGACTTAAACAATTCTTTGTATTCCCAAAAACTCAGATTCATTGCTTCTTATATGATATCGCTAGCAGACCTAAAAAGGTTAGTAATCCATTTAAAGCAAGTAGCAAGAATCCAAATTTAAATCCACCCAATAATAGATCGCTGTTTTTGTCAATGGCAAAGGATAAAAGTGGTGCAGCCAAACAAATCCAAAAAACGTATTTATCTCGAATCTTTCTTTTACTTAAAATGCCAAAAGCGAATAATCCTAATATTGGTCCATAGGTATATCCGGCGGCAGTAAATATTCCGTTGATTACCGCTTGATTATTTATAAGCTCAAAAGCTATTATAACCAAAAACAAAATCACAGAAAACCCAAGATGAACTTTCAATCTTGTGGACTTTCGATCGGATTCACTTCTTTCCGATTCTTCAAATCCTAAAAAATCAACACAGAAAGAAGTAGTCAAAGCAGTAAGGGCAGAATCGGCGCTAGAATAAGCTGCAGCAATAATTCCGATAACAAAACTGATGGTAACCACAGGTCCCAAATGATTAATGGCGAGTATGGGATACACTTGATCTGTCCTTGTAGGTATTTCTATTCCTTTGGTCTGGGCGAAGATGTAAAGCATGGCCCCGGTGTATAGAAATAATAATTTAGCAAAGACCAGAACGAAGGTAAATAGAAACATGTTTTTCTGTGCATCCTTCAGTGATCGACAGGTTAAGTTTTTCTGCATCATATCCTGGTCAAGTCCGGTCATAACCAAAGCCATCAATGCGCCGCTTATGAACTGCTTGTAAAAGTTATTAGGATCCGACCAGCCTGATTCGAAATAAAACCATTGATCTAAATTCGCTTCTTTTATTTTAGTTGGAATGTCTGAAAAACCGATATCCAAGGCTGAACATATACCATAGAGCGTTAACAGGACTGCGACCAACATACTAAGTGTCTGAATAACATCTGTAACAACAATGGTTTTTATTCCCCCACGAAATGTATATATCCAAATAAGAATAATCGTCACTAAAACAATTAACCAGAATGGTACTTGAATTACATCGCCCAGAATGGTCTCAAAAACTAAAGCGACTAAGAAAAGTCTAAAAGAGGCTCCAATGATTCTAGAAACTAAAAAGAAGAAGGCACCTGTCTTATGACTTCGAGGTCCAAACCGATCACCCAAATAACCATAAATTGAAGTCAGGTTATATCGGTAATAGATAGGCATCAATACTGTCGCTATTAAGAAATAACCGACGATGTACCCGAGGACCATCTGCATGTAAGAAAAGCTCTGGTTAACGCCTCCGGCACCGACCACTCCAGGAATGGAAATAAAAGTCACTCCACTCAGTGTTGCCCCGATCATCCCTATCGCCACGAGAATCCAAGGCGATTGTTTTTTGGCATTGAAAAAATCTTGACTATCGGTATTCTTTGAGGTCAATTGAGAGATTAATATCAAGACCAAAAAATAGGCGATTATGATACTTATTAAAACAAAGGGTGATAACATATAGCGAAGATAATTTTAAGTCAGCAATTAGCGACAGAAGTTTAAGAATTCCTCATAGACTTCCTTCCAGCCACCCCAGCCTTCTTCGGCATAAAATGAACTATTATGCCACAGCATTCGCAGCGGACCATCTACCCTTTTGCATTCATTCACTAAGTTGCTCAATTGTTTACTTGCTTCAGCAGGACTGAGATTCATGTATTTTTTCAAGGTTACATCCATAACCATTAATGGATGGATTAATAGTCTTGTTGTTTTCTCATTTTCTAAATCATACCAAAAGAATGATTCGGTTGTCCCCGCGCGAAAACCAAAGTAATCATGATAACCCATGGAATGATCTTCGTGAATTTTCGAAGCTAATAACTTCCGATAAGTGTCTGGAAAATTTAGTTTCAAAAAGTGCTGTCGTGAATGTGTAATCTCATGATTGAGAATTGATTCAAGTTGCTTGATTTCTTTTTCTAAAAATTGTTCTGAGGCATGAGATTCAATTCCTGGATGAATGCCTTTTATGGATGTTCGATCAATGCTTTTAATCTTAGTTTGAACTACTTCAGAGCTAGGGTCCAAAGCATTGTCAGGACCACCAGAATGAGCCATCAAAAAAAAGTAAAATGATTTGAAGTCTTTAGAGGATTCTTTTAGGTAGTCAAAAGTGTCATATGGATCTTTGGCATGGGTGAAAGCCTTGAGCCGATCTGAACATCTCTTAAAATTTAATAGAAATAGATCTCTAAAAAATCCGCCAACGGATCGAATTTTGGACTTGTACTTGTATGCAAATATCTGATCAACATCTACTGTATGAATTAATTCGAAATTTGATTTTCTTTCAAGCTTAATATTGAATTTAGAATATATCGCTTCCGCAAATTTGAGCAACAATTTATCAATGATTGGTTGGTTGAGCAACTCTGCTGAATGCAGAAAAGAATCTTTCGCGAGTGCACGTTCAAATTTATCATTGGAAGACTTTCCATACTCCTCCACTCTAGCTAAATGATAGAAAATCATGGAAAACAAATCAAAGCTATTGCCTTGTGCGTGGTGGATGTGATTGGTAGATAGTTCATGGCTGAATGAGTCCAAGAAACCAGAGTCATAAACCTGTATTGATGTGTTTAAGGTATCTTTTCCTGAACTGTAGAAAACATGATGAGGCTGATTGTTGTTATAATTTAGATGAAGGGTATATTCCGCTTTGAAGAACTGCCCAAAGATAAAGTCAAGGACGTAGGTCAATCTATTTGATTGAAAGCTACTGAAAATCGATATTTTTTGGCTATTCACTGTCTTCAAAGTTACATTAACCCTTACATCTGAAGTAATATTTTAATAACTTGAGATAAATTGAGGTACTGCCAGCAGAGTGCCCTTCGATATTTACAGTATGAAGAAAAAAATTCTACTTTTTTGTGCTTGTTTTTACTTATTAGCTCAGGCTAATGGGCAAAGAATTATACAGCCAAAATTGGTTGAATTGGATTTAAAAGGAGTGATCTATAAAAAGGAATGGTCCTTAGATTTTAAACTTCACGAACAAGGCTATGCCATTGCTTTCAATACGGCTGAAGTGCTAAGTTATGATAAGACTAAGTTTTATCAGATTGAGTTGGGCACAATTAAAGACCCAAGAGAGCGAAGACAGAATAAGACCTTTAGTTTGCCCACAACTGCAGGAAGTAGATCTTTTATTTTTGGAAAGATCAATCAATTCGTGAATGTGCGGGCAAGTCTAGGTTTCAAAAAGTATCTCAGCGAAAAAGCGAAGAGAAAAGGCTTAGCAGTTGGGTATTCTTATGCTTTTGGTCCTGTTGTGGGGATTTTAAAACCGTATTATTTAAACTTGATCTATCGACCGGCAGAGATTGATTCCACAGAACCTGAATTCAGGGATGAGGCATATTCTCCAGAAAATGCGGAGAAATTTCTGACCTTCAATGATATCAATGGGGCGGCCAGTCCTTGGAGAGGTTTTTCTGAGGCTAAAATAATCCCTGGAATACAAGGTAAGATTGCAGGTCATTTTGCACTTGGGGCCTTTGATAAATATGTCAAAGCAGCCGAAATTGGTTTAATGGCCGATCTATATATACGTAAGGTGGATATTGTGGTAGAATCAGATGGTTTTTCCAATAAGTCATACTTCGTGAAACTTTTTGCAAATTTGCAGCTCGGAATGAGAAAGAATTAAAGCGTGCTAGAACTACCTGTAGTAAATTCAGAAAAAGAAACTCGAGTCAAAAAACCCAATTGGCTAAGAGTAAAGTTACCTATTGGCGAGAAATACAAGCATGTCCGCAATCTAGTGGACGAGTATAAGCTTAATACCATCTGTCAAAGTGGAAATTGTCCTAATATGGGTGAATGTTGGGGAGCTGGTACAGCAACCTTCATGATTTTGGGTGATGTGTGTACTAGAAGTTGTTCCTTCTGTGCTGTTAAGACTGGACGGCCTCCTGAGTATGATGAAGATGAACCGCGCAGAGTGGCTGAAGCCATCAAACTAATGGAAGTAAAGCATGCCGTCATCACTTCGGTCAACAGAGATGAATTAAAGGACCGCGGAGCAGAGATATGGTACCAAACTGTGGTTGCAGTAAAAGAAACCAGCCCAAATACAACGATTGAAACGTTGATTCCAGATGTAAGAGCTAATTGGGATGCCCTTGACCGCATGATCGATGGTGGCCAGGAAGTTGTTTCCCACAACATGGAGACGGTAGAAGCATTATACCGTAAGGTAAGACCACAGGCTAAATACCAAAGGAGCCTAGATCAAATACTCAGGACTAAAAAAGCTGGAAAGAGAACAAAGTCTGGGATTATGGTAGGATTAGGAGAAACGCAAGAGCAGGTCTTTAAAATTATGGACGATTTGGTCGAACATGGTTGTGATGTGCTTACCATCGGACAATACTTAAGGCCTACCAAACATCACTTAGCCGTAGAAGAATTTATACATCCCGATGTTTTCCAGATGTACAAAGAAGAAGGACTGAAAAAAGGATTAGATTTTGTGGAGAGTGGACCTCTGGTAAGATCCTCTTACCATGCTGAAAGGCACTTATAGAATTCAGAAACTAAGATTGGTATAATAAAAAAGAGACGCTCTCTGAGGAGAGAATCTCTTTTTTACTAATGAATGTTCTTTAGATTAACTAGTACTAAGTAACATAACCATATACAAATTCTTTACACCATTAACTCATATGTCTTGTATACTGATTCAAAGATAGTTTAGGATATGCATTAAGTCCTGACCAATTGAACCAACGGTCGATTTAAAGAACAAACGGTCAACTTTTTTAAAAATTATCGGGGCAGAAGCCTTTTTTTTCGCTCTAAACGTACAAAAATGGGGTCAACTCATTGAATTCAACCACTCTTTCAAATTCCTACCTCCTCTTCTAGAACACGGAATTTTGATGCCATTTTTAAGGGTGATTTCTTGGAGTATGGGCTTATATACCTCAATAAAGTCTGGGTTAACAATGATGGACTTTGAAGCAATTAAAAAACCATGATTAAGGATAAGTCCTTCTTTATAATGACCGAGATTTTTAACAGAACTTAAGGGATCTCCCTTCTGAAGATGAACCTTTGTTAAAGAACCCTCCCCTATTAAATGAGAAATTTCGTTCACTGATAAAATTGTAGATGTACCTCTAGGGAGGCTAATCACCAATGAAGATGAATTATTGTTAAGACCATACAGTTGTGAAGGGCCATTGGTTTCTATCGTCGCTTGCCTTAGGTTCTCTAATGATTTATCAATGGCTGATTTGAAATCATCTAGATCGATGGGTTTTAAAACATAACCGCTGGCTGAATGCTTAATGGCATTTAGAAAATACTCTTTGGTGTCATGACCAGTTAAAAAGATTATTTCTGACTCCTTTTTTTTCTCAGGGCTTAATTGCTCTAACAGATCAAAAGTATTACCTCTAGGTAGCGTAATGTCTAAAAAAAGAATGTCGTATCTGTTTTGGAGAATCTTTGCCTTGGCTTGATCAAAGGTAAAAGCTTGATCAATAATCGTTTCATGCTTCACATGATTATTAATCATCCCTTTGATCATTTCTGAGGTTGGCCTTAAATCTTCAACAATTAAAAATCTCATAATTTAACTTTTGGCCGAATCTAAAATGAGAGTGGTAATGGTTCCACCTTTCGGATTATCTCGAATTGAAATCTCCAATCGATCCCCCATTGAATTTAAAATTTTGATTCTATCTCTAATTAGCTGAAGCCCTCTAGATTTGTATTTCCTAGGCTGTTCTTTTTGAAGTTTCACAGATGCACTTATACCAATCCCATCATCCTGGATTTCAATTTTAATTCTGTCTTCGAAGCTACTAATTTGAATGATAATTTGGCCGGGCTTTTCTTTTGGAATAATTCCATGTTCAATGGCATTTTCAACGATGGGTTGTAAAAGCATGGGAGGAATGTAAACACTTCGTTTATCAATTCCATCCTCAATATTTATTTCATAACTCAGACCTTCTTCCAATTTTAGTTTTTCAAAGGATAAATAAATTTCAAGAACCTCAAGTTCGTCTGCTAAGCGAATATTCTGTGGCTTTTCTCCTCGGTCCTCCATGGATTCATAGGCATCAATGTTGTAATCTAAATATTTGCGCATCATTTTTGAAAATGCCACTAAATATTTATTTGCATTGTTCGTGTCTCCAGATAGAACCAAACTTTGAATGGTCCCGAGTACATTAAATAGGAAGTGAGGATTTAACTGAGATTGAAGTGTTTGAACTTGTAATAATTTAAATTGTCTTTCCAGTTTTTCCTTATCAACTGATTCTCTCCATGTTGTATAAAAAAGGTAGGCAAGAATCCCTCCCAGAACAATTAAAAAGAAGGATAAACTATTTAAAAAATCAGGTTCGCGATAAAAGGGTAAGTTGACTTTAAATCTAAATTCTTTTTCAGGATACTCATCTTCCTGTCCAAAGCTTGATGTTTTTAATCGCGTACGGAGCAAATAAATGTCTGAGGAAAGGTTGTTATAACTCACTTCCTTTTCATCTGTCCAATCCGACCATTTTTCATCTACATCGCTTAATCGATATTGAAGTAGACTTGACTTTGGTTGATTGAATCCAACGGTACTGAATTTAATTTCAACATTATTCACCCCTTTGGGTAATTCAAAAACTTCATCAATGCTATCATCCCATGCCAAAAGGCTATCGTTCACTGAATGCGGGAAAACATCTGAAGAATCTATGGTGAAATCTAAACTATTTACATCAACACTAACCAGTTTTGTGGCAGTCGGCACCCATAATGTCTCCCCTTCTAATAGTAAAGAATTCTGAGCAACTTCTTGGCCGAAGTACCCATTTCTGTGATTGAAAGTTTTCAATACTGTTTTATCAGAAGTATAATGTGCCTTTAGGTCTAAGATTATTAATTCTTTACTAGTCCCTAAAGCGAGCATTTCATTTTTTATCTCAATAATGCTGTATATAGGATTAACGATATGGCCTTCATCTATGTGTTTTACGAAATCATCAGATACATTATAGAACCATAGCCCACTTTTATTCCCAAGCCAAAAGTTTCCTTTATGATCTTTAACCATACTTATGGCTCCTGCCAAAGCCTTCTTGGGAAAAAGATGATTTAAAGATTTAAATTTCTTAGATTCTACATCATAAATTAATAAATCTTCATAGGTTCCACATAGTAATTTTGTTTCATTCAATCCATGCATTGAAACGATGAATCTGTTGAATTGCCCATCTTTATCTGGATAAAAATTGACTTTATCATACGGATCTATTTCAACTACTCCATTCAGACCTCCAAAGTAAATTTGTTTATTCATTGGGTGGAAATATGCACTTAACACCTGTGTGTTGGTTTTCCGAATATCGATGGATTTCACAAATCCATTTTTCAATTTAGTGACGTGAGATGAACCAGCAATGTAAAGTGCACCATCGCGCTCTGCAGTACCATTATAGATTCTATTATTTCGCTCAATTTGAATTGGCTTAATTTCTAGAGGATCGAATTTAATAGCTTTCAATCCTGCTGAAAAATTTCCATAAATATATCGGCCTTCAAAAGCTTTAAATACCCAAGCATCATTTAGGGCTTTGGAGTTGAAATTGGTGAAATTTGTTTTTGGGAAAATCTGAATTCCATTTTCCGAGCTATTCCATAAATTCTCTTCTTTATCCAGTAAGAAAATATTTCTAGTCGGATTCATTTGATTCAATTCTTCCAAGGAGTTGGTTGATGCTCGAAATCTATAATTCCGCTCTTTAATATTAAAATATAAATCACGATCAACAAAAGCTCTTACTTCTTTTGCCTCATCATTTTTAATCAAAATCTCATACTGTTTTTCAAACTCATCTGGACCATATACATCTAAGTAATCGCCTCTCCTTGACCAAATGTTTTTTTGATTGATGGTTCTACAATAAAGAATGCTCCCCGGAGAGAAGATTTCTAAATATTGATTACCCTTTAGATCATATAATTCGTGCTTACCAGTTTCAGGATTTTTTCTTTTGAGTATTAAACCATACTTCTGACTATAATGAGAAAGTCTATCTTCCGATAAATTTATTTCTTGTTCTCCGATCTGGGTAAGTGTTCGAAGGTCATAAGCATTTAGAGTTGCATTGACAAAATCGACATTAAATAATGTATCTTTTTCAATGACAAGATTGTAGGAACTTGCCTTATGAAGATTAAAATCTGAGTATTGGATTTGAGATCCATTTAATTTGATGATTTGACCAAAATCACCTTCTGTTATTGCAATAATTTCACCTAAACTATTTTCCGCCAATTGGGAAGTGACGGCCTGGCTTTCGAGTTTAAAATCTACCCAATTTGATCCATCGAATCTTGCTATTCCGCCTTTTGTTGCAGCCCAAAGGAATCCATTCTTATCTTGAAGTAGATCCATCACTTGAATCTGAGGCAAGCCATCATGAGTGGTGTATTGAGCCGATGGCAGAATCTGTGCATTTCCAAAGGAGTTCAGAAAAAGGCATAAAAGAACAAGAATCTGTATTCGGGTGAACATGTTATAAATATAGCATTTGATGCTACACCGTGTGTATTTGTCCTAATCCAAAATAAAGGAAGAGGCAGAAATTAATCTTAGAAATAGAAACTAGCTTAGTTTAAAAGCTTGTTGTGTACTTCTGTCAATTTACGCTGAATGTCACCAATCTTTTCTTGAATCATGGCATCATAGGTTGCCTTACTATCTGAGAAGCTAAGGTGCGCGTAGTATTCCCAGATTTCATCAATTTCCCCATAAGCTAAGGTATAAGGTAGGTAAGACTCATTGTCTGAGATCAATTGAAGTTGGCCATTTTCTGGATCTTTTCTCAATCGTTTATAGACAACCCCATTCTCTTTAGATACAACGACGTAGGTTTTGTTGTCTCTAATGTCTTCAATGCCTTCAAGGTACTTGGAAATAATGATAGACCCTGGCTCAACTGGCAACATAGAATCGCCACGTATTTCAAAGCCTCGGTAGGTTCCTACCGGTATGTTAGGGAATCTAATCTTAGGTAGATCACGAATGTATTCTGGGTCTTGAAAACCATCTATATAACCAGCTGCTGCCTTAGTTTCAACCAATTCAATGTTTTCTTTATCGTCTTGATCGGTCGATATGGCTAAAACTTTTAGCTGCCCTGGGCCTGATGGAGTTCCACCATATTGCAGCTTTGTCTTTAGCAACTCATCTACTGAAACATTGTAATAGTTGGCTAAGCGAATCATGGTATTGACATTGGGCTCGGTATGTCCACGTTCGTAATCTCCTAGGGTAGTTCTTGGAATTTGAAGCTCGTCTGCCAGCAGTTGTTGAGACAGATTATTAAGCTTACGCAAATATTTAAGGTTATCTCCTAACATAATACCTCAAATATATAACAAAAATACGATATGTCGAAATACTTGATATTTAATGTCAATTTTTCCGACAAGCTACATTTGCGTAAGCGAAAAGGACAGAAGCCTAATAAATGCTGGCTAAATAATAATCCTATTAAAAACCATCTCCATCCAGGATATCACCGAGACCTCTCAATAAACTTCCTTCTCCCCCACCTTTTCCAAAGTATCCCTTGGAGTGCGATAAGATTCTATCGGACAATCGGCTGATGGGTAGAGATTGAACCCAGACAGATCCGGGACCTATTAAGCTGGCGAAAAATAATCCTTCTCCACCGAAGACCGCATTTTTAATTCCTTTGACAAATTGGATGTCATAATCTATTTGACTGGTAAATCCGACCAAGCAGCCAGTATCCACTCGAAGATGCTCACCAATCTCTAATTCTTTTTTTACGATGTATCCACCGGCGTGTAAGAAGGCAAGACCATCGCCTTCAATTTTTTGCATGATGAAACCTTCTCCACCGAAAAAGCCGCGGCCAAGTTTTCTAGAAAATTCGATGCCGACTCTTGCGCCTTTTGCGGCACACAAAAAAGAGTCTTTCTGACAGATTATTTTGTTCCCCATTTCACTCAGATCTATGGGAATAATTTTCCCAGGAAAAGGAGATGCAAAGGATACTTTTGCTTTCCCACCACCTTCATGCGTAAAGGCAGTCATGAATAATTTTTCTCCGGTTAATACTCTTTTCCCGGCGCCCAACATTTTTCCAAAGATGCCTTTGTCTTGATTGGTTCCATCTCCAAAGATGGTATGCATTTCAATGTCCTCATCCATCATCATAAATGATCCAGGCTCGGCGACCACAGACTCCTGTGGATCTAATTCGATTTCTACAAATTGGAGTTCTTCACCAAAGATTTGGTAGTCAATTTCGTGTGCGTTCATGATCAGCTAGTTTTTTTGTTGTTCTAATTTGTAAAAGATTTTTTGAAAAGATAAGTTCAAATTAGATTCCAAATTCGATTAATCAAATGAAAGTTTCGACCAATGAATTGATGCGTGACCGAGAAGGAATAATTCGTTTTTAGAACAATCTTGAATTACTTTGTATAAAATTGATCACTAGAAATTATTCAATCTGACTTACTATAGCGCTTTAGAAAAATGCAATTCTTTACTTTGGATATAAATCTTTGCACGGAAGTGCTTATTAAAATCTAGCCCTTATTAAATAGTCCAATTATCTAAATCAACCGGCAGCTTTTCTTCTTTCTTAGATTTTTTAAATATGGAAATTGGGACTCCTGTACCAAAACTGAGATGTGAAGGGAGATCTCCAATGGGAGCATTTAGCTCCAATCGATATTGAATGTAAGGGCAATATAAAGAAGCGTGTAATGTAGTTCCTAGCTGAAATTTATTTTCAATAATATCTCTAGGGCGTGAAGTACTAGTGTATGAAGCTCTATAATTAAAGGTCGGACCAATTCCATAAGCAAATGAAAAGTTCTTTGACAAGGTTTTAATTTTTGAAATCAAAATTTTATAGAAAATGAATCTTTCTAATTTATTAATATTTTCAGACTCTAACTTCTCCTCGTGGTTTATATAATAAGGTCTTTCGGTTTTAGTAAATCCATCAAAAGAAATATGCCCTTGAATGCTAGCTGTAATTTCCCAACTCTGTTTTATGGGTTTGGTTATTTCAAAAAATAAACTTTGCCCAGAAGCAAGACCATTACCAATAGGCAAAAAGAATTTAAACCCAGGAGTAAAGCTTATGATTTTCTCTTTTACAGGCCGATCATAACTCCAATTCTGATTTTTCCTTTCATCTATTAGGTATCTTGAAAAACTAATATTTCTAAAATAAGTTACACTTTCTATGTCTAGATTATTTACACTTTTTTGAATAAGAAAGGTTGCTGAAAATTCATAAGGTCCTATTAGGTGTGCAAATTTAATAATTGGTTGGCGCGGTAATGGAGTGCGATAATTAACTATTCGAATATCTGTTCTGATACCTTGATCATTTTTCGAATAGGTTGTTCGTGTTAATTGTCTAACTCTATTATTGGAAATTCCTGCACCAATTTTAAAATTAAATGCTTTGACATACAGCTTTAGGTTTAAAAGTAAATGGGTGGATTGAAATGCTGTGAATGGATTAGAATCAATCACAATCCGTCGATCAAGTGGAATTTGACCTGGCACAATATAATTTAGATTACGATGTTCTTTTTGTCCAAGAATCGAAAGTGGCTTGAGATATCCGACCTCTAACTCCAACCACTTGTAAGAGGCAGCCAAACCCAAATTATAAGTAAGAGCAGATGCTTCTGCAGAACTATTTAAAAGACCAATTCCCAGTTTCCCATTCAATTGAATTTTCTTCTGAGAATGAATTAAGGTAGACGAAAATATTAATATACCCGTGAACAAGAATTTTAAACACTTAACCATACTGCATTCTTTTTTCATGCCTATCTTAAGTTAAAGATTTTAATTAGAAACTCAATTTGATTTTGAGAAATTAACAGAAGAAAAAGATTTTAAGTAGTCTGCGTGTTTAGGGAGCTTCGTAATTCATAATTTCTTTCATCCAGTTGGATTGGTCAATCGCCAATGGAATTTCTAATTCACCATAGGGAGTAATTAGAGGTTTATCGAAATTTAGTTCATGAAAGAAAAAAATTATTTTCGTCCCAGCGTGCACTGGAGTAGGAATATTCATCCAGTCTCCTATGACTTTATTATCTGAGTCCAAGAACTTCTCATCATAAGGGACCTGCCAATACATTTTATCTTGGCCTTCCATCTCCTGGGTAAATTTAGAAATGTCAAATTCTTGAATTTCTTCTTTTACCTGTAATTCAATAATGTGAATGATGCTTGGATGATTCAATTGATAGATTCCTATTAACTCAATAGAATTGTTCACTGAATCAAATTAATCAATTTTCCTTAATGCACCTTCTAAATCATTCTTTAAATCTTCCACATCCTCAATACCAACACTCATTCTAATCAAAGAATCTGTCAACCCTACCTTTAGTCTATCTTCTCTTGGAATGGAGGCGTGTGTCATGCTTGCCGGATGGCCAATCAATGACTCCACCCCACCCAATGATTCTGCTAAGCTAAAATAATGAGTTGCACTCATCAAGGCGTAGGCATTTTCTTGTGAGTTATTGTGAAGATCAAATGAAATCATCGCTCCGAAATCTCTCATCTGTGCCTTTGCTATTGAATGATTGGGGTGATCTTCAAAGCCTGGATAATAGACCTTGGAAACTTTTGGATGGGCTCTTAAATAGGCCGCGATTTCACTGGCATTTTCGCAGGCGCGCTGGACGCGAACATGTAAAGTTTTAATGCCTCGTATCGTCAGAAAACAATCCTGTGGACCTGGAATGGCACCCACCGCATTTTGTATGAAAAATAGTTTTTTCGCTAGATCATCATCAGAGGTGATTACTGCACCCAGAATTACATCAGAATGACCATTCAGATATTTCGTTGCAGAATGCATGACAATATCAGCGCCTAGGTCCAATGGGTTTTGCAAATAAGGAGAAGCGAAGGTATTATCTACCACCGATATCACTCCCTTGGCATTTGCTATTTTATTGATGGCTTGTAGATCAACGATCTTTAGCATGGGATTCGTAGGTGTCTCAATCCACAACATCTTTGTGTCAGGTCCTATGGCATTTTCTAAGGCAGTTAAATCTGCCATGTCTACAAACTTTGTCTTAATGCCAAATTGCGCATATACGGAAACCATCTGCCGATAGGAACCTCCATAGAGGTCATTTACTGCTACGATTTCATCACCACTTTTCAATAGTTTAATAATGGCATCCATCGCTGCAAGACCACTCGAAAAACAGATGGCATGTTTGCCATTCTCTAAGGCGGCTAAATTTTTTTCCAAGGCATCACGGGTAGGATTTTTTGTCCGACCATACGCGTAACCTTTATGTTCCCCAGGTGATGACTGCACATAGGTGGAGGTCTGAAAGATGGGTGTCATAATTGCACCGGTACTTGGATCAGGTGTAATGCCTGCATGAATGGTTTTCGTTCCAAATTTCATCCGCTCAATTTTTATGGTTTGCTTAAATACGATTCTAATTTTTCTACGATGTCCTCCGTTGGATTATGCTGCACTGCTTTCCAACCTGCTTGTCTTGCACCAATTACGTTCTCTTCCATATCATCAATGAACAAGAAGTCCGTAACTCCCAACTCATTTAGCTTTGCTTCAACATGGGTATAAATATTTTTGTTGGGCTTCCTTAAATGGATGTGGTGAGAATAAAAATATTCTTGAAAATATTGAGTCTTGAAATCTTCAACGCCATGTTCTTTTTTCATGTAATCATCAATCCATGCTTCATGCACTGCATTGATGTTACTCAAAAGAAAAAGTCGGTATTTTTTTTCCAACTCTTTTAGGAATTTAAAATGATGCTTGGGAACACCCACAAGTAATTTGTTCCAAGCTTCAAAAACTTGTTGCTTTGTAAGTTCTGGTTTGATTACTTGAAAAGCTTTTACCCAGTCCTCATTTGATAGAAGACCCATCTCATGTTGCTTCATCGCATGCATTAAATCCGGAGGAACAGTTTCCCGATTAAAGGTATAGCCCATAAGTTCTGAAAATCTATTAAAGAATACCTCATAGTCTAAGCGCATGAATATATTACCAAAATCAAAAACGATTGCTTGATACTTTTGCTCACTCATATTTAGACAGAGGACTTTAGTTTCTTCTTTAATTCAAAAAGTTCATCCCTAAACTGTGCTGCAGAAATAAAATCAAGATCCTTGGCCGCCTTTTTCATTTTAGCTTCTGTGGCTTGAATAAGCATGGTTAATTGATCAGAGGACATATAATCAATGATCGGATCTGCTGCTTTGGTATCTAGATCAGGACCGGTATAAGCCTTGGCTTTTTTATTTCCTCTGATATCCAAGATGGATTTCTGTGCCAAGATTTCATCCTTGGTTTTGGATATGGTCGTTGGTGTAATGCCATGCTTTTCATTGTAGGCTATCTGTTTGGTTCGACGACGGTTGGTTTCATCAATGGTGCGCTGCATGCTTTCCGTAATCTTATCCGCATAAAATATCACCATACCGTTAGAGTTTCTTGCGGCACGTCCAGATGTTTGCGTCAGCGATCTGGCATTTCTTAAAAATCCTTCTTTGTCTGCATCAATGATGGCAACGAGTGAAACTTCTGGAAGGTCAATTCCTTCCCTCAATAAATTTACCCCAACCAAAACATCAAAAACTCCCAATCGTAGATCACGGATAATCTCCACTCGATCCATGGTATCTACCTCTGAGTGTATGTATCTAACCTTTATGTTCAACTTGATGAGATATTCTGTCAATTCCTCAGCCATCCGCTTTGTCAAAGTAGTCACAAGAATACGTTCGTCAATCTTAGTTCGCTTTCTGATTTCTTCTAAGAGATCATCAATTTGATTAATGCTAGGTCGCACTTCAATCGGTGGATCAAGCAGACCAGTAGGTCTCACAATTTGTTCTACGATTAAGCCTTCCGTGCGTTCCATTTCATAGTCTCCTGGTGTTGCGCTCACATAAACTGTTTGAGAACACAAGGATTCGAATTCCTCAAAATTCAATGGTCTGTTATCCATGGCAGAAGGTAATCGAAATCCATAGTTTACCAGATTTATTTTTCGGGCTCTGTCACCTCCCCACATTCCTCTGACTTGCGGAATGGTCACGTGACTTTCATCTATTACCATCAGATAGTCGTCTGGAAAATAATCAAGCAAACAGAATGGTCGTGTTCCTTGCTTACGTCCATCAAAAAATCTAGAGTAGTTTTCTATTCCGTTACAATACCCAAGCTCTCTCATCATCTCAATATCAAAAGTGACACGCTCTTTAATTCTCTTGGCCTCAATAAACCGACCTTCAGATTCAAAAAACTTTTCATGGGCAAACACTTCATCTTCAATTTCCCGAATGATGCTATTCAATCGATCTTTGGGCGCAACATATAGATTGGCTGGAAATATGGCTGCGTGTTCTACGCTTTCCAATCTTTTTCCGCTCGACAATTCAAGCCGCTGAATGTCTTCAATCTCATCGCCAAAATAGATGATTCGATATCCATAATCGGCATAGGGTAAATGAATATCTACCGTATCTCCTCTTACCCTGAAGGTTCCTCTAGCAAAGTCTGTTTCCGTTCGGCTGTAAAGAATTTCAACGAGCTTATATAAGAATTGATTTCTTGTCAATCCTTTTCCTTTGGCCAAACGAATAATCCCAGTTTTATAATCCGCGGGGTTCCCCATACCATAAATGCAAGAAACCGAAGAAACAATGATTACATCTCTCCTACCACTGAGTAATGAAGAGACCGCACGCAATCGCAATTTATCTACCTCCTCATTAATTGAAAGGTCTTTTTCGATGTACATGTCTGAATGACTGATGTAGGCCTCCGGTTGATAATAATCATAGTAAGAGACAAAATACTCGACGGCATTATCAGGAAAAAACTCGGTGAATTCCGCATACAGTTGGGCGGTCAAGGTTTTATTATGTGTTAAAACCAAAACAGGCCGATCTAACTCTTGAATCATATTGGCCACTGTAAAGGTCTTTCCGGACCCGGTGACTCCAAGTAAAACTTGATAGGGCTCATTATTATTTACCCCATCCACCAATTGCTTAATTGCATTTGGTTGATCCCCAGTGGGTACAAACTTCGATGTTAAATTAAATGCCACAGTCTTGAAATTGAACTAAGAGGTGAATTTACTAAAAATAAGTAGGTGTTTTGGGACAGATGCATGGATTTTGGAGGAATTGTAGGATACGATCGAATGCAGGTACCGGATGATTGGATTTTAGAGAGTATGTTGGATTTGATTTGGTTTAATTTTGATATGGCTTTTATCGCTTTTGCAAATAAAAATTAGATTGCTGAATCTAAAAGAAAAAATATTATTTAAAACAAATCACTTATTGGAGTTGACCAACCGAATCAAGGCAAGCATCAACAATAGTCATTGATTTTCAAGTCTAAACTTGAATGTAGGTTTTACCAGAGATTTTTAATTTGGGTTATAAGTCGACGAATTCTATGAAATAAGAGAACCATGTAGACCAGTGAATTGTTATACCCAACATGAGTGCAATTGAACTTAATTTTAAGACCCTAGGAGAAGGGACTCCGGTTATCATTCTACATGGTTTTTTAGGAATGTTGGATAATTGGAAAACTTTTGGGAGGAAGTTGGCTGAGGAATATCAAGTTTTTTTAGTAGACCAAAGAGACCATGGTCGTTCGCCGCACACCCAAGATTTTTCTTATGAACTACTTGCTGAGGACCTCAAAGATTTCATGAAGCGTCAAGGATTAGAATCAGCCATTCTAATGGGTCATTCAATGGGAGGAAAAACAGTGATGAGGTTCTGTCAGAAATATCCGGACCTAGTTCAAAAAGCCATTGTTGTGGACATCGCTCCATTTAAAAATGAAAATCACCATACGCATATTATGGAAGCATTGAATGGTTTTAATCCTGCTTCCGCAAATGCACGATCAGAAGCTGAAGAACATTTACTTTTAAGCATACCAGATCTTGGTGTTGTTCAATTTCTCATGAAAAATTTAAATAGAAATAAAGAAGGAGGTTTTAAATGGAAGATGAATTTACCTTTGCTTACAAGCAAATATGATTCAATCTTAGAAGCTACCGATGATCATATTTCTGAGCTACCTACCCTATTTATTGCCGGTGGAAAATCGCACTACATTCCACCTTCAAAACACGATGAAATCCAACAACTCTTCCCCAATTCAACAATAGAAACCATCTCGGATGCTGGCCATTGGGTTCATGCCGAAAAGCCAGAGGAACTGTTGAAAATTTGCAGTGAATGGATGAAAATCGCATGACCTAATGAAGCAAAAATGCAGTAAAAAATAAATTAAAACAAAGCTGCAACACTTATAGTTTCATGGTACATTATGTGTTGTGAGGTTAAATATTTTGGCCTTACAATTTTATTACGCACATAAAATACCAACATGAAATTTACTTTTACCTTTCTCATTTTTTTTGTATTAAATATTGGATTCACGCAGAATAATTGGGTCAACGTTCTGGAATTAGAATTATTCGACGCAAGCGAAATGATGATTGAAACAGAAGATAATGGCTCACTAGCTTTATCAAATTTAAGAACAGGCCCCTCCCTAATAAAATTTTCTGAAACTGGTGAGATTGAATGGCAAAGAGGATATACCTTTGGAAACCTGCCAACATCACGTGCTTACTCATTGGTCGGTTCAGATTCAAATTACTATTTATCAATAAAGCACTCAAGCACAGACACGACTTCTAGCCTACACAAACTAGATCTATCTGGAGAAATTATTACGAGTTATTATGAGACCAACAATGAATTTTTTGATGTCTTTACAAATTTATTAGTAGACAGCTCAGGAAATTTATATGGCTTCAGAAACGAATTTTGGATTTCTAACGACAACTTCCTAAGCAAGTTTGACCAAGATTTAAATTTAACATGGACCATAGATCTATCATTTCTAGATGATCCGATTTTAGATAATCATTCGTTCATTGATGATGAAGATAATATTCATTTCTGGATGAAAAGTGCATCCAGTAATTCAGAGGCTATTAGAATGGTTATTGATAGCGAGGGCAACACACTTGTTATGGATAACTTCCCATTGCTTCAATCAAGTTTTGGGGCTGGAATTTTGCAAGGCCAGCTTAACGATGAGAAAGCGGTATATGTTACTGATGGTGGAAATATAAATGGGACTTCTCGCACCTTAGTTTTAGTCGATTTAGAAACTAAAACACAATTAAAAAGCATAGAGTTAGCTGAAACATTTTTTTGGATTAATGATCTTGCGATTGGTAATGAAAACATTTACATCGTAGGTCAGACCTATGAAGGTGGAATCTGGTCAGAATTAATGATTTTAGATGAAGCATTAAATGTAAAAGATAAAATTTCACTCAAAAATTTGATCCCCGAGTCTCCAGTAATACTTGGTTCTTCCATTAGTGAAATAAAGATAATGGAGCAAGGTGATTTATTACTTTCAGGATACATCTCTGGTGACAACCCTATGAGTTTTGAACATTCGCCAATCGGTTTATTAAATATGCGTTTAGATGAAAATGGGAGAATTGATGGTGTCTCAAGTACTGTTGAGAAAGAAAATATAAGGCTTCAAGTTTACCCTAACCCATGCATAAATCAACTTATAATAAACGCTGAGACAAATAGCTTTTCAGATCTTCAAATTTATAATGCCTTAGGTCAGCTTGTTTATTCAGAGTTAAACGGTGATCTCCCTTTACAATTAGAAACCAGTAAATTTAAAGACGGACATTATTTTTTATTTTTAAATACAGGAAAGGAAAAAGTTAAATATCCTTTTATTAAACTATAAAATTGAAGGATCAAATTTTAAACTTAATGCAACAGATTTCTCTGCTCAAGGTATTATGTTTTTGATTGTCTCCCTGACAATAAAACCGTAATGAAAAATAGAACGATGAAATTAATTTTTACACTCTCTCTTTGTTTTTGCATAACCACAGGACAGGCTCAAGACTATTGGGTAAGTGCTATAAATGGAGGTCCTTTTGATGAGGCTTATAATGCCATAAAGACTTCGGACGACGGAGTTATTACTGTTGGCACCGCAAGTTCTACTGAAACATATATCATCAAATATAATTCAACAGGTGAGATTTTATGGACCGAAAGATATCCCTTAAATCCTCAGGCATTAATTGCAACCGCGCTTTCAGTAGTTGAAGGTGACAATGCTTATTTTGTTTCGGAAACTGGTTTTTCACCTTCATATATGGCGAATATTATTAAGATTAATAAGGATGGAAGCTTTATAGAAAGGTATACAACAGAAGGCCATGACATCAATGAAATAATGATCGATGCGAATGGAAACTTATTGGCTATTTATAATGACCCTTTTAATGGGAATAAAAACACCTTAAAGAAGCTAGATCAGAATTTTAATCTCCTCTGGGAATTAGATTTGAGCCTTGGACGGTTTCCACTTTTCGATAGCCATGCCTATGTTGATAATAATAATCAGATTCAAATTTGGATGGAAGATTCACAGAATAACGGTCAAATCCTACGCTTGGTTATCGACTCAGATGGAGAGATTATCACACAAGATTCTTATCCTACCATTCAAACCACTCCTTCAGGTATTCTGCATAGAAATTTAGATGACTCAAAGGGTGTTTATGTAGCGGCAGGAGGAAATGTTAATGGAACCACACGCACACTCACCTTGGTCGACCTGGAAAGTCAAGAGCAACTCCAGCAGAAAGAACTGGCAGACGATTTTTTCTGGATCACTGATTTAAGCACTTTTGATGATAAGATTTATGTTCTAGGTCAATCCAAGGAGGGAGATGATTTATGGAGTAAGATATTGGTTTTAGATAATGAATTAAACGAATTAAAAAACATTGAGCTTAAGGATTTAGTATTAGCAGAAACAAATTCAATCGAAGGTATTTCTTGTGAAGAAATGAAACTTGATGAAGAAGGAAATATTTTAATCACAGGTATTTTGCTGGCAGGAAATCCTAATATTGTGGAACCTGTTTCTAGTGGTTATCTAACCATGTATCTAAACCCGGAAGGTGGGCTTGACAATATCTCAATGACCGAATTTGATGATTATACTGACTTGGCTCTATATCCAAACCCATGTAGGGATCAACTCTGGATTGAAGCCGATTTAGAATCATCTTCAAATATTGAAATTTATAATAATCTCGGCCAAAAAATAAGATCCATAAATTCTGTAAATTTTCCTTACCAATTAAATACCGAAAATTTTCAGGATGGGTCATATTTTCTAATACTTGAAAATGATCAGCGAAGAATGACAGAGTTGTTCATCAAAAAGTAGAATTACTTCTAGATTCAATCAATAATCTTTACGAGTCTATGTGTTGAAATATTATTGTCACTGTCTGTTAACACAATATTGTAAATTCCGTTATTAGGTGTTGATATTTCTACCGAAGCCATCATATACTTTTATACTCTTGAGTTTCTCTTTATTTAGATTTTCAATCCAAAAAAATCCAGTTGTTGGATTAGGATAGATTTTAGTTCCTAGATATTCCTCTTCAAAAGTATGGACGATAGAATTATTGATGACCGCTTTGAATGCGTAATATTTCCAATTATTAATCCGGGAATGCTTAATATCATTTGAGTAAGATTGTACACCAAAACTTCTATAAACTTCACCTTGCTCAACCCTTATTATTGAGCTTCCACTTTCGCCAGGAATTCCTGTGACGTTCGTAGCCCCTAAATGGTCGGGCAATATCTGATCGATTTTTCCATAGCTATAATATAAAGTATCTCCATTATACTCGTTGGGATCAACCTGTGGGATTGAAGTAGCAGGGTAACTAAATTTATAGTGAACGTTATTGAGATAATATTCTTCTGAATCATTAAACCCGATTCCCAACCAACCGGTTCTGCTGCCTATTAATTCCTCTAGTTCCAAAATTGCTATGTCTTCAGTATTTAAATTCCATTCATCAAAAAAATAAACTTTTTGAACGTGACTGCATTCAAAGTGAGGGTTTGGGCTTCCGTCATTAAAAATTGGACAAGCATATAGGCTGTCAAAACTGATTTCATTTTCACCAGATAAAAGTGCACAATGTGCAGCTGTTAAGACATATTTTTCTCCCACTAAACTGCCGGAGCACAGGTCTAATAAAGTATCATTTTCAATACTAAACAACTTAATACTCGTGCGTATGGGGAAACTAGTAACGCTAAAGTCATCTCCTACTTTTCTTTTAAACGTGAATTGGCTGTTGGGGAAGATATTCTGTTTAGGAAAACTTTCTTCCAAATTTTCAATTTCTGAATCAAAAGCTCCAAGGTTATGACTCGTAAATTCGCTTGTCGTTAATGAATCGTACGTAACAAAAATCGAGTCTAATAGATTTTGTTCATAATCATAAACTATGAGTTTTTGTTCTTGGCAAATAACTTCTTGGCTTAGACATAAGATCATCAACAATACAAAAACAGAAATCCGTTTGATTCTCATTGTTACCACATGAATTAATTCAGTTTTATAACACTACCGCTCAATTATTATTGCTGAGAAAGCCAAATTAAAATACCCGGTAAATCTTAAGTCTGATCGATGCGTTCATAATCTTGCGCATCAAAGTGTTTATCGGTCAAACCAAGAAGCACTTGCTTGCTAAAGCTGTTGGGAAAGTTTTCAACGCCTGGAAAACCTAATTTAATTTCTTTACCGTCTTTAGGAATGTAGGCTGTACCCCAAAGGTAATCCCAGATTGCCAAGGTTAATCCAAAGTTAATGCCATAGCGACGATCTTCTGGAAGCTCGTATGAATGATGCCAGATGTGCATTTCAGGGCTGTTGAATAGATACTTCATAGCATAACTTAAAACGAAGGCTCCAAACAAGGTAAAACCAATGATTGTCCCAATGCTAATTGCCGTCGTGGGATTAGCCAATAATTGAATGTCTAATAATGAATATCCAACGGCTATGCCCAATAAGGCCCCAACAACACCACCAGTAATCCTATGGTTTATTTTAATGTTGGAATGGTTGTAGTGACCCCAAGCTAGGGTGAAAATATGAATGATGAAAAAGTCGTGAAGACCTATGCCTAACAAGGCCAATGGTATGTATTCTAAGGTCCGGTAAACAACATTTTCCATCCAATGATATCTTAAATGAGCCGCAAAACCCATTTCTTCTACTGAGTGGTGAACCTGATGAAATTGCCAAAGCCAATTGGATTTATGCAGTAAACGGTGCACCCACCATTGTACAAAATCACGTACTAAGAATCCTACTAATAAAATGGACCATAGAGGCCAAGAAGACATAGGATTCAGAGCTTGCAAGTCAAATCCTCCAGTAATTCCTTTGATGCCATCATTAAATAAATTCACAATGACATCTGAAGCCGCGTTGTAAATAATCAGTGAAAAAATAAAGAAATTGAAGAACATATAAAAGGCATCAAGCCAGAAGTCTTTTCTGAAGGTTGCTTGCTTTTTTCTCCAAGGAATAACCACCTCTAAAACGAAAAAGAAAACAGAAACTGCAATGAGCCAATAAAAGTAGCTTCTAAAAGAAGGGTTGGTGATTTCTCCCCATAAATAGGAAGCATAACCTTGATATCCATTTAAAAATATGTCTAAGTATTTGCCCAAAATCTCTATTCTTGTTCGTTATAGATTTGCTTACAATATTTGCGAAAGCGATACAATAAATATAAGCTAATAGTAAAACTATATATGCAATAAAAAGTTTCTATTCTCCTTATTGACTAAAACTGAGGAAAAATTAAAAAAATCACATTTAACAAAATCATAGACCAATAGAATTATACTCAATTAGCTTACAATCAATAGGTTATCCGATTTTGACTTCTCATTGAATTCTAATGATTTTTGTAAAACGCATTACATTTCAATTAAAAAGATGAAAAAAAGGTCCCAATAACCTTCTCCTCGCACGGTTATTGAACCCGTTACTTTACCACTGAATTCATACCTACGGTTGAGATATTACATACGCCTGTAACATACTCCACCAAATTCCTTTATGAAACTATTTAACTAGACTTCGCATGTTTGTGGGTATGAAAATTTTAAGGCCGAGCAGATGAATTATTTATCACAAATAATTCAAAGAATCAGCAACATTGGGCTAAAGGATGATTATGATGTTTTTGAAAAAACGAACAGCATATTAATTAATCAGATTCAGCTCATGATCGTTGTTTACCTGTTCTTTTTTGTGATCAAGGACTCATTCATCGGTGGTTCGGATTTCTATTTAACACTGGTCATCTTTCTTACCATGATTGGTTTCTTTTTCTTACGAAAGAGAATCAGCTATATGGCAGCAGTCTACTGCCAATTAATAACCTGCTTAATTGCTATTGCCGTTGAACAAATAAGTCACGCAAACTTGCTTAAGGTTGAGACTCTTTACTTGACTAATTTCCTACTGAGCACAATTCTATTAAGTTATGTAAAAGAGAGAATTATATTTGGGGTATTCATTTACCTACTCTACATCTCCATTGAAAGCTA
>JAHDGF010000033.1:0-44101 GCA_020627785.1 Saprospiraceae bacterium
TGGAGTTATTCTTCAACCAGTTATGATAGGCTTCAACTTGGTACTCTCTAGGAGAGAACCAATCAGGTCTTCTTGGGTTTGATTTAAAGGAATCAACCGCATCTTCAAAATCCTCTAAATAAAGTTGATGTTGTTTGTTATCCTTCGAGAACACTTTTTTAGAAAATTCCTTAGCATCATCCAACAAATCATTTAGTTCTTTATTATTAGACTTGTCATAAATCACTTTGATAATTCTCTCAGAACTTGCAAAATGAAAATCTGGATGAATACCATTTAAAATTTTCTTTATAGATTCTTTTTCATTAAGAATATTGACTTCATCGTTTTGAGAATCCCATGAACGTATAACAGCGAACGACTCCCCATTTTTTAGAATTCCGTTTGGAGTCAAATTACAGCTCCCAGTCGCATTAATATGATTATCAAAATAATCTTCAGCAACTAATTCTTTAAAGTGACTCAAGTCATAGTTTTCTCCAAAAAGTACTGGTTGGATTACTAATCTACCTTGAGATTGAAGGTAATTAAGGCAATCATAAAATAGAGATGTTCCCTGTTGTAGAATTCTTTTGAATTCTTCAGGTTCGTTCATAAACATCTTACCAACTCTATAGAGTTGTTCTTCGGATAAATCTACTTCTAATAAATTCTCGGCGTCTTCTTTTCGGTAAACATGATTCGTAACGATATGAAAGGTCCCGTTTTTAAGAAGGAAGTGAGTTAAAGGAAGTGCTAATACGGAGATCGCATAAGAGGAGAAGTACCCAAGCTTGAAGTAGATATTCTTACTTCTAGGTATAATAGCATTGTAAAAATCTAAAGGAGTATGCTCTGATTTAGATGCATATTTTCTTTTAATGTCTAATTCTTCAAAACTCTTCACTTTCGTTCAGTAATAATTTAATACTACTCATTACAAGTAGTTAGTCAGCTAATGGAAAGTTTTGAGGTTAATTAACAATTTCAATATACTAAATAATTTTACATTTATTCAAGTTCTATTTTCTTTTGGTTACAAAAACACTGGTAAAATTAATTTTATAAGAATCATATTGTAATTGAGTTGATAGTAACATTCAATTTTCCTAACTGAATTGATAAGGCTGATTATTTTTAAACAATAAGTTTATTCATATCTAACTTTATTCCTAAATATCAAATAAAGTTGAAAAGAGATATTAAAATCGTTAGATTAAAATGAATGTAAAATCAATAAAAAATGATCACTAAATCCGACTTCCTAAAATTCAAACAATGCCCTTCCTACTTCTGGTTCCACAAAAATAAACCCGAAGTCTTAGCAGAAGAAAAGATTGATCCCTTTGTAGATCGCCTAAAAAGGCAAGGTTATGAGGTTGAGTTGTTCGCTAGGAATTTATTTAAGGAGGGAGTGCTCGTGGAGGGCAAACTAGATCAAGCAGTCGCTCAAACCAACAGCTTTTTAGATCAAGGTGCCAAAGAAATATTTCAAGCCAGTTTCTCCGCGGATAAATTATTTGTCAGTTGTGATGTGTTGGTGTGGAACGATTTATTTCAAGGATGGGACATTATAGAAATTAAATCTAGCACAAGTAAGGACAGAAAAAAGTCAGAACACATCTTAGATGCAGCTTTCCAAAGAATTCTCGTTCAAAAAGCAGGACTGAAAGTCGTTAATGTATATTTAGTAGAACTCAACAAGGAGTTTTTGAAAAAGGGAGAGATTAATCCTTCAGACCTTTTTAAAGAATCTGAAATTACCACAGAGTGTATTGATCTCGAACAAGATCTACTAGCAGACATTCAACATGCTAAAGATGTTCTCTCACATAGCGAACCTACTTCTTGCCCTTGTAATCATAAGGGAAGATCAAGCCATTGCCGTGCCTTCAATTACCTATATCCCAAGGTACCGAAGTATAGCGTTTATGATCTTCGTGCCATCGGCAATTCAAAAAAGAAATTAGCAGAATTAGTGGATGCTGGACATATAGCCTTAGAATCTATCCCCGATGATTTTAAGTTGAACAAGACGCATGAAAAACAGCTAGAAGTCTACAAGAGCAAAGAAACAATCATCGACCATGAGGCTATCAGAAATAAATTCCTGGACCTAGAATATCCTTTGTATTTTCTAGATTATGAAACGCTAGCTTGTGGTATTCCAAAATTTGAAACAACCTTCCCTTATCAGCAAACCGTCTTTCAATATTCCTTACACATCCTACATGAAGATGGAGCAATCGAACATAAGGAATTCATTCATAGAGATCAATCAACACCTGTACATATCGTTGCACAAAAATTAAGGGAAGACATCGGAGATAAAGGGAATGTAGTAGTATGGAATAAAGGCTTTGAAGGAAAATGTAACGTAGATCTTGCAGCAGTCAACCCAGATCTTAGCACATTCTTGTTGGATTTAAATGCAAGGATATTTGATCTAATGTTGGTCTTCAAACAGATGGAATATGTTCATGATGGTTTCAAAGGAAGTTATTCTATTAAGAATGTATTACCCATCATTTGCCCTGAGCTAAATTATGATATACTTGAAGTTTCTAATGGCGCTCAAGCAGTCGTTGAATATGAGGGCTTGATCTTTGGAACCATCCAAAAAGAAAAACAAGAAAAAAAATTCAATGATCTTTTAGCGTATTGTAAATTGGATACCTGGGCGATGGTGAGAATATTTCAAGAGTTAACTAAAATAATAAAACAATAACTCAAAGGAGTCACCATTACATTTACAAGAGCATTCCGCACACCAAAAAACTAAATACCATCCAAGGATATGACTTATGGGGTTAGTAAAGTTTGTTGATGGTGAAAATCAAAAGTAAATTATTGTATTTTGCCAATACATAAGCTTCAGACGTCCGATTGACTTCTACTTGAGCTTTATGTCGAATAACCCACTCAACCTTTAATACTATGAACATCAGTTCCTTTGATTGGATAATAATTGTTGCCTTCTTCGTGGTTACACTATTGATCGGATTGATTGCCTCCAAAAAAGCAGGAAAGAGCACCAAAGATTTTTTCTTGTCCGGTCAGAACATGCCTTGGTGGCTGCTGGGTGTTTCAATGGTTGCTACCACCTTCTCTGCAGACACACCCAATCTTGTCACAGACATTGTCCGAAAAAATGGAGTTGCTGGAAACTGGGTCTGGTGGGCCTTCCTTCTCACAGGTATGGCGACGGTCTTTATTTATTCTAAGTTATGGAGACGTTCGGAAATCACAACGGATCTTGAATTTTATGAATTGAGATATAGCGGTAAAGCGGCGAGTTTTTTGAGGGGGTTTCGGTCGATTTATTTAGGGGTATTTTTTAATGTCATGATCATGGCAACCGTCTTACTTGCCGGCATAAAAATCTCGAGTATTATGCTCGGGTTCACTGCCATCCAGACGGTACTGATCGTATCGCTTGTTACCGTTGTTTATTCTTCATTAGGAGGTTTACGGGGTGTCATACTTACCGATTTTTTTCAGTTTATTCTAAGTATGATTGGAATGATTGCTGCGGCAATCTACATTGTCAATCTTCCCGAGATCGGAGGACTAAATAATCTAATAAGCCACCCCAACGTCTCCTCAAAAATAAATTTGATTCCAGATTTTAATGACTTGAATGTAGCCATTCCTCTCTTTTTTATTCCGATTGCCGTCCAATGGTGGAGTGCTTGGTACCCCGGAGCCGAACCAGGTGGTGGAGGTTACATTGCCCAGCGAATGTTATCGGCAAAAGATGAAAAAGACGCCATGAAAGCAACCTTATTTTTTAATGCGGCACATTATGCATTAAGACCTTGGCCGTGGATTTTAATCGCCTTGGCCTCCTTGATTATGTTCCCTGCGCTTTCGGATATTCAGCGTAGTTTCCCAGGGATTGATCCCGGCATCATCGAAGATGATTTGGCCTTTCCTGCCATGCTTTCACTGCTTCCAAAAGGCCTCTTAGGTTTGGTCATAGCTGCGTTAATTGCTGCCTTGATGTCAACCATTAGTACACACCTAAATTGGGGATCGTCTTACATGGTTCATGATTTTTATGTAAGATTTATTAATCCAGAAGCTAGTCAGAAAACGCAGGTAACCATCGGAAGGATCAGTACTTTAATCTTAATGATTCTGGCAGCCATCCTTGCTTTATTTCTTACCAATGCCATGCAGGCATTCAACATACTTTTACAGATCGGTGCAGGCACAGGTTTATTGTTTTTATTGAGATGGTTCTGGTGGAGGATTAATGCCTACAGTGAGATTGCAGCCATGATCGCCTCCTTTGCAATTGCCTTGTACTTTGAAATTTTCTATACCGGTGCGTTGGAATCTTACCAGCGGATGATTATAGGTGTAGGTCTTACTTCGTTTATTTGGATCGCTACAACATTTGCCACCAGGCCGACCTCAAAAGAAAGATTAACTTCCTTTTATAACTTAATTCATCCGCATGACCTTGGGTGGAAAAAAGTACTTCACAACAATGAAGAAATTATACCAAGAGATGCAGGAACTCAAAAGAATAGTTTGGCCAATGAAATTTTATTGATGAGCTTGGGATGTCTTTCTATTTATGCCGCCCTCTTTTCAACCGGTTATTTACTCTATCAACAATTTGTTCCTTTTGCTATCTGCTTGGCTGTGTGCATCATTTCAAGTATTTCGATTTTTAAAGTTTGGAAGAATTAGAAGTATAGTATATTGGTAATCCGTTATTAGAAATATTTCATTTTTGATGACGCTTGCGCAAATGTATTTCCATGAAAGTGTATCTGTATGCTCCATAAAAATTAGGACGTCAGCTAAGAGATCAATGAAATGAAAAAACAACACATATATGAATTAAAACGGAGTGCCTTCTTTTTCATTCTAATGGTAGTGACTCCAATCGCAATTCTAATTTTTATCATCAAAAAACTCTATCCAACTTTTAAAGAATCAAATTTAATAGGAAACCTAATCCTCGCCTCAATTTTAATCCTCACAGCTTTGATTCTTTATGCCTTTCTGATAAAACCATACTTCCACTCAAAATACATCATCGATGAAAAAATGCTCATTTGTAAAATGGGAAGGTTTGAAAAAAAAGTTAACATTGATCAGATAAATTATATCGTAGAAGGGAATTTTCCAAGCGCTGGAATTAGACCTGCACTACACACCAAGGGTATCATCATCAATTATGGAAATGGATACAGCATATTCTTATCTCCGCAGAATCAAAAGGAATTCATTGCTACACTTATGACTAGTAATTCCAATATTAAATTCCACAATACTTAAACCAACCTTAATTCAATTTGTCATCGCATTTATGTAGCCACTGCAAGAAAATTTCAGTATGCTATTTGGAGTAAAATTTGCTGTATATTATTGACACGTTTTCTGTTTTTAAGACATTATATTATTAGACAGAACTAAATCAATTATTATGACAACACTCCAAAAAAGCACATTTGCCGCTTTAGTTTGCTTCTTGAGTACATTCATGAACGCTCAAATATCAGAAGCAGAAATAAACATGGACGGGATTATCTTCCCACGTTACACTACTATTCAAAGAAATGCCATCACCCCAGTCCAGGGTCAATGCATCTATAATATCACCAATAAATCCATCGAATGCTATGATGGAACTGTCTGGAAAAGTTCTGGACTCTACTGTTGGGACACAGATGGAGATGGAATTCCAGATACCAATGAAGATACCAATGGCGATGGTGTTTATGATGCCTATGATTGTCAAGGAGCACCTGGACCAACTGGCGCAACCGGTCCAACCGGTGCCACTGGACCGATCGGAACACCAGGAGTAACAGGACCCGTTGGTCCTCCAGGAGCAACGGGTGCCACAGGAGCAACAGGACCAATCGGTCCAATAGGACCTGCAGGAGCAACAGGACCCTCAGGTGCGACAGGAGCCACTGGTGCTACCGGACCAATCGGTCCAATCGGACCAACTGGTGCAACAGGAGCAACAGGACCAGCAGGACCAGTAGGACCTACCGGGGCAACAGGGCCAGCCGGAGGACCTCCGGGACCCGCTGGACCCATAGGACCAACAGGAGCACCTGGGGCAACAGGTGCACCTGGGCCAGCAGGACCTATCGGACCCACCGGAGCAACCGGGCCGGCAGGACCAGCCGGAGGACCTCCAGGACCAACAGGAGCAACCGGACCACAAGGACCTCCAGGAGCAACAGGCGCAACAGGACCCGCAGGACCCATCGGACCTACCGGACCAATAGGACCAATCGGACCTTCGGGTGGGCCAGCAGGACCAGCAGGGCCCATCGGACCAACAGGTGCGACTGGACCACAGGGAGTACCTGGACCAGCAGGACCAGTAGGGCCCGCGGGAGCAACAGGACCACAAGGACCAGCAGGAGGACCAGCAGGACCAGCAGGGCCCATAGGACCAACAGGACCTTCAGGTGCAAATGGAGCAACTGGAGCTACGGGAGCTACTGGACCAATAGGACCAATCGGTCCTACCGGACCAACTGGGGCAACAGGAGCACCTGGGCCACAAGGACCTACAGGAGCAACCGGACCAGCAGGACCAGCCGGTGGACCTCCAGGACCAACCGGTGCCACTGGACCACAGGGACCACCAGGATTAACAGGCCCCGCAGGAGCAACAGGGCCAGCAGGACCAATCGGGCCAATAGGACCAGCAGGACCAGCTGGTGGACCAGCAGGACCGACAGGACCAGCAGGCCCCATAGGACCGGCAGGGGCAACAGGGCCTGCAGGACCAATTGGTCCCGCAGGACCCACAGGAGCAACAGGACCACAAGGACCAGCTGGTGGACCAGCAGGACCAGCAGGACCAGCAGGACCGATGGGACCAGTCGGACCAACAGGAGCCACAGGTGCGACAGGAGCTACAGGTGCGACAGGACCAATAGGACCAGTAGGACCAACAGGGTCTACAGGAGCGCCAGGACCAGTAGGGCCTGACGGCATAAATGGTATAGATGGCATGGACGGCATCAACTGCTGGGATTTAAATGGAAATGGAAGTAATGATCCAGCAGAAGATACCAATGGAGATGGAGTTTATAATGCACTAGATTGTTCCGGAACTAGTACCAGTTTGACACTTGTACTTTCTTCCGTAAATTTTGTTGCAGAGGCAGAAAACGTAACTTATGATGGTAATTTTGGTGCGAGCATTTTATGCTGTTCAGGAAATACAATGTATGCTCCGATTAATCTTCCTGCTGGTACCATTATAAATGATGTAGAATACCATTACGTCGATGGAACAAACACAGGCGAATTAGAATTTAGCATATATTCTGATCCTATAAATGCAGTTTCAGCACCAGTATCCGTTGTGACAAATACAGGTATTGCAGCCGATAATGGGTCTTTAGAATCAAGTGGAACCATCAGCATCAACTATACTTTATTGAGCACTGCAGGATATTACATCCATGCACATAGCACGAATACTTGGGACAATTTATTTGTAAAAGCTGTGACGATAAATTATACCCTACCATAAAGCGAAGCATAAACAAGATGCTAGGATTTTAGGGAGCTTTAGGATTTAATTCCATCCCTCCCTAAAATCCTGCCATCTTGTTCATTGCCTAATTCTAGCTTCCTGATCAAACACTTTCCTTATCTTAGTCTCTTACCACAATCCATCTGATCTTGCCAAAGATAGTAGCCATCTCAGATACGCACGGTCAACACGTAGACCTACAACTACCAACAGGAGACATACTTCTGCATGCAGGTGATGTATCAAAATTCGGAGACCTACCTGAATTCATAGATTTTCTAAACTGGTTTAAAACCCTAGACTTTAAACACAAAATATTCATCGCAGGAAATCATGATTTCCATTTTGAAATGGCAACAAAAGAAGAATTAGGTTTTCTTATTCCAGAAGGTGTCACCTATTTAAATGACTCTGGAGTTACCATTGATGGAATAAATATTTGGGGCTCACCCATCACGCCTAGATTTATGGATATGGCATTTAATAGATCACGAGGAGAAAGTATTCAAAAACATTGGGACCTAATTCCTTTCAACACTGACATTCTCATCACACACGGACCACCGTCAGGAATACTAGATCGCACCCTACGAAATGAAGAGGTAGGTTGCTTTGACTTAAGAAATACCATAGCAAACCGCAGAATAAAATTGCATGTCTTTGGACATATCCATGAAGCTTATGGTCAGGTCAACAAAAATGGAACTAGCTATATAAATGCCTCTGTTCTTGATATAAAATATCAATTAAGAAATGAACCAATGATCTATGATTACAAGATGGAAAATTGAGCGTCAGGCAGTACATCCTAAATAAATTTCTTACCTTTTATTTCAAGTCTTTAAAATTACAACTCTAGTTCTTAGAGACTGGTTGTACTAGAAGTAAGAATCTATTGAAATCAAAAACAAACCAAATGATGAGTGAAGAAAAAAACCTTCTTATTAGGCAAGCAGTTTTCTTCCTTTTCATCATTCTATTCTCATCATGTGCTCCCACTCCTACCCCAACAAAAAAGCAAAATAGTTTAGTATCCGAATTTCCCAACATTCTAAATCTGACTGGCACACCTGATTCCTTAGACGACAGATCCGTTTTTGCCTTTTCAGATTTAGGTGCTTGGCATGGGTATGCGCTACCAGATGAAAACAATCGAGAATTCTTTGGAAGCTTTATCGGTCCTTACATCATGACACAAGACAATGGGATTTGGCTCGGCGATTGCTTGTCAAAAATGGAAATCATAGATCTCGAAACATCTAAAGAAATCAACTTAGAAGAAGCTGAAATAATTGAAAGAAACTCTTACCCAAATCAACTTAAACAAATCCTTCAAACCAAGAATCCAAAACTTAGAATAGAAACCACCCTAATATTCGCAAGTAATCGTACTGGACTCATGAGCTTGGACATTCAAAATAAATCGTCTGAGAATTTAAAATTATCTGTCCACTGGCGTGGGCAAAGTTTCCTAGACGAAGTCAGTTTTACCACTGAACAGCAAGCCATAAAAATTGATTTTGGCAAGAATAAAAACATTGCATGGATTTCATCGCTCAAGGCAAATGAATCCATCGTCACTACAAATGGAAAACAATTCAAGATTCAGACGAATCCTTTTGAACTAAGTCCAGGAGCTAGTTGGAATTCTCACCTAACACAATCTTTTTGTTTCAACGAGGAAGAACAGAAAAAGGAAATAGTCCTACTCAATGAACTATCAAAAAATCCTGCTTCGGTCTATCGCTCCAATGCTACAAGGTGGAATGAAAACATTGAAAAGGTCACTAATTATTTAAAACCAGAATTCAACACTACGGCTCATCAAAATATTGTGGTTAAATGTCTTCAGACTCTGACAACCAATTGGAAAAGTGCCGCGGGGTTTTTCAAATACGATGGTCTCTTTCCTAGCTACAACTATGAATGGTTTAATGGATTTTGGTCTTGGGACAGCTGGAAACATGCAGTAGCCATTGCCCATTACGATACAGAGCTTGCTCAGAATCAAATCAAAGCCATGTATCATTTTCAAAATGAAGATGGAATGATTGCAGATTGTGTATACCGAGATACGATTATCGAAAACCACAATTGGCGTGACACAAAACCACCACTATCGGCTTGGGCCATCTGGGAAGTATTTCAAAAATCAAAGGACCAAGAATTCCTCGAGGAGCTTTTTCCTAAGCTAGAGAAATACCACAACTGGTGGTATAAATTTCGGGATTTCAATAAAAATGGCCTCTGTGAATACGGTTCAACAGATGCCTCTTTGATTGCTGCCAAATGGGAAAGTGGAATGGATAATGCCATAAGATTCGATGAAGTAAAAATTGTGTCGAATGGTCCACACGGTGGCACCATGAATTTTGAAAGTGTTGATCTCAATTCTTACCTGTGTCTTGAAAAAAACTACCTTGCCAAAATTGCAAAACAGTTCGGCGCACTAGAAAAGTCAGAAAAATATCTGAAAGATGCAGAATCACTAAAAAAGCAGATTCAAGAAAAATTCTATGATAAAGATACCGGATGGTTTTATGATTTGAATCTGGAAACCAACGCACTTGTACAGGTGATGGGACCAGAGGGTTGGATTCCACTCTGGACAGAAATTGCAACGGAGGAACAAGCGGAGAAGGTCAGAACTACCATGCTAGATAGCAGTAAATTTGCCACGCACATTCCCTTCCCTACCGTCACCGCAGATCATCCGAAATTCAAACCAATGAATGGATATTGGCGAGGACCAGTGTGGCTTGATCAAGCCTACTTTGCCATTGAAGGCCTGAGAATATATGGATATGAAAAAGAGGCGTTGAATTTCTCAACTCAACTATTTGATCGACTAGAAGGTCTAAAGAATGCTGATGGGCCTATCCGAGAGAACTATCACCCCATTACCGGCAAAGGATTAGAATCTAATCATTTCAGTTGGTCAGCAGCACATCTTTTAATGTTATTAATGGAGGAATAAAATGAAAAACTTTAGTAAAGTAAACATCATGCCAAAAAGCCTGCAATTGAGTCTTTTTATACTCCTGCTTTCTTCTTTCTCAATGGCACAAGAATATCACCAAGATCACCAGACTTTTGCTATTAATAAGGAAGCCCCTCATCCTCTCTTATTTCCTTTTAGTGATGTTGATTCCGCTTTCGCAAATGAAAAAGAAAACTCCAATTGGTATAAATCACTCAATGGCTCTTGGAAATTTAATTGGGTAAAAGATCCGAACGATCGGCCACAAGATTTTTATCAAGAAAATTTTGATGATGCGCAGTGGGAGAATTTTCCGGTTCCAGGAAACTGGGAAGTACATGGTTATGGATATCCAATTTATCTTGATGAAAAATACCCTTTTGAAACAAGCTACCCAAATACTCCAGAAAACTACAACCCAGTCGGATCTTACAGAAAAACATTTGACCTTCCCAACGAATGGTCAGATCGAGAAATATTTATCCACTTCGGAGCAGTTAAATCTGCCCTTTACATTTGGCTCAATGGGGAATTCGTCGGTTACTCGCAAGGATCGAAAACACCAGCTGAATTTAACCTCACCAAATATTTGCGAAAGCGAAACAATCAGCTGGCCATTCAGATTTATAGATGGAGTGATGCAAGCTATATTGAAAGTCAAGACATGCTTAGGCTTTCTGGCATCGAGAGAGAAGTCTACCTCTACTCCACGCCAAAAACTCACCTTTGGGACATGTTTGCAAAAACAGAACGTATGGCGTCAGACCCAAAAGACTGGCAGCTATGTTTAAATTTTTCAGTTAAAAATTATCTCAAAGAAAAAAGAAATAATCACTCTTTTAGGGTTCAGATATTTGATGAAAATCAAAAAATAATTCTTGAAGAACAGAAGACTCTAAACCTTCATGAAGGCTCAACAAACCTAGCCTTTGAGTTTCCAAACTTGATATCTAAACATCGAATAAACAAGTGGTCAGCAGAAACTCCAAATTTATATTCGGTAATTATTACGCAAGAAGATGAAAAAGGAAACACCGTAGAAATCATTTCTAAAAAGATTGGATTCCGCATCATAGAAATTAAAAATGGCCAACTCCTTGTCAATGATCAGCCCATCTATATACGAGGTGTCGACAGACATGAAACGCATCCTTTGACTGGTCATGTCATCACAGAGGAAGATATGATTCGTGACCTTCAATTAATGAAACAAAATAACATCAATGCAGTCCGCACAGCACATTATCCAAATCATCCGCGGTGGTATGAGTTGTGTGACAAATACGGCCTATACGTTATCGACGAAGCCAACATTGAAAGTCACCCCTTAGCAAATTCAGAAGACACGCAGATTGGAAATGAAATGAGTTGGCTACCAGCACATCTTGATCGGACACAGCGAATGTTCCATAGAGATAAAAATCATGCTTGCATTATTGGATGGTCACTTGGTAATGAAGCGGGACATGGGAAGATTTTTGAAAAAACGTATAAGTGGCTAAAAGAAAATGATGGAACTCGCACCGTGCAATATGAACCTGCTAAAAAAGAGGGCTATACTGACATCTTCTGCCCCATGTATCCTCGATTTCAAAAACTGATTGACTACGCTGAATCAAATCCAAAACGACCAGGCATTATGATTGAATATTGTCATGCAATGGGTAACAGTGTGGGCAACCTGCAAGATTATTGGGACCTCATTGAAAGATATCCTTCACTTCAGGGTGGCTTTATCTGGGACTGGGTAGATCAATCCCTAGAATATACGGATGAAAATGGGATGAAGTATTTTGCCTATGGTCATGACTACCATCCAGAGCTTCCAACGGATGGAAATTTTTTAAACAATGGATTGGTAAACCCTTTTAGAGAACCGCATCCTCATTTACATGAAGTAAAGAAAGTATACGAACCAATAAAGTTTGACGCAGTAGACTTAGGCAATGGAGAATTTGAAGTTTACAATAAGCATTTCTTTAAAGGTCTCGATGAAGTAAATTTCATCTGGAAATTGAAGGAGAATGGAATAAAGGTAGTAGAAAAAGAGATCGCAGAATTGATGGTTCCTGCTCAAGAGAAGGTGCGATTTAAAATTGATTTTGCTTCTTTTAAAATGGATGCAGACAAGGAATATTATTTAAAAATTTCTGCCGTCACTAAAGAAGCGACGGATCTTATTCCGAGTGGCCATATCGTCGCTTGGGAAGAATTTAAGGTACAGGGGCGATCAACAATGAATGATAAGAAGAAAGAGCTTGCCTTTAGTTCATCTAAGCTTGTTACTAAGGAGGGAAAATCTGAAATAAAAATTTTAGGGGATGATTTTCAACTTACAATCAACAAAGCAACTGGAGAATTTCTAAGCTATGAATTCAAAAATGCACCGATGATTATTTCCTCGCTAAAACCCAACTTTTGGCGGCCTCCGACGGATAATGATCTAGGTAATGGAATGCATGAATGGGGAGCGCTTTGGAGAGAGGCTGGACAGAATGCAAAGGCAAAAATGAGCCAGCTAAAAGAAGAGAACGGCAATATTTCATATCAAGTAGGTTATGAATTACCAGATACCATCCAAGCGTCTGTGACCATCAACTACACGATATCCACGAATGGAGAAATAAAAGTAGACTACCATTTTTCCCCGCAGCGAACGAATCTACCCATAATTCCAAGAGTAGGAATGCAGTTGAAGATTCCATCAACATTCAACCAAATGAAATGGCATGGACTAGGACCACATGAAACCTATTGGGATAGAAAAACCTCTGGGGAACTAGGTGTTTGGGAAGGATTGGTGTGGGATCAGCTGCATAGATATTCAAGGCCTCAAGAAACTGGAAACAAGTCTGATGTGCGATGGATGTCACTCACTGATGATGTCGGTAATGGCTGGCTTGTACAATCTGAGAACACACCACTTTCTATGAGTGCTTGGCAATTAGACATGGAAGATTTGGACTTTGTTGCAGGCATTCAGGGTTCCGAATCTGCCTCTGGCCTCGTCCCTAATACCTCTAAACATGGAGCTGAATTATCACCTGAAAATTTCATCACTTGGAACATTGACTTGAAGCAAATGGGTCTCGGAGGAGATACTTCTTGGGGTCGAATGGTGCATCAAGAATACACCTTGCCTGTTCAAAAATATGCCTATTCTTTCCGGCTAATTCCGCTTTCGAATTAACAATTTAGCCTCCAGATTCACCTCAATTAGCGAACCAATTTTCATAAAAAGTTGAAAATACAAGTTCCAGAGATCTCTAAATCTTAAATTTTTAAAAATATTTATTTCGAGCGCAAACTCAATGAGGTGGGGCTTTTGCAGCATCATTTGGAGTTTTGTTTAACTTTAGTTCTAATGTCTTTGCACAGACAGATTGTTACCCAAATGAATTTGGCTGTACAGACATCGAGACATTTTCAATCACCGTAAACATTCCTAAATATCCCGACTGCCCTATCACTGTAAATTACGACTTAAGAGTCTGCCAAGGGGTAAATCAAATTGCAAATGTACGGTAACGGCGATACCTTTCGGAGACCCAGGCTGTGGAGATTTTCTTTCCGATATATTTGGAATCATTTTCGGAGGGGACCAGTTAGCAACAGAGAGATTTTTAACCAGTGTATTTGCTGGAATAGAAACAGCAATTGCCAACAATCTTTGGCAACAAACTTTAGATGTTTCGATTGCTAATGGAACTACTGCACTCTTGGCTTGTGGACAAGGGCTAACAACTTTTACCTCAAGCTTCTATAGAGGGTCATGTGTATCATTCTGCTTCGGTAGATCAGACGAAGGCGCACTAACAATTTCACAAATTTCTTGTGGTACCACATGCTGCAGAAAGAATCTAGATTACTGCCTAGACAAAGATGGAGAAGTAGTAATTACAGAATCTACTGAACAAGTTAACGAAGGTGAGTGTTTTACTTTTGATTTACCGCAATGCCCTAAAGGATCCCTATTCCAAAGCCCTTGTTTTGAACTATGTGAAACCGAATAACTACGACCATGAAAATTTATAAAATATTTTTAACCACATTTCTTAGCTTAGTTTGCCTAGGCCAAGCAATATCCCAAGGAGGCATACATTCCGAGGCTTTTGGAAAGACTGTTTTTTGGAATAAAGGAAATGTTCATTTAAAGTCGCTTAAGAAGTCAATGTCCCCATCGGGCATATATTCTACAGCCATAGGTCATACAGTATTCGTAGGTAATAACCTGACAGAGAAAGAAGAAGCATTTCTGATTGGAAATCCACCAGATTTGGTTTTTACGGGAGCAAACGTAGATTGGGCTACGATTTATAAAGATGAATCACTGCCTTTATTGGAGGACATATTTACTGAGCTTATTTCTGAAATTTCAGGATATGAAATGATATTGGAAGAGAGCTTACTTCTAGAAGACAGATTTCTGCAGTTATTTAGAACAGGAACAAATTTTGGATCATTTGTAAGATGTACAAGTCTAGAAACAGGTGAAACAATGTGGGAGCAGGCTTTTAACTTGACCAATGATCAGAAAATTGAAATTGATTTATCAATTTACCTAAGGTCAGATGGAAATGTTGAGATTTCAGGCATGAGATTACTTTCGCCACAAATACCAAATTTATTTCCATTCGCCTTGGCACACAGAAAAGTGCTAGACATTAATACAGGAAACCTAATTGAAAGAATTTTTTCAGATTTTGAAGACGGTGGAGTGATCTGCAATAATCCCAATGGACAGTTTGGAAGAACATTCCCTTCAGATGAAGAATTTAGATATGTTACTTCTTGTTCTTTTCCGAGCAGTGACGGAGAATACATCCAGATACAGTTAAGCATGGATGAAACTGGAAAAATTGTAGATACACTTGGATTTATTGATAATTTATTGAGTGGAAATAATATTGAATCTCATAAATATATAGATGCATACAAGACACCAAATAACAACATAGTTATAGGGTCAAGTTCGACATCAAACCCAACGGATCCATCGGTGACTTTCTCTGAATTAATTATACTAAACCCTAGTGGTGAATTCATGAAGAGAATTGATTTATCAGATTACTTAAATCATGCAACCTTCTTTGACTTACAGATAGTATCAGATAAGATTATGATTTCAGCCTTATCTTTTACAGATTTCAATGATCCTAATTCTTTCATCAATAATTTATTGATATTAGATCAAGATGGAGAAGTAATTTTACATCTAGAAGACTTCAAAGAATTAGATGGTCAAGTAATCAGAAATTTCAAAGCGACAGCGATTGACAACGACCGATATTTAATTGCATCAAGTGATTCAGACCATTGCCTAAATTATGCAGTCATTGATGAAGATGGAAATGTTGTTAATACTAGATCCGCATGCTTAGATGATGATCAATGGATAAGTCAGCCGACTCATGTTGTTACTTCAACAAACGGAGATGTGATAACCAGTGCTACATGGGCAATGATGGGAGAAGAGGAAACAGAAAGCTTCAATGGGGCTATCAAAATGTCCGATACTGAATTAGGCATCACAAGCTCTAATGAAGAATTGGAGAAATTGAGAATTACCTCTCTGAAAGTTTACCCAAATCCAGCAACGTCAGAACTAACAATTAAGCTAGGTGATGCAGGAACGGGAACACTTCAAGTGTATACTTCATTAGGTGTACTTGTTTCACAACAGAATTTGAAAAATCAAACGCAAATAATATTACCAATTGAATCTTTACAAGAAGGAATCTATCAAGTAATATGGCAAGATGAACATCAAATCAAAACAACTTCTTTCATAAAAGCAAAGAAGTAAACTAAAATGAGGAGGTTCCACCTCCTCATTTTACCATCAAAACAAACGACCAACTATTTTAAATCAAAAATCCTACTTTGAATGCATTCAAAGTAGGATTTTTATTTCTGGCCATTGCCACATTTATCTATTCAAAAAATAAACTATTCTATAATCTCAATTTTTAAATTCTTTCTTACATCAGCCACATCTATCACCAAAAAGTATAAGCCAGAACTTAGACTGATATTTTCAAGTGGTAATTTAATTGAATGCTTACCTGAGATTTTATGACCATCTGAAACGGGAAAGTTCGTGATCTTTTCACCGAGCACAGAATGAAGTGCAATCTTTAAATCAGAACTTGTTCCCAACTCATAATCCAAAATTAAATAGTCCTTTGCAGGATTTGGATAAACCTTAAAGGCAAAATCATCCTCTACTTCCGTAGTTGACACCGAGCCAGCTTCTACGAATACGGCCGTCAAAGTATCCGTAGTAATTAAGTTAATCGTCGCTCTTCTAGTAAACTCATCGGGCGAAATAACATTTTCACCTGAACTTATCCAATGACTAAATTCGTAATCATCTTCAAACTCATCGAAGACTCTTGCCTTTATATCATTCTCCATGCCACCAAAATAATTACCGGTCCAAGGGAAGCTTTCAATATCTAGGGTATTAAAATCGATTTCACCAATTCCAATATTTGGTTCAGTCATTAAAGTAACGGTGTAAGGTCCTGACAATTCATCGTAGCACTCAAGGGCACCATCATCTAAAAGATTACATCGTTGGTTTATGAAATTCTTCAAATCATTGACGTTCGATTCCCACTCGGTCATACTTCCACCCCATCTCTCAATTTGACGTGGCATTTCTGGTTCAATAACCGCAAGCATGCTATCCAAAATTGTGATCATATTATCACAAGTAAAAACAGTATTCATTAAATCTGCATATCTCGCATAGTATAATTGTTCAAATTCTGGACTTTCCTCCAATAGCTTCAAAAATATCTTTTCATGTCGTCCAACATTCCCTGTAAATCCATCGAAAAAGCCTCCCTGAAATTGACTAATAAAGTTGTAACCATTCTGACAATCCTCAGTCCATTCTGTATCACAGCATCCAGGATTAAAATCAAATAAAATCGGAAGGAATTCGTCATCGGCCGGATAAGGACAGGTACCATTTTCTATGGTCAGGCATTCTGGGTCCATTTGACTATCTGGATCACCATGAGCCGTGGTTTCAGTACCAAAAAAACCATCCATAAAATCGCTGATTTCTTCTAAATCACATGGCGCTGCATCTGGTGCTATATTAGGAACTCCAGAATAATTAATATAATAATCAAAGGTGGCATCTAAATCCCAGAGGATATATCCCCATTTTTTATGCTTGCCTTCAGGATTCAATCCTCTCCACCATCCAGTATTATAATTTAACCAATCGGAAGCAACCACATTTAAGTTCATAATCATATAATCGATCAAACTCACCATGTTTATACTATCTTCTGCGATCTGGTAATTTTCAGGAATACTCATATCATTATCAGTGATGAAGTTTCTCAGATTTTCCCAATCTCTTATGGCTTCAATGCCGCCGTATTCAATTTCTGTTCGATCCCAAGTGGATAAATATTGAACCTCATATTTATCTTGATCATAATATTCCTTGGTGTAATCATGATCAACTGGTCTTTCTCTCATTCCATAAACACCCCAGTATTGACCATTCAAAAACAGGATCACTCGTTCTACCGCTCTTTGATCTAACTCCATGCCTCCTAGTTGGCTTAGGGTGTGAACAAACTCATCGCGGATATGCGTAGAACCTTCATGGGCAAAATCATCAATCGCTGGATAATTATCATCTCCAGAATTTCTGAACATAAATTTTTGATATTGATCTCTTTCTGAGTAACCGAACAGAGGTGCATTTACCGCTTTAGAATAGCCCATTTCATCTCGTGAAATCCAATCCAAACTTCTATGATCCAAAACCCAAGAGTCTTGCCCATGGCGATTCAAACTACCAAAAGAAGTAGCCTCTCTTTCTTGATCTAAATTAAAATACTCTAAAGATCCAATTGGTATTAACTGCCCATCCCCATTGGCTAAACCTATCACATCATCTGCTGCAACAGAAAACACGGCTAGAGAAAATTCTTCATCAATGAAATAGGTATTAAAATCCATTTTACCTGGCAACACCAGTGGATCAAGGCTAAAGGACTGTGCTTTAACCACCTGTGTTTTATTTATTTCTAATGGCTCCACATATTCCGGAGAACCAGGGGTAGGATTGGTTCCATCAATGGTATATCTCAAAACTGAATTAGGCTCATTATTGGTTATGGTAACTGTCTGGGGACCTGTATGATATCCTGCCGCTAAGTCCATGCTTGGAGTTGCCGTATACCCATTATATTTTGCCCCGGCAACATTAGAAACGCCTAAGGTAGGTTGGGTTTCTACTTTCCATTCATTGACACCATCCATTACTCTACTTCTTGAATGTTCCACCAAGGTTAATTCTAAGATATGGTTTTCGATTAGTGTCCCACTTGCATCAGAAAAAACCAGTTGGTCATCTCCTTCTGTTTGTGCTAATTTAAAGTTGGTGTGCAACTCTCCTTCAGCAGTTTTGAGTCCTCTCCCAGAACAATAGAAAACTAAAAATCCATTGGCCGGGATTAGCGTGTTGGCAGGAATCTGCCACTTTTGTGGATTGTCTCCTTTATCTGAAATATACCAACCACCTAGATCGACTTCAACATCGCTTGTATTATACAGTTCAATCCAATCTTCGGTTCTTTCAAAGCTGTCAAAGAATCCATTTAGATTAGAAGCAGAATATTCATTAATAACTACCTGAGCAGATATAGAACCAGCTAAAAATAAAAAGGCTAAAAAGTTTAAATATTTTTTTCTCATGTCGCGATATTAAAAATTGAAGGCTAAGTTTCTTCTAAATAATTGTAAGATTCCAAAAAGATAAAAACAATGAATGAAAGCAATGATTTTTATCAAGTCTATTAAATTAATTGTCCTAAAAAATACTACGCTTATTAATATGCTAAACTCTTTACCATTTGATTTCCATCAAATTTGCGCAAGCATAAAAACTAAAATTGCATCACTCAATATAGATGCATAATGTTTAAGCGGATTTCAATCATTTACCCATCTAATTGAACCATAGGTTCAGATAATATTTCATACTTTAGTCGCATAAGACTATTTATTTAGTCTTATAAAGCTAAAACCCCCAAAATAAAGGCAAAATTTTAATTTAAACGTCCATTGAAGAAGAGAGAACTTATTTTGACTCAGGTAGCTGAAGCTTTTAATAGCAAAGGTTATCATGCGTATTCTCTCTCTGATCTTGCAGAGCTTTGTGGCATGAGCCGAGGAAATCTAGCCTATCATTATAAATATAAAGAAGATATACTCGATGATATCTCCGTGAAAATGCGGAGGACCATTAAGAGATATCAAGACAAACGAGTTGACTTTCCCGCTTTTTATAATCTGAGTCTTGACATTCGAACTTGTAGATCACTACAAAGATCATTTCCCTTTGTCTTCAGAGACATGTCCGTTCTTGAACACAATTCCATTAAGGTGGTTATGTCTTCATGGACAAAAGAAGTAATCAAGCGAAACCTAAATACCTTCGCTTATGGTATTGATATCGGAAATGTGAAACCGGAACCTTACGAAGGATTATATTATCAACTTTCACTAAATGCCTGGCTCCTCACATATTATTGGGTGGCTCAGGAATCAGTGAGAGAAATTGGGAAAGAGAAAATTGAGGTAACTGTATGGAGTACCATATATCCACATTTTACCGAAAAAGGAATGAAGGAATTCCACGAATATTATGGCAAAGACTTCTTATCGAAGTCAGGAATATCTATAGAAAATTATTTGAACGTACAACATTTAATATAAAACAAATGCATTCAGCCTATTTTACAGAAGAGCACAATTTATTTAGAGAAGGATTCAGAACATTTTTACAAGCTGAAGTAGTACCACATTTAGAGGAGTGGGAAAAGACCGGAACGATTGCCAAAGAAATCTGGCCTAAGTTTGGAGAGATGGGATACTTCGGCATCAGATATCCAGAAAAATATGGTGGTTTGGATCTTGACATCTTTTATCTAGTCATCTGGCTAGAAGAAATGCAACGAATCAACTCGGGAGGTTTTGCTGCTGCCATGTGGGCGCACAATTATCTAGCGATGACCCATCTTCTTAAAGAAGGTTCAGAAGCCATCAAGGAAAAATATTTAACAGCAAGCATCAACGGAGAAATGATCGGATGTCTCTGCATCAGCGAACCCGTCGGTGGATCTGACGTCGGCGCAATGCTGACCAAGGCCGTCCTTGACGGTGATGAGTATGTGATTAATGGCTCTAAAACTTTTATAACAAATGGTGTCTATTCAGACTATCTCATTGTCATTGCAAAAATGGACATCGCTGACAACCCAAGAGCAATGGGAGTATTCCTTGTAGATAGAGATACACCCGGTGTAAGTGCTACAAAATTAGACAAACTAGGATGGAGAGCATCCGACACGGGAGAAATAGCTTTTGATAATGTTAGAATCCCTGCTTCTAATCTAATGGGCGAACCTGGAAAAGGGTTTTATTATGTGATGCAACACTTTGCTCTTGAAAGATTGATCATGGGAATCAATGCACATGCACGTGCAGAGTATGCACTTGAGTACACCTTACAATACATGTCAGAACGTACAGCGTTTGGAAAGTCCTTAGATAAATACCAAGCACTACGTCACCGTGTGAGCGAGATGTACACTGAAGTAGAAATATGTAAAACCTTCAATTACATGGTTGCTGCAAATCTAGACAAAGATGTTTATGTAGTCAAAGAAGCATGCATGTCTAAGCTGCAATCGACAAAGGTAGCTGATCAAGTTATTTATGATTGTCTTCAATTCTTAGGAGGGTATGGATATATGGAAGAGTACCCACTGGCAAGAATGCTAAGAGACAGTCGCCTAGGGCCAATAGGTGGAGGAACCTCAGAAATTCTCAAAGAAATTATTGCTAAAATGCTGATCGATAAAAAGACCTACAAAACGAGTGCCTAATTAGGCATATTATCTTTTAGAAAGAATACAATACAAAGGCTGTCAATCTACTTGACAGTCTTTTTATTTATATTAAAATCAAGAAGAATTTTAATTAACGACCTTTTAACAAGTTCTAAATAAAACAATCCTAATTTTAAACTTGTAAAATTAAATGATTATTCAATGAAACAATTCTTCCTTTCCTTCGCCTTACTATTTATTGCTGCGATAAGTTTTTCTCAAATAAAAACCCCACCCCTAAGTCAGAAACAAAAGGTCGTGCAAAAGGTCGGCTTTACTGAAGTTATCATTGAATACTGCAGGCCATTAATGCGTGGTCGTAAAATATTTGGCGGATTAGAAAAGTTTGGGGAAATATGGAGAACTGGAGCCAATCGAAACACCCAGGTTTCATTCAGCGAAACAGTAACCATCGGAAATACTGAACTAAAAGCAGACACCTATACGCTCTTCACTAAACCAAATCCTAATGAATGGGAAGTATATTTCTATCCATATGACAATGGGTATGGAGTGCCTAAAGATTTTGAAGAGGCCAAAGCATTGGTTAAAATTTCAGTGCCGGTTTTTGAACTCAACCGACAGTTCGAAAACCTAACAATAAATCTTGAAAACGTCACTGACAATACCGCAGATTTAAGTGTCATGTGGGAAAACACCTACATAGCTATTCCAATTAAATTTACTACTGAAGAAAAGATTTTAAATGACATTGACAACATTGTTAATGATCACTCTGGTGATTATTACCTAGCAGCAAAGTACTATCTAGAAAATGGTAAAGACTTACAAAAAGCTAAAAACCTTATTCAGAAATCCATTGACTTAAGTGAGGGTCCTGATGGAACTCCAAAGTTTTGGAAATATCAAATGAAAGCAGAAATTCTCTTAGCTAACAATGAAAAAAAGGAGGCCTTAAAATTTGCAACAAAGGCAATGGAAATGGCAGAGTCTCGAGGTCCAGATGATTTTTACGTGAAGCAAATTACAGCCTTACTGAGCAAATTGAAATAGACATATTATTTATTTTAATGCCAAGAAGGTGATATTTGATAAGGAGGCTTTTGATCTTTCATAGTATCATGTGATAGTATCATGTGATAGTATCAACAATAAGAATATTTACTCAACAACCAAAGGTCTAAATTCTTCTTACTCCGTCTCCTCCAAATTCAAAATATACCATTCTATCTCCGCCATGTTTAAATTAGCCCGGCGACCGATTTGCTCGGGAGCATAATGTTTCGCTAGGTAATCAAGTATTTTGGGTTCGGCTTGACCTAAGTCAGGAAGACCCTGCGTAGCTTGCATCCATTCAATCATCTGACGCCAACCTGATCGTGTAGCTCTATTCTGTGTAATCAATTTAGCCGAATGGCATGAAGTACAAGATGATATAATTAGTTGAAGATTTTCATCATTCTTCAATCCAGTTTTTACATGAATCCCATTCTCAATAAGACCCCAATCATCTTGTCTTTCAACAGCTCTAGCAATTCCTCTTTTCCTTAAACTTTCTTCCAGGTGCTCTTTTGAAAATGTTGGTCGATTTAAGTATTCATTGATTGTTTTCTCGCTCAAGGCAAATACAAGTCCTAATAAAACCAGAACAATTGCTACATGAAGTAAGGTTAAAAAAGAACGCCACAATCCATCCGTTTCGAAATCATGATGCTCCATTATGCTTCAATTTTTACAGCGATACGATGACAAGCATTATTTAAATATCCCTTCGGATTCCATCCAGGCAAAAGGATCGGTTGCGTATTCTGATCTATATCTGTAGCTCGTGCCCATACTTCATAATACCCAGGCTCAGGAAACCGAACCTTCGTAGAAAAATTCTGCCAAGAATATTTATTCGCTGACGGGTCCAACTTGCAGGTTGTCCAGTTCATTCCAAAATCAATGGAGTATTCTACCTTAGTAATCTCATTGGCTGAAGTCCAAGCATGGCCTGCCAATGGTAATTCTTGATCCACTTTAATGGTAGCACCGGTACGAGGATATGTAATAAGAGATTTTACTGGCATGTTTTCAATAATACACATATCCTTATCTTCCACTTTAGCTCCTGGTGGTACCGGACTACAAGGCGTCCGATAGGAGCTACCCTTCATTTTTTGTCCATCATGTACCTGATCTCTGATGACAATCTTCTCCAGCCATTTCCCCGAACAAGAAGCTGGAAAACCACCAAAAACTAAGCGAAGTGGATATCCATTTAACTTTGGTAAATCGCGATCATTCATTGACCAGGCAATCATACTTTCGTCTTCCATTGCTTTCGAAATCGGGACTCCACGAGAAATGGGATCTTTTGAAGCGTCTCCTGATAAATGCGTGTCTGCCCCATAATATCCTAAGTATACAGCATTCGATTTTACACCGACATCACTCAAAACATCCTTGAGTCTTACGCCCGTCCATTTTGCACATCCAACTGCCCCAGTAGACCATTGGTTACCTTTAGCGGGTGGATTAAATTCTTTACGTCCATTCCCTCCGCACTCCAAAGTCAATTGATAACTCACGGTTTCAAATTTTGACTTCAATTCTTCAATCGTATATACTTTTTTTGTTTTTGCAGATTCGCCTTCAATCGTCAAGGTCCAAGAATTAACATCCACTTTATGTGGAGGAAGCCCATTGTTACGAACAAAGAATAAATCATTTGCCGTAAGGTCATCATTTAATAAATGAGCAGGCGTCTCCATATTTATCGGCCGATCATTAAGCACAGTCATCGCATCACTCTTACCAGGAAACTTAGTTATCAAATCTTCCTTCAAACCCACCAAATCTAAACCCTCAGGTAAATTATTAGCATATACTACAGGTACTCCAACAGCACTTCCCAAAGAAACTAGAATAGAATATCTGATAAATTTTCTTCGTTCAAGATTCATATTAATTCTTTAATTCTAATTCAAGGGTTTTGTACATACGGTCGTGGTCATCCTTTGATGTCAGAAGATTAATTGGAACCAAAGAGTCTACATTGTTCTTATAACTCCACTCTATCCACGAACCATCGTAGTTTTTTACATTCGGATAATCTAAAACATGTTTTAGAACATAATAAGTATGAGAGGTTCGAGACCCACTTTGACAATATAAGATGATATTCTTTTCTGGATCAACGCCCTTTTCTTTTAAATCGTGTCTCAGGTTTTTTTCAGCCTTAATGCGGTGATCACCCGAAAGATCTGCCAAAGTGGACCAATTCAAATGAATGGCCCCAGGAATACTTCCACGACTGAATGCCCCTTTCTTAAAAGAATAAACCTGACCATCCTTTACGAAAGGTTGACCAAGAAATTCATAGTCTTCGCGTGTATCAATCAATAAGGTATTCGTATCTAAAATACTAGACCTTACTTCCTCAAAATCTGCGGACATTGTTCGATGTGTCAATGGCTTTAATTGAAAATTGGTTTTTACAGCCTCTTCACTTTTTCCACTCACTTCTCTCATTCCTTCAGCAACACAGGCTGTAAAGCCACCATTGATGATTTTATAATTTTCAAAGCCATAATAACTAAGGACCCAAGCAAGTCTGCACGCATCCACATTAGCTTTTAAGTCATATAATAGGAGCGTCTTCCCTTTTTGGTATCCCAAGTTTTGCAGTAGTGATTGAATCTCTTCATGGTTTCCCATAAGACCACCATAAGGCTCTTTGACCTTTGAACCATAATCTGGTCGCCAAACATTAAGTGCTCCCTCCAAATGTTGCTTTTCGAATTTTTTCTTTGTAGAAACTTGAACAAGAATATAGTCTGATTCTCTTTCTTCTAGCAATTGTTCTAGCTCGATTGGTTCTATTAAATTATAAGCTTGGATGTCCGCCTTGTTCGAAGAATATTCTTCTACTTCAATACTAGACTGACATGCAGTCAAAGTGAGCAAAATAAAAAGAAGACAACGGTTGATCATCGGTGAGTTGGTTTCTATTTTCTTATTTTGGTCTTAAGTTACAATGTTAGAAGAATTATTACAAACTTAAACTCGAGAAGACCGTTGTTATATAGAGTTTTATTTAGTTTGTCTAAAATTATGAAAGTGAACAAAATTTTATTTTTACTCTTTACTTGGATCTTAATCCCAATAATCGGCATTTCTCAAAATTTAAATCCCGCCACTTCAAACATCAGTTTCACCATTTCCAATTTTGGTATTAACTCTGTAGAAGGTACCATTTCGAATTTAGCTGGGACGGCAGACTTTAATGAAAATCAACTGGAATTATGCAGCTTCGATGTCTGCCTTGACATGAATACGATTGATACAGGGAACAAGAAAAGAGATGAGCATTTAAAAGCTGAAGATTATTTCAACATTTCAAAATATCCAAAAACATGTTTTACTTCTCAAGAAGTGACAAATACAGATGTTGGATACCTGGTGACTGGGACGCTACAAATGAATGGTGTTGAACGGACGGTAGATATCCCTTTCGCTTACGCAAATAAAAAGTTTACTGGTGAATTTGAGGTTGATCGTTTAGATTATAATATTGGATCTAGTGGAGGATTTGCCATCGGTCGAACGGTCAATATCAACATCACTGCAAATCAAAATTAATGTTAGATAAACCGCAAGAAATTCGAGAAGGAGAACAACTAGACTGGAACAAATTGGAAGAATATCTCAGGTCCCAACTTGACCATTTATCTGGAGATTTTTCTGTGCAACAATTTCATGGAGGTCATGCCAATCTCACCTATCTCATACAATTTGGCGCAGAGGAATACGTATTGCGGCGACCACCTTTCGGTAAACTAGCACCCGGTACTCATTCGATGAAAAGGGAATATCGTGTTTTGTCTAGGCTCTATGAGTTTTATCCACGAGCACCCAGAGCTTACCACCTTTGTGAAGATCCAGAGATTGTCGGAGCAGAATTTGTTTTCATGGAACGGAAGAACGGAGTTATTATCCGAAAGCATTTACCAGATTGTTTTAAAGGAATGGACCGTGTTCATGAAAGACTTACCATGGCACTCGTAGAAGCCCAAGCCAATTTACACAATATTGATATTGAGGCAGCTCAACTCCAACATCTAGGAAAACCCGAAGGATTTTTAGAGCGACAATTTGCCGGTTGGTCTAAGAGATGGGCCCATTGTCAGACCGAAAAAAATGAGGCGATGGACCAAACCCTTCAACGATTGCAAGAAGATATTCCCACCACACAAAAAGTATCCGTTATTCATAATGATGTTAAATTTGACAACTGCCAATTTCAATCAGATAATCCAGATGAAGTAACGGCTGTCTTTGATTGGGACATGTGTACCTTGGGCGATCCCTTGGTCGATTTTGCTTCGATGCTAAGTTATTGGCCAGATGATAACTTCAAAAAATTAAAGGGTCTACCGGTAATTCTGGAAGATGGTTTTCCTGAAAAGGAAATTGTAAGAAATTTATACCAAGAAAAAACAGGATTAAACCTAGATAGGATTTCATGGTATGAGTCTTTTTCGTTTATGAAAACTGCCGTAATCGCCCAGCAATTGTACAAAAGATTTCACGATGGCGAGACGAAAGATCCTAGAATGAAATCATTGGGGCAGACGGCCATCGCCTTAAGTCAACTCGCTAGAGGTAAATTCTCCTAAGCCAATATTTGCGAAACCTTAAACATTAAATCGCTTGACCAAGTTTCTACCCAACTGGTACATATGCACCTCATCGGGGCCATCCGCCAATCGGATGATCCGACCGTACAACCAAAAAGCAGGCAACGGGGTATCTTGACATACGCCCATACCGCCATGCGCCTGAATGGCACGATCAACTACTTGACAGACCATGGTCGGACAGACAATCTTAATCATAGCAATTAAATCTTTTGCACCCTTCACACCAAACTTATCGATACGATCTGCCGCTTGTAAGGTTAATAATCTAGCCTGCTGAATTTCACATTGTGATCGGGCAATGTCTTGACGTATGCTACTATAATCTTTAAGGACAGTACCAAAGGTTTCTCTGACAGCAACGCGTTGACACATCAACTCTAAGGCTCGCTGTGCAGCACCTATCAGTCGCATACAATGATGAATCCGACCAGGCCCTAATCTTCCCTGAGCAATCTCAAATCCCCTACCCTCACCTAGTATTAAGTTACCTGCAGGAACCCGCACATTTTTAAGTTCAATCTCCGCATGACCTTCCGGTGAATCATAATTACCAAAAACCTTTAGGGGTCTAATTATATTTACTCCGGGTGTATCCTTAGGTACAAGGATCATACTTTGCTGCACTCGCCGATCCGCTTCAAAATCTGTTTTCCCCATCACTATAAAGAATTTACAGGCAGGATTCATCGCCCCGGAAGACCACCATTTCTTACCATTGATCACATACTCATCGCCGTCTCTCACCATGGAGGTAGAAATATTTGTTGCATCCGAACTAGCTACTGCTGGTTCTGTCATCAAAAAGGCAGAACGAATTTCACCATTCATCAATGGTTCGAGCCATTGTTTCTTCTGATGCGCATCACCATACTTTGCCAATACTTCCATGTTCCCAGTATCGGGCGCTGAACAATTAAAAACCTCAGAGGCCCAAGAAACTCTACCCATAATTTCAGCCAATGGTGCGTACTCCAAATTAGTTAAGCCTGGGCTTAAGTCACCATAGTTTTTAGGCAAGAATAAATTCCATAAACCCTTGTCTCTGGCCAAAGATTTTAAATCATCAAGTTTTGGGAAATGCTTCCAAGGATTGTTTTCAACAAACTCAGAATGCTCTTTTTCTAAGGGTAAAATATATTGATCAATGAAGGTGCGTACTTGCGATTGCAACGCTTCAGATTTTTCTGTAAAATCAAAATTCATGTTAATCTTTTATTCGTTTGCAGCTGAATGTTTAGCCATCAATGTTAATTACAACTTTACCTATTTGCTTTCCTGTACTCAGTTCGTCAAAAGCCGCCAAAGCATTTTGTAATGTAAATTCCTTATAGATTCTAGGACGTATCTCATGCTTCTCTAAAAAATGAAGCATGTTCTGAAAATCAGAAGGTGATCCCATCGCTGTACCGATTAATTGTATGTGCCGCAAAAAGAATTTACTTATGTTTAATCGAGCATACCTCGACCCCGTTGAACCATAATAAACAATTTTGGCTCCTCGATTTAAAAAGCGTAAATAGTGATCCAATTCTTCCATCGGCGAACTATCCAATACCACATCAATTCCTCCACACAACTCCTTCAACTGCATAGGCCAATCCTCTTCTTTATAATTCACACCTCCCATTGCTCCTTTAGCAATGGCATCAGAAATCTTATCGCCCGAACTACTTGTAACAAAAACTTCTGCTCCTACAGCTTTGGCAAAGCTTAATCCGGCTTGAGCAACACCCCCACCGATTCCAGTAATCAATACCTTGTCTCCTTCTTTTATTTTACCATACTCGAGTAACCCTCTATAGGCAGTAATTGATGCAACAGGCAAAGCAGCAGCCTCCGACCAACTCAAATATTTAGGCTTTGCACAGATATTCTCAATGGGCACTCGGATGTATTCTGCAATCGTTCCAGGATCTGGCATTCCTAATACTCGGAATTTCCTATCAGGCCTATCTTGATCTGAACCCCAATCGTAGGCTGGATAAACAATGACCTCCTTTCCTTCCCATCTTGGATCAACGGTATCTCCGATAGCATCAACAACTCCAGCACCATCCGCACCTAGCGTACAAGGAAGTGTCATGCCAGGATATAATCCTTTTCTTATCCATAGTTCTCTATGATTTAAGGAAGCGGCTTTCAATTTTACTAAAACCTCACCTTCTCCTAAAGAGGGCAACTCCTGCTCCTGCAATTCTAAAGATTTATCTTCTTTTAATACCAATGCTTTCATAAATACAAAAATAGCTAATTACCTTTGGTAAGATAGATTTTTAAAATGACTGCTCTAAAGAAACATACCAAACATCCAGGATTAACTAAACCCATTGGGGGCGAATACCATCGTAATGAATGGGTGATAATCGGTGCACCCTGTGAAGAAATAGATGCTTTAGTACAAGAACTACTACCTATTTTATCCAAATCCCTAAAAGTCGCTTACCTAAATGGTGATCACCTAAAGAAAACAAAAGAAACAACTTCTGAAATCAGATATTTTGATAATGGAACAGATGCGCAATTAAGCTTCAATCCAACACCTAAAAAAAAGCAAGGAAGAAAATATTTCAACCATGCTGATCTTGTCCTTATGAATGGAAATTATTTCATAGGGGATAAACAAATTGTATTAATCAATGAAAAGAAAAAAGAATCCTTAAGTCAAAAGACTGATCGCTTAACGCAAATAAAAATGATTCTTATTGAGCGAAGTTCGGATGTGATTTATGACTTTGTCTTGGAAAAAATTCAAGACGAAAAATCATTAAAAGTTTTTAGACTAAAGGAAATTGAAAAAATTGCGACGACGATCTTAAATGATTTTATAGAATCAACCCCACCACTATACGGTCTAATACTGTCCGGTGGAAAGTCCATGAGGATGGGTGAAGATAAAGGGGCCTTAAACTATCGCGGCATTCCTCACCGAGAATTTGAAGCAAGATTGGCGAAAAAATTCTGCAATCAAACATTCATATCCTGTAGAAAAAATCAAGAAGAATTAATTGAATCAAAATTCAAAAAATTATATGACAGTTTTGAAGGACTAGGACCTTATGGAGGCATACTTTCAGCATTCCGAGAACACCCCGATTCTGCATGGCTTGTCCTTGCTTGCGATTACCCGCTATTAGATGAATCAGTTCTCCGGCAATTAGTAGACGCCCGCAATCCAAGCAAATTAGCTACCTGCTTTTACAATCCTGAAACAGAGCATCCGGAACCATTAGTCACTATTTGGGAACCTCGTGCCTACCCTGTCATGCTAGAGTTTTTAACACAAGGTTATTCTTGCGCAAAAAAAGTTTTAATCAATTCAGAAGTGGAAATGATAGAAATGAAAAATCCGACAAAATTGATGAATGCGAATAATCCAGCAGATAGAGAACGAAGTCTTAAGCTATTAGAATCCATGGAATAATTACATTATCATTCCGAAGCATCCCACCATCAATAATACTGACTACACGTAACAGCTGAAGTACGAGAGGCGTAAAGCGATACTGTTCATAACACTGTTCCAGCAAAGCCATATATGCCTCACTAAAAGTCATTCCCTTCTACTCAAGCACAAAATGTGCAAGATAATGATTGTAAAATCAATGATTCCAACTGTGCCATACACGTATAACTAAAATAATTTTGTCACACTTCTCCTGTTCCAGTCTTATATAATTAGACATACATGTATGGGAATCCTTTTTCCAAGGACACCAATTCTACGACAACTGCAATTACAACATACCGGATGAGAGCCCTTCTCATCTACGCCTATTCGGTATTGTAATTAAGTAGATGAAACACAACCAAAATTCATTAAAATGAAATTTTTCAATTTATTTTTTGCCCTTGCACTCTGTTGCACTTTTGTTGCTTGTAGTGACTTAGATGAACCTCAAGATCAAATGGAATTAGAATCAGAAGATCGAACCATTGATGTTTGCCGTAGATTACTTACAGTGGCTCCTAATACTCCTCCTCCGATGTGCAATACAAATTTAGGTATTACCATTGTAGGTTATGACCTTTCTTCAGGACAGTGCTGCATTATTTTAGAATTTCCTCATGAAGGACCTTGGGACTGGTGCATGGTGGGCCCAGAAACTGGACCTCCTTTCCTAGCTCAGTTGGTTAATGTAATTGGGCCATTAGGTACAACTCCAGTATATCAAGAAAGAATTTGTGTTAATATAGGTTCTAATAACCTATTGGGTATAGAAGATTTGACAACAGGCCAATGTCAGTCATTAACTCCGACTGGCTGCTAAAATTCAATGATATTATCTCAAGTATAGGTAGCCTAAAAAGTTACCTATACTTTCTTTATTAAAAACCGACAATACTATTTAAAAATGAAACAAATATTAAGTTTACTTTTTTTAGGATCTATTCTATTCTTGTGCTCGTGCGAAAAGGAATCCATACCTTCTGAAAACCAAGAAATAACAACCGAAGAAAGAGCCAAACCCTGCTTTACTGCAAATAAATTTAATGAAACCGAAGATGGTTGTTGTCTTTACAATATATGTACTCAATCTCTAACATTTGGGCAATTCTACATAATGGTACCTGGGCAACCACTTATTCCTCTATCTCCAGAAACTGGGTGTGCAGAAGTCACTGTATGTGGAATCACAGATGTTACATTAATTGAAATACCAGCATCTGGTGTAATTGAGGTTAAACCAGATGAGAAGTGGTCAAACGGGTGTACAAAAACTCTTTATTGTCATGACAGAGAAGCCTGTTGTGAGAGTATATGTTTTGACTTTAATCTAGAACCAGAACCACAAGGCTTGTGCACCGATTTTGCTTTTACCTTAGATGGAGATGATACATGCTTTCCAGATGGCATACCTATGACTGTAAATAATCAACTTCCAGTCGATATACCAGGTCCAATAGTTTTTGTCGAAGCCAATAGCCCACATGGAACAGTAGAGTTATTTGCCGCTGATGAAGCAAATTGGTTTTTCGAATTTTGTTTAAACGACCTTCATCAGGAAAATATAATTGAAATTACCTTTCATGAATTTTTCTGCGACACAGACATAACAGTAGCTTTCGACTTACTGCAACCAGACGCACCATTTCATCGTAGATGCGATTAAAGGTTGATCTCATTTTTGAAAGAACAAGTAAAGCTACCTCATAAAAAATTTAAATAGATTTTTAAACAACATGCATGTAATCTCAACATTGAGGTTACATGCTTTTGATTAAAAACTATTTCATAATCCGGATCAATCCTTCTTGCATCACCGTAGAAATCAATCGACCATACTTATCAAAGATTCTGCCGTAACCCATCCCCCGAGAATTAGAAGCACTCGGGCTATCAATCACAAACAACATCCAATCAGAAATATCTACATCCCGATGAAACCTCATGGCATGGTCTAGGCTGGCTAGAAATAATTTATCCAGATTAAATTTTGTACGATGGGGATATACTGCAGAAAGTAATAAATCATAATCCGAAGTATAAGCAAGAATTTGATGTTTTTCAGGAAGCGTTAATTCAATTTTTTCCTTGGTACGCATCCACACATTTCTAACCAGAATATCTTTTTGTTCGTCCTCAAAGGCAAGCGGTTCAACTGGCCTAAACTCAAGCGCATATTGTTCTCTCCCTTTCATCTTACGATGCAGGTCTGGCCGAGTCTTTTCCAAAAGTTCTGCCTGTTCCTTATCAGTCATAAGACTGTCTGGATCTGGCACCTCCGGCATTTGATTTTGATGATCAAACCCATCTTGCTTTTTTTGAAAAGAAGCGGCCATTACAAAAATTGCCTTACCATTCTGTATCGCTGACACCCGTCGCGTTGAAAAGCTGCCACCATCTCGAGTTGAATCTACTCGATAGATAATAGGCTTAGTTACATCGCCAGGCAATATGAAATAACCATGTAATGAATGTGCCAGTCGATCCTGATCTACAGATTGATAGGCAGCATTTAAAGCCTGCCCCAAAACCTGACCTCCAAAAACTCTTTCCCAAGGTGTGATTAAATTATTTCCCCTGAATAAATTAACATCTAATTTCTCAAGAGTTAATAAATTCTTGAGGTCATTTATGCTCTCTATAATTTTTAAATTTTCCATCTCTCTTTTGAATACTAGAGAAAACAGCCTCAAGCTGATTATGTTTCCCCAAAATCACTTCCTGTTCAACGGATTCCATTTTCAATCCATCCGCTACCGATAAATAGGGAGCTTGATTAAACATCTTTTTTGATTTAACAATGGCAGAAGGGTTTTTACCAGCTATTTCTTTTGCCAACGAGCGTGCATCTTCCAATGGATTTTCTGTGACATGCGTAGCAAAACCATACTCCACAGCCTGACTACCAGAAAATTCTCTATGTGTATAGGTCAATTCTCTAATAATATCTTCTCGCACATTATGTCTCCATAATTGAGATCCAGCCATGTCAGGAATAATTCCCCACTTCATCTCAAGAATACTCAATCGAGCATCAGGAGTAATGTATTTTATATCTGCACCAGACATTACATTCAACCCTCCACCAAAGCAAATACCGTGAACTGCAGCGATCACTGGTACATCTAAATCTCTCCAGACCCAGGCACATTGTTGCCATTTATTGGCCACTCCATGTGTGCGCTCCACCACATTTTGAACCCCATTAGAACTTGGGTCAAAATTGCTTAAGTCTATGCCCGCACAAAAAGCCCTCCCTTCTCCTCGCAATATCACCACCCGGATTTCTTCATCGTTTTGAATCTCCTCACCAGCAGCAATAATTGCTTCAATCATTGCTTCATCTAAGGCATTCAACTTATCCGTACGATTGAGAATAACCTCTGCAATGTGTGCTTCTTTCTTAATAATTACTCTGTCTTCCATTGTTAAAATTTACAGCCCAAAGATAGTAGTAGTTCAAGCAATTATGGGCTTATTTTAAATTCTCTTAAATTGTTAGAATGATATCAAGCAAAAAAATAAATACCTACAATCAAGCTTCTCTCAGTTTTTTTCTATCTTTTAAATTATTTCATCAAAACAACTTAGAATGACACCAGAAATTAATTGGTTAGCTATCCTTGTCGCTGGCCTTATTCCTAGTATTGTAGGGTTTATTTATTATGGTCCAGTTTTTGGAAAGCAATGGCTTTCATCCTTGGGCAAAACTGAAGCTGAAATGGAACCCTCCAACCCAGCAGTAACTTATGGCTTAGCAACCTTAACTTCTCTTTTACTTGCTTTTTCAATGAACGCACTCATTCAATTCCTTCATAGAGATTTAAACGATGCTGGAGAACTAGTTTTTAGTAGTCATAACACATTTGGGCATGGTGCAATGCATGGAGCTTTCATGTGTATTTTTGTGGCACTTCCTCCTTTAATTTCAATGGCTCTTTATCACAAAATGCCAGGAAAAACCATTCTTATGAATGTTGTTTTTTGGATCTTATGTTTTGCGATAATGGGTGGAATATTGGATGTTTGGAAATAAATTATTTTAGGTGCTGTATTATAAAATATGGCACCTAAAATACTTTGCCCGGATTTAAAATCCCTTTCGGATCCATTGTCTTTTTTATTTGTTTCATCAAACCTATTTCTGCCTCCGTCCGGCACAACTTAAGATATGCTTTCTTATGAAGTCCGATGCCATGCTCGGCAGAAACGGAACCACCTACTTCCATTAACGGACCATATATAATATCATTTATAGCTTCTGTTAGCTGCTTTCGCAAATGTTCTTTCTCAACCACAAAGTGAATGTTCCCATCAGCAATATGTCCAAAGCTGATAACCTTTCCTACGCCTTCCAATGAATGAAGTTTACTGAGCATATCATCTACCATATTTCCAATCAATGGAATTGGTAAGCTGATATCAAAGTGTTGATCATGCTTCATCTGAGAAACCACTGCATGAACATCTTCTCTAATTTTCCAAAACCAATCAAGATCTGCATGAGTATTTGCAAAAACTGCTTCCTCAATAATTCCTTTTGTAAATGCTTCTTCAGCTAAGGCTTCAATCCGAGCCTTATCCTTTTCAAGATCAGAACCCAAGGCTTCGATTAGAACATAATACTTATAACCTTGAGGTATCGGTGGTTTAGAAAGTGCAGGTGCTGTGGTTGCAAGGGTATAATAATTATCCCACATCAATTCATAACCACTTAGAATTCCACCCAATCCACCATCCATGTGCTTTAAAAAAGAAACGACCTGATCAAATTCATTCATCGCAACAAATGCACTAGCCCTACTCTTAGGTGCTTCAACCAATTTCAGAACAGCTTTTGTAATAACACCCAAAGTTCCTTCTGACCCCACAAATAATTGTTTCAAATCATAGGCGGAATTATCCTTAATGATTTTCTTCATGGAAGAAATAATGGTACCATCTGCTAGAACTGCTTCGACACCTAACACAAGACTACGCGTCATCCCATATCGAAATACACGAAGACCACCTGCATTACTTGCAATGACTCCACCGATTCTTGCAGTTCCCTTGGCACCAAAATTTAAGGGAAATAATAAATCATGTTTAGCCGCTTCTTGTTGCACCTCTTCCAAAATCACCCCCGATTGAACGGTGATTGTTCGACTCATCGGATCAACCTCTTCTATCTGGTTTAATTTTTCTGTTGAAATGATAACCTCGTTTCCAGTTGTTTCAGTTCCACCCACCAGATTTGTCAATCCACCAAAAGCAATAACTGGCTGATTATGCTCATGGCAAATTTTAAGAATTTTTGAAACCTCATCGGTACTTGTTGGCATGATCAAAGCAACTGCATTAAGAGATTCACTCATCCGCCATATGTGATGATAGCGATTAGCTAATTCATCTCCAATGAGAACCTTATCCCTCCCCAAACTTTCGATCAGCAGTTTCTGAATCGTTTTCATAATGTTATTTCTGAATTACGAATTAATTCCTGCCCAACACATATATTTAATGTTGAGATAATCATCCATACCATACTTAGATCCTTCTCTACCAAAACCACTTTCTTTGACACCACCGAATGGCGCTACAGCAGAAGAAATATTGCCAGTATTAATCCCGACCATCCCAAACTCTAATGCTTCAGCTACTCTCCAGATCTGGGCATAGTCTCTTCCATAAAAATAAGAAGCTAAACCGTAACTGGTTTTATTGGCAAGTGCAATAACCTCTTGCTCTTCTTTGAATTTATATACAGCAGCCACAGGCCCAAATATTTCTTCAGAGAAAATATCCATAGTACTATTTACATCACAGACAAGTGCAGGGTTTCTCATCAATCCCTGATCAGTTTTACTGTCAGTTTCTATCATCGCTCCTTTCTGTTTAGCATCTAAGAGCAATCGATCAAGCTTGGAAACTGCAGCCTCATTAATCATAGGTCCAATATCTGTTCCCCTCTCTAAACCATCGCCTAATTTCAATTGAGATATTTTTTCTTTCAAGCCAGAAACGAAAGCATCATGAACTTGCTCATGCACAAATATCCGATTGGTAGAGATACATGTCTGGCCAACATTTCGAAATTTTGAAGCCATACATCCTTCAATTGCTTCTTCTACATTTGCATCAGCAAAAACAATAAAAGGAGCATTACCTCCTAACTCTAAGCTTAATTTCTTTAATTGATCTGCAGACTGCTTCATCAATATTTTACCCACTCTCGTCGAACCGGTAAAGGAAATTTTCTTTACGGCAGGATGGGAAGTAAACACCTCCCCTATCAGCGCGGGTTGACTACTAGGGATAAGATTTATAACACCAGGCGGAAACCCAGCAAGCTCTGCTAATTCTACCAAGGCTATGGCAGAAAGAGGGGTAAGCTCTGATGGCTTAAGAACGATGGTGCAGCCAGCAGCTAAAGCCGGAGCAATCTTTCGAGTAATCATTGCACTAGGAAAATTCCATGGTGTGATTGCGGCTACCACTCCTAGGGGTTGCTTAATAACAGTAATCCGAAGATCCGAGCGGTGTCCAGGTATCGTGTCTCCATACACTCGTTTTGCTTCTTCAGCAAACCACTCAACAAAACTAGCTCCATACTTAACTTCACCTAAGGCTTCCGCAAAGGGCTTTCCTTGCTCAGTAGTTAAAATCTTAGCTAAGGTCTTAGAATGTTCTAATTGTAATTGATACCATTTCTTTAAAATTCTACTTCGCTTGCCTGCTGAAAATTTACTCCACTCTTTAAAAGCTTCTGCCGCAGCATTGATCGCGAGCGTGGCATGCTCCGAGTTACAGTCTGAAACGGTAGAAATAACTTGTGAACTAAATGGATTGGTAACCTCAAATTGCACAGCGGATTCTACCCATTCACCATTTATGAAAGCCGATCTTTTTTTAAACTCCATGACTTAGTCATCAAATGAAACAGAAACTCTTCCCAACCCTTCAATCAAAACTGAGAATTTATCTCCTGCATTAACTGCACACATCGGGCCTAAGGCTCCCGAAAGAATTAAATCACCTGCTTGCAATGGTTGGCCATATTCATACATTTTATTCGCGAGCCAAAGTGTCGCGTTTAAAGGTGAACCTAAAGAGTCTGCACCTGTGCCTTCAGAAACAAGTGCATCACCTTTGTACATTTTCATTTGGCAATGGACCACATCAAATTCATCCAAGGTCTTAGGAGTATGACCTACTACAAAATGACTAGCCGATGCATTGTCTGCAATAGTATCTGTAATTTTTATATCCCAGTCAGAAATTCTACTCCCAACAATCTCCATGGCAGGAAGTGCATAATCAATACAACTCATAAGATCTATAATTCCTAAGTCAGGAACATCCAAATCTTCTCCTAACACGAATGCAATTTCTGCTTCAATTTTAGGCTGCATCATTTCTTGAATGCTTATGGATTGACCATTCAAAATTTCTTTGTCATGAAATAAAATGCCGAAATCAGGTTGATCAACGCCAAGCTGCTTCTGCACAGCAAAGCTGGTTAAACCAATTTTTTTTCCCACCATTCTTGCGCCTTCATTTAGCCGAATTTGGGTATTAATCTCTTGAATCTTATAGGCAAGGTCAATGTCCTCTAAACCTATTTCAGTCCGTAACGGAGGTATAGTTATCCGAGTTTCTGATGCCTTTCTTAATCGTTCAGCATATTTTTCTGCGCTCATTTATATTACTTTCGAAATCCTTCGATGTACTTTGCAACGGCTACAATTTCAGCTTCCGAAAGTATGTCTTTAAATGGTGTCATTAATCCTTTACCAAAGTATAATTGAGCAACACTTTCTTCTAATGGAATCTTACTAGCTGTCAATTTTTTTGCTCCATTGATTGACATGTTCCCTTTAAATCCGTGGCAAGTAGCACAATGCATTTTGAATTTCTTTTTAGAGTCCACCTCGGCGATCTCCTTTTTCTTTACACCCTTGATTATTTCTTTTGCTTTTTTCAGCTGTTCCGGAGATACACCTTCATCTTGTTGCTCTTCTACGGGTTTGTTTTTGTCTGATGCTATTTTATTGCTTTCAGCCACTTTGTCCGCTTCTACTTTTACCATTTCTTGAGATTTTACCTCACTTGTAGAGCTTTTCTGAATTTCTGCTTTTTTAGTCTCAGCTGTTTGAGCTTTTTGGGTTGGCTTAGGGCCTTCACTTCCGCAGGCCATCAAAAGCGATAATACAAGGACTATGAAAAAGTTTAATTTATATATTGCCATGGTATTTTTGATTTTTGTCGAAGATAACAAAGTAAAAAATTCTTAAAGAGCTATCCCTTGACAAAAGAAGCTATTTTAAGTTTCGTTAATTTGAAATGTTAAAATTTTGAAGATATAATTATATTGTGAATGGATATCCTTCATCAAAAGTAAAAATCTCAATATGTTCAATGCCAGCAATCATTTATATTTTACAATTATATGTTTTTTAATCATCTCATTATTAGTGAGTTGTAATTCTAATAAAATGGAAAAAATGGAGAGTCATCAAAATGTAGAGTGGAAATCACTAACCCAAGACGGATATTCTCTGACATTTCCAGAAAATTGGAAGCTAGATATATCTGGAAAGAGTGGCACTAGTTTTCTTTTATATGCCCCTACCGTTGGAGCCTCAGTTGGCTTTAAATCGAATATAAATATGATTAAAAGAGCGCTAAATGATGATAGAATAGACTTGGCAACATATGCTAAAGGAGCAGAAGAACAAATCCAAAAAGCCAATCCTGAAAAAATTGTCGTAAACTCTGGAGGATCAGCCAATGGAAAAGATTATCATAAAATCATCTATACTGCAAAAAAACAGGGATACGACTTAGTATTTCATCAACAGTTTTGGGTAGAAAACTCAACCTCTTATGTATTAACAATGACTGCTCTTGCGGATGACTATACCCGTATAAAAGATGATGTAGCTAAGATTATGGATGGCTTCCAGATCACTGGAATTTAAAGACCTAAAATTTCGCGATAAACTGAAATTGATTTTTTGATAAAAGAGAGGTAGTCTTTATGTGTGTGCTCCCTTTGCTGCTTCGTAGCATATTTACAGAAGTTACTATACACTGCTAAATACCTGTACAATAAGAACTTCCTAATTTTCTCTTTTTCATCTGAGGAAATTACTCCTGTTCTTTTATATCCATGCAGAAAATAATGTAGAAATATCTGCTCAAAATTTTCATAATTTCTGGTCTGTCGATAAAACTTTGCATAAAATAAAATAACAGCAATATCTGCGGCGTACCAACAATTACAAAGCATATCAAAATCATATAAGATGATTTCTCCGTCATCATCCATAAAATAGTTCCCAGCACTTATGTCGTAGTGAACCAATCCATAAATTGACTTTTCTTGATCATAGCTTTTGAACTCAGCCATAAGCTTTTCAATCAACTTCTTTTCATCATCAGGTAAAGCATCGGTTCCGCTAAAAAATAAATGTTTATCCCAGGTTTTAAATTCTGAAAAATCTACTTCAGATACATTTTTACTTACTTCATGAAGCCTACCTGATAATTCTCCAAGCGAAATAAAATGATCTTTGGACCATGCTTGTTTTACAAGTTTTGCTCCATTAATTTTTTTGAAACAAACAATATTGATTTCTCTTTTTTGATCTTCTTCTTCCTTTTTTTTATTGATCAAGTTTTCTCCATCAATGGTTTGAATAAGTTCTACAACTTTTACTCCATTTGCATGCAAATGCTTTAACCATTTAAACTGAAGCTCATAGTCCTCTAATGAGGTAAATTTAGAATTTGTAAATTTTATGAATCTATCGCCACAATCAAAAACCAAACTTGCATCTGACTTTATCAACTTAGCCTTATCTGGATTTACCTCATACTTCCTAAAAACCTCATTTAAGAAACCTTTACGTACAAGTTTAATCCCATTCTCGTCAAACAGATATGATTGTTCTGATTCCATATTACCAAAGTTCAACAAAAAATGGGATTCCAAATAGGAATCTGCTATAAATTAGAAATTCTAAAGCAACCAACGCCGAGTGGCATTAGGACTGAGTGATGCCATGGCTTAGGAATAAAAAAGGGACTCCGATTAGAAGTCCCTTTTATATTAGAATCACAGTTTTATAGCTACACTTTTTCGAGCAATAAAGCAGCACTACCTCCTGAAGGTCCGCAGAGAGTTGCTACAGCTTTAGTGCCACCATTCTGGTCAAATTGATTACAAACAGAATTTACCAATCTAAGACCAGTGGACGAAATTGGGTTTCCAACACCTAAGCTTCCTCCATTTTTATTTAATTTATCTCGATCAATTTTTAATTCTTTTCCAAAGATTAATGGTGTTGATGCAAAATCCTCATGAAGTTCAAAGAAGTCAACTTTTGAAAGTTTTACTCCACCTTGTTTTAATGCATTTTTCGTTGCCTTGGCGCCTGATTTAATGTAGTCTCCTGCCTTCCCATAAACTTCACTATACCCAGAAATTTTTGCTGTTGGTTTTAGGCCATATTCTTTCACAGCTTTTTCATTGGCAATCAAAGCAACAGAACCACCGTCTGCACTTCTTGCGCTTGATGCCAAAGTAAGTACACCGTCCTTTTTGAAGGAAGGATCCAAACTTGAAATATCTGGAGTTTGGTCATAACGTTTGTATTCAGAATCTTCTGTAAAAACAAAATCAGCACCATCTTTGATGTCAATCTTTACTCTGCATATTTCATTAGCAAACTTTCCAGATTCTGCCGCAGCTTTAGTTTTTGCAACAGACTCCATAACATAGTTGTCAATTTCCTCTCTAGATATTTTGCTCTTCTTAATTACATTTTCAGCTAGTTGTCCGGCAAAATTCTTAATCTCATCCACATAATATGCATCTCGTAAAACTCCATTTAAAGTTGGAACCTCACCATTGAAGGCTGCCTTAACTCTATCATTCGCGATATAGTTTGGCGCAGATGAGATGTTTTCAATTCCCATAGCTGCAATCACACTCGGCCCTTCCGTTAGTGACTTTACTGCATAGTCTACTAGCTTTAGTCCAGTGATATGCCCACAATTTATCATGCCTCTTTCAATGTTATCATTCAACCTAGAACTTCTAATAACTTGAGTTGCAAAATCAGCTCCTAAATTGGACCCAAGAATATTTCCAATTAATAACTCATCAATCATATCTTCATTCAAAGATGGATTCTTTTCTAATAAACGGTGAATCATAAGACTACCAACCAATCTTGGATTGATTCGAGATAGAAATCCACCAATACTTGCAAAAGGAGTTCTTAAATTTTCACATACATACATGTTGCTCATAATAATTTTTTTTGGGGTTGAAAAAGGAAGTTTTGTTTTATCAATATAAATTAAACTCAATGGCACTTTTATAAAGTGTTTCAAGCAAAATTTTCAACAACTAAATTAGTGCTCCATTGCTTTGATAGGACTATACTTAAGTACAGTTTAAACTTAACTTGAGGGTTTCTTTAAAAAAAGATTCTCATGATGATAAAATTAGATTTCTTAAAATCCCGACACCCAATCCCAAATATCTTCTGCAGTATCCTTTACTTCATCCCAGGCTTCTTCCGCAGTATTTGATACATCTTCCCAAACATCTTCTGCAGCATCTGATACATCTTCCCAAACATCTCCAGCAGTATCCTTTATATCTTGCCAGGTATCTTCCACATAATCTCCTACATCATCTATTGCATCCTCAATAAATTCTCCAGCATCTTCAAAGAAGTCTTCTGCTGCGTCAATAATAACAGCTCCTGCATCTGATAAATAATTAACTGCATCATTTACACCTTCCTTAAAATCATCAATAGCACCTGTTATCTTTTCACCGATTTCATTAAAATCGATAGATATGTCTACTCCAAAATGGATACCAACTCCAAGCGCTAAGCCAAAGCTTCCTTCCATCGTAAATTTTCCATCTTCAAAACCTATTTCTCCTTCAGCATGTATTCCTATACCTGCATATGCACCGCCACTTATCCCAACATCAACCAGATCCGATTCAAGCCCAGCTTCAATTCCTGCTTCAGCACCGGCAAATGCATCTAAAGAACCTTCTAAACCAAAACTTCCTTCTTTCAAATCTACCTCCAATGATCCTTCACCGTTAATTTCTGCACCAGCAGAAGCATGCCCTTCTGCATAAACTTCTGCTATACCATCTCCAAACTCGTAAGAAACGGATCCAGCTATTTCCGCATGGATACTTGCTCCAAAAGAAGCCTCAGCATCTAAGGTCTTGGCTTCGGGATCAAAAACAAAAGAACCTTCTGAATGGGCTTCGATGACTGCTGATGTTGAGGCTTCATAATCTAAACCACCTTTAGATCCAGAAATTGCTGCATCAAAAATCACAAGTTCATAATCCGCAGAGCCTTCACCAATCACCCGACCATCTTCATCTACAATAATACTTCCTTGGGATGAACCTGATTGTGCTAGAAAGTCTGCATGACCTTCATAATTGTCCCCACTAATATCATATGAATATGCTGGACCAGATTCAAAAGAAGAACTACCCTCCGCTAAAGTGGTTTGCCCTTCATTGACAAGTTCCAACACTCCATTAACGACTGTAGGGACTACCCCATTGGGTATGGTTATTCCTATGGTTCCTTTTGGCATCAAAGGCAAAGCCTCTTCCATAGATAATATCTGATCCCTCAGGTCTAATGGGAATATTCCTTTTACCCCTCCTGGGTTAGGTCTGTTTCCATTTATATCTATTCCTATCCCATTGTCAGGTCGTAGAACTGCAGGATCGTCCGGTAATAAGACTTGAAAATCTGGAGGACCTGGTTCTGTATTTATCCCAACACCATCAGCAGGTCTTAAATCATTTGGATTTTCGGGAAGTAATATTTGAAAGTCTGGTTGTCCAGCATCTATGGTGTTTCCGCTGCCCGAGGAAATACCAGATATGATTTTCATTCCTTGGCTAATATTAGCAGAAGCCGCGGCCATATATTTTATAAAACTCATGATTGGGGTTTTACATTTTAAAAGTGTGGAGTTGTTGTTCTAGAAGAGTTCTTTATTCAAGAACTACTTCAACGTCCTATATATATTCAAAGTAGTTTACGAGTAGATTTTGCCTGATTCCTTGCATCGTAAAGTCAAAATTGTATTAGAAATTAAAACATCATCGAATGACAATTTCTATTCGTTTTTATTCAAAAATCGCATGCTCTTTCCATATAAATCATGGCAGCATTTACATGCAAATGAATTTCCAAAGAAGTGATAGTAATATCTTTCATGAACAAAATAGTCGGTCTAAATGTGACTTTGGAATTCAATAAAAAAATGGGGCATTAACTAAACAACCCAGTAAAAGCATTCCAAACATCCTCTGCTGTATCAGTAACATCTTCCCAGGTCTCTTCAATTACATTTGAGGTTTCTTCCCAAACATCTTCTACCGTATCAGTGATATCCTCCAATGTATCTTCTACAAAATCTGTCGCTTCATTCCATACTTCTTGACCAGTATCCACAACCCATTCAACACCTTCATTGACATAATTTACCACCTCGTCTTTCAGATCAACAACCGCATCTTTTACATCATCAATTCTATCC
>JAHDGF010000033.1:44201-52369 GCA_020627785.1 Saprospiraceae bacterium
TACCACCTCGTCTTTCAGATCAACAACCGCATCTTTTACATCATCAATTCTATCCTTTACATATTCTTTCGCTTCTTCTTTAAAGTCATGTACTGCGTGTAAAGCATCTATCGTCGTATCATAAACACTCTCTGCAAAAACAGCTACATCTTCAACTAATCCTGAACCATACTCTATGACCTCTTCTCCAAAATCTTTGACTGTATCAACGGCTCCATTAATTGTATCCTTGATGTAGTCTTTCGCTTCTACTTTAAAATCATGGACAGAATTGATCCCATCAATGACAGTATCGTAAACAGATTCAGTAAAATTTGTAATATCCTGAACAGCACCTCTACCCCACTCAAATGCTTCTCCTCCAAACTCCCATACAGAGCTTATTTCATCAGAAATAAAATCGAGAACGTCACCTCCAAATTCATTGACTTCATCCATAACTCCTTGGCCAAAATCCATGGCATCTTCTGCAAAATCAACAACTTCATGAACAACATTTTGACCGACTTCAACCACATCCTCAACGAAGTCTGAAACAACCTCACCGCTTGAACCTAATAGATCCTGGGCTCCTTCATATATATTTTGTAGAAATCTACCAAAACCTCCACCGCCATTTCCTCCATCATTATCTTGCAACTCAACCGATCCTGAATTACTGATTGAGACAGAATAACCTATAAGATCTGAAACTTCCTGTGGAATATCTACATTGCCATCAGCGATACTACCAAGAGGTCTAAATAAGGCTTCGGGTTTATTTTCAAAGAACTCAGCAATGCTAGTCTCTGGTCTATGCAATGCATCGTCAGCTTCACTCGCAACATCACCTATACTATCTAGTACTCCATCAATTCCAATCCACTCTTTAAAGCCACCAATACCATTAAACTTACCATCAGAATTTCCAGAAGGAATATTTGCCCCTCCATTTAATATGCCCGGAATTAAACCTACACCATTCGGTAATCGGGTAAAATTTCCGCCTTTATTTCCAGGTCTATCAATAGCCGTTGGAATTAAATCTCCTTCTAAACTAATACTGGGATTAGGTGAATTGGAAGGCAAACTTCCATTTCCTCCATTGAACCTTTTCATGAGCTCAATAGCCTTCATGATATTGCATCTGCTTTTTTTATAAATTCTATATGCATGATTTTGCTTTAATTTTTTTTAGAAAAATTTGGATTTTGTTGTTCTCATATAGAAAATAGAAAGGCTCCAAAAGAGTGTCCTTATCCTATTTCTGACAACTTAAAATTAAAGGCAAGAGGGAAAAATGAAGCTATACTTTAGTATAGAATTTTAGTAAAAGTGGGTGGAATTTTGGAGAAAATACTTGATCATTTTAAAAATAAAAGGAGGCCGAGAATGGTAAATTTTCATTCATCAAAAACTTGAAAAATGAGGTTAAAAAAGTCTACAAAATATTTAGGAGGCTCCTTTTGATGGGACTATTTCTGAAAGTATTTTTTGGTGCATGCTCTGAGAGAAGAAAGCAACACATCCTTAATTATGGACAAAAAAAATCCCGCCTAAAAGGCGGGATCATAAATTAGAAGTTCTATAATTATTTAAATTAAACTTTTTCTAACAATAATGCGGCACTGCCACCTGCGGGACCACAAAGAGTCGCCACTGCTTTAGTACCTCCGTTCTGAGAAAACTGGTTGCAAATAGAATTTACCAATCGAAGACCTGTAGAAGAAATCGGATTTCCTACTCCTAGGCTACCACCATTTCTATTCAACTTATCTCCTGCTATTTTTAACTCCTTTGAGTAAATAAGCGGGGTTGAAGCAAAATCTTCATGAAGTTCAAAGAAGTCAATTTCTGAAAGTTTAACTCCTCCTTGCTTCAAGGCATTCTTTGTTGCTTTAGCTCCGGACTTAACGTAATCTTCTGCTTTACCATAGACTTCGCTATATCCTGAGATTCTTGCGGAAGGTTTTAGACCGTACTCTTTCACTGCTTCTTCATTTGCAATCAAAGCTAATGAACCTCCATCTGCACTTCTAGCACTAGAAGCCAAGGTTAATAATCCATCTTTCTGGAAAGAAGGATCTAAACTTGAGATGTCAGGAGTCTGGTCATACCTTTTGTATTCTGTATCTTCTGTGAACACAAAATCAGCACCATCTTTGATGTCAATTTTGACTTTACAGATTTCATTCGCAAACTTTCCACCTTCAGCAGCAGCTTTTGTTTTCCCGATAGATTCTAAGACGTAAGCGTCAATATCCTTTCTGGTTAACTTGTTCTTTTTAATAACATTTTCAGCTAGCTGACCTGCAAAGTTTTTCATTTCATCTACATAATAAGCATCTCTCAATACACCATTTAAAGTCGGAGCCTCCTCAGCCTTCATGGCTGCTTTAACTCTGTCATTTGCAATGTAGTTAGGTGCAGATGAAATATTTTCTATTCCCATTGCGGCTATCACACTAGGTCCATCCGTTAGAGACTTCACTGCGAAGTCAACTAACTTTAAACCTGTGATATGGCCACAATTTATCATTCCTCTTTCAATGTCGTCATTCAATCTAGATGTTCTAATAACCTGGGTCGCAAAATCAGCACCTAAGTTGGCACTAAGAATATTCCCAATTAAAAGTTCATCTATCATGTCAGCACTGAGCGAAGAATTTCTTTCTAATAAGCGATGAATCATTAAACTACCTACCAACCTTGGATTAATTCTGGATAAAAAACCACCAATGCTGGCAAACGGAGTTCGAAGATTTTCGCAGATATACATATTGCTCATAATAATACTTTTTTAAAATTTGAAAATAATTAGGGTGCTGTATTATTCACAAATTACCAGCCACTAAAGAAACTAGCGACAGCACTTGCTGCACCACTAAAGAAACTTCCAACGGCACTCACAGCGTCATTTACGACTCCACCAACAGCTTCAACAGCATCACCCACTGCATCAGCAACGTCTCCGACTGCATCAACAACTCCTGTAACGATGTCACCCGCAGTATTAATGGCCCCACTTACAAAACCTCCGACTGCCTGTACTCCATCCCCAATAAAGTCAAGACCAACCGCATCAAAGACTCCTGCCACGACTCCTGCTCCCGCAGAAACCAGTCCGGCAGCAGTTCCGGTAATGGTATCGACTGCATCAGAAACAATTTCCGTTGCATTTTCAATGGTATCTAGTGCACTATTGATTCCGCCAGCTATGTCTCCTGAGAAGATATCGCTTACTGCGTCGCCTATATTATTAACCGCACCAATGGCATTGTCAACAATGTTTCCAACATCAACAGATACATCAAGACCAATATGAGCACCTACTCCTAGAGCCACACCTAGTGAACCTCCCATAGAAAATACTCCATCTTCATATCCAATGTGTCCGCTAGCACTTACACCAACTCCAGCATATACACCACCACTTGCAGTGATATCTACTAAGTCAGTGTCGATACCTGCTTCGAATCCTGCTTCAACACCTGCAAAGGCATCAAAAGAACCTTCAGCCATTATCACACCTTCAGAAAGATCGACATTAATTGTTCCTTCTCCACTGATGGTTGCTCCAGCCATTGCATGACCATTCGCATAAGCAGTACCTAAACCTTCCGGTAATTCATAAGTAGCTGATGCTTCAATTTCCGCGCTGATACCTGCTTCAAAAGATCCTTGTGCTTGGATTGTTCCTGCTAATGGATCTACTACAAATGAACCTTGTGCATTTGCATACGCACCTACATTTGCGGAAGCTTGATAATCTAATCCTCCAATTGATCCAGAAATTTCTGCATCTAGAATCATTGCCTCATATTCAGCAGACCCTTCACCGATGATCTGACCTTGGTCATTTACGATGATACTGCCTTGTGCTGAACCAGAGTGTGAAAGAAAATCAGCATGTCCTTGATAGTTATCTCCACTGATATCATAAGAATATACTGGCTCAGTTGAGAATGAAGTACTACCTTCTGTCAAAGTTAATTGACCTTCTTCAATAAGTGTAAGTACACCATCGATCACGGTAGGTACTACACCTTCAGGAATAACTATTGCAGTTGTCCCTTGAGGTAATTGTGGTAGTACATCTGCCATTGGTAAAACCATGTCTCTAAGGTCTGGAGGAAAAATTCCAGTGTTCCCACCAGGTCCAGGAAAAGTTCCAAAACTTCCTGGGATCGCTCCTAGACTTGATCCTAGATTAGGTTTTATTGGCGTTGTGCTACTGCTACTGCTACTTCCTTGACTGATTCCAGAAATAATATCTATTCCCTCACTCACATTCGAAGCAGCTTTTGCTATAAAATCTATAAAACTCATGATTCTGATTTAATACTTTTTAATAAATAATTAGTTGTTCTAAAGTAGAGGAGAGGATTCTACAAGAGAACCCTCCACTCTTATTTTCAAAAGTATTATCCCATGATATCTGAAGCAGCGTTTCTCGCCATGTCGGAGTAATTTCCAGCCTGGTCTGCTTCTTTTTGAGCATCGCTTGCAGCTCTATCTGCATCATCCGCAGATTGTCTAGCATCACTCGCTGCATTCTGAGCATCAACCATTGCTTGTTTTGCTTCCTCACTTGAATCTATTGCATCGTTTTTCGCGTCATTTGCATCATCTGATGATTGCTCACAATCTTGCTTGAGTCCTTCAATATCTGCTTCCAATCCTAAGCAGTTTTCTTTCGTTGACTCACACTCATCTTTGGCAGCTTCTGCCTCATCCTGAGTCGCTTCGATTTCTCCTTTCACTGTCTCTGCATGATCTTGAGCTGCATCTAGTGCAGATTCAACATTGCTTAATGCATCATTGATTTGATCTCCTGTAGCTTCGATTGCCTCTTTATTACTTACACATTCAGTTTGTAAGTTCTCGATGTTTGTAGTCATTTCTTGAGAAGAATTCATCAATTCTTCCGTAGTTTGATTCAATTGCTCTGTACTTTCTTGTAGTGCAGTCATTGTATCTACAAATGCTTCTCCAGTTGCTTCCAAGTTAGAAGTAAATTCTTCAGCCATAGAAGTAGTCTGGTCTACTAAGTTTTGTTGCGCTTCAACTGTTTCAGCCATCGTTGCTTGTGCTTGCTCAGAAGCTTCAGCTAATGCAGCATTCATAGACTCTGCAGTCTCAGTAGAAGTATTTAATAATTCAGTTTGTTGCTCTACTAATGAGTTACCTTGCTCCTGTAGATCATTTGAAGCCTGCTCCATTGCAGCAAGAATATCTTGAGCTGAAGTTTCAGAGTTAGACTTGATTTCGATGGTCTGCTCGTAGCTAGTTCCACAGAATTCAACAAATTCTAATGCTTTTGATTGTCCTTCATCAGAAGCCGCTTGAAGTGCTTCATTGGTTGCAAGAGCAGTAGCTTGAGCCTCTTCAGAAGCAGCAAGTAAATCTGCATTCATTTGTTGTGCAGTATTCGTAGCTTCATCTGCAGCAGCAGCTAAGTTTGCATTTGTTTCAGCAGCAGTAGCGGCAGCTTCTTCAGCAGCAGCTTGTAGGTTGGCATTCATTTCTTCAGCCTGAGCTTTTGCTTCATCAGCAGCAGCTTGTAGGTTAGCATTCATTTCATCAGCCTGAGCCTTAGCCTCTTCAACAGCTTGTAATAAATTGTTGTTTGTTTCTTCAGCTGTAGCTTTTGCTTCATCAGCAGCAGCTTGTAAGTCTGAATTCATCTGTTCTGCTTGAGCTTTAGCATCTTCAACAGCAGCAGCTAGTGTATTATTTGTTTCTTCAGCTTGAGCTTTTGCAGCTTCAGCAGCAGCTTCTAAATCTGCATTCATTTCATCTGCTCGTGCAGCAGCAGCTTCAGCAGCAGCCTGTAATTCTGAGTTTGTATTTTCAGCTGTTTCTATTGCAGTTTGAGAAGCTGATTGTAAGTTTTCAACCATTGTTGTTCCTTCTGCTTGAAGTGCTTCACTAGCTGAAACTAATTCATCAGAAGTTTGAGTAGCTGTATCAGAAGTTGTTTGATACAATTCTTGCATACTGTTTACGATCTCGTCACCGCTTGCTACGATTTGGTCTTTAGCCGCTGATAATTCTTCGATCGTTGCATTTGCTGATTCTTGAGATACTTCAAGAACATTCTGGCAAGAAGACATAACTTCTTCACCTTGTGCAGCTAACTCTTGACCTTTAACTTCAAGATCTGATAAAATTTGTTCAGATGTTGATTGAACACTTTCGAATGCTTGTGTTGTTTGGTCAATTAATTGAGTTCCAGACTCAATCATTTCATCTCTTGTTGAGTTCATAGACTCAAGAGTGCTGTTAGCTACTTCCTGAGCTTCGTTCATGTTTTCAGTAAGTGTTTGAACAAGTTCTAAAGCATTTGCTTCAGTTTCTTCTTTAGTAGCTTGTAGTTCTTGTAATGAACTTTGTCCTTGTTCAGTGAAATCAGCCATTAATTCCTGCATTTGCTGCATTACTTCGTTGGCATTAGTAAGTGTTTGCTCGATTTCTCCGTGAAGTGCTTGAGACTCCTCGTTTAATCCTTGCATTTCTTCCATGATCGCGATGATCTGGTCTTTGTAGCTGTTGTCGTTGCTTAAAATATCTGACATTGTTAGAAAAATTTAGTTTGGTTTCAGAAAAAATTTAATAATCCAAATATATAATGGTATTAAGCTAAAAGCCCGATTTTATTAAGAATCAAAAGGGAATCAAGATGGAATTAGTGTTGGCAAAACTTTTAGAACCACAACATTTAAAATAACTTCATAAAATAAATCGCAAAAAATAGATTTCATGAACTATCAGCCATACATTGACGCAGACGTTATTGCCAAAATTCCTCAAGTAATTAGACCAGAAATTCAAGAACTCTTCTCCTGGGATAACATTTTGGACAAATTCGGAGACTTAAGAGTGGGATTAAAGCGATATTCTAAGGACGGAAAGTCGGATCTACTGGCCAATGAAACGAAAAAATCAACGGTCAGGGAGTTCTATGAAGAAAGAAGTGATTTCTGGGCTATTAAACATTATTTCGATAGAACCAGCAGCAATCCAATGCTGAATTATCTAGTAGAATCCTTAGAAAAGCAATTCCCATTGAGTTTAGAGCCTTTTAAAACTAAGGTTGCTTTAAGAATATCTCCTTGTAGTTGGGATTATCCCTTTCATTTTGATGGGGTGACTAATTTTATGTTCCTATTAAATGGCTCAAGATCTGTGGATGTAGTATATAAGGATTATAAGGGTCATTTTGATTTGGAACAGGGAGATGTATTTTTTATTCCTCCATTTTGGGACCATCATTTTTGGGCAAATAATGAAGATCCACCGATAGTTATGAATCTAATGGCCAAGATTAAGGATGACACTGAATTTATTGAGGCCTATCCGGATCGGGTCAAAGAATTAAAAAAAGGTATATAATTCTAGAAATAAAAAAAGCCCCAACAGAATTGGGGCTTTTTTATATGTGATGTTATAGGGTTATTTTATCCACCAATATCACTGGCAGCATTTGCAGCTTCCATTTCATATCGTCCTGCATTTTCAGCAGATTGACGTGCATCATCTTCATAATTTTCAGCATTTGAAGCAGCATTTCTAGCTCTTTCTTCTTCTTGTTCTGCTCTTGTCGCTGCATCGTTTGCCTGATCTGCTGAATTTCCAGAATCATCTGCAAATCCTTTAGACTCATCTGCAAAGGTTTCAGAATCTTTCATTGCTTCTTCTGATTGAGCTTGGGCATCTTCAGAAGCTTCTGCTGCTGCTGTTGACCTTTCTTTCAATTCTTCAATTTCTTGATTCGTCGTCTGCGCATATTCTTGTGTATCGGCTAAAGCAGTTTCAACACTATTAAGTGTATCTCCAATAGCACCCTGTGTTTCAACGATTTGTTGTCTCATATCCTCACTTGCTTCGGCACTTGCTTGAGAAGCATCGGCACTCGCTTGTGAATCATCCGCTGATCCTTGTGAGGCTTCGGCACTCGCTTGTGATTGTTCTGCTGAATTATTAGAAGCCTCAGCACTTGCTTGAGACTGTTCTGCTGTTGCTTGAGATGCTTCTGCACTTTCTTGTGATTGTTCCGCTGATCCTTGTGAAGCTTCAGCACTTGCTTGTGAAGCATCCGCTGATCCTTGTGAGGCATCGGCACTTGCTTGTGATTGCTCAGAAGAACCTTGTGAAGCTTCGGCACTTGCCTGTGATTGTTCAGCACT
>JAHDGF010000073.1 GCA_020627785.1 Saprospiraceae bacterium
CCGGCCCTAAAAAACTTGTTTTTTTAGGGATATCCCCATATGAATATTTATAAGTGATTACTTAATCACTATTAACTTCTTCGTGATCTTTTCTTTTTCGTTTAGATTAAATTGAACAAAATACATTCCTGTAGCTAAGGTAGATAAATCGATTTGTTCCTGCTTTCCATTCATCCTTATTACTTCTTGTCCAAGATGATTAAATAGTTGAATCGTTTGTATAGAATGATTACTTTCTATTAGCAAAATCGTACCATTATTGGGGTTAGGAAACATGGTCACTTCATGAGATAAAACAGGTAATAAAGGATTTTGAACAGCAGTAGGAATAACGCAAATTTGATCGAGTAAAGCTTGGTATTTTACGGCGTTCGTTAGGTAAGGTTCCGACACATCAATATCATTAAGGTGACCAAATACATAAATATTATTTTGGCCTCCCACAAAATTAAATGCGACAGGAAGTTTGGAACCCCAAGTGCGAATTGTATCTAAAACCCGTTCGTAAAGATCATACATTCCAGGATGATTTTGAGCTTCAAATAAGGCTTGATTATACACGGTCTGTTGAAATTGAGAGAAATGTTGTCCCCCTTCATAATTGATCACTTCTTTACCATAAAGTTGTACATTTAAATAATCGGTATGAAAAAATTCTTTATACATCAACCAGGAATTTTCTGCATTTACGATCAAATCTTCTGGGCTTGAAGAAGCATTCAATGAGGGATCACTATGATCTACTCCAAAGTACCAAGTCGGTGATCCATAGTCCCACTCACTGGGATCAAGATGGGCTAACATATTTGCATTCAGCCAATTATTCGTAGCTTGCAAACCCAATACTCGATGAATTCGATCAGATTCATCAGCAAATTCTTCCATCCATAGTGAAAATATATTGCGGGCTTTTTCTGCATAGGCGCGTCCATAACTTAATCCTTGAGGAGCTGTTTCTAAATTATAATGTGCTTGTGAGAAACTCCAATTCCACACTTCATTACTATACTCTAAATAAATTTTAAGATTCGGATTTAAGTCCTCTCGAAACATTTGAGCCATTTGTCGAATATAATTTTCATCTGCTGCATGAGGAACACAAATCCAAACATCCTTTTGAGCCTGATTTGCTAAATCTATCATGACTTCATAAGGCACTCCTTCTCCAAAAACTTCCCAACCTGTACTTCCTTCTCCATAAGAAATGACCGACGGCATTCTTCTTTCTGCCCAAGAAACGGCTTCATGAAAATTGATCTCTCCCCAATCCATAAACCGCAGGCAAGTGAATGGATTAATCTTGTCTAAGAATCCTTCATAAAATGGTGCTGCGTCTAGATCATCATTCTCATGAATGGCTCTTAGCAAACGAATATTTCTGACATGGTTTCCCAATTCAGATGCTACTACATGAAGTATAATCACATCCATATTATCATCCAATACTTTAAATGATAATCTCCCTGGATTGCTTTGTATATTTTCTACTGCGCCAGTAATATTCAACGTACCTACACCATCATATAAGACAACATAAGATTCACCCAATTGAAGGTTAGCTTCGGTTGCTCCTTGGGCATTTGCAGAAACTACCCAACCTACGGTTACTTCTCCCGCACTCGTCATTTGGGGAATTTCTAATGGGTATCTATTCATATCTAGATCGACCTCAACTTGTACTGAGACTTGGTTAAATCCTTGATAAGTGAGAAATTCAGAACGTACATGTTTCATTAAATTTTTCATTGGACGTTCGGTAGACCAATCTGAAAAACCAGTGAGGTTCATTCCCATTTTTTCAAAACAATCTTCGGGTTCCCATCCAGTACATGTGGTACTATCTACAGGAAGAAAGATATCAAAATGATCTTGACAACCATTGGCACCTTCTACCGTTACTTCATAGGCTCCGCCTATTAAATTTCCAAAAGAAACAAACCAAGAAGATTGCGTGGGAGGAATAACGGTTCCATTTTCATCACGTAAAACGACTTGATCTTCTGCGCTTCCAAAATATACTTCTAATACGCCATTTCCAGTTTCACAATGTGCCGCTTGTGCTACTGACAAATGCGAATAACAAGGAAAATTGCCTTGATCATTGAATATCCGTATGGTATCAAATGCCGTATTTTGAGCCCCAGCATCATCCGTTACTCGATGCTGGATAATTCGCATGCTTGGATTCATATAGGTATAATTGGTCATCAAACCATCTTCCCAATTTCCTCCTTCACCAAGGTTCCATTCCCATGAGACCAGGTTTCCATCAGGATCAAAACTTGAGCTTCCATCAAAATTGATAGCTAAAGGACTAGCGCCATTATTAGCGCTCAAACTAGGGACAGCTACAGGAGGGAGATTCACGGTTACATTAGCATCTGGAGTCACACAAACATAAGAATCTGCTATTCGAATTTCATCTGCTGATCCATTTGAAGGTGTATTTCCTAAGCGCAAACCCATCGAACTAAAATCTATGGGTATGTTCGTAGTTTGGATTTCAGTAGCTGTCCCCATTTCAAAACCTAAATTGGTAGGGTTAACAAAAAGACTGATGGTAGAGGTGGTATTCATTTCAATTTTTAAAACCAATAAGGTGCTTTCCCCAATGAGTACATTTTCAGAAGTCGGATACTGTGTTCCATTGATTTGGAGTGTCCAGCGGGCTTCTCCACTGACTTCAGAATCTACTCCATAATATCCAAATCCAATCCTACAAGATCCGCCATCTATTGCCCAAGAGGTTTGGCTATTGTGCATTTCAAAAAATATAGGTTCTGTATTATTGACCTCTTTTCTTAGTAGGGCACTCACCCAAAGCGTTTTTCCATTCGCACCAATATGTCCGTTCGCATTTAGATAATCCGCAAATAACCCATCCGGTTCTAATGAAAATCCACGGCCCACAGTCAGGTATTCTTGGCCTCCAGAAAGATAGGCATTTTCCGTTTTTAGATCGAGATAATTTAGAGGTGTAGCGGTGGAAAAGGTATAGCCGTTTGTATTCACATTTTGATTTTGAACAGACCAACCCGATTTAAATGTTTGTCCGTTGGTCGATCCGTGTAGTGGTGTATTAGGTACATTGTCAAAAGAATCATAAGCGAGGTAAACACAATCTTGAGCAAGTACATTTAGGCTAAGAAAAATGGTAAAAAGAGATAATAGATATTTCATGTTTTTTGGAATTTTGGGGCCATTAAAATTTAGTCACTTGGTGTATACCGATCATTTCATCTTTCGCATAAATGAGTATCGTATATTGTCCTTGATCTAGATGAGCAATGGATAATTGATCCGTATCTATTTTTTGATCAAAGACCAATTGGTTTAACGTGTTATAGATTTTTACTCGATCAAAAGTACTTCCATCCAATACTTCTATTTGCATACGATCTTTCGTTGGATTAGGAAACAATTTAATATTTGCCTCTACTAATTTAATATTTTTAATAGAAACAGCTTGTGAATCTTCTCCCAAAAAACTTAAGAGATCGGCATCTGGGACGGTAGTTAAATTTGAATTGGCAAGAAAGGGTGGAATAATTACTTCGGTAAAACGAGCGAATTCAAATTCAGCTTGAATATCTGGATTAAACAATCGGTTAGGATCTGTAGAAGGATCTGGGCTAAGCGCATTATTTAATACATGCGTATTTTGAAAGAAAGGGGTATATGATTCTACTTTAAACCAGTCGGTATAAGCTACTAATCCGATTTGTAAGGTATTGGGCATATCAGGTCGATGGTATCGTCGGTGAACGATCCAAGATTGCCCTGGAAAACGATAAAGACAAATGATATACTGCCCTACTCTAGCAAGTCGAATTTGAATATTATGCGTAGAGGCCACTTGTTCCATTTCAAGAAAAGAATAAGGAATTGCGCCTGCTTCCGTAGTTTTAACTTCTAATTGAGGTACTTGATCATTTGCTCTTCCAACTGCAAGGAAGACATAATTTTCCCCATTGGCAGTCCAGTCTACTATCGGGTTTGTAATATTTCTTGGACTCCGAATCATTGGCCCTGCCAAAGAAAATGCACTACTAGGAATGCCATTTCGGTCCCGGTTCCAAACATCTACTTCTGTTGTAAATGAAAAGTTTCCAGTCACCTCTTTAAAGATAAGCGTACCTCGATAATCTTCAAACCAAGCAGAGGTATAAGGTTCTAAAAATAATTTTCCAGGAGCATCAATATTAATACTTAAATTTTCGAGTTGTTCTGCACCCCATCCTTCGACTTGATTAATATTTTGCCAATTCGCTAGTGTATTAGAATTGTTAAATTCATCATTGAGTAAATGCAATTGACTCCAAGTACAACATGGGAAAAATAAAATAATAAGGAGGTAATATATTTTCATGATTTTTAATTTTCAAGGTGTTAAAAAAAGTTAATTTCGTTTAAATCAATTCAAAATTAAAGGAGCAAGTGATAAATTCTGTGGGGAAAAATTCGCTATTATAATCGGTTTCTACATCAAGTATCATAAGAATTGAATTGGAGTCAATCAAGGTACTTTGTCCTTCGAAATATTGAATCGAATTATTTCTTTCCAATGTATCTAAAAAGGTAAATGATTGGCCAATCACTTGGGCTTGTGTTTGAACGAACACTTCTCCTTCCACAGACATGGCAATAGAAATTTCATCTGTTTGATTCCATGATTCTAAGATCGTCATCGTAATTTCTGATTCTTCACCATCACAAAAAGATTCCGAAAAAAACTGACCAAGGAATCGATCTCTTTCATATTGGCACAAGCCTGAATTCGTTGTAGCTCTTTGGTCAAAATTAATAGCATTAGGATCAGTGCATCCTTCAATTTCACAAGAAGTAGTGGTGAATAATAGGAAACTAATGAATATGCATAAAATGCTAAATTGAAATTTACTTAAGGTCTTCATGATATTTATTTTTTGTAATTGTATATCACAAAGATGAAGACTTCAGATGGGTTTTCTATCGGGGACAATCCCCATTTTGGTACTCAGGGTTTTCCCTGATTTTTTAATTTCATAAAAAAAGGGAATTCTTTTTTGAAGAATTCCCTAATCATTACTTTTTATACGAGGCCTTTAAGTTTTAAATAATTAGTGTGCCCAGTAATCAACATATACCGTCTTCGTCCTAGTGCAGCAGCACGTCTTTGGCATTTATTTAAGCTTTCTCTTCGCACAATAGTTTCTTCTGTTGACGTTAAATTGGTTTTATAATCCATTAAATTCATCTTACCATTTTTGTAGGTACTACTTTTTCCTTTTTCCCCTTTTTTATAATCTGCGCAGCACAAGCCTCCTTTTTCAAAGGTATGTCTTAAACTAAAGACATGGCCTAATTCATGCGCAAAAGTATCTGTCCCACAATTTCGGCTTAAATAAATGGCGTGTTTTTTCCACCCTGGATATAAAGGAAATAACGCCTTCCCACAAAGATTTATCATTTCTCCTTTCTTAAAAGTTTTATTGGAAACGGCCCAGCCTTCAGCGACAAGAAAAACCAGTTTCCCTTTAATAATTCCTTTAGACATATTATCGAAATGTTTGTTCATAAAACGATTATACGAAGCTCCTTTCGTAAAACGTTTATTCAACATTTTATTCCCATTTTTATGTCTTTCAAAAGAGTAAGACATTTTAAGAGCGGGCTTCATGGAGAAGATTTTTTCGGCTAATTTTAATCGTCGTTCAATCCATTTTTTTACATCCGCATCCGGGAAACTGGCTTTATCATAACAAATAATAAAATGCGTTTTCAATTTGAAGTCGCTAATGTTTAGCACTTTTTCTGCAGTATCTACGATAAAATCTTTCGCATCTCCTGCTTCTTCTTTTATTTTCTTGCCTACTTTTACCGTTGTTTTCTTAGCTACTCTTCCTACTTTTATTGCTCCCTTCTTCGTTTTCTTCCCTACAAACTTCCCCGCATCTTTAATTTCAGAGCCCGTAGCCTTGGCCCCTTTTTTAACGCCCTTACCTACTTTCTTTGATACCCGTCTGACGTCTTTACCCGTATCTTTAATTTCAGAGCCCACAGTTCTAGCCCCTTTTTTAACGCCTTTACCTACTTTCTTTGATACCCGTCTGACGTCTTTACCTGTATCTTTAATTTCAGAGCCCACAGTCCTAGCTCCTTTTTTAACGCCCTTACCTACTTTCTTTGATACCCGTCTGATGTCTTTACCTGTATCTTTAATTTCAGAGCCCGTAGCCTTGGCTGCTTTTTTCACGCCTTTGCCTACTGTTTTAGAAACCTTCTTAACTCCTTTACCGACATCTTTGATTTCGGAGCCTACATCTTTAACCGCATCAACGGCCTTGTTTTTAATGTTCTTAGCTTTCCTTCGAAGCTTTTTAAATACTTTTCCCATAATTTTGTTTTTTGAGGTGATATATAAATATAAAACAAATTACATATATATCAAAAATGCAATACGACTGTTATTTAATAAAAAGTTTTTCTGTATATATTCCTTGACTAGTTTCCATCTTTATAAAATAGATTCCCGTAGGTATTTCATCTAAGTGCAAAGTTTGGTTATGCTTTCCTTTCGAAAGAAAAAGATCATTTTCAAACACGCGAACAACGCTACCATTTACGTTGATAAGGCTTAAGGAAAATGATGTATTTTTTTCTAATATGAATTCAACTTGAGTATTTCCTGATGTAGGATTCGGGAAAATTGTTGCCGATAAATTTAGCTGATCCACATTAAAAATTGCGGTTTCATTATTGGTATCTAACGTATAAAGTTCGCGGTCATTTGCTTCATAAGCCGCAGAAAAAAATAATTGATCATTATATCCTATTGGATAAAATCCAGTAGAAAGAGGGCTAAAGGCATCCGCCATATGAACAATCTTACAGGTTCCTTCATTGGTACCATCAGTTGACCATAATTCTACGCCATTTTCGGTATTGTCTTCGGTAATAAAATACATTCGTTCATTAAAGACACAAAACAAAGTGGGGTATTCTTCCTCATTATCTTCTATATCAAAAAGCAAACGTGTACCCTCAATAGTTCCATCTGAAATCCAAAGTTCCACATCTCCATTTTCGGAGCCATTAAAAATGATTTCATCTCCAAGTTGATGTAACGGTTGATAACTTGGATTGACATCCATCTCTATAATTAGATTGGTATTAAATGAAAAACCTCCACTACTCCAAAGTCCATGATGGGTTCCATCAAAAGCTCTAAACAACAATTGATTATTGAATGAAATTAAGTGCTTAGGATTGGAGGCTCCACTTCCAACATTGATATCTCTAATAAAAGAAACTTGATCATTGCTCCCATTAATTTTCCAAAGTTCATTTCCAGCTAATCCATCATTTGCAGTAAGGTAAAGAAATCCATCATGTAAGGTTAAATTGGTAGGAAAGCCATTTCCATTCAAATTAAAATCTCTGAACATACTTGACCACTCTCCATCGGTACGCCACAATTCTACTCCAAAACTTCCATCATCATAAGCGAAATAAAGATGGTTATTATAAACAGTAAGTTCATGTGGGTTCCCGCTTTCTGCACTATTGAATTCACAAAAGAGTTGAACATTTTCATCAGCATCCATCACCCAAAGTTCTCTACCAGAAAATCCTTGATGTGCGGAGAAGTAAAGTCGATTATTAAACACCGTAAGATGTGCTGGGTTACTTCCTCCATTAGGCTCAATATCCATGATCATTTGGGTACCTGCATCTGTGCCATTGGTTACCCAAAGTTCTATACCGTGTATACCATCATTTGCAGTAAAATATAAATTTCCATTAAAAGAAATAAAATTTCGTGGGTTGCTGCTTCCTGTTGGATTGATATCAATAAAGTTTCCAGCTCCACTGCTATTCACTACCCATAATTCTCTTCCTCCTTGTTCGTGTATCGCAGAAAAGTAAAGTCGATTATTGAATTCATAAAAATTGCTCGGAGAAGAACTACCATTAGGATTTAAATCCATAAATAAATTAGGGCTCGTATTTTGACATTCTTGAGCTTGAAGTCCAAGACAAATTAAAAAAGCGATTGTAAATAATACGTGTTTCATAAGATGATTTTTTAAAATTTTAGTTAAATATTATAAAGCAAAGATGCTTTAATAAACCCTTTAAAAAATCCGCAAAAACCCCCAAATTAAAGCTCAGGGTTTACCCTTAGAAATTGTAATTTATTTAAATAGGAAATTGAATATGAAAAGAAGCGCCTTGATTCGGTCGAGCATCTATTAGCAAATTGCCCTTTAAAAATTGGCAACGATGACGGAGCGTTTTCATTCCACTCCCCTCTTTTATTTTCTCTAGATCAAAGCCCATTCCATCATCTTCTACAGTGATTGAAAATGTTTCTTCATCTTGCACAAGCAGCACCATAATTTCTGATGCCTTGGCATATTTTAATGCATTATTTACCAATTCTTGAACCACTCGATAAACAACAAGAATTTGCTCTTGATTTAATTCAATATTTCCATAATATTGAAAATCAATCATAGGTGAGTCAGGCACTTTCATTTGATTTAAAAAATCGTTTAACGCAGCGATTAAGCCCATTTGCACCAAGGCTTCAGGGAGTGCGTGCCGGGCAATGGTTCGAACTTCATTTACTGAGGTATTTACCATATGGATCGCAGAATCAAATCCTTTATCTTTCTCCCCAAATTTATTTTTAAGCGCATCCAATTGTAGCCGCAAAGCAGATAATAAACCACCTAAGCCATCATGCAATTCTCTAGCCATTCGTTTACGTTCTTCTTCTTGTCCATCTAAAATAGCTCTTACTGCTTTCGTTTCCATCGTTTGTTCCAAGACTTTTATTTTCTGATCCCGTAAGTCTTGTTCTTGTTGTGCAATAATTTGATTTTGTTCTGCTTTTTGTCGATAAAATTTTCTAGCAATAAGATAAAGTAAAAGAGAGAATATTAGACCAATCACTAAAAGAGCAATTAAGCGATTTAGTCTTTGAGTTTTAATTTCTTGTAGATTATTTTTCTTCTCTAATTGAAGAATTTCATTTTCGTTTTGTGTTTTATCATATTTCAAAATCAAGTCATTCACTTTACTATTTTTCTCACTAATTAGTATGCTATCAGAGAGGCGTTTACATTTCTTATAATAAAACAAAGATTGTTTTTGATTACCTAGTGATTCATAACAACTAGCAATATCACAATAGGTCTTACTAATGGAATTTTGTTCATTTTTATAAAAGGGAATACCTCGTTTAAATACCGCAATAGCCGCTTCATATTTTTTCATTTTACGGAGCGCCACCGCTTCTAGGCAAATACTCCAACCTATTGAAGCTGGTTTAAACTTCAATGCTATAGGAACCGCTTTTCGTGAGTAAGTAATCGCTTTTTCATAATTTCCTTGCTCTAAATAAAAGGTTCCAATATTAGTATAATTAATGGCTAACAAAAAAGAATCTTTTTGTTCATTTGCTAATTGGGTAGCTTTTAAAATAAAATCTAAATAATTCAATGTATCTCCTAGTGCAATATAAACATCAGCCAAAGAAGACATTGCATGTGGAATTTCTTTAACTATTTGTTGTGACTCCATATAATCAAGTATCTCTTTTCTATTTTTTAATGCATCATGGAAATAGCCCTCTTGTAGAAGAAGATCGGCTAATTGAATTCTGATCTTTAGCCGATCTCCAACGCTAGAATTAACATCATAATATGAATTCGCTTGAAGAAAATACTCCATAGCTTTGTCAAGCCCTTTCCCTTTTGAATTATATCTATGATATAGATATAACCAATAGGAACAATCACCTAGAGTTAGCGTATCCTTTTTTTCTACTGCCTCTGCTAAAAAATAATTTACCTCCTCTATGGTATAATCTAGTGGTTTATTAATATCAAATGAATCCATCCTCGCTAATAACAAGACGGGAAACAATAGCATAATAAAGGAGAGGCATATTCTCACAGCAAATAATTTTCAATAAAGGTGCGGATTTGAAAAGAATAAAAGAATAGGGTAAACCCCTAATTTTTATTCTACAAGATTAAATTCTAATGCTTTTCGAACAAGGCCCGCGATATTTCGTACGCCCATTTTCGCCAATAAATTACTTCGATGGGATTCTACCGTTTTTAAACTAATGAATAATAAATTAGCAATTTCTTGTGTCGTATGTTCTTGTACAATCAATTGAAGCACTTCTTTTTCTCGTTTAGAAATTTTAGGCGCTTGTTTTTTATTTTTCGATGAATCACTATCAAAACGTAAACTATTCATTACCACTTGAGTCACTTCAGAACTAAAATAGGTTTGTCCACTTTGGATGATACGAATCGCCTTTAGCAACTCTTCCTGTCCAGAACTTTTTAAAATATATCCATGTGCACCTATGCTCATCGCCTGAGTGATAAAGCTTTCTTCTTTAAGCATAGAAAGCATAAGGACTTTAGTTTTTGGGTATTCTTTTCGAATATATTTACAAATATCCAATCCGCTCATGGTTTGCAATTGAATATCCAACAAGACCAAATCTACCGAATTATTTTTGAGTAAATCATACGATGCCTCACCCGATTCGCAAAGTGCTACAATGTGCATATCCTCTTCTTGGTCTAAGATATTGCCTATACCTTGAAGAAACATTTTATGGTCATCTATGACTAGAATGCGGATCATTTTGGGGATTCGTATTATTTTATATTAATATATGAAAAATTGGCGACTTCTTTTAATTTAAATATCAATTTTCCAATAGTCTCTAGCTTAGTCCACCCAAAAAGGAAAGCACATAATCCTTTTGCCGTTTGCTAATG
>JAHDGF010000034.1 GCA_020627785.1 Saprospiraceae bacterium
AATTGAATTAGGAAACTTTACATCCGTTGAATTTGAAGGGTTTGAAGATGATCTTGATCTAGGGAATCTTCAGGTTTTTAAATCCAAAGAAGCGAAGTACTGTGATGTTGATATTGAAATGATTGTACAGCGTTTAAGCGTAGCTTCCTCTTTCGAAGGTAATTTTAAAGTCGATGGGATTTCTCAGTCATTCGAGGCCATTTCAGTGGATGGGAAGTACACAGATTATTTTCTGCCCTTGCCAAAAGGAGTCCCTTACTTTTTAAATGCCAGATTACAATATGGCGATCTTTATTTTGAGGGTGATTGTAATGGGGATCAAAGCAAGCATAGTGGTTCTGATGTTGTCCAAATGGAATGTGAAGTCAATAACCCTAACTCAAACAGCGCAACAGTTCATATTGCTTCGTTTGACTCCGATGTACATTTAAAATAGAATCTATTTCACGGCAAGGAGTCTAAAGCCATTGACAGTAATTTCATCACTCGATTTATTCCAGATTAAACATTGGATAATATCTCCAATCTCTAATTCAGGACAGATGAAATTATAAGTAATAACATCTTTCTCCAGATTGTTCATTACCACAGGAATTCTTACACCTGTCCATTTAATACTTTGACCATTTCTAATAATCTGTGTAACCAGTTTTGGTTGGTTCCACTCCCCAAAGTCGTCTCCCTTATAAGAGACTGATGCCTCGATCCCTATTCTGGAATTAGATAGCAATGTTTTGCTGCTTTCTAGAATAGGGATTTCTTTAATCTTGGTGTACTCCTTGTAATTTTCATGGTCACTACCATGTGAAATAATGTGCTCTTTTGCTTCTAGGACTATTTCTTTTATTTCGGTCTTTAGTTGAGATTCAGGTAAGTCAATTAAAATCTTTCGATGATTATCCTTAGTAGTCTTGAGCAATGTAGCGATATAATACTCTTTGTTGATCAGCCCCAAGGGTAGTATGCGTTGATTGTACTGCCAAGTTTGAAATAAATTTAGAAATGCCATGAGGCCAAGCATTAAGTACAACATGAATCTGATCGGGTTCTTCCATTGAATCATCCATTGTACGAATGCAGCAAGGGCAATTGAAAGATAGGCATAATGCTGCACCATTGGTCTTGAGCCGAACGTGTCGCCATACCACCAAATATCCCAAGAAAACAAAACATAAATATTTGCCGAAAGGCAGATTAAAATGGGTGCAAACCATGGTCTCTGATATTTATACAATATTCCAATTCCGTAACAAATGAAAAACATCAATGGCGTGTAAATAAACCAGCCACGAGCAAAACTAAAAAGTCCTTCTAGCAGGTGAGGATTTAAAAACTCAAAGCTCCGATCGCCATATCCATTTCTGAACCATTGCCCGGTTGTCTTTTTAAAGAATAATAATTGTAAACTAAAAAATGCAATGGCAGATAGTCCGAGTTTTGTAGAAAGTAGAAAATTCAACTTTAAAGAGTTTCGATTTAAGCCATAGAAAAAAGGTAGTATCAGGAGCAATATTTCAGAGCTTCTTGTGAGTACCATAAGCCCAAAAGTTATACAGGCCCAAAACAAAGAACTTGTTTGCGATTTTGTTTTGTACTGATGAAAGTTATAAAGAAAGCAAGCTAATAATGAAAATAAATAGGAGTGCGTTAAGGCAATTTCAGTCGTAGTGTAGTAAAAAAGATTGGTGGCAAAAGCAATTAAAACTAGAGTGATAGATACCGTTAAATCTTTAAATATTAATAAAAGAAATTTTCTTAGGAACCAAAAGCCTAAGCAAATGAACAAGAAATGAGTCAGTAAGATGGCAACTTGATAGACACTGCTGAGTCCATCCTGAGATATAGAATTTGAAGCAGATGCTATTCCATTAGCTATAATAAATGCTGGCGTCCATACCAGCGCTAGACCTAAATTGTAGCGCGGGTGCTTTTTGTTTTCCTCATACTTTATTAATTGATAATCCGATGAACTTACCTTGTAATCCTGGATGTGATCATTCGCAAATTTATATTCTGTATAATCTTTATAAATGAATAACGAAGGTAGATATAAGTAATAGCCATATCCATCCCAATCAATATTGTTTAAAGGTATTTCCTTGGTTTGTTGAAGTAGACTTGATAAGATTAAAGTAAAGATGGTTAGAATAACCACTACTTTACTTGATAGAAAAATACTTTTGAATTTATGGGTCATCAGAGTGCAACTAAGATTTTTTCTTTTTCTTTTTGCTCTTCTTTGCCAAAGGATTAAAATCGATGCAGAGCTCTATCCAGTATTCAAGATCTTCATCTAAGTCATAGGCATCCTCAGTAACAAAAATGAAACCCCGCATGGCGCGACCAGTAAAGTTCATTTGATTTACTCCTTTCTTTGACAAGGACTCCTCATAAATCTCAGGATTTATTCTTGCCATAAGTTCATTTTTTACAATGCCGCATAACATCTTTTCGTCCATCATATAGCATAATCCGCCCATCATTTTCTTAGTAGTGAATTGTACTTTCTTATCTTCTAAGACCCTTGTTATTCGTTCTTCTAAATATTCGTCATACGCCATATTTGCTCAACTTTATTTTTAGGATTTCTAAAGTTAATCTTTTAAAATTTATTAGATAATTTACTGCTTCTTTCCTTATTTTCTGATTAGCTATTACCTTGAGGTTATGAGCCTTTATAGATTTATTTTAATTTTTGTTTGTTTGCTTTGCGCAAATTTTAGTCATGGTCAGATGAACAGAGAAGTTGTTGATCTCACCAATTGGCAATTCATAAAATTCAGTCTGAAGATTGACGATCATTGGAGTTTTGATATTGCTCCAATTCATCGATTCAATAATAACATTACAACCCATCAGAATTCAAGTGTAGATCTTACACTAAAAAGGAGCTTGGGAAAAGGCTTTCATGCAAGTTTAATTACTCGTACCTGGTTCACTCCCAATAGAAAGCCTCGGCAGTTTTTATGGTTTGATGTCGGGTATAAAAAAAGCATTCCAGACTTTCCTTTGACACTTTCCCAAAGGGTGAGATTTCATTGGGGTTTAAACATAAACGACAATGTAGATCGAGATTACATTCGGTATATCGTAGACTTAGCATTCACCAAACACAGTAAATGGAAGCCATCCATTGCCATTGAGCCTTGGATAGGTCTTAATGGTATTGCCTTTCTTGAAAGGGTTAGATATCAAGCCGCTATGACCTATGTAGCTAATTCAAATCTAAGTTTCGCAGTAAGGTATCGGCCTGAATTCTGGTACAATCAAGACGTAAATCCACTGTTCCATATGTGGGTAACAGGAGTGGCGTATAAATTTAATAAGGCGATAAAAGCCTCAAAAATTGTCGAATAAATATACTAGAGATAATTTTTATTTAAGCTGATTTTATTTGGTTACACAAAGCAGTAGGGCTAAAGCCTCTTTGCTTTTATTTGCCGCAATCATTTCTTGAGCTTTGACGTGTAACACTTCTTCAAAACTATTAAGATCATCCTCGGTTGATGAAACTACTGATTGATAAAGATCTGATTCTTGAATGATGCGTATTTCAGTTTCTGTAGGTAACGCATCTAAATTTCCCAACCGACCAAGATCATTCCCTGTTAAAACTTTACTATTTCTAACAGATTCTGGGAGAGCGTCTACACCAATCCCTAAACCTACCAAAGGTTTTGGAATTTCAAATAAGCTTTCTCCACTAGCTCTGTCATACCAAATGCCGCCCATTCTTCCCACAAGATCTAGCTTTTCAGTATCCAACATTCCATCGGTGAGATATTCAGGTCGGAAGTGCATTTTAACGACTCTGCATATAATAAGATTTCCTGCGGCCCCTTCGGTACCAAGTTCTATAATTTGTTGCACCTTACATTCAAAGTTTGCAGGAGATTCTCCTACTCTTGGTGGCTTTACAACATCCGATGCTACCTTGCTAAATCCAGCTTTATCAAATTCACAAACATCTCTAGGATATTCAGTACTTGCTAAAGACATTTGCTCAACCATTGGATGGTTAACAATACTTATCACACACTCTGGAACAGCCTTTACATTTTCGAAGGTATGCTTGGTTGTATTATCTCTGCCTCTTCTCGCCGGAGAAAAAATCATTACAGGTGGATTGGAACTAAAGACATTAAAGAAACTGAAAGGGCTAAGATTTACTCTTCCTTCCGGATCAATAGTACTCACAAACGCAATGGGCCTTGGCGCCACGGCATTTAATAAATAAGCATGACGATCTTTTATTGATAAGTCGTCAGGGTTTAGACTTAGGATTTCTGAATTCAAAACTAAATTTTAAAGTGCAGGTAAAATTTGTGTCCTTACCTCTCCGAAGCCAACACGCTTTCCATCTTTTTCACAGTGACCTCTAAGGATGACTGTATCTCCATCTTGAACAAATTTACGTTCCGTACCATCAGTCAATGTAAGACTTTGACGGCCAGCTTGTGTGATTTCTAATAGTGAACCTAAAGACTCTTGATCTTCTCCACTAATAGTTCCAGAAGCCATTAAATCACCAATCTTAACATTACATCCGTTGACAGTATGGTGTGCCAATTGTTGCTGCATGGTCCAATACATATATTTGAAATTGGACCTAGAAATTATGGTTTCCTCTTTATTTTCTGGTTGGATGGCTACCTCCAGTTTGATGTCAATATTTCTATGGCCACTATATTCAAGATACGGAAGGACCTTTGGTTCCTGCTTTAGGCCCGGAACTTGATAGGGAGCCAAAGCTTCCATCGTTACAACCCACGGGGAAACACTGGAGCCAAAACTCTTACCTAGGAAAGGGCCGAGTGGCACATACTCCCACTTTTGAATATCCCTTGCCGACCAGTCGTTAAATAAAACCTTCCCGAAAATATATTCATCCGCACTTTCTGTTGAAATACGCTGACCAAGTTTTGATTCACGGCCTATAATAAAACCCATCTCAAGTTCAAAATCAACAAGTTTACTAGCACCATAAACTGGATTGCTATCTGCTGGTTTTTGCTGACCCATAGGTCGGTGCAATGGAACACCACTAACAACAATCGAAGAAGCTCTTCCATGATATCCTACCGGTAAATGTCTCCAATTGGGAAGCAAGGCATTTTCTGGATCTCTGAATAGTTTACCTACATTAGTCGCATGATGTATGCTGCTATAAAAATCTGTATAATCTCCAATCTGAACAGGCAGGTGCATTTCTATTTCTGACATTGCAATGAAAACCTGATCATTATTTTTTAAAACGGAGTTTTCTTTCGTCAATTCTTGTTGAAGAATCTCCCTTACTTTCTGCGTCTTAGATTTGCCTAGAGCGATAAAAGGATTTAAAAAATCTGAATCCCACACTTTCTTGTTTATCTCCAAAGCATCGAAAACACCAAGACCGGCAACTGCTCTCAAATCAATAACTTGATCTCCAATCGCTGAGCCTATTCTAGGAGAAGAGCCATCGTGAGAAAATATCCCAAATGGAATGTTGTAAATGCTAAAATCACTCTGAGTATTAACTTCGAACCAAGCGTTCATTTTATTTATTTTTTCTGCCAGTCATCCGAGCGAAAAATCTTTTTTCAAACTCCCAAAAGAATTTGAATTGCCCGAATAAAAATCCATAAATCAATAAAAATAAATTGTAGATCGGCAGGATTAATATGTAATAAAGTATTGTAAATAACAATGGTTGCTCTCCATTTTCCGTAAACAGACTTACAATTGGTTTTTTGAGAAACATGATTGTAAATCCTGTGCAAGCAAATACAATTAAAATTATAATCGCTCTTGTAGCATCTACGCCCCATTTTACCTGGAGGCGCTTAAACCATCCTTCTTTGTTGCTCGTTTCTATGACTTTGGGTTTATATTGGCAAATGTAATATTTATAGCTTGATGAATAGGCCTTTGGCGTTATTTCTTAACCCTTTAAACTGAAATAAATATTGTCCCTTATTCAAACTAGCAATATCAACAAATTCATCTCCACTTAGTTTACCACTCTTAACAATCCTACCAGTCATATCTAAAATTTCGTAATCCTGAGTTTGGAAATCGTCTGATTTATAAGATATGTAATCAAAAGTAGGGTTGGGGTATAATTCTATTTCTTCGATTTCATTGATTTGTTCAAGTGATGAAGGTCCATCGGCAGTTGTTATATCATCAACACAAAAGTAGGCAGGTGTATTCATTCCAAATTGGCCGACGTCTGTTGAGCTTAGGCTGAATGCTAAACTATCTGCAGAACCTAAGCTGGTTAAATCTACATAGGTCCATTCTTCTATAATGTAGTCCGATGATGCTTCCGCAAATCTATAATCAGCTAAAAAGAAATCAATACTATCTTGGCTTAAAACTCCATTGGAATATTTTTTAATGGTCAGCAAAAAGTAGTCTGGGTCAGTGCCATCAATTCCTCCAAATTTTTTGGCGAATGCATCTCCATCTCTCATGCTTAAGTAAGCGTAGGTGCTGTTGTTCACATAAAGTCCTTGGACTGGATTCCCTTGAGCCTCTCCTCTCAATTCTATGATAGTTTCACTGCCAGCAAAAGCAACGGCATAATTTTCTGAATCATTCCCAGCTCCTGAAATTGAACTATATTGATTTCCAAAACCTGGGGTCATGGTATCAGTACTATTAGAAATTGACCACCCACTCCAAAAGGCATAAGTCTGGTCGTATTGATTTGGTAGGAATACATTTCCATTCTCAAAACCACCACTGCCGTCACTGCCATTCAAAAAACCTGCGTCAGGAATAATTAATTCCTCAAAAGTCGAGGTCGTTTGAGAAAATCCAAACAAGGTTAAACAAGACATGATTACGATCCAAGTACACTTTTTCATCTTTAATTTAATTTTAGTTGAAGACCAATTTTTACCAGTCGTCCGGGCATTGGCCTTCTTTCAATAATCACGTATTGGTGATTAAATAGGTTGTTAATGTTAAAAAATATAGTTACAGGTATTCCAAAATCCTGTTCATGAGACATGAAAAGATTCCCTAATTGATAAGCCTTGATCTCCTCGTTAATTCCCGTGGATTTGCCCATAAATGAATGTGAATACCTAATTGTTTGACTTTTTGTATTTATGCTAATTGATCCTTGGGCTTGGTGGGCTGGAGTGTAAATTAGCTGTTCGCCTTTTGCAATCCTCGGTAGCTCAAGATCAAACTCACTCGTGGATCGTATGTGTTGGTATGCTATTGTGGAGACTAAGGCAATTTTGTTTAGTTTTTTGGTGAAGTCCAAACTTGTTTCTAAGCCTCTGCTCCAAACTTTTGATATATTGTTGGCTTCCCACCACGGTTTATCTGAAGAAGGGCTCCATAAAATCCATTGATCAATTTTTCTATTGAATCCAGTTACAGAAAATATGAAATCATGAAAGTTTAAATGCATCATTAATTCTTGACTCCATCCTTGTTCTGGCACTAAATCAGGATTCCCGCCCGGCTTCCAAAAGCGATCATTGATCGAAGGAATCCGATAATTATACGCCAACAAATATTTAAGTTTAAGCTTGCTTATTTGTTTTTCAACCTGCAAAGAAGAAGCAAGCGGTATCTTCTGGTTCTTCAAGAATTCCTTTTTAATCCCAAGTCTTCCACTAAAATTTTTCTTCTTATACCTTAAGGCAACATCATTCAATTGTCGCCATTCTTGATACCCATCTAATGCTTCGTTGACAGGAAAGACTTGAATGCTTTGTACCCTGGAACTATAATTAAATTGAAGCTCATTATTGATATCATGTGTGTAAATCGCACGAAAATATCCGTTGCCCGTTTTAATATTTGAGATGAGATTTACGTCTTGGAATAATTGTTCATCAAGAAAATACCCTAGGCTAGTATTTAGCGTGATTTTTTTTCCTGTAAATCTACTTTGCAATATGATCCGATGAGAAAGGTCTTCTTGTTTTGCTTCACTACTTGTTTGAGCGAGTGTTGGAGGAATTTTCCGATCAGCTGTTAAAAACCAATAATCTATTCCTAAAGACATTTTAGATGATAGCCGATATTTTAAGTTTTGAAGCACTTGAATCTGATTGGTGGCTGCATTCGTTTGTTGTCGATTTAACCCATCTGGGTCATAGCTAAAATCATTGGTGGCCTTACTAGCTATTATTTTAGTCTGCCCTTGGATTTTATTCTTTTTTAGATTGAAGGCTGCACCTACATCCAAAACTCCATATTGACCCATTGCCAAATCAACAGATGCCTTATAGTCTTCAAACTCTGACCTAAGATCAATAGATCCACCAATAGCTTGATTCCCATTGCCCGAAACGCTGCTCTTCGAAAGGGTAGATGCTTTAAAAAAATTGAAGGGAGTCAAGGATAAATCTTGTAATCCAAGTGTAGGACTCACGATGGGTAAACCATTCCAAAGTACTTCTGTCTGATTACCAGATGCGCCTCTAATAGACGGAGTAGAACTGTGACTTGGCCCATAAGTTTTGATGTAGATACCTTTGTTTTGGGCAAGAATTTCACCGAGATTGTAGCTAAGAAATTGGACAGTCTTTTTGTCTTTTTCAATATACTCTTCGGATAGTAATTCATCATTTCTATTGGCTGATATCAAGACTGGGTCAAGATTCAAACTATCCTGAAATTGAGCCATCAATAGATGCGGAATACCGATAAATAGAAATAAATATTTCATGCTATTTTGAACTAGAGGAGCATGAAACGATGGTTAAGCATAAATACAAGTATTTAAGCAAGACCAATGAATCATTACCTTTCCTCCGAAAGTATTTTAAATTCTTCTTGTTCGGCAGGTATTCTGGCTCGCTCCAAGTATTAACACCTTCCCATTTTAAATTAAACAGTGGTATTTGTTAATCCTATTTGGAACTTACAGCAGCGGGGACTGCTCCGGAATTTCACCGGATTCCCTTTTAAACACAAGGCTTTAACCTTATGTACCTAAACAGCCACAATGATATACAATTTGTACTAGGTTAAGTAGAAATGCATCTGATAAGAGCCTTTCAGGTGTCAAAAAGTCAAGATTTTACAAAAAAAAGCCTCTGATTCTTGGACTCTTATGGATTGAAAATTAATTTGTGAGCACCAACAATGAGAATAGGAGTTTCAGCATACACCCTTATTTGCCTAGCTCTTATGGTGACCAATTGCTCTGAATTGCCAGAACCAATTGCCGTTTCCTTAGAATCAGAGGCAAGCTATGATGTTTTTATCATCATGGGCCAATCTAATACACTCTCAGGGAAAGGTAGAGATGCTTCTATAGATGTATATCCAGAAACAGTTCTGCAGCTTGGCAGAAAGCTTGGAAACAATTATAAAATTATCCCTGCCGTAGAACCTCTAGACAATCATAATCGCCCATACGATCAAATTGGCTTCGCCAATAAATTTTCAAAATTATACGATCAAAATATTCTTCAAGAGGGTAGAAACTTACTTTTAATACCTTGTGGCCTGGGTGCTACTTCTTTTCATGAAGGTCATTGGAATAAAGGAGACACTCTTTATGTAGATGCATTGGAGCGAGCCCAATATATCTTAGAGAACACAGATAGTGAGTTGAAAGGAATTCTCTGGCATCAAGGCGAATCCGACGTTCGTAATCGAGATTTTAAACAAAATCTTGATGATATGATCCACAATTTTAGAACCGACGTAGGCTACCCCGATCTTCCTTTTTTATTAGGTGGTTTATGTCCTGATTGGGTTGATGAAAAGCCAGAAATTAGGGACCGATTAGAGCTGATCATTTCAACCACTCCTGAAAGAGTGCCCAATACTAGGTTCATTGACCCTAGAAGCCCTACCGTAATACATACGGATCCAGGCGAATATGTTCACTATTCTGCAGAGGACCAAAGAGAAATGGGGCGCAGATATTTTCTTAGTTATTTGGATATTTTAGATTAAATTGATCAAAATTTAAGAATTTAGTTAACGGTTAAGGTAAAAGGGCTTATTATTTGTCTAGATAAAGCCGCTAAGCCCTTATAATCTGCGTTAACGAAGAGAAAGTATTTATCTTTAGACAAATGAGAAAATTGGGTCTGTTGAATATTTCAATTAGATTTTTATTCCTGCTACTCCTAGCAAGTAAGGGCCTTTTCGGCCAATGCCCGACATCTTTGGTGTTTGACAACCAAACCTCTATTGATAACTTCCCCATTAATTATAGCCAGTGCAAGTCTTTTGATGGCAATCTAACCATAGAAGGCCCTGGTGTTACAAATCTTGAAGGTTTAACTAGCTTAAGGTCTTTCACAGGAACAGTAGAGTTCAATTCTACGGGCTTAGAAAATTTCGCCGAGTTAGAAGCCTTAGATACCCTTATGGGCACATTCCACATAGTCAATAATCCCTTGTTGAATTCATTTAAGGGACTAGAGAAAATGGAACATAATAATCGTTTAGAAATTCGCAATAATCCACTAATTGACAATTTTGAAGGATTTGAGTTTTTAGAAACTTCAAAGAACATCGTACTCAGTGATATGCAAATTGAAAGCCTGGATGGTTTTTCGAGTTTAGAGTCCGTTGAATCTTTAGAAATCAGCAATAATCCAAACTTGAAGTCTTTGTCTGGAATAGAGACTTTGGAGAATTCCTTGGTCATCAGTATTGAAGAAAATGACGCGCTGGAAGACTTAGCAGGTTTTGAATCTTTAAATATGGATTCGACCTACATTAGGATTGCTAGAAATTCGAATCTGGAATCAATGAGTGGTTTTGAACAGTTTGAAGAGTTGTTCGTGATTGAAATTGAAAACAACATGAACATGTCAAGCCTAGAAGGTTTGAATAACGTAAAATTGATCAATAGATTAAATATTTCTTCTAGCAATGCCATAGAAAATATTGATGCCTTGAGCGAGGTTGAAGTCATCGTCAATGATTGTAGTTTATTTCTAAACGCCAATATAGAAAACCTCAATGGACTGAATAATTGCAGAGAAATAGGAGGGAGTTTACTCTTAGCGCAATTATTTAATTTAGAAGCAATCGATGGTTTAAATGAATTAACAATTGGACAGAATCTAATTATAGATGGGAACGCAAGTCTAAAAGCTATTTCCGGCTTTGAAAATGTTACGAAGCTTGGGGGAGAATTAAGAATTGATGCCTGTCCTCAATTAAATGATATTTCAGGGTTTAAAAATATTAACTCAATTGGCGGTGTTTCAATTACAGAAAACCAATCCTTAAATAATTTGAAAGGATTGGACCAACTAAATGAAATAAATGGAAGACTTGAGATTTTTGATAATTCCTCTCTAGAAAACCTTGACGATTTAAGTGCTTTGAGATTTGTGGAAGGTATTGATACCTCTTCAATTTTTATTGCATCAGAGGTCGATCTACTTATTGAAAGAAATGAGTCTCTTAATTCCATTGAAGGATTAAACGATCTTTTGTTTGCGGATAATAAAATTGTAATTCGAGAAAATCCTCTTTTATCCCTGTGCTCCGTTGAAAGCCTATGTAGATTTATCGATGATCAAAATGTAGAAGTTGAAATCTCCAATAATGCCTTTCCTTGTGAAACAGTAGAACAGGTAACTGCGGAGTGTAATTCACCCATCAGTACTACTGAGTTTAACTCTTGTGAACTTCTTCAATCATTGGATATTAGTTCAGCATCCATGAATAATAACGGACTGATAGACATTACCGATCAGGATGGTAAATTGGTTTGTTCTATTAATGCCAATGGTAATGATCTAGGGCTTACAGAATTTGAAGTTTACATTTCTAGTCAGGATAGATTTGATGTTTTTAATAGACCTTACTTAAGAAGAAATTTCACCATAACCTCAGAGATAAAACCAGTTTCGCCTGTAAGCATAAGGTTTTATATAAAAGAGCTTGAATTTCAAAACATTGAAAGTCTAGACTCAGAAATATTAGGAGTCGACGACCTAAGAATTTCTACCGATTCAATTTTATGTGCATCAGAATTTTTAGGAGCAAGCCTTTCAGGTATCACACCAAATTTTGCTGGAAACTATTTGAGTACCTCAGATTTTTATGTTGAAGCTGACTTTTTGAATTTAGAAAGTTTCTTTATTCATGGACCTTCAGCCTTGATCATAGATTTTGATGGGGATGGATTTGGATCTGATGTTGATTGCAATGACATGGATGAATCCATAAATCCTGGCGCTGCGGAGATATTGGATAATGACATAGATGAGAATTGTGATGGGATTTTTGGTGTTACAGATTCAGACAACGATGGATATGGAATTGCAGAAGATTGTGATGATACAAACGCAGCAATAAACCCAGGCGCTGCTGAAATTTTAGATAATGATATTGATGAGGATTGCGATGGTGTGATAGGGGTTTCTGATGCGGATGGAGATGGTTTTTCATTGTCTGAAGATTGTGATGATAATGATCCAAACGTAAACCCAGATGCAACAGAAATACCGGATAACGACGTTGATGAAGATTGTGACGGAGTATTGGGAATTACGGATTCAGATATGGATGGATTTGGCATTGCTGAAGATTGTGATGATACCAATGCAGCCATTAACCCTGGAGCTACAGAAATAAATGACAATCTAATTGATGAAGATTGTGATGGGATATTAGGCGTTACAGATGAAGATATGGATGGTTTTGATATTAGTGAAGATTGTGATGATTCAAATCCAGATGCCTATCCTGGTGCAACAGAAATCCCTGACAACGGAGTAGATGAGGATTGTGATGGAGAAGACTTAAGTACGGGCATTTATGATGTTGATGGGAAGACCATTAAGATTTATCCAAATCCAATACTTGAAGTACTTTTTGTAGAATCTGAATTTGGTGGAAAAGCTACGATATTTGCCTTGAGCGGTAAAGTGCAAAAAGTTATCTCACTTAATAGCACAACGACCCAAATTGATATGACCAATTTACCTCCAGGCAGTTATATTATATCACTTGAATCAAGTGACCTTCACATAATGGATAAGATCATTAAATTATAATCAATATGTAATTGTTATTGATCCCGACTCAATAAACTTATCATCTGAGTTCTCGTAATTCACAATGTAAACATAAACCCCCTGACTCAAGTTTTGAGCTTCGATACCATCCCACTTTTCGGTTTGATCAACACTTTGGTAGACACTGTTTCCCCACCGATCAAATATGTTTATTTCAAAATTAATAAGAGGGCAGGAACTAAAAATTTCAAGTGAATTATTTCTTGGGTCCTGCGCTGATAAGCTTATAATATTCGGAATATATGGTCCGCAGAAATACTCGAGATTTATCGTTGCAGTCTTTGAGCACCCATTCGAATCTTCCATATAAACTTGATATTGCTCTATGCTGAAATCTAATATTTCAGGGTTTGGGCAATCATAACAACTCAGTCCTTCTTCTGGTAACCATTGTATGAATAGATCATCTGGAATTTGATTTTGGAAAATGAAAGGCTCTCCTACTTTGACCGTTTCAAAAGTATCAATGTTAATATTGAAGTCTGGAAAGCTATTGATTTCAGCTATTAAGACAGAATCACAGGAACCGTTTCGGTTGAAGAAAAATTCTTCGAATGAGTTGGCTGGTAGAATGGTATCATTAATTTCCACAGATTCACCAAGGCAAATGGTAGTGTCAATTATTAATGTATCTAGTGGTTCGAATAGTAAATTGATGGTTACTACAGAATCACAACCAAATTCAGTAGTCATAAATTCCACACCTGAAGGTCTCGATTCATTGTACGTTTGATTGTTTACTGTGACCTCATAATCATCTCCACTACAGCCGTCAAAAACCTCTTCATTCATAAATTCCTCAACCTCCCGGATAAGAGTTTCTATGACTGAATCACAACTACGGACGGTAAGCAATGAATCAACGTATACGCCTTCCATGTTGATAACATCACCACCTGGTAAAGTATGTTCTTCACCTGGACATAAGTCCACAAACTCAAAATTGTAGTAAGTGTTTTGAGCTAGGATACATCCTAGAGCAAAAATGTTTGATACTAGAATATCGTTATCATTTATGATGTCTGGTCCTCCGGTAACTGGTCCAGCTCCGCCATTACAAAAGACACCAATATCTGCAACAACAATATCATTGGTTTCATCATCTAAGGCTAGGGTTGGATTCCCATTATTATCAACGGCTAAAATAGTTGCGCCAGTACTAGGGAGAACTTCGAAAATTCCTTGGAAAGCACCATCTTGTTCATATGAGTTTATTGAACCAAACGGCCCACTAAAAATGCTCAGGTCTGCATCATTGGCAAAAGCAAAATTTGGATTTTCATTGCGGTCGAAGGTTTCATACCCCCATACGTTTGCCTCCCCTTGGGCTACAATTACAAGATTCTCTTCACATCGCATGGACCATTCCCGTATATTCTCAAGATAGTCTGTTCTAATTTCAGTATTAATCACATCAACTAAGACATTAAATACGAAGCTACTGCCGACAAATACCATATCACAGTTATTTGTTTCCAAATCATCTGCACTATCAACCGCATCGAGTCCAGTTAATTGAATTTGACAATTAATTCGGCCATTTGGCCCAAAATTATCAGTATTCAACAATTTGTTTCTACTGCCTTCTAAAAATGATCCGTCCATTAGATATCTACAATCATCAACTCCTGGCTCAGAACACACGGCTTGATTGTTTAAAAAACAGATATTGATAAAACTTCCAGTACCACATTCACAGCTCTGACCTAAAGATTGACTAGTTGTCAATACAAAAAAGAAGAAAGGGAGTAAAAGTGATTTATTCATAAATAGATAAATGGGTCAAAGTTAGTCGTTTAATAAACGATTATAAGTCTTAAAAGGATATACTATAATCTGCTTTATTGTTGCACAATATCTCTATTAAGACCTTTAAAATGGGAAATTGTTTCTCATTTAAGACTAGAATATTTCATACAATCTCAATACCCAATAAATTTTACTGAAATTTGGAGAGATTGGCTTGAAATAAAGCCTTAAGAATGCTATTTAGGAAGGTTTGTTTATCTTTCGGCCGAGCGGTAGATGTGGCTTTAAAATTCACTAGAATATTCTAAAATGTCCAAGAAAATCATCTACTCATAGGTCAAAATGAATATTATATTATTTGAATCTTACTTTGGAGGAAGTCATAAACTTTGGGCGGAGCAGTTAAAAAAATACTCAAGGCATAACATTCACATATTAGGTTTAAAAGCTAGAAACTGGAAATGGAGAATGGAGGCGTCGACCTTCGCTTTTCTGGATCAAATAAACCAAATCGATATACAGCCGGATTTATTGTTGACTACAAGCATGACAGATCTCCCTTTTTTGAAGGCACTTCTACCGAAGTCTTGGAAACACATTCAATGGGTATACTACATGCATGAAAATCAATTTTCGTATCCCAAAAGCACTCTTGATCAGGATATTCCAAAAGATCGCGACTTTCATTATGGTATGATTCAGTTTAAAAGTTTGATGGCTGCTGATGCTATTGTATTTAATTCTAAGTATAATAGAGATTCCTTTTTCAAAGAGTTATTATCACTCATGAAGCGGATGCCAGATCATCGACCTCTCGAAGAAGTGGCCTCCTTAAAGGACAGGTCAAAGATATTATCCTTAGGCATTGAAGTGAAAGTTGAACTCAATGAATCTAAAAGGTCTAGCGAACCGGTTTTGGTGTGGAATCATCGCTGGGAATACGATAAGAATCCCCAACTTTTTTTTAAAACGCTTTATCAATTATCTGATAAAGAAATTAAATTCAAACTCATCGTGCTTGGGCAGAGGGCTTCTAAATATCCTGCTATATTTGATGAGGCGATGGTGAAATTGGAGAAGCATATTATTCATTGGGGTTTTGTTGAGGATAGGAATGAATATGAGAAATTGATGTCTCAAGGTCATCTACTACCAGTAACAAGTAATCAAGACTTTTTCGGGATTTCCATAATGGAAGCAATTCTGCAAGGTCTACGTCCGATTCTTCCCAATCGTTTGGTTTATCCAGAACATCTTGACCCCGGGATTTATCCAGAACTATATTACGAAGAAGATTCTGATTTTGAAGGAGCGATTTTAAATGGGATGGAAGAAGTTTTGGAGGGGGAGACCAACCAAGAAATTTTGAATGACTGTGAAAAGTATCGTTGGGGAAATCAGATTAAAATTTATGATGATTATTTCGAATCTTTGCTGAGTTGAAAAAATCTAGAAACATAGCCATCAATTGCAGAGTCCTTTTACCCAAGAGGATGGAAGGAATTGCAAGATATATTTATGAGACAAGTATTCGTCTTATTGAAAATAATCCAGCGGACCAGTTTTTTTTAGTTTTCGATCGGGCGATTGATCCAGGTCTTAAATCAAAGTTTCCATCCAATGCAAAGTTTTTAGTTGCTCACCCTCAAGCAAGACATCCCATTTTATTCTACATTTGGTTTGAGCATGCCTTGCCCCGATTATTTAGAAAACATAAAATTGATTTATTTTATTCTCCAGAAAGCTTTTTATCGCTCAAGGCAAATGTGCCCACACTTATTGTAACACATGACATTGCATTTGAAACTTATAGAGATCATTTGCCGAAGACTATCCAAAATTATCTCGTTCGAAACGGCCCAAAGTTTCATGATCGAGCAGATCATGTAGTTGCCGTAAGCGATTTTACACGGCAAGATATTATAAAGCACTATAAGGTTTCACCAGAGAAAATTAGCATTGCTGGAAATGCTACACCGAAAGGGTTTACACCGATTAATGAAAATGAAAAAATAAAAGTCAGGAAAAGGTATTCAAATGGGGATAACTTCCTATTGTATGTAGGAGCAATTCATCCTCGAAAAAATATTGATCGCTTAATCGAGGCTTTTGATCACTTTAATCAAGATAAAAAGTATACATTATTACTTATTGGCCGTATGGCATGGGAAACTTCGGAATTGATAAAGAAAATTGAGAACAATGAAAAAGTAATTCATTTGGCCAATATCGGACCTGAGTTAAAAACTATAATGGCTGCTGCCGATTTACTTTGCTATGTTTCTTTATTTGAAGGTTTTGGTATTCCATTACTCGAGGCGATGAGCTGTAAGGTTCCAGTGCTAACTTCTGAAAATAGTAGTATGTCTGAGGTAGGGGGAGATGCTGCTTATTATGTGAACCCAAGTTCAGCTGAAGCTATAGCCTCTGGGATTAAAACAATATTACAGGATGAAAATTTGAGATTGTCAATGATCGCTAAAGGTGAAAAAAGGATCAATGACTTTAGTTGGGACATAACATCAAAACTAATCGAAGAACAACTTTTTAAACTCGTTTAATCTCTGGCAAAATCATAAACGATTATTGATCCATTCTATCATTTTAGCCATCACTTTTTCACCATCTAGATCTCGGGTAATTTCATGATACCCGCCTTCCCATGCCACAATTTCTTTGTCTTTACTTTTTACATTTGCATGTAAATGCACAGATCCTTCAGGTTCTATCAATTGATCGTCTGTTCCGTACATGATAAGGATGGGATGTTCAAATTTATCATATGATGACCAAAGTCTTTTCTGAGTACTAATCATCTCACTTCCAGTTCTTGCATGAATACCTTTAGAGAGGATCAAAGGATCACTTTTGTATTTTTCTACAACCGATGGTATTCTAGAGATAACTTCAGCATCTACTTTAATCGTTCTTAATTTCGGTAAAATTTCACCCATGACACCAGAAATTTTTTGAAGGAAGGGTGCAACATCTTTACTTACCATTAGTGCAGCACCAGTTGTAATTAAGCCCTTAAAGTTTTCTAATGAAGGCTTATTATTTATGAGCCAATCTAAAGTAACTAAAGCCCCCATGCTGTGAGCATAAATGTAATTTGGAAGGTTTGAATCCCAGACTGAGTTTAGGTATAGTTCTAAATCTTTGACATAATTACTAAACCTAGATACATATCCCTTCACTCCTTCTGATTGTCCATGACCTAATAAATCAAAGGTGTAAATATTGAAATTTGCTTGATTAAGAGGTGACGCTTCAGCTTCATACCGACCAGAGTGTTCTCCAAATCCGTGGACTATATATACATTGGCTTTTGGATTATTGACCGTCCAACTTTGGGTAAATAGTTGGTTGTTTGAGGAACCGGTAAGATAGTCTGATTGATGCATTTTATTCGTTTTCGTCTTCGTTCTTTGGAGGGGCAAGCTTAATCATTCTGACCGTTTCTATTTTAGTATCAGAAACAATTTCCAAAATAAATCTGATATTGTCCAGCTCTATAATAGCTCCATTTTCTGGAATGTTTCCTGTAGTCATAACTAAATATCCTGACAGCGTCTGGTATTCACCTTCTGGTAAATCCAAATTGTATTTGTCATTTAAATAGTCAACTTCTAAACGCCCTGAAAACACGAATTCATTCTCAGATATTTGCTCATCAATGAATTCCTCAACATCGTGCTCATCATCGATCTCACCAAAAATCTCTTCTAATATATCTTCCAAAGTAATAATCCCTGCGGTACTTCCAAATTCATCCACAACACAGGCAATGTTAGTCTTATTGTTGATAAACCGTAGCATGAGATCTTTGATGTTCATGGTCTCTGGAATATATGGAATATCCAAAAGTATGTTCTTTAATTTTTTGGGGTTCTTAAGTAACTGTTGGTGGTGAATGTATCCAATTATATTTTCGATGTCACCTTCCATTGCCAAAATCCTCGAGTGTTTTGATTCAATAATAACTCTTGTAGCTTCCTCAATACTTGCATCAGCATCAATAGCAACAATTTCAGTTCGAGGTATCATGGCTTCACGTACTTTCATGTTTTGTAGACCTAAAGCATTGGTTAGTATTTCTTTATCGATGCTTGAGTCCTCTCCATCCTTAATGGTCTTGTCAATGTAATCTTCAAGATCTAGCCGCGTCAAGGTATTTATACTTCCTTCCACTGGTACTCTTACAATATATTTGAGAATAAAGCTTGACATTAAGGTCATCAGAGCGGTAGGTATAAAAAGTAGCCATTTCAATATTGCTAAAGGGTAGGTAAAGAAGTACAATAATTTATTGGCAAACATCCCAAAGAATGTCTTTGGCAAGAATTCACCAAATACTAATACAATAGCAGTGGTGATTAAGGTATAAAATAATAAGGCCAACAAATTTTCACCGACCAAGGGTTGAATGACTGGTTCGAGGAGCTTAGTCATTAATGCCGTAAACGTTACCAAGGCAATGTTATTCCCCACAAGCATCGACCCAATGAAATTGTCTGGTTTATCAAAGAAGCCACTGAGTATTCTACCTCTTCTAGACCCTTGGTCTTTTTTTACAGCAATACCTAATCTGTTGGCTGAAACAAAAGCTATTTCAGATCCAGAAAAGAAGGCTGAAAATAAAAGGAAAACAATAATTCCTAACACAAGAAGCATGACAGTCGAGTTTAGATATGGAAGGTACGAGTTAGTTATTTAAGATTTCATCTAGCTCCAGAAATTTTCGGCCTGAAACTTTTTTGTTTAATTGAAAACGCTGAAATTCTTGTTTTGCTAAGAAGCCAAAACCATATAAGGTGTCACCAGTGGTGTTTTGGGCGATGCGGACATATTTATCAGTATATACTTCTCCACTTTTCTCATCCCAGATCAGTTCATCTGTGCTCAACTCGTCATCGTTTTTATTGTAGAGTTTAACATTCTCCTTGACGTAGACTTTCTTATCATCATCTTTTCTTATGGCATAATCAGCCTCCAACCATGAAATAACATTAGCCTTATTGTCAAAGAATTCAACAACAAGTCCATCAGGAAATTCGTCGATTGATTTATTGCTTTCAATATATCTTTTAAGTGTTGGAGCGGAAATTTTAAGTTTTAATTCTGCGGAGTCACTATAAAGAATTTCAACTTGTTTCGCAAGCTCAATTTTCAAATCTTGATCCGTGAAGAGGGCATTAATGTCCTCTTTTGATTTAGAACATGAAGAAAAGATCAGGACCGCGATAACGCCTCCAAGAATATAAAATCGAAGTTTCATATTATCGAAGAACAGTAACAGAACCAGTTAAGAACAAGATTTCGTCATCAATAAATTCTGCTTCTCCAATCCAAGTGTAAACACCGGAAACCACATCTTGTCCTCTGAATCGCCCATCCCAACCTTGAGAAAAATCATTTATAGCTAAGTCAGAACCCTCATACATCAGATTTCCCCAGCGGTCATAAACTCTTAATTTATTGAGTGACCTTATCTGAGGCCCAAAACCAATATTAAATCGTGTATTCTGTCCATTTACGTCTTCAGGGGTGAATACCGTAGGAGCATAATAAGGTCTGACAATTTCTGTTGTGATGGTCACAACATCTCTTGAAATACATCCATTTGGATCTTCTACAGTAATTGTGTAAGTAGTTGTTCCAGGTGGTGTAACATCGGGATCAAGACAATCTGTACAACTCAGTCCAATGGTAGGATCCCAAGTTATTGTGACATTCGCATCTGGAGGGTTAAAGATGGCGGTTAGAAACGTATCTTGTCCAAGATCAATGGTAAGATCTTCAGTTAATATATCAACAATTAATGGTGGTGGTTGATCTATTAGTACTGTTGTATCAGCAATACATCCTTTCCTATCTTGTACAAATAACATGTAAGAACCAGGAACTTGATCTGGGAAGAAAGGACTAGGTTGAAAGTTAACACCGTCTAAGGAGTATTCATAAAATTCAACACCACCTGTTCCGTCTCCCAATATAGAGCCAAGTTCTCCAGCACAAAGGACGTCGTTGCCAAAAGCCAATGCAGCTAAGGTGGAAGTATCTTTACAACAAGGTTCTATGAATTGCGGGATTATTTCATTTACCGTACATCCCCTGTCAGTGGTAATAGTTAATGAAACAAATTTCTCACCAAAGGTAGAATATAAGACCTCATGAGGACCTTCTCCATTTGCAGATGGAGGATCTGCTCCTACACCAAAAGTCCAAGACCAGTCCACAATCTCATCGGTGATACCTTCTGAATTGTCTGTTATAATGACTGACTTATCACATTCAAAATTATCCAATGCTACTATATCAAAATCCACTGCAGGTCCCAAGAAGGTTCCAGTTCCACCGAATTCAATTTCAAAGCCAAAGCTAGATTCACTAAAGTTATTCACTATTAAACCATAGCTTGTTCCAGCGACCATATCTATTGGTGCAACAAAGTTGTTATCACCAGATTGACATCCGGCAAGTTCTGATATATCTGTTTCCCCGGCAGCAAGTCCAGTAGGGCCCCAGCAAGGTGAATTTTGATTAACCGCATTTCCTTCTGATTCGCCTGAAAGCATGCACCTTAATGGAATTCTATTATCGCAATCATCCAAGCCTCCTGGGAATTCATAAACAACGAAATCTAAATCTTCTTCTGCTCCGTTTGGATTGTTAGGCGTTAAAGTAAACTCTAAAGTACCTGAAGTTTCACAAGTCCAAACATACCATACAGATGCCTGTTCTTGGTCTTGGTCTCCAAATACACATGGGCCAGTAAGTTCATTTGTCAGGTTTCCAATATTATTCAGATTTGGTACATTAAAACCAGTCTTATCACATAATACAACTGCATCAGGACAATCAGATTCAGGAGTAGGGGTAGGGACAAATGATCGAAGACATAGTCTGAAGTCTCCCTCTGCACTTTCTCTCGCATCAACCCTCAAATAGTATATTGCTCCAATGGTTAATTGTGAAACGCTTAATTCTACAATATCGGTACCAGCACCCGCAACAGAGCCACAGGCCAATTCAGTAAGGTTATCGCAAGGACCTTGGTAAATCGCTAGAGAAGGATTCGGAATATTTGTATCTGCCGCAGCCAACTTCCCAAACAGTTGTACGAAGATAGCTGGTGACGTAGGTCTAAATGAAAACCATACATCATGCTCATGATCCGTAAACCAGCAGCTTGCCAAGGTTTCAGGAGACGCAGTTGCACCAAAAGTAGTGAAGTCTCCATCCTCAGAACAGAATTCTTCTATTTCTCCTAAAAAGATAGCAAGTTCACATTCATCATTAGATGGTTGCGCGTATGCCGCAAAAGCACAAAATAATAGACTTAATATGAAGGGAATTATTCTTTTATTCATTCTCATTCTAATGTATACAAATTATTCTTTGAGGTTGTTCAATTTTATTTTTGGCTAAATTAGATATAATTAAGTATCTATGGATGCACTTAAAGGTTGCATTACAATAATATTAACGGGAAATTGGGCTTTTTTATGACCTTAGTACCCATACTTACATAATTACTCCCTCTACATGATCTATTTTGTACCTACTCCGATAGGTAATTTAAAGGATATCAGCCACCGTTCAATTGAAATATTGAATCAAGTTGACCTTATTTTAGCCGAAGATACCCGCACAACGGGGAGACTTTTGAAGGAATATGATATTTCCACAGATTTAAAGTCTTTTCATATACATAATGAGCATTCTCAGTTGGAGCAGGTAATTAATAGACTTAAGCAAGGGGATAAAATTGCCTTAGTCAGTGATGCTGGAACTCCAGGAATATCAGATCCAGGGTTTTTATTAAGTAGAGAAGCAAGAAGGGAGGGAATCCCTGTAAATTGTCTCCCGGGGGCGACAGCCTGTATCCCTGCTTTGGTCAATTCAGGATTACCATCTGATAAATTCCATTTTGAAGGTTTTCTGCCACATAAAAAAGGAAAATTGACTCGTCTAAAGTATCTTTCTAGCCTTGAGAATACTTTTATAATATATGCCTCACCTCACCGTGTGATTAAAACAATACAGCAATTAATAGAACATTGTGGAGAAGAAAGACCTGCAAGTCTTTCAAGAGAATTAACCAAACTACACGAGGAGACAATCCGAGGTTCTCTGAAAGAAATCCTAGTTGCTCTAGAAGAAAAATCTACAATTAAAGGAGAGATTGTTGTCGTTGTTGCAGGAAATAAGATGTGAAGCTAGGCTACATTTTTCTTTTTGGGATAGTACTTTTTATTCACCACCAGAAGTCCAAAAGATTCACAATCTTCTTTAGTAGTTTTAGCATGATGAGCTCCATGGGCTCTTAAAATGGCTCTGCTGTATCTATTATCTAGGTGTTTAAACCATTTAAACCTTTTATGAATGTAAACATCATGGATCAAAAAATAGGTTAGACCGTAAAGAGATATACCTATGCCAACAAACAATAGCCATAACATACCAGGCATAAATGTTCCAATCATATAGGAGGCAGCACTAGGGACCGCAAATACGATGAAGAATAAATCATTTTTTTCAAAGAAACCTTCTTTCTCATAATGGGGTAGGTGATGATCCGCATGCCATGACCATAAAAATCCATGCATTACAAATTTATGAGTAAACCAAGCCACAAATTCCATGGCAATGTAGGTCAACAATATTATTCCCAAGTAAAGACCAAACTCCATATCACGTATTTACCATTTAAACATAAAGGTAGCGAATTGGTTTAATCCAAAATGACTCTATTACTCTCTTTATTTTGACTTAAACGCATTAAAGGAATAGAAATAAAGAAATCGGTACCTACATTTTCTTGAGTCTTGAAATATATCTTTCCATTAAATGATTCGGCCATATTCGCAGCTATTGCTAGTCCTAGACCCGAACCGGAATTTTTAGTCGTAAATTTTGGAGTGAAAATCTTATCTCTCATGTTTTTAGGAATACCTAGGCCATTGTCACTAACCTTGATTATGGCATCTCCCTTATCCTTATAAAGTTGTATTTCAATATCGCCAACTCTCTCTTGAGGGATGGCTTCAATGGCATTTTTGAGTAGGTTATTTAGTATTCTAACCAAATGGTTTTTATCTGCAAAAACGACTAAGTCATTGATCGGCTCAAGTAGTCTTATTTGCATGTCCTCACGTTTTCTGAAAAGATCATGAACAGATTCAACCACTTCATTCAGCACAACTTTCTCATTGGATGCCTTGGGTAATTTTGCAACATTCGAAAAGGCTTCGGATATGTTTGATAAATTTTCAATTTGCTCTAGAAGTGAAGAGGCAATTCTATCTAAATTTTCCTTGTCAGGAATATAACCTCCAGATACCTGCTTTTGCAAATATTGAAGCTGGAGCTTCATAGGAGTCAAAGGATTTTTTATTTCGTGCGCAACCTGCCTCGCCATTTCCCTCCATGCCATATCTCTTTCTGTATGAGCAATCAAAGACACACTTTCTTCTAGCTTTACAACCATTGAGTTGTAGTTGTCAATCAATTCACCAACTTCCCCTTCTCCCGTCCATTCGATTTGCTGATTTGCTTTGCCAAGCTTCAGTTGCTTCATTTGTTTAGTCAATCTTGCCAATGGATCAACAATGGATTTTGAAACGAACAAACCAAAGGTGATTGCTATGATAAAAAGGAATACGTACACATTCAAAATTCCAGCAACAAAATCATAGACACTAAAGGCATGATCATTTTTTTGATCTATCCCTCTTACATATGCGTATTTATAAACAGGATGTTTTATGTTGAGATAAGTACTAAAGCCGTTCTGTGGCGAGGATTCACTTAACGAACCATCTGAATGTAATTTGAGATATTTAATCACAGAGCTACTTAAATGTGCATCCGAATCAATAATGTCATTGCCATCTTGATCATAAATGTTTAGCGTGTAGTTGTGATGATTCATGAGCTTCATTAAACCAGCTTCTGTTGAACTGATCGATACCACATCATCCTTAGCTAAATAATCAAGATGCGATCTGATTAAGTTAAGATTACTCTTTAAATTTTGCCGCTCACTATTTTTAAAATAGTTGTTTAATAGTAAGATTGTAATACTTGCAATTCCTATAAAAGAAATAACCGTTAGAATTAAATAACTAAACTGAATTCTTCGAGAAAAACTTGAAAGATAAATATCTCCAGGATAAAAATATCGTGGAAGTATATTCACTCTTTTATGCAAAAGAATCATCAATAAGTAAATGCTAATTCCAATTAGAAATACACATGAAAATAAAGTCACTGCTTTTATGAATCCCGGTAATGGGAATTGCATAATATTTACCTGTCCATTCGACAAGTGATTTAAAAAATGGATGCTTCCTTTTTTATAAAAAACTTGGATACCTACATCTCCGTATTCATTTACTTTCTCAGTATAATAAGGTGGAATATTATCTAAAGAATAGTTTTTTAAACCATTCTCAATAAACATATTATCAGCTTTTGAAATTTCTGATTTTACTTCTCCTACAGTAAAACTAAAATCAGAATAATAAACACTTCCTGCAATTATTATTGAAATAAAAACCGACCATAAAATACTCCACAAAACTGGATTCTGTCTCCCTTCAGTAAATAAATCGATTAATAAAAAATATAAACCAATCGAGAGTATAATTGGTAAAATAGGGAATGAGGGTAATAGTAAAATTACCGCAGCCAAATGACCAAAACCTAATAGTACTTGTGAACCAATATGCCTAGAAGTACTGAATTTTCTTTTGCTCCATTGCCAGTTTTGATAAAGGCTGATTAAGTGAGCTAGCATAAAGAAAACCAGTGCAGAAATTAAATATAAATCTCTTGAACTTATCTTACTTAATGATAAGAAAGGTGAATCTTGATTGAAGCTTCTAGGAGTGGTAACAATGGTCCATAAAAAAAAGATGAATGGAATTAAAATGATCACCCAATGGATAACTTGAAGCCATTGGTCTTTCACTAATCGATGTTTGTTTCTCCAAAAGTATAAGGAGCTTAGTAGGACTGTTATTGCTGTCGGCATTGACCACTCAAACCATTGATCAATTTTTATTATTTGTAACCTTTGCAGGCAAATGAAATAAACGAACAAGAGCAGCACGATACCCGCAAATTGATTAAGTGTACGCTTTGTATTTTTCCATTGAAAAGGGATGAGTAGCAATAATAATAGACTTGATAAAAATGGAAAAATTAAAAACGTGGTTAATCGATTTTTAGTTTTTCCATATCTACTTAATTGAACCGTTTGATTTTCAATAAAAAAGGCAATATCTCCTAAATCAGATATTTTGAATTTATTTTTAAGACTACAGCTTGAAACAATTGAGCTTAGTAAGACATCATCCTTATCAAAAACTTCCACGCATTTCCTAATTCGTATCCCTGACCTAGGTACTGTAAGGTTGCAAGCCTTTTTACCCTCTAAAGAAGTCGAACGAAATACTTGTTTACCATTCTCAATTATGCCAATGGATAAACCTCTACTTTGTAAAATCTTATCAATGGACAATCCATCTCGACCTCCATTTACTTGATCCGCATAAATCTCAGGTATTATACGATCTTCGAGGTATTGATATTGGTCCTCGATGTAGGCTAAAATACAGTCGGTAGGATCTTCTGTTTGAGACTTCTTTGAGTAGTTGGCCTCAGAGTATAGCTGTATGAAAATCGAAAGGCAGCAAATAGCCCAGAGGATTATATTTATCTTCCGATTCATATCAAACAAATTTAAACAATTATATATTAAAGAAAATTATAATATGAAATATTTTAATTCTATTTCTCTTTTTTAAGAATAAACAACAACTTTGCAGTGTTCTTCTCTATCGCTGTTGACGCAGGTCTTCAGAGGAAAGTCCGGACAACGCAGAACACCACACCATCTAACCGATGGGACATCTTCGGGTGTACAGAAAGTGCCACAGAAAATAAACTACCACGCAAGTGGAAAAGGTGAAAATGTGAGGTAAGAGCTCACGGATTCTAAAGGTAACTTTAGAATGAGGTAAACCTTGTGGGTTGAAATACCATGTATATCTTGGTTCGAAAGATTGGGCTCGTTCGGCCCATTTGCCAAAGGCAGGCCAAGAAGGGTAGGTAGATAATGCTGATTCATCAGCAATGATCTCAGCAGTGATGCTGAGGCTAGATAAATGATAGAGCTCGACAAAATCCGGCTTACAGGAACTTATTAAAAAAGGCTTATCAAAGTGAATTGATAAGCCTTTTTAATTTTTATTTTTTCTTAACTAGTTATCTGATTGGAAAACCTCAAAATCAAATAATAATGAGAATCTCAATGTATTATCAAGTGGGTTTCTAGTGTTACTTGTTGGTACTAAATATGAAATATCAAATCCAAATACATTGTACTTAAGCCCAGCTCCAACGGTCAAAAATTGACGATCACCTTTTAATGGATTTTCAAAATAATATCCTGCTCTTACTGCGAATTGTTTATCATACCAGTATTCAACACCTATGGAGTAATTGAATTCCTGTAGCTCTTCTGAAAAACCACCTTGTGCATCTCCCCAAGACCCTATAATTCCAGAAAATAAAGGTTTTTCTCTATAATCAGCAACTCCAGTCTCCCCAGTTTGATCCCATTCAGGATTAGCGACGGTAGTTTCAACTCCATTTTCTATTACTTTCAGTTGTTGCGAAACTGGTGTAGGAATCATCAACTTATTTACGTCAAATGCAAAGCTAAAGGTGTTGAACTCATCAAAATCCATTTCCAAAGCTGCTCCTAATCCAAAATTTGTAGGGATAAAATCTCTTGTTGTATTTCTTGTGTAGGTTACTTTATTACCGATGTTGGTAATCGCAGCACCTATTCTCAATCGACTATCGTATAGACCTACTTGAACTTCATTGTTATAAGTAAAAGATAAATCTGCCGCAAATGAGGTTGCCGTTGTAATATCTATTCCTTCAACAGTCTGTCCAGTGGCTAAATCTGAAAGCATGTATTTTGCTGATAAACCTGCTGAGAAGTTTGAAGCTAACTTTCTTGTGTAGCCAAATGCTATTTCCCATTCTCTTGGTTGACCCTGGCCTGAAGGATCTCCTTGGGCATCTGTAAAAGTTATATCTCCTAAGGAGAAAAATCGAATGGATGTGCCTACAGATTGGAGGTCGTCAAGTTTCATATATCCAGAAAGATATATTAGGTAAACATCTGTCAATCCAATATTAGTTAACCAAGGCGTATAAGTAAAAGATAATCCTCTTTCTTTACTCATAAATGGAAGCTTAGATGCATTAAAGTGCATGGCATTGTTTCCATTATCGGTTGCTATCCCAGTGTCTCCCATACTTCCAGCCGCTGCATCCGGTACTATTCTCAAGAATGGTAAGGCTCCTAAAATAGTGTTTGGTAAGCAGTCCCCGTTGGCATCAACGATACATCCTTTAAGTGGATTAAACTGAGCTTTTGCCTCATTTGAAGAGGAAAGTATTATAACGAAACAAGCAATTATGCTTAGTATTCTATTCATGGTCACATTTTAATTCGGGCAAATATAAGTTATTATAATTTATTTTAATATAAGTAGCTTTTGAAAATCACTTTCTAAATCGATATCAGCGACCTCGTCCTTTACCTTAATCTTATACAAATAAACACCTCGGGCAAGACTTGAGCCATAATCATCACGACCATCCCAATGAATATCATCAATTCTAAACCCTTCTGCAAATCGGTTGGTCTGAATGGATTTAACCAGTTTTCCGCTTAAGGTGTAAATAGAAACGTTAATATCAAGGGACGCATCAACAAGAGAATGTTCAAAACTAAAGTTGGTTGAAGTAGTGAAGGGATTCGGATAATTCAATAATTGTTCTAATTGGTCTTGATCTTTATCAACAACACGGAATTCTAACTCTTTTTCCGTTGAATTATTGCATATGTCCCAAGCTTTAATTCTAATAGTATGAACTCCGGGTTCTAAACCATTTAATGGATAGCTCACCTGACCCTTTTTAAAGTTATCAACCTCTGACTCATACCAATCATTTAATTTAATTTCTTGCGATTCATCATCATCAATAACTGCTGTTATATCATGTCCGATGCTTGTACTACTTATATTTATCCCAAAATCATCTTCGAGATTAACAATTAGCCTTGGTGTTAGATTGGTTATTCCTCCTGAAACAAATGATTCATCATTCATAAATATTTCCATTTGAGGTCCAATGTCATCGGTAATATCAACATTAGATGATCCACCTATAATAATATTATTATTTACACCTCCAGCTTCCTCTCCCATACCGTCAGTGGCATAAAGACTCAACCTGCCGGGTCCATAATTAAAGTTGATTTCCTTAGGTATTAAGAATTCGACTTCAAATTGACCAGCGTTTAATGTAGCCTTTCCTTTAAATAAAATGTTATTCTGAACATCGAAAGAACGAACGTTGCTTCTTTCATTATTAGCCAAAGTTTTAGCTTGAGTCACTTTATCAAAAAGAGTAATTGAAACAGTCCCATTAAAACCATTTAAAGTTTGACCTCCATCATCTTCTACATGTCCTTTTAATCTCACAGTTTCTAGGGCGCTTAAAGTGTCAATGTTTAACGTGTCAACAGGTAAACCATTAATCTCATCAATGACAACATTATGCTGTGGTGCGCCTAATCTTAGGGTAGGGTCACCAATCAGAGAAAATTTTCTAACATTTTGACTGTTGGTTTCCGTATTTTTTGCTTTTTGAATAATGTCACCAAGTCTTAAATAGTCGCCAACTTCTTTTTTAAAGACATTGTCAAAAACCGACTGCGTTAATCTTGCATTTTGAGAAGCAAATACTGCTCTGGTTGTTGTAAATAATGCAATAGCACCACCGTCAGGATTTAGGATAGCTTCCTCACCAGCTGTAATGATTGCTGGGTCATCATACCCAGTGAAAGAACAGGTCGCAGTTATTATAAGCGGAAGCCGGTCATAATTGGTCCAGTTTCTCACATCTTCAGCTAGCAATACTCTTTCTTGAGCTAATCCCCTTGGGCCACCATGACCTAGATAGTTGTAAATCAATAATCCTTTATCAACCAACTCAGCGATTTTGGATTTAGCTTCTGGATATCTTTCTCCTCCAGGAGTGGACTCTTGAACAAACGCATCAAAATAAACCTTACGTTGGTTAAATAATGGGAATGAATCATTAACTGTCACAGCAATTTCATCTGCATCATCGATGTGTGTATTGGTATCTTCATCATCTGCAGAAAAACAAATATTTAATTTCCAATCCCCAAATTCTTCAGTCCCCGTTTCGTAGTGAATGATCTTATTGACAACATCCAATCCTTCTTGGTTTGTTTTTATTGGAATTCTCCCGATGGCAATATCCAACGTTCCTCTAACGCCGACACCTTCAGAACTGTCTAAGAGAGCAAAATAATCATCGTATGGAAATGCATCAATTGGGTCTAAAGATTCATCAGTTTCAAAAGTTGGGACAAAATTATTTCTAGGTATGTCTTGGACTATTCCCCTGTAATCATAAGTAGCATCACCAAAGAGCAATAAATACTTGAAGCTTTCAGTATTGAGATATAAATATCTCGCAAAATCACGTAAAGCAGTTGGGTCTTGCCTTCCACTTGAGAATTCATTATATATCTGAGAAATTTCCACTGTTTGAACTCGCAACGGGTCATAATTCCTTCGATGCTCCGCCAACAGATTTGCTGCTTCTTCAAAATCTTTGTGATAGACAATTGCGAAATCTATGTCCTTTATATCTTTTAAATTTTGGTTTTCTATTTGTCCAATTAAACTTGGAACTTCAAAATTTCCATTGATATCAAAAAGTCGGAATTGCTTTACAATACCATCTGTATTAAAAGAATAAACTTCATTTGCCGGAAGGCAAATAACAGGACTTTCAAAGTCTGTTACATCCCATAACTGCTTACCTGAGAATTGACTTGTATTCAAACCCGCCACACTTTGATTTTTCGAATCAAGATGCATCAAAAGTTCATTGTTTTCGTTTTTGAATTCCTCTTCAGAAATTAATTGTATATAATCCAACCATCCTTCATCTGTAGATTCACTGGGATTGTAAGTAACTGAAATTGAAGGTGAATTTCCAATTTCCAATTCATCTTCAAAGGCCGCAATGTGGGCATAAGGATATTCAACATCACCTATATCCGTTGCAAAAATTGATCTGTTATAGTTCTGTCCATTAATATTGAAACTTACTGTTGTTACATTGTCTGACCTTCCGGCAAATACAGCATTAATTAGAACGGAGCTTCCAGCTTTTGGACTTACATTCCTAAAACTTGCGCTGAAGTCTTGTTCCCATTCATTGGCAAAAGCTTCTCCGAACCATCGTTTTCCTGAACCTTGCGTAGAACCACTGCTTCCTAAAAGATTTTCAAGGTCTGTTTCATGTTTGTGGATTTTGTGAGTACTTGTATAAATCTCTTCTGCATTACCTACGGAATTTTTTTCTTGAATTCTTTTTCCGTCATTCTGGTTAAGCTTTATGTAAAAGTAATTTTGAGTATCGTAGATGTTGATTTGTTGTAGCGGTTGATCAATTGACCAAATTTCAGGATCTAATTCCCATTTCATATTTTCTGGGCCTGGAGCATAAAAATAAACAGCATCTTCATTGTTGAAACTCCCATCACCTGAACCACTGACATAAATAGCCATTTCTTCTGGATCAATAAAACGGGGCACACTGTTTAATGATGGCGTCATACCACCACCATTACTGAAAATTTGAATTTTATTCGGGTCAATTTCGCTAATTGATTTTCCGAGATTTTCTTGGAAGAAATTTGCATCCAGCGTATAAATGCCAGATTTATTAACCGCTATTTTAAAAATTTCACCTTCTGCAAGACTTGACTGGGCAAAAGTGCCAGTTGCGTGAATGGAAAGTAATAAAACAATAAATAAAAGTGTTAGTTTACAGAATTGAAGCATAGTGATTTACTGATCTTGCTGATAAATAATTCAAACGGAACCTTTGTCCAAGTATTGTAAATGCAAAGAAAATCTTAAAAAGATTAAAATCATAACGTTGAATAAGACCAAATACACTCTTTTTTACCTTTTAATGTTGGTTTCTTGTGCCATTAATGGTCAAGATTTGGTGTTCTCTCAATTTTACAATTCGCCTCTGAATTTAAATCCAGCCTTAACTGGAACGAACACCTTTGCTCAGTTTAATGCCAATTATAGATTACAATGGCCTGGCCTATCAAAAGTTTATGAATCCTTTACCCTGGGGTACAATCAGTACTTCAGAGATATTAATAGTGGATTTGGTGTAAATATAGTATCTGACAATAGCGGAGATGGAGCACTTCAATTCTTGAATGTAGCGGGTAATTACATGTATAGATTAAGCCTCGCTGGAGATTTGCAGCTAAGAATTGGTTTAGAGGTGGGCTTTGGTCAGAACAGACTAAACTACAATCAACTGATTTTTGGGGATCAAATTGATATTTCAGGACCAATAAATGCTGGCGGAGGAATTATCGCAAGCAATGAAATTCCACCCAATAGTTTGAATAAAGGCTACCTGGATTTAGGTACAGGATTTATGGTTTACAACAAGAATTGGTTTGTTGGTTTAACAATGAAACATTTAAATACTCCTGATAATGGGTTCTTACTCACGAATAATGTAGGAAAAATAGGGCTTCCTTTGCTTTTTAACTTACATGGAAGCTATCAATACGTTTTCGATATAGGCAATAAACAAACAAACCCATCGTTTTTATCACCAAGTATATTACTTGCGAGGCAAGGTGACTTTTGGCAATTTAATGTTGGTTCTTATGTTCAACTCCGGAATTTTGTTGGAGGAGTTTATTATAGACATGCTCAAACTAATCCAGATGCATTAATTATTTCTGCAGGAGTGAACCTTAACACCATTAAAATCACCTACAGTTACGATATAACCCTCTCTGAATTAGCGCTGTCCTCAGGTGGTGCTCACGAGATAGGATTAATATACAATTTGATAACAAAAGAGCAACAATATTCAAAACTGGATGACTGTTTACAGTTATTCAGGTAGTATGGTACGATTTCTGAACTATTTTTGTTTATTTTATTATATTTGGCAGGCAATTAAAAAATTTTCTGGAAATGAGACTTGACCTAAAATCTATCATTTTTTTCCTTTCCCTTGTGGTATTCTTGGGAGCTTGTAAAAGCAGCAGCAAGAATGAAAAATCCAGCGCTACTGGATGGGAATACAATAACCCTGAATATGGAGGCTTCGAAAAGCTCCAATATGAAGGGCAACAAGCAGGACCTAACCTTGTTCTTATCGAGGGAGGAACGTTTACAATGGGAACAACCCAAGAAGATGTCACTTACGAATGGAATAATATTCCAAGAAGAGTAACAGTTTCGTCTTTCTACATGGACGAAACAGAAGTAAGTAACATTAACTGGAAAGAATATGTCGAGTGGACGAAACGTACCTATCGATCTTACCCGCAAATCTGGAGAGATGCCCTTCCTGATACTCTTGTTTGGAGAGAAGAGCTTTCATTCAATGAACCATTAGTCGAAACATACTATAGACATCCAAGTTATGATGACTATCCAGTAGTAGGCGTATCATGGCTACAGACCCAAGAGTTCTGTAAGTGGAGAAGCGATCGAGTAAACGAAGGTATTTTAGTAGAAAGAGGAATCTTGAACTTGAACGTTAATGAACAGGTAGATAGTGAATCATTTACCACAGGAGCCTACTTGGAAGGACAATATCAAGGGAGTGTTAGAAAGAATTTAGAGGATTTAAATTCAGGTGGAGAAAGACCTGTGAAATTTGAAGACGGAATCTTATTGCCTGAATACAGACTTCCTACCGAAGCTGAATGGGAATATGCTGCGCTTGCACTTCAAGGAAATAAATCAGTTTCTTCTGATGAGGTTATCACAGATCGAAGATATTTCCCTTGGAATGGTAATACTGCGAGATATAGATTAAACGATAAATACCAAGGAGATATCCTAGCAAACTTTAAGAGAGGTAGAGGGGATTACATGGGTATGGCAGGTAACTTAAATGATAAAGCATCAGGTCCTGCTCCAGTCTTCCAATATATACCTAATGATTATGGTCTTTTCAACATGGCTGGTAATGTAAACGAATGGTGTCAAGATGTTTACCGTCCATTAACTAGTTCAACGCTAAGCGATGCGGAAAACCATGATTTAAATTCATTTAGAGGTAATGAGTTTAAAGAATTGATCAGAGATGAAGAAGGTAGACCAATTGAAAAAGACAGCATGGGTAGACTACAATACCAATTAGTTGAAGATGACACTTTAGGATATAGAGAAAACTATAGAAAAGGAGATGTAAGAAACTATGGTGATGGAGATAACGAAGATTTCATCAAATATGGCTATGGAGAATATACGCTTATCAGTGATCAGTCTAGAGTAATCAAAGGCGGTGGCTGGGAAGATAGATTGTTCTGGTTAGCTCCAGGTACTCGAAGATTTAAGCATGAAGAAAAAGCGGATAGAGATCTCGGTTTCAGATGTGCTATGATTAGAGTGGGAGGAGAGTCTGGAAACGATGATATGGGGGGTAACAGCTTCGGAAAAGCATCTAAGAAAAGAAGATTTAAATAAATAGCTTCTTTAGAAATAATATTTTAAATAGTCTCTGCATCTTGTGCAGAGACTATTTTTTTTATGATACTGCAGGATTTATATAGCGTATTCTTGAATTCCACCGGTGTATGCACTGATACAAGGAATATCCAAAAGGGCAATTTATTTTTTGCACTGAAAGGGGCAAATTTTAACGGTAATAAATACGCCACCGAGGCCCTAAATAAAGGTGCCATAGCAGCAGTTGTAGACGAATGGACAGATTCAATAACTTCTGATATAATTGTTGTAGAAGATGTTCTTCAGACCTTATCTGAACTAGCTAAGTGGCATAGAAATAAGTTAGGGCTGCCAATTATTGCCATAACTGGTTCAAATGGTAAAACCACTACGAAAGAATTATGTGCTTCCGTGTTGAAACAGAAGTACGAAATTAGTTTCACGCAAGGAAATTTAAATAATCATATAGGCGTGCCTTTAACTCTTTTAAGTTTGACCTCAAAAACTGAGATTGGGATAATTGAGATGGGGGCTAATCATCAGAGAGAAATTGCTCATCTTTGCAATTTAGCACAACCTGACTTCGGTATTATTACCAACATAGGTAAGGCGCATTTAGAAGGTTTTGGCGGGCTAGAGGGCGTGAAAAAAGGAAAGGGTGAGATGTATGATTATCTAAAGGAAAATGATAAAACTATTTTCTTTAATGCCTCTGATGAGACTTTAGTGGAAATGGTTGGTGAGTATGATAAGAGCATCCCATATCAACCTTCCAATTACAGTTTTGAACAGACCATTGATAATAAATTAAATGTTCATTGGGATCAAGAAAAAATTAGGACAAACCTCACCGGTAAATACAATCAATATAATATCGCAACGGCGATTGCCCTTGGAGAATATTTTGATTTGAGCCTGCCCTCAATCAAAGAAGGTTTAGAGAATTATGTACCTCAAAATAATAGGTCTCAAATATTAATTAAAGAGAATCGTTCATTCATACTTGATGCGTACAATGCCAATCCTAGCAGTATGAATGAAAGCTTAGCTAACTTCAGCCAAATTATCAACAATGCAAAATTTCTAATATTGGGCGATATGCTTGAATTAGGTGAATTTGCTTTAGAAGAACATCAAAGAATAGTAGACAAGCTCTATACGATGGACTTTAACTCAGCTCATCTCATAGGAAAGTATTTCAATTCTATGTTCATAAAGGATGATCGGATAAAGACCTATCCTGAAATTCAATCCTTAAGAAAAGACCTAGGCATAAAATCTTTACCAGAAGAATCAATAACTCTTCTCAAAGGGTCTAGAAAGCTGAAGTTAGAAAGTTTCCTCGACGATTAATTTTTCAATCTAGCTTAAACAGTATTTATATAATCTATCAGGTATGTTTCCTGCACGTGATTGCATGAAGTCTTCATACATGCAGGGATGATAGTCATCATTTTCTCCATATTTCATCCACCATTTTCCTGATTTCTCTCCTTTTAAAAAGGTGATGGGTTCTTCAAAGTATTCGGTATTCACAACGTAACTGATATGATCATCTTCTGCTGGATCCTCATAGTTAAGGCACAAGATGCCCTCTACATAGTACCATGCCATAGTAGAAACACTTTGACCAAATTCATTGGTTACATTTCCAAAAGAAAACTGAGGCTGTAAATTTGGAAATTGTATGCATTTCATTGATTCACTTAAGCCAGCATATCTAGTAATTTGAGATGCTTCTTCTAATGTGATCCCGACCATATTACTAGCTTCAATTCCTAGGTCACTCATACGAATGGCATTTAGGTTGAATATCATTTGTGAACATTCTCTTAGAAGAGGCTCCACCATTCTTAGATTACTTCTTAATTCACCTAAGGATACATTTTGAAATTCATCCGCTTGATTGTAATCTTTTAAGTTGGACTTATGTCTTTGGTATGAAATATATCTTTCATTCACTTTATTTTCTAGTCTTTGGCCAACTACTGCGGTCGTGCTTTGGAAAGAAAGAGGTTTTCCACCTATGATAATAAGATTTGTGCTGCTTTTTAATGTCTCAATGTTTCCTTCAAGGTTTTTATCATTTTTCAATAATCCAAGGTCACAGATTGGAAGTTGGAAATGATCTTCTAAAGCATAAAATCTATTTCTAAAAGCGGTTAGGCTAGGTTCATCTAACCCAACTATTGCTAACTGAAAATCTGATAATGAATGAAGATTGGAATCAAAAAATGTTAATCTTTCGAAGATAGAACCAGCTTTCGCCCGTCCTAAAACGTACTCGTCGTACATGAGTGGATTTAAAAATTGCATTTCTTATTATGAGTTTTCTTAAAATATATGTTGAAGATAGACAATTCGTTACATATTGTAAAATTATTGTATATATAAAGTTACTTGCGGTTTATTAAGATCTATAATGTGAAAATTTCAAGTGTCATCTACTTGCCAGAACTATCTTAACATGCTTATAGTTAAAGGGCTTTACCACTTAATTGAGAAAAAATTTTTAATTTAGTGGCAACGAAACACCCTGAGTACCAGATATTCCTAGAATATAATGGTAACACCCTTATTTTTAATATTTTACATATTAAATATAGTTTTAATTTGTTTACTACTATATTTCATGTAGATTTGACACAAAATGTACACCTATGACTACTAAGAGGATTTTCCTTTTGGCCTTTGCATTTTTATGCACTAACATTATGATAGGCCAAGAAGAGGAAGTCGTTGATTTGCAAGAGGAAATAAACGACACCTGGAAAACAAGCAGAATTACTGACGAGATGACCGTTGATTCAGACCAAAACAAGGAATGGAGAATGGGTCAGTACAAGTATTCTGCAAAACCCAAAAACGCTTTAGAAATTGGAATTAAGGGCGGTCACTTTTTTATTGATGGAGATGTTGATAGAGAATTGCCTGCTGGCTATGGAGTTGGACTTCATTTGCGGAAAGCGATACACTATGTATTCTCTATTAAAGGAGAAGCTTTTTATGGTGTAGCAAGAGGTTTAGATCCCCAACCTTCTTTCGGTAATTTAACTCCTGAAGACTTTCAAGGAGGTGTTTTTGCGGGCTATGGACCGAGTAATCCTTGGTTTTTTAATCATGAAACTACCTACATTGCTGCAAGTTTAGAAGGTGTGGTTAACATCGGAAACTTGCTTTTCCACAAAGAAAGAAATAAATGGAATTGGTATGCTAGTATGGGAGTTGGGTTAGATACACACCTAACTAAGCATGATTTAAGGGATGCGTCAGGAAACCTTTATACTGATTTAATTGACCGAGTTGATTGGGATTCAAGAAAGTTTGATACCAGAGCAGGAAGACAAGATATCATTAGCAACTTAAAGCAAGTCTACGATGGTACGTATGAAACAGATGGTTTCCAAAAGAAAGGAATTTTTAGAGTCGGAGACGAATACAATATTCATGCGATTTTTGTAGCCTCATCAGGTATTGCTCGAAAGATATCTAAAAGATTAAATGTAGCTTTTGAATGGAAAGGTTTCTTCAGTGACAACGATTTATTGGACGGCCAGAAGTACAGAACTGCTACGGATCAAACAAACAACGTAGATATTTCACACTTTACTAATATCACCTTTGGCCTTAACCTTGGTAATTTTGATAAAAGAACTGAGCCATTGTATTGGTTAAATCCTTTGGATTCAGCGTACGATGATATCGCTTCTTTAAAGCAAAGACCTCAGTTAGATCTTACAGATGATGACAATGATGGTGTTATTGATATGCTTGACCAAGAATTAGATACACCAGAAGGATGTGCTGTTGATACACGTGGAATTATTTTAGATAGCGATGGTGATGGAATTTCAGATTGTAAGGATCTTGAGCCATACTCGCCACCAGGATTAGAAATTGATGAATCTGGAATTGCACAAGGCGCAGGATGTTGCATCACTGGAGATGAAGTAGCCGAAATGATTGACATGAAAGTGGCTCCAATTAATTCGAGCGTTGAAGAGATTAAATCTAGCCCAGCATATACGAGTGGTGGAGTTATCGGAAGTGGTGGTTCATATTCTGGCGGCGGCGCTGGAGGAGGAAGCAACACTGTAGTAACAACTAACCCAGATGGAACAACAACTACAACAGTTGTTAGAAGCAGTTGTGGTGAATGGTTCTTACCTATGATTCACTTTGACACAGATAGAAGTTCAATAAAAACTGAATACTTTAGTCAATTACACCATGTAGCACAGGTTATGGAGAAATGCCCTAGTATCTGTGTTGTTGCTCATGGGCATACAGATAGCAAAAGTTCAAATGACTACAATAAAGTTTTATCATATAAGCGGTCTAAAGAATCCATCGATTATTTAACTGAAAACTATGGAATTGATAGAAGTAGATTAAAGTTGATGTATGGGGGAGAAGAAAGCCCTCTTGGTGGAGTTAACTCAAATCACTACATGAATAGAAGAGTTGAATTTAGAACTTGCGATGTAAATGATTTTGATATGGCAGAACCAGTTTCTAACGGATCAAACGATACTTCAGTACAAAGTGGTGAGGTTATCAATAATTACTACAACGGAAATAAAAACTCCGGATACGAAGATTAATAATCCCGTTCATAACAATATACAAAAGGAGCTCTTAGCAATAAGAGCTCCTTTTTTTGTGAAATTTTTCCTAAAATCTCTCTTTTGATCATGCTGTAGCCGCTTTGTAGTTACCGCAATAGAGACTCTGTATATTACTCGCCCTTTCTAAGGTCTCCTCGTTGGTATATCTTTGATTTATATTTAAACACCACACCTACACCACCTTATTTATACTACATAGTTGTCAGACGAAAGTCTTTGAATAAGTTTCAACCCAGTTTAAAGCTAACAACTATGAACACTAAGCTAAGTACTCTAACTCTCATAATTTTTGCATTTTGCAATATTGCTCTTGCTCAAGAATGTAAGCTTTTAAATCAAAATGGAAACTTTGAATCCGTAACTACTTTCATTGGTAGTGAACCTGCTAATGGGATATCTACCAATATTGTTGATAATTGGAAGGCTAGTCATGGAACCGTAGATTACTTTACACCCAATTGGAACTGGTACGGAATTGATGGTTTGTTTTCCAATGCAGGGCACTTATGTTACGGAAATAGAGAATCACATGATCATAGTGAAGGAATGTTTACCAGTGTAAATATCACAGCTGATGATGATCTCGTATATACTTTAAGCTTTGACGCATCTTCAATATGTGATGCCAGTGAAAATGGTTTTTTGAACATTGCTTTAAATAATAACTTAAATGCTGAAGGCCACAATTGGTTCCAATATCCAACAGCTGAATCTCTTCCTGAATTTTTTACAGAAAATCAACCTATAGATAGAATAGAATTAACTGATGATTTTGATTTTACTGATGGATTCTTAAATCACTATGAAATATCATTTATCCCAGAATCAAATTTTTCACAATTATGGTTCTTCTCAGAGTACCAGCATGAGTATACTGAATTTGTTAACTGTGGAGTTATTATTGATAATGTGGAGTTAAGAGCAATGACAACATCCCTTGCTAATATCTCTCAAGAGAAATTAGAAGATGGGAGCCACTTATTCCAAGCAGAATTTACGAAGGAACTTACAGTAGAAACCTTTGACTGGAATTTAAATGGCGTTGCAGTTTCTGATAGTTCTGAATTCAAAACGATACTAGTTGAAGGAACTCATAATATCTGTCTAGACATTATTGATGCTAGAGGAGCTTGTGGTTCTGTATGTATCACTGTCGATGTTGAAGAGGATACGGAACAATCTGGTGGAACTTCAATTGATGTTAGTGAAAACTATGAAGGTTGTATTTATAAAGTATGTTTAGAATCCCCTGGTTTGCCATACTTAAACTCTTTTTCATTTCTTAATCCAGAGGGTGAGTTAATATTACTTGATGAGTTTAGCCATGGTTTTTCATTCCCATACTGTGCAGGTGGTAATGAAGCTCTTTGCACAGAACAGGGAGATGAATTGCATCTTTTTCTAGCAGATTTGAATACTTACTTTGAATCGAACAACTATGAGGCGAAAGCTCAATTTGATGTTTACAGTTATCCGCTAGAATCTTTCTGTAAAGGAAGAATTATTTCTTTGACTTCAAATACAATAGCGGCTGAACAGGTAGTGATGGCTGATTATTATACCGATGACTTAGAAACCTTTCCTCTTGATTTTGCTTTTGATCCTACCTTATGTGAGCAGTCAGTATCAGGCGATAATAATAATTTTTCTGCAGATTTTTCTGAAGAGCAATCATTAGAAAATGATGGTAGCGGAAAGAATAACGGAGAATTAAAAACCAATAACTTCACTTTGTTTGATGCAGACTATAATGGAGATTCTGAATCGATACAGGTTACTTACTTAGAAGGTTCAGAAATTTTACAAGGAGGAATTTTTTCAATAGATGGAAAAAAGTTGATTGATTTAACAAACTTTAAAGGATATGAAAATGTTGACCTTGGTGCCTTTACGGCAGGCTCATACATCCTAAGAGTTACCTCAAGATCACAGAATCAAACGGAAATTTTCTTTAAGTCTTAATTAAACGTAAATCTTAATTGGATTTTCCAAAAGGAATTTCAAAGTCTGAAGAAATTTAGCTCCTGTTACTCCATCTACAATCCTATGATCACATGAAAGTGTAACTTTCATCATGTTTCCAATGGCTAATTGATCATCCTTTACAATGGCCTTCTTAACGATAGAACCAACGGCAAGGATACAAGCATCAGGAGGATTTATGATGGCAGTAAATTCATCAATATCAAACATCCCGAGATTACTAATCGTAAAAGTATTCCCTTGCATTTCTGACGGTTGAATTTTCTTTTCTCTGGCTTTTTTAGCTAGGCCTCTAACTTGAGCATTAATTTGATTTAAACTCATAGCATCAACAGAATGTAATACTGGTACTACTAAACCATCATCAACCGCTACGGCAACTCCAATATTGATATCCTTGTGTATGGTCATTTTGTCCCCATGCCATGAAGCATTGACCATTGGATGTTTTCGTAAAGCCACTGCACTTGCCTTAACAATCAGATCATTAAAGGAAACTTTTACGCCTTCTTCTGAATTTATGGCTTTTCTCGCAGAAATGGCATTATCCATATTGATTTCAGAGGTCAAGTAAAAGTGTGGTGCTGAAAATTTACTTTCTCCAAGTCTTCTAGCAATGGTTTTTCTCATTTGAGACACTGGAATATCTCCATATTGGACATTAGCCAATAATGGAATGGCTACACCAGCGCTACCCATTCCGACGGCACCTCCATTTCCGGAGTAATTTTCAACATCTCTTTTTATAATTCTACCTCCTTCGCCTGATCCTTTAATGTGTGCGAGGTTTAAGCCTTTTTCAGAGGCTATTTTCTTAGCCAATGGGCTTGCCTTTAAATCACCATCAGATGCAACCGAACGCATCGGAGGGGGTGGAGCAACAGGTTGGGCAGGAGGCGTTGAACTAGCGACGGCCTTTTTCTCTTCTTTTGGAGATTCTTCAACAACTTCTTTTTTAGGATTAGCCGCTTCTGCTTCTTTTAATAAGGCTTGAACATCATCTCCCTTGTTTCCTATGATAGCAATGATTCCATCCACAGGAACAGGTCCTTCTTTAACTCCTATGTATAATAATACCCCAGTGTGAAAACTTTCAAGGTCCATTGTTGCCTTGTCTGTTTCAACCTCAGCAAGTACATCGCCTGGTTTAACTTCATCTCCCTCATTAACCAGCCAGGAAACAATATTTCCTTCTTCCATGGTATCACTTAATCGAGGCATTCTTATGATCTCAGCCATTTTTTTCAATTTGGTGCGCAAAATACGATTTCATCTCATAAAATATGTAATCATATTGTTAGAATAATGATGCCGGAAGCCTGAGAATATAATTAATTTTACCGCATGAAATTCTCCTCTAAACTTTTAGAAGATGCTGTGAATGCCTTCAGCCGACTTCCAGGTGTAGGTAAAAAGTCTGCACTGAGAATGGTATTACATCTCATAAAAGATCAAAACCTCAAAAGTGAAAAGATAATTTCAAGTCTTCAAGAAATGAATGAAAAGCTCATTACCTGTAATATTTGCTGTAATTATAGCGATTCTGAGCTGTGTAACATATGCGGAGATCCGCATCGAGTAGATTCAACAATATGTGTTGTAGAATCAATCAGAGATGTTATGGCAATTGAGGAAACTCAGCAATTTAGCGGCCTTTATCACGTTTTAGGTGGAGTTATATCTCCACTTGAAGGTGTAGGACCCGAAGATTTAAACATAGAACAGTTAATTTCAAGAATCAAGGAAAAGAATGTGAACGAACTGATTATGGCCATTTCGCCAAGTATAGAAGGTGAAACAACCATATTTTATCTGTCTAAGCAACTAGAACAGTTCGATATTCAGATTAGTTTGATTGCCAGGGGTGTATCATTTGGAGGGGACCTTGAATATGCGGATGAATTAACCTTGGGTCGTTCCATCATGAGTAGGGTTCCATACAAGCAATCTTAGGTATTCATGATGGATCTTGCCATAGTCATCGTGAATTATAATGTTAGGTATTTCCTAGATCAATGCCTTCAGTCCATCAATAAAAATAAATCTTCTTTAAAAGTTGAAGTTTGGGTAGTTGATAACAATTCGCAGGATGATTCAGTGGATATGGTTAAACAAAAATATCCCCAGGTGAATCTGATTGCAAATAAGAATAACCCGGGGTTTGCTATTGCAAACAATCAAGCCATAAAAAAGTCCAATTCGAAGTATGTTTTGTTGCTTAATCCAGATACACTTTTACAAGAAGACTCCTTAGAATCCTGTTTTGCAATTATGGAGGAGGACGAGTCTATTGGGGCAATGGGTATCAAGATGTTGGATGGTACAGGTAATTATCTGCCTGAATCGAAAAGGGGATTGCCGGGGATTTGGAATTCTTTTTCCTACCTGTCTGGCTTAGGCAAAATATTTTCCAGAAGTAAATTCTTTAACCACTATCATCTAGGTTACTTGGATAAAGAAGAGAATCATTATGTTGAAGTCTTGAGTGGGGCTTTTATGTTTATGAGAAAGTCGGCTTTGGATAAGGTGGGACTTTTAGATGAGGATTTCTTTATGTATGGAGAAGATGTTGATTTGTCTCATAGATTTGCGAAAGCGGGATATCAATGTTTCTACAATAGTGATTCATCCATCATCCATTTTAAAGGGGAAAGCACAAAGAAAGGAAGCTTGAATTATACCAAGCATTTTTACAATGCCATGATCCTTTTTAATACCAAGCATTTTGCCAAGACTGGATGGGTTTTGAAATTTTTATTACCAGTATTTATTTTCTTTGGCGGAATTATATCCTACATAAAAACCAAAATAAAACCTCTCTTCTTACCATTGCTTGATGGAGTAACAATCATGTCAATTTTGTTTGTAGTGAAGCAATTATGGGCGTTCTTGTATTTTAAAGATGTCAATTATTTTAGCTCAATTCCTTTCTTTTCATTGTCTCTACTTTTTACTACTATATATCTTGTTAGCTTTTACTTGACTGGATTTTATGATAAGAAAACTGGAATTAAACATTTTGTAAATGGATGGATTCTTGGTGGACTTGGTGTTTTTGTAGCTTACAGTTTTCTTTCTGAGGAATATAGGTTTTCACGTTTTATAATTTTACTTTCATTCCTATTGATATTCTTTTTGTTGGCGCTGCTGCGCAAATGTATAAATGGTTTGACAACTAAAGATTGGAGTTTTAGTAAAGGCCTATACAGGAATTATATTTTAGTCGGAGCTCAACAATCGGCCGAAGAAATGAAATCTTTTTTTCAAGATAATCCCCGATCTCAAATGATAGGTGTCATAAATCCTGCAGAAGAATCCGATCCATATTATTTAGGAAATTTAGACAACATTGAAGAGATTATTACCTCCCATAAAACCAATGAAGTAATTTTCTGTTCAGGGGATATTCCTAATAAAAAGATTTTTGAAGTGATGGAAAGTCTTGGAGATGGTTATTCCTACCGAATCGGATCCATCACCAATGATAGCATCATTGGAAGTGATTCCAAAAATCAATCTGGTACTTGGCTCACTACGAATCTTGATTTCGCATTGAGTAATATTACGCTCAAAAGACAAAAGAGAGTTTTTGATGTGGTAATGTCAATAATTTTTATTCCCTTATTTCCATTAATCCTTATCCTCAGTAAAAATAGAATAACGATTTTGAGAAACATCTTTCTGGTGTTACTAGGACAGAAAACTTGGATCGGTTATGCAATGCCGAATAACCAAAAAACATTACCCGATTTAAGGCCTTCGGTTTTCAATCATATATATACAGATCCAAATATTCTTGAAACAAAGTCTGATGATCAAAAGAATTATGAATACGCACAAAGCTATACAATATGGAAAGATCTACTTCCATTGCTTTACAACCTTAGGCCATGATTTCAGATAAAATAAAAATACTTGCCCAAAAGCATTTTGATCTTTTAGTTGACATAAGGAGACATCTACACAAGCACCCTGAACTTTCATTTAAGGAATACGAAACATCTAAGTTTATAAAGTCAAAATTGGATGAATGGGGAATAAGTTATTCTGACAATTGGGTTAAAACTGGAATATTAGCAGAGGTGAAAGGTGAGAAGAATGGAGAAAAGGTATTTGCTCTCAGGGGAGATATAGATGCACTTCCAATCCAAGAAGTAGAGGGGCGTAGTTATCGGAGCAAGAATCAAAATGTCATGCATGCATGCGGTCATGATGTCCATACTACTTGTTTGCTTGGTGCGATTAGAATTCTTGAAGATCTTAAGAGTGAGTGGGGTGGTACCATAAAATTTATCTTCCAACCAGGCGAAGAAAAACTACCAGGTGGAGCTTCTTTAATGATTAAAGAAGGCTTGATTGAAAAGATGAACTCTTCTGGGATTATTGGACAGCATGTACATCCCCAGCTGGAAGTGGGCAAGGTTGGTTTTCATTCTGGAGCTTACATGGCATCTGCCAATGAAATTTACATTACCATAACAGGTAAAGGAGGTCATGCTGCTTTGCCGGGTAATGTTGTGGATCCAATTGCGGCTAGTTGCCAATTGATCTTGGAGCTTAATAAATTGGAGGCCGAGTTGAATGAAACAGAAAATCCAATTGTTCTTAGCATAGGCAAATTTAACTCCGTTGGTGGAGCAACAAATGTAATTCCTGACCAAGTTAAGCTAGAAGGTACTTTTAGAGCAATGGATGAACATAAGCGTAAGAATGCCCATGAAAGAATGCTTAAACTAGCTCAGCAAGTTGCCGATGCAAGTAATGTGCAAATCGATTTTGATATTAAAAAGGGCTATCCCGTTCTTTTTAATAACCCAGAGCTAACCGAAAGATGTATTGCTTTAGCTGAATCTTTACTTGGTTCCGATCATGTGGTCAGATTGCCAAAAAGAATGACCTCTGAAGACTTTGCTTTTTATTCACAAGAAATGCCTGGATGCTTCTACCGATTAGGTACAGGTAATGTGGAAAAAGGCATTAACTCACCAGTTCATACGCCTACTTTTGACATTGATGAAGATGCATTAAAAGTTGGTGCTGCTATGATGGCATTTCTAGCGGTAGAAAATCTCAAATAAGTAATATTATTACTTATTGTTATATGTATTGTCATTTTTTTCAAGGAATAAGATATTATCAATTTTAATAATGTATATTTATGTTCTAATCTTGAAATAAATAAACTACACTAATTCTATGGCTAAAATATTGCTTGTAGACGACGAAAAGAGTATCCGTAAAACACTTAGGGATATCCTTGAAATGGAAAAGTATAAAGTAGATGAAGCAGTGGATGGCTTTGAATGTTTGGTGAAGGTAAAGCAGAACAGCTACGATATTATTATCCTCGATATTAAGATGCCAAAAATGGACGGGATGGAAGCCATTGATCGCCTCCAAGAACTAAGTCCAGATACTCCAATAATAATGATTTCAGGTCATGGAACCATCGATACAGCAGTCGAAGCTGTGAAGAAAGGTGCCTTTGATTTTATCCAGAAACCAATGGATCTCAATAGACTTTTAATTACCATCAGAAATGCGATGGATAAGTCTTGCCTTATTACAGAAAAGAAAACACTACAGAAGAAGGTATCTAAAGTGAAAACTGTAGAAATGATCGGAGGATCAAAAAGCTTAAAGCAAATTAGAGATACCATTGAAAGAGTGGGGCCTACAGATGCAAGGGTTTTAATTACTGGGAAAAATGGAACAGGTAAAGAATTAGTCGCAAGACAGTTACACGTCATGAGTAACCGAAAAGATGGGCCAATGATTGAAGTTAATTGTGCAGCTATTCCCTCTGAATTAATTGAATCTGAGCTTTTTGGACACAAAAAAGGATCATTTACTTCGGCACATAAGGACAGAGCAGGGAAGTTTGAACTAGCCAATGGTGGTACTCTTTTCTTAGATGAGATTGGTGACATGAGTCTTGGTGCTCAAGCGAAGGTATTAAGAGCATTACAAGAAAGTAGAATCACAAGGGTAGGTGGAGATAAAGATTTGACGGTAGATGTTAGAGTGGTAGCTGCGACAAACAAAAATCTTAGAGATGAAATTGCTAAGGGCAATTTTAGAGAAGATTTATATCACAGACTTGCCGTAATAATTGTGGAAGTCCCAAGCTTAAATGAAAGGGCAGAAGATATACCAGCATTGGTAGAATACTTCATTAATCAAATTTGTGGTGAGTACGGTATGGCACCAAAGAAAATTGCAAATACGGCCATCAAGGAATTACAGGGACTTGATTGGACAGGAAATATAAGAGAACTACGAAATGTAGTCGAACGATTAATAATACTAAGTAAGGACGATATTACTAAGAAGGATGTGCAAATGTATGTTACTCCTAGCAGTGGAAAGGATTCTGGGATCATTAGACTGATTGACCAATTTTCAGATTTGAACTCGCTGCAGGAATACATTAGTAAGGAATACAATAAAACCAAGGGACTGGCAGTTGTATAACCCTAATTGCACTAAAAACAATTTAGAGACTTGTCTACCTTAGTGGGCAAGTCTTTTTTACGAAAAACAACTATTAATGACAGATTCAACTAGAAATTACAAGAATAAGCTAAAGCAGTGGACAACCATCAAAGGTGAAAATGCCTGGACAATGTTTAAGGTGATTGCTGAGTTAGTTGAAGGCTTTGAAAAACTAAACCAGCTTCCTCCATGTATTTCGATATTCGGATCGGCTCGAACTAAGCCGGATCACAAATGGTACCTTACTGCCGTTGAAATCTCAAAAGAATTAACAAAAGAAGGTTTTGGGGTCATCACTGGAGGCGGACCTGGAATAATGGAAGCTGCAAATAAAGGAGCCTTTGAGGAAGATGGACTGTCTGTTGGGTTAAATATTGATCTTCCATTTGAGCAATCGCACAACAAATTTATTCACCAAGAAATGAATCTTAATCATAGATATTTCTTTGTGCGAAAAGTCATGTTTGTGAAATATGCCCAAGCATTTGTTGTAATGCCAGGAGGTTTTGGTACCCTAGATGAGTTATTTGAGGTGCTGACGTTGATTCAAACTAAGAAGATTACACGAGTTCCTGTGATTTTATTTGGAACAGCATTTTGGTCTGGAATGAGAGCTTGGATCAAAGAAGTTATGCTTGAACAAGAAGGAAATATTTCACCAGGTGATATGGATTTAATTCCAATCGTTGATGACATTGATGAAGTTGTTAAAATCATCACAGAATTCTATGGTGACACTAAAGGAAGCGAGAAATTGAGACCAAATTATGAATTATAACCTTTAGTCACTGTTTTTGGTATTTTGACCCAATTCTAGGGCTATATATTGTTATTTTATATATATAAAATAAACCTAAACATCTATCTATTTTTGGTAATTTAGAGGCAATTACCAAGATGAGATGAAAATTAGATTAATCCTTTGTATTTGGTTGATTTCAACCAACATCGGCAACACCCAATCTAGTTCAATTGCAAAACATTGGACTGAATTCACTTTAGAAGCAATTAGGCAGGATTTAGCAAGGCCGACGGTTCATGCTAGGAATCTATTCCACCTTTCAGTTGCCATGTACGACGCATGGGCTGTATATGATGCTGAAGCGGACCCTTACCTTTTAGGAAATAACCTTTATGGTTTCAACTGTGCTTTCACAGGAGTTCCTGCACAAGCAAATGTTCAAGCAGCTCAAGAAGAAGCAATTTCGCACGCAGTTTTCTCATTTCTAAGAATACGATATAGTTTCTCTCCAGATTATTTTAATCTCTTGGTTGATCTTCAAAATGAAATGATCGCTCTTGGTTATAACCCAAATAATTTTTCCACGGCATATGCTACGGGTGGTCCTGCAGAACTTGGGAATTATATAGGGCAATGTCTTACGAGTTATAGTTGGACAGATGGAGCCAATCAAATAACCAACTACGGAAATAATTATTACAATCCTGTAAATCCACCATTGGATTTAAATATGCCAGGTAATCCTACCTTGGTTAATCCAAATCGGTGGCAGCCACTTGCTTTTTCAATATTTATCGATCAAAGTGGAAATCCAATTCCAGGAGGCATGCCTCCCTTTTTAGGAGCGGAGTGGGGAAATGTAAATCCATTTGCTTTAACAGCGAGCGATAGAACGACGTATACAAGAAATGGGAATGATTACCAAGTTTATTGTGATCCAGGACCTCCACCACTTTTAGGCGGTGCCGGAGATGAAGAATACAAGTGGGGATTTTCAATGGTTCCGATCTGGAGTTCTCATCTAGATCAAAAGGATGGGGTAATGATTGACATTTCTCCCGGAAGTTTAGGTAATTCGAAAGAAATGCCTACTCAATTTTCAGACTATCCGAATTATTATAATTATTTGGAGGGAGGAACATTTGGTGCTGATGGAAGACCCATAAACCCTATAACTGGTCAGGCGTATGCGCCTAATGTTGTGAGCAGAGGCGATTACACAAGAGTATTGGCAGAGTTTTGGGCAGACGGACCTGACTCAGAAACACCTCCTGGTCATTGGTTTGTAGTGCTAAACTATGTGTTGGATAATCCTCAATTTCAAAGAAACTACAGAGGTATTCAACCAATGGATGATTTGGCCTATGATGTAAAGGCATATTTCTTATTAGGATCTGCCATGCATGATTCAGCCATTGCAGCATGGAGTATAAAAGGATGGTATGATTACATTAGACCAATATCTGCAATCAGAGGAATGGCAGAGCAAGGGCAGTCCAGTGATCCATTACTTCCAAACTATTCTGCTGATGGAATTCCTCTAGTTCCTGGTTATATTGAATTAGTTCAAGCTGGAGATCCATTAGCGGGACAAAATAATAGCAATGTAAATAAGATAAAAGTATACGCTTGGAAAGGACCTAGTTTTATTTCTAATCCAGCGGTAGATCAAGCTGGAGTAGATTGGATTTTGGCTGAAAATTGGTGGCCTTACCAGAGACCTTCATTTGTGACTCCTCCTTTTGCCGGTTATGTTTCAGGACATTCGACTTATTCTCGAGCAGCAGCAGAAGTACTTGAAGTGCTTACCGGGAGCGAGTATTTCCCCGGAGGACTTGGGGAATTTATTGCACCAAAGAATAACTATTTAGTATTTGAAGAAGGACCATCAGAAACGGTAAGATTACAGTGGGCAACTTACAGAGATGCCGCTGATCAAAGTGCGCTTTCACGAATGTGGGGAGGAATTCATCCTCCTGCTGATGATATAAACGGGAGAAGATGCGGAATAGAAGTCGCTGGAAAAGTTTTTGAATTGGCAGAAAAATACTTCTTTGATGATTTAGATAATGATGGCTTTCTTTCATTCGAAGATTGCGATGACACAGATCCGACTGTTCATCCTGGAGCAGACAATCCAGGAACACAAGTTGCTTGCAATGATCACATATATTTAAGTGTAGATCAGTTTTGCCAATTAAGTGCTTTGGACGCAGAGACTTTTGTTGAAGGTGATTTACCGCACGATGATTTTTACTTCACATTATTAGATGCTCAAGGAACTCAAATTGACTTGAGTTTTTCACTTTCCTCATACATCGGCCAAGAGCTGACTTTTGAGGTTCATGATAATTGTTCGAATGCCACATGCTGGGGATACGTTACCTTAGAAGATGCTGCAATTCCTGTAGCTAATTGTGAATGTGAAACACCATACTTGGATGATGGCGTAACACCCAATCCAGATTGTACATTCTTCTGCTATGAGGTTTGGGATTTAGAAGTTCTTGAAGATTTAGGACGAAGAAATAATGAGTTATTACCTGACATTGCAAATAACCTACCGCTAGATAATTGCGTTGAGTTTGGAGATCCATTCGTAAATATTACGTACTGGGAAGGAAATAATTGTGGAGAGCAGATTGTTAGAAGATCTCTTTCATGGGATTACATTGATAAAGATGGAAATGTTCAAAGTGTTGTCTGCGAGCAAAACTTCTTATTCGATAATTTAGACATAAACAATGTAGGTCAAACAGTTAATGGTGCTTGGGATGGATACCTTGACGTATTCGAAGCGACAGGAGGAGATAGACCATTATCTAGTTTCTACCTTCCAGAGCAGACAGTAGAGTTAGGTTGTGGAGCAGATGCTTCACCAGAGTCAATCGCTGCTACTTTTGATGTTGATACCCCAGGAAGACCAGTTGGAATTCCAAGAGATGATTATGGAGATACTCCAAATATTGTGGAACACAATGAAGGATATCCATATGCATATCCATATGTAGTTGTTCAAGGATGGGCTGGTAACTACCATGCAAAGCCGATCAACTATGATATGTGTAACCTTTATGTTGTCTTTAATGATCAATTAAATGACGCATGCTCAGAGTCTTGTAAAGATGCGAATAGTAAGATTGCAAGAACATGGACGATCCTCGATTGGTGTAATGCTGATTTCATTGAGTATACACAGATAATCAAGAGACAAGATACAGATGTACCTGCAGTTAGCGGACCTGATATTACCGTAAGCGTGGATCCTTGGGATTGTACAGCTAATGTAGAAATTCCTGAGCCAGAGCATTTATATG
>JAHDGF010000003.1:0-53676 GCA_020627785.1 Saprospiraceae bacterium
ACCGCCGTACAAGGTTTTGCAGACCTCTGCCTAGCCGCTCGGCCACGCGACCCTATCTGCGATGCAAATATACAAGATGTGCGCCAACTTGTAAATATTAGACAACATATTGCATGAACATTATTACGAAAGTTTGACTTATAAGTCTTAAACTTAGCAAAGACTTAGCATTGACTCATATTTAGCCTATTTTTAGCTAATTCTAACCATTTTAACGATATGAAAAATACCCTATTAATCTTATCAATTTTATTTCCTAGTCTGCTATTATCACAGTCAGATGGAGTGTTGCAATTGCTTCAAAAGAAGTTACCTGACGGCACCAAGATTGAAACCAGAGAAACAGGAAGGCATTTTTTAGCAGATTATACCATCTATTTGCAACAGCCAATTGATCACAATAATCCTACGGCTGGTACTTTTGAACAACGAATTTTCTTATCACATTATGATCGGAAGGCTCCGACTTTAATCGTAACGGAAGGTTATGGAGCACGACCTAGAGATTATGAATTGGCGGACATTCTTCGTTCCAATCAAATTATTGTAGAATATCGATTTAATGCGAAGTCTACTCCTGAAGAAATTGATTGGAAGTATTTGACGAATGACCAGGCAATGGAAGACCTTCATCGTGTTCGGACAATATTTGGGAAGATTTATAAGAAGAGTTGGGTGAGTACAGGAATTAGTAAAGGAGGAACGACAACCCTTATATACAAAAGTAAATATCCAGATGATGTGGATGTGGCCGTTTCTTATGTTGGTCCATTACCAAAAGCAAGGGAGGATTTAAGAATTGATGAGATGATCCTAGATAAATTGAAGGATCAACCATGTGCAGATAGATTAGATAAGATTCAAAGGTTCGCTTTGAGTAATGATGATATGCTTGTGCCGATGATTGATTCACTAGCGATGGCAGATAAAATAACTTTTGAACGGGTAACAACTGCGCAGGCTTTAGAATATGCAGTGCTAGAATTGACCTTTTCATTTTTACAAATGGGGTATAGCTGTGAAGAGGTACCAACAGAATTACAAGTTGATACCGTGTTCAATTACATTAAAGGTGCAGTAGGTTTTGATTTTTATTGCGAAGAAACCATAGAAGCGCTAGAACCTGCCTTTTATCAATTCATGACCGAGAATGGCTACTACAGTTTTATACATGAGCCATTTGATGGTTTATTAGATGATTTAGAAAGTTATGATAATTCCATTTTCGCACCTAGAGGTGTTTCTTTAGATTTTGACAAGGATTATCTTCAAAGAGTCCGAAATTATCTTCATTTAGAAGGGGATAAGGTTATTTATATTCAAGGAGGTAATGATCCTTGGGCCGCTTGTAGATTTGTGCCACCGGCAGAGAGAGATGCTGTATATATTGAAAAGGAAGGAGCAAGTCATAGAATACGGATTAACGGTTTAGATAAAAACCAGCAAGAAGAAATTTATCAAGCACTTGAAAGATGGTTGAAGGTTAAAATCTATCCTTTGGCGGAAGATTAAGGTGGTTAATCTAAGGAATTGGTCTGAGGGGCTGGTTTAAGTTAAATTGTAGCATGAATTTTCTCGAGAATATAAAGGTCGCACTGGAATCCATCCGAGCCAATTTTCTCCGATCATTGTTGACGCTTATGATCATAGCTGTGGGTATTACCTGCTTGGTAGGCATACTTACTGCGACAGATACCATTTTATATTCTCTGAGTGATAGCTTTAATAGAGTCGGCGCTAACTCCTTTTCTATATTCCCAAAGCGAGAAACCATAAAAACCAATACAGGTAGCGAAAGAACTAAACGTGCTGACCCAATAGTATACGATCAGGCGATGCGATTTAAACAAGGTTTTGATTATGGGGGAGCGATGGCCTCTGTTAGTACTTGGTGCACTGGTACCGCAGAAATAAAATTTGCCGATAAAAAAACAAATCCATCCGTTCGAGTTTATGGGATTGATGAAAATTACCTTGATGTTTCTGCCTATGAAGTGGAAGTAGGGAGAAACTTTACAGATACTGAAGTTTTAAGCGGAGACCATAAGGTCATTCTAGGCTATGAGATTGTAGATATACTGTTCAATAAACGAGCGTCTACTGCCATGAATCAATTGGTGATGATTGGTAGTACTAGATATAAGGTGATTGGAGTATTGAAAGAAAAAGGATCCGCGGTTAATAATGGAGCAGATCGTCGGATTTTTATTCCGTTGACCAATGCGAAGCAATATTACGGTTACCCAAATAAGAGTTATAGTTTGATGGCTGCAGTTGCACAAACAACAGAGATTGATGATGCCATTGCAGATGCCATTGGAGTAATGAGAAATGTGAGAAAACTCAAGGTTGCGGAGTCAAATGATTTTGATATAAGGAAAAGCGATGGAATTTTAGAAGATCTTAAAGAAATGACTACCCAATTAAGAATAGCAACTGCTGCTATTGTTTTTATAACCTTGATTGGAGCTGCCATTGGATTGATGAATATCATGTTGGTATCAGTAACGGAACGGACCCGAGAGATAGGTCTTCGGAAAGCACTTGGGGCAACTAGTAAGAATGTGCTATTACAGTTTTTAATAGAAGCGATTGTTATTACTTTAATTGGTGGGATCGTTGGAATTATTTTTGGTCTAATCATGGGCTACTTCATTGCCAATCATTTTGAAACGCAATTTATTATTCCGATTCCATGGATGATTTTGGCCTTTGTGGTCTGTGTTGTAACCGGTGTTATTTCTGGTTTTTATCCTGCGTATAAAGCAGCTGGATTAGATCCCATTGAGTCATTGCGCTATGAGTAGACTTCAATACTCGTGATTCTTTTTCTATTTTTGCAATTACTTAATTGAGTCTATTTAGATGCAAAGTTCAAATTCATTTCAATGATTTTTATTGCGGGAATAAGTATAGCTCTTTTTATATCGGCACTCTTACTGGTTAAAAAGAATAAATCTCAATCAGACTATTTTCTATTGATATGGATGCTTATTAATTCGGCGCATTTATTTTTTCACCATTTAAATGATGTTGGCGCCTTATACGAATATCCTCATCTTTTAGGGATACAATTGCCTTTTCCATTATTTCAAGGAGTACTATTATATTTTTATGTTTCTTCAGTGACTAATCAGAATCCAAGTAAAAAATGGTATTATTTTTTACATTTAATTCCTCCTATTGTAGTCTACCTATATCTGATAAAGTTTTTTCTATTACCAGGTCCAGAAAAAATTGAAATATTTAAGCTTAAAGGAGGTGAGGAGTATGCTTCTTTTATGGCGCTATTGCAAATGAGTGTTTTTCTTTCAGGTGTCATTTATGTCGTCTGGTGTAGCATTTTATTAGTTAAGCATAAGAAGAATATTAAATCCCAATTTTCAGATATTCAAGAAATTAGTTTGCTATGGTTACAGTTTTTGGTAATCGGGTTGGGCCTCGTTTGGTGTTTGGTTATTATTACTCAAAGCGACTCATTAATTTATCAGGCAGTTGCAATTTTCGTAATCTTGATTGGATTTTTTGGAGTGCAGCAAAAGAACATTTTCAACAAACCTTCCGTAAGTAATGCGTTCAAACCTAGTCCATCCAATTTGGGTAATGCTGTTGAAAGGAAAGCGGTGGAAAAGGAAAAATATAAAAGTTCAGGTTTATCTCCAGAACTTTCTAATGAACATTTTCAGCAATTGACAAAATTAATGCAAGAGGAAAAGCTATATACCAATGCATCTCTTTCACTTGGTGACTTAGCCCACGCCTTAGAATTACATCCTAATTATCTATCTCAAATAATTAATGAAAAGGGTGGCAAATCCTTCTATGATTTTGTTAATAACTACAGAGTGCAGGAATTCAAGAGTCTTTTAGTTTTACCAGAGAACAAAAACTTTACTTTAATGACTCTAGCCTATGATTGTGGATTCAATTCTAAGTCGTCTTTTAACCGATATTTTAAAAAATTAACTGGACAGACACCCTCTCAATTTGCCAAACAACATCTCTAAGGGTATTTTTTATTTTTTCAAAGTTTTTAATGAAACCCCCCATTTTGTTGGACATCAAGGGGTCTAATTGTAAGTTGACACCTAGTAAATTACCTTTTTAAGTGTCATATTACAAGCTGACACGAATGGCATAGCCTTCTGATCTAAGTTTACATCATCGTTAATCAGAAAAAATGAATAAAATGAAAAATGTAATACTTAGTGCAATTTGTATCGCCTTATTAAGTTCGTGTGGAGATTCTTATAAAACAAGTGATGATGGTGTTTTGGTGCCTTTAACTGTTTTAGAAGATGCATCCATTCCATCAATTGAAATAAATGGAGTTTTGCTTCATTCAGAAGCTTTTGGAAACCCCTCTGATCCAATGATTGTAGTAATCCATGGAGGACCAGGGGCAGATTATCGAAGTCAATTGAATTTTAAGCAATTAAGCCAAGATGGCTATTATGTAGTATTCTACGATCAGCGGGGGTCAGGTCTTTCTGAACGCTTAATTGCTGAGGAGTTTAAGGCAGTTCAAGATTACGTTGATGAACTAGAAGGAGTAATAGATTTCTATAGACAAGGTGTTGAACAAAAACTCATCCTTGCCGGTCACTCATGGGGAGCCATGCTAGCCACTGCATATATAAATCAAAACCCTAACCTAGTAGATGCGGTTATTTTAGCTGAGCCTGGGGGATTTAATTGGGAAGAAACCGAAGGTTATATTTCACGGACTCAGGTATTGAAACTTGGAGACGAATCCACCAATGATTTTGTCTATCAAGATCAATTCATCACAGGAAGTGATCACAACACCTTAGATTACAAAATGGCCTTATCGTTAGATGGTCAAATTTATACTGGTGATAATGTGGCCCCACCATATTGGAGGTATGGTTATGTATGCAATCAAGCGTCCATTCAAATGGCCATTAACAATCCTGAAAAAATGGATTTTACACAAAACTTAAAGAATCACGAAAGCAAAGTTCTTTTTGCTTACAGTGAATTAAATGAGGCCTATGGTAAATCCCATGCTGAACTTGTGAGTGCTCATTATTTAAATGTTGAATTGGTTCAAGTTGAAGGTTGTAGTCATGAAATTCCAGAGTATGGTTGGGAAAATTATTATCCTTTGATAAAGGAATACTTAAATGAAATTTTATAGTCTAGATTCTAAAAAAAATAAAATGAAAAATATATTAATTATTGCAATCCTCTTTTTAGCCAATGCAAATTTTGGAATCGGACAAAGTTTAAATTGGAATACTATAGAACAAAATCGTACCGCACAATTGTATTTAAACATAGGATATGATTTTGGAGCAACCACTCAGTTAGGTTATGCTTACAAGTTGAATACAAAAAAACCCATAGTCCTATCAGCAGATTTTTCGATTCCAATGGGCGATCAATTAGATGATTTTAAATTTAGAATTGGAGGACAAGTAGGGCTTATTCAAAGAGGAAACTTTAGAACTTCTGTCGGGTATCTAGGAATTTTAAGAAGAAATGAAACGAGTCTTGTTAAGCAGATTGGAATAGGGCAACAATTGTCTATTTCCACTGGAATTTATAAAGATAAATGGCATCTCGCATTAAGCGTTGCTTACGATGCTTCAATTGCGACAAACTTAAAGCACTCTGAGATAATGAGAAATAATTATTCAGATATAAAAGATGATTGGTATGCAGGCGCAGGCGGACAATGGAATTATGGGCTTGAAGCTAGCAGGAAATTAGGAGAAAGATTGGAATTAAATATTTCGGTAGGAGCGACCAATGCTAGAGGGAATGATTATGATGCTTTATTACCAATCTATTTTAAACTGGGTGGTGTATTTTTCTTCGGATCAAGCACAAACTAATTCAACTCTGATTAATAAATAAAGTAAAAAGCCTCGACAATTTTGTCGTGGCTTTTTACTTGTATTATATGAATTTATGCAAAAATTATTTCTCCGATAGATTAAAAAGAATACTGAGGTTGTCACAATTGGTAAAAGTTTTAACCTTATACCTAAGGTATTTATAATCGGTCATTTGATGTATGGTCTAGGAGAAGCTTCAGCCATTCATCTTTTTAAGACAAAACACACCTAAAGTTTTAAGCCTTTTTAAAAATTATAACCCTAAAGATTTAAATATGAATAGTGCCGCGGATTCCTCAAATTATTTAGAAAAACTTTGTTCGAGATCAATGCTTTTCTTTGCCATTTTGATAATACCTATGGGTTGTTCAGATGAGGAGATGCATGTGGGTGGACAATTTCCGATAAGCACAGAAGATCGACAAGCACACATAGCCGGTTGGTCGCCAAGTCCATGTTTAGATATTGAGATTTGTATTAACGATTGTGATGGAGGGATGCTTGAAGGCATAGAAGCTGCTATAGAGGCCTATAATGCGATAGATGTTGCCATACATTTTCCATCGGTTGTGATGAGCCTAGCATAACCATTAATTGTGCTGACTTTCTTGGCGTATTAATTAATGGATCCGTCTCTCCAGTCATAGGGTGGGGGGAATTTCCTCAAGGAAATGGCGCGGTCGGTGAGACTATATGGCTTAGTACCTTGTACAATTTGGAAGATACCTGCAGTCCATGTTATATTCAAGGACTGGTTATGCATGAGATTGCCCACAATCTAGGAATGGTTCACGGAAGTGATGAGTGTTCTACAAATTTATATATCGGGACAACAACTTATGATTCTGGACTTGGTATTCTCTTACTTGATGTTAATTCTTCTCAAAGTGCTGTTCATGTTCCTGGGACACCTCATGGTGATTCTGATGATGAATCTGTTTTTAATTATTTTTCATGTAGTGATCCTATTTGTGAATTTAGTGAAGGTGATTTGGTTGCTTTAGATTACTTATATCCTTCTGATGGTTGCAAATGTGTATGTCTTTGTGATCTCTGGGATGACAGCGAAGGCAGTGGGAATTTTCCTGCCGTTGAAGTAGATTGTTACAGGGATATAGAAGGTTGTTCCGATTGTTACTTTGTTAATCGATATTAAATGACCATATATTTAATAATGATTTTAAGAACTACTATCCTAATAACTAATCTTCACCAAATTCAGATTATAACTTTGTTGAGAAGGAACGACTAAACTGTTTGAAGATAATTGTAAGGCATCATTAAACCTTATTCTTAAATTTTCATATTCAGTGTTCAGGAGACTACGTCGTTCGTACCGACCCAACGGGTCTAGCAGATATTCACTGATTGTGTTGCTCTTAGCGATTTCATCGTTATAAATTAGTCTGATGCGTGAAGGAGTTTTAAAAATATAAAAGGAGGAGAAAATGGCTTCATCGTCCTGGGAAAATTGCTTTTTATGGAGCACCTGTTTCCAATGCTCTTTTCCATCAGGGTGTGTACTCACGATAATAATATCTTCGTTGTAATAATCTACCCATCCTTGATTTCCGTATAAGGCTGATTCTCGTCTTGAATAATTTCTATAAGTACTTCGTCTGGCAAATTCTTTATATGATTCAAAGAAGTATAAAAGACCGCCATCATCTCTTAGAAGGAGATCTTTTATAATTAAATCATTCAGTGCGTTTGTTTTTTTCTTTTTAGTGCCAATCACTTCTCCTATGAATTCCTTTTGGAAAGTTTGGTAAGTAAGTTTTTCAACGTCTGCAAATTGTAGGATCGGTTTATTAATCTGGTAATATCCTTCTGCAGAAATGTTGTTTAAGCCTGAATACAAACCAGCAAATACTACTTGCTTATTTTTATTATTATAGATTAATCTGGAATCAATGGATAGGTTTCCCTCAAAATCAATTTGATGGTAACTAAACCCATTGGAGGCACTTGGATTAAAGATGACGATGTGACCTTTATGCGCATCCATGGTAAATCTATAATTATCGGAGTCGAAGTAAGCCACTCCTAAACCGTCATTCCCAATAACCATATTTTGAAAATCATCTTGCAGGTCGAATTCATTGAATTGATATCCATTATAATATCTTAGAACTCGTCGATGATTATCTATCAAGAAGTATAGTAAATTGTCTCTTCTAGTGATGCTAAAGAGCAAGGTTTTTGATTTGTCTTCGCTATTGACGTATTTAAACCTTCGATATAGTTTTCTGTCCATCGTAAAGAGGCAAAGACTATCAATCAATTCTGCAGATTCATTATAAATTCGACTCATGACCCTTACCGAATCTTTCTTATTGTAGCCGTAAAGAATCTGGAAAGCAGTGTCCATCTCGATGATGTTGTAAATGTCAGCCTTTTCATCTTCCAAAAAGATAGAGCCTTCAAAGGTTATACTCATTTCATCATCAAAAGCTTGAATGATATGTTCACTACCCCCATCTCTGAATAAAACCAATCGATCGTTCACCTGGCCTATGATATCATAGCCAAAATTGCTTCTAATATTGATATCTGGCGATACCAGAATTTCTTGCGCATTTGCCGAAAGGCAGATCATTAAAATTACAGTGACGATTGATATCCTATACATAACTCTAAAATTCTACATTTGTAAGGTATTTTTCAAGTATTCAAATCATCAAATAAATAATAAAGTTAGGATGAGTCGTCAATTAATAGAGTGTGTGCCCAATTTTAGTGAGGGTAGAGACATGAAAATTATCAAACAAATTACCGATGAGATTGAAAAGGTCGAAGGTGTCAGATTGTTGGATGTCGATCCGGGCAAAGCTACGAATAGAACTGTTGTAACTTTTGTAGGACCTCCTGAAGAAGTAATCGAGGCAGCATTTCAGGCCATTAAGAAGGCAAGTGAGGTCATTGATATGTCTAAACATAGCGGAGAACATCCTAGAATGGGAGCAACAGATGTATGTCCGCTTATTCCAATTGCTAATATTACGATGGAGGAAGTTGCGGATTACGCTCGAAGGTTGGGTGAAAAGGCCGGATCTAACTTAGATATTCCTTTTTATCTCTACGAGTCAGCAGCTACTCATCCAGATAGGAAAAATTTAGCTACGGTAAGAGCAGGGGAATATGAAGGATTGCCAAAGAAATTGAAAGATCCTCATTGGAAACCAGATTTCGGTCCTTCCACTTTCAATCCAAGGTCAGGTGCAACAGCCATTGGTGCTAGAGATTTTTTGGTGGCTTATAATGTAAATTTGAATACTACTTCAGTGCGGCGAGCCAATGCGATTGCCTTTGATGTACGGGAGAAAGGTCGAGTTAAGAAAGCAGGGAATAAGTTGAATGGTGAAATTCTCAGAGATGAAAATGGAGAGCCATTGAGGACGCCTGGGATGCTTAAATCTGTTAAAGCAATCGGATGGTTTATTGAAGAATATAATCAAGCCCAGATTTCAATGAACCTGACCAATATAAATATTACCTCCTTGCATGAGGCATTTGAGGCATGCAGAACTTCAGCAAATAAGAGAGGCATCAGAGTGACGGGATCAGAACTGGTGGGTCTTGTTCCGAAAAAGGTATTGTTGGAAGCAGGAAAATATTTTTTAAAACAACAAAAAAGGTCGCTCGGAATTTCTGAACCTGAGATCATTCAGATTGCTATTAAATCTTTAGGATTAGATGAGTTGGGTCCCTTTGATCCTAAGAAGAAAATCATTGAATATTTGTTGGTAGATGAAGGAGCATCTCCTTTGATACAGAAAGATTTAATCGCTTTCGCAAATGAAACAGCCTCTGAATCGCCAGCACCAGGTGGAGGAAGTATCTCAGCTTATGTTGGTTCTTTGGGAGCAGCATTAGGAACTATGGTTGCGAATTTATCAAGTCACAAAAGAGGCTGGGATAAGAGATGGGAGGAGTTCAGTAAATCTGCTGAAATTGGTCAAAGTTTGAAACAGGATTTATTAAATCTGGTAGATGAAGATACCAACGCTTTCAATGAAATCATTGCTGCCATCAGATTACCAAAAGGAACAGAAGAAGAAAAAAAGGCAAGATTAGAAGCCTTGGATGCGGCCACAAAAAATGCCATCAATGTCCCTCTTGAAGTTATGAGAAAATCAAATGAGTGTTTTGATTTTCTGAAAGTGATGGCTGAAACAGGAAATCCAAATTCTATATCTGACGCAGGGGTAGGTGCTTTGTGTTCTAAAGCAGCCGTTCATGGAGCTTACTTAAACGTTAAAATAAATTGCAAAGACTTAGACGATGCGGCTTTTGTATCTCAGGCCTTGAAAGAAGCGGATAAAATATTGGCAAATGCGGTAAGTCAAGAATCAGAAATTCTAAAGATAGTAGAGCAGAAGTTGTGAGGGATTGATTTAAATCTATTTACTTTATAAAAAATAATAAGAATGAAATACATACATAATTTACTTTATCTACTGGCTTTAGTTGTTGTCTTTAGTTCTTGTGGAGATATAAATGAAGAAATGTGGTTAAATGCGGATGGATCAGGGAAGCTTGAATATTCAGTTGATTTAAGTAGTTCTTTACCAATGTTACAGATGATGTCTCAAGGAATTGATTCAACTCAAACAGGCGAGGGCGGTAAAGAAATGATGGATGATTTTTTTGCTACCATGGGGAGAGAAGATGTTGATTCTACCTCTACTTTTTACGAAATGGCTCCAGATTCAATTAAAGAGACTGTTGAAGGAATAGAAAAGTTGAAGAAGGTCTCTATGAATATGAAAGCGAGTGCTGAGGACGAAATAGCGATCATTAAGCTCATTATTGATTTTGATAATTTTGAAGAAATTGATGAGTTGATGGCGATGATGGGTGAGATGCAAGGAGATGGTGGTGCTGGTGGCATGGGCGGAATGATGGGCGGCATGGGTGGTCTTGATGGATTTAGCTTTGGAGATAACCAATACTTCACTAAAAAATTCTATAAACGTAGGCCCATGCAACAAGATGGAGGGAGCATGGCTGATATGATGGGTGAGGATTCTGAAGCTGAAGGAATGATGCAGATGATGTTTGGAAACTCAGATTATATTCAGACCTTTCATTTTCCGCATAAGGTAAAATCTGTAAATATTTCTGAAGCTAGCATTAAGGATAACAATACAGTGGTCATACAGCGGAGTATGTTGGATCTTATGAAATCATCTGACTCAAAAGAGATGGAGGTGACCTTTAAAAAGAAATTTTTAGGAATCTTTTAAATGAAAAAACTACTATTAAAAAAAGGCTCATGGGTTTTATCCATGAGCCTTTTTTTATTGATAAAGCTCGATTGCTCTGTCTTCTTCTTGGCGCATCAACTTTGCTTCTTCTTCGGTCTTATCTCCGAATCCTGCGACATGTAAAACACCATGTGCCATCACTCTTTTTAATTCATTTTCAAAGTCAACCTCGAAGGAAATTGCATTTTCTTTCACTCTGTCTACACTAATATAAATGTCGATGCACAGTGGTTTTTTTGAGATCGGAAAAGTTATGATGTCAGTATAAAAGTCGTGATCTAAGTGTTCTCTATTTATTGCCAAAACATATTCATCGTCCGCAAAAATATAATTAATACATTCGGGATTGAGTCCGTGGTTATTGCACAGCTTCAGAATCCAATGGACAAACCTAGGTTCATCTTTTATTTTGAATTCGGTGTTTTCGTAATGAAATAGAATTGTTTGATCCAATGTCTATTGGATGTTAAAGCAAATCTCAACGGTCGATCCTTCGTTTTGGAAATTTACTTTATCAGACAATTGTTTGATTAAGAATACGCCTCGTCCTCCGCAACATTCCAGATTTTCTGGAAGAGTTGGGTCAGGAATTTGGGAAGGATTAAATCCTTCTCCTTGGTCCGTTACTTTGAATACAAAAGAGCCGTTCTTTTTATCAAAGCAGATGTGTACGTATTTATCTTGATCTTGATTGTTGCCATGAATAATTGCATTATTTACAGCTTCCGTCAAGGAGATTAATATGTTTGGATATAAGTCGTCACTAATGGCATGTCTAGTACTTAAATCTTTGATGTAAGATTCAAGGTGCTTTATTTGCTCTGGTGTTGACGGTATTTTTAAGGTGTCACAATCCATAGAGGATTAATTTTTCTTTAAAGAATTATAATATTCGTTGACCATCTGTTTATAGTATGGTCTTAGAGATGGTGAAACTTTGTTGTACAACTCAATTTCAGCTTCTCTGTTTTTAATATATTCCTGCAATGCAGGGGGTAATTCTTTACGCTTTTCTTGTGCTTGCTCTGACTTTCTTTTGTTATCCCATTCTCGTTGTCTATCAGCCTTTTCGGCTTCCAACAATCGGGTCTCTATGTTTTCTTGTCTTGCAAGAAGTTCAGCGTTGAGACGTTTATTTACCAAATCCGTCTCTATTTTGTCCATTTGTTCGATTAGCTCGTCTAGTTCGCCAGCGCCTCCTTTACCTTGTTCTTGCTGGTCTCGTCTCATTTGCTCTAAGGCTTTCCTTAGTGCCGCCTGTCTTGCGGCTGCTTGTGCAAATTCTTTAGCACTTCCTCCTTTACCGCCCTTCTGCATTCCTTCGTGCATCTTCTTCATATCTTCGTTCAGTTTTTGCTGACCTTCCGATATTTTATCTCCAGGTTCTTTTCCGGATTTACCAGATTTTCCCTTGCCTTTACCTCCTGGTTTATCACACATTTGTGATCCTGCCATCATACCTGCTGCTTGCTCTTGCATCTGCTGCATTGATTCACTCAACATCAAGGCAAGATCATTGACATTTTTCATTGTCCTTCTCTGGTGCTCTTCAGCTTCAGGTACTTTACGTTCTTCAAGTTCCTCCATTGAACCACTTAAGTTCTGATCTATTTCAACAACTTTTTCATTAACAAAAGTTGCAATCTGATCAACTCTTTTACTTAATTCTTCTAGACTATCTCTGATCAAACCAAAATCATCTTTCAGTTTGAACTGAGTCTGAACTAGTGATACATAACGTGGAGTGGTTTTGTCTGTTACTGCAATCGCATCAATCAAATCTTCTTGATCAAACGAAAGGGTAACTAAATTTTCTAGGAGTTGACGTAAAGCGGCAATATCTTCTTCTGCTTGCTCACTTTCTCCTGACTGCATACTGTCATTCAAATTCCCTGCCATTTGTTTCATCTTCGAGGCAGCTTTTTTCTGAGACTTCGATGCTTTTTTATTTTCTTTCTTCTCTAAGGACTCTGTTCCTTCTTGCATGTCCTCTTCAATATCTTCCATCTGCTCTTCATTCTCTTCTCCTAAATCCTTAGGTCTTTCAAGCTCTTCATTCTTTTCTTCAATCTCCTCCATTTTCTCTTTCGCCTTCTCAAACTCTTCGTTTAATTTTTCTTGTTCCTTCTTAAGTTCTTCTTGAGATTTTTCTTCTTTTTCCGTCTGTTCGGCAAGTTCTTCTTGCTTTTCAGCTAATTCCTCTAGCTTCTCTAATAAGTCCTTTACCTCTTTTTCAACCTCCAATTGCTTGAAAAGTTCGAGTAACCGATCCATTTCTTTTTCCATGGTCTCTTCGGTCATCTCCATTTGTTCCATCATCTCCATCATCTCGTCTTTATTCAACTCCTGCATCAATTCTTGAATCTTCTCCATTAATTCCTGAGTCTCGTCATTTAAGACCTCTTCAAACATATCTTTTATCTTCTCCTGCTTTTCAAGAATCTCTTCTTCACGCTCTGAAAACTCTTCTTGATTTTTTAGATTCTCTTCAAACTTCTCTTTCGCCTTTCTGATTTCCTCTTCTAGTTCTTTCTGTCTCTCTAATAGTTTATCTAACTCCTGTTGTTCTTGAAAATTTATTTCTTTTTTCTGGAGTAGTTTTTCTCTTAGTTTCTTTAAATCTTCTTGAATCTCTTTTGATTCTTTCAAGGACTCTTTAAGACTATCTTCTATTTCATCTTCATTTTCATCTTCTTGTTGCTCAAATTCATCAACCGTAGGCTTTTCGAAATTCATCATTTCTGTTCTTGCTGTTTTGCTACCATTGATGGCATCATTATCTCTGGTTTCAAAGTAGTAACTCAGCTGATCTCCTGGCTCCAGTTGGAATGTATTTATGTCAACTGTATGATCGTATTGACTATTCTTGTTCTTAGGTTGTACCAAAATCTTACTCTCAGATTTTTTAATTCGACCATCTTGGTTTTTTACTTGGTAAGCAAACGAAATGGCTTCAAGCCCATAATCATCCGATGCATTTCCAATGAAGTAGATCAAGTTGTTATCTAGGCTGTCCTGAAATTTTTCAACATTAATTACTGGATGCTGATCTGGAATTACTCGAAGGCTGTATGAAATAGAATCTGGGGTCGGGATTGCTTGATTCGAATAATAGATTTTATAAACATCGTCTTTGAAGATTTGCTTGAAGAATCTATACCTATCCGGAGATCTTTGCTCTGCCATTTTGGAAATACCACTATTCGTGAAAGCAAGCTCAATCTGATCTGTGTTTTTTGTGCTGAAGTCCCAAGTTAGTTTGGTTCCAAGAGGAACGACCATATCTCCAATGTTAGAAATGCTTTCGTCCTTTCTGTCAATGTAAGATGGGTAGTCTAATTTCAAATCAAATCCAGATAGATTTGGTTTCGGAAGAACGACTAATTGAGAGGTAGTAGAAACTACTGAACCAGAAAAAATTTCAAAATCAATGTTTTTCTGCACGTTATTAAAGACGTATTGAAATTTGCCAGGAGCGATCTTCTTTAGCCTATATTGAAAGTCATCGAACTTTACAAAGGCTTCATCTGGAATAACATCGCCTGTTACATCAATATCCAAAGTGTAATCTTCAAATTGTACCACTTTCAAATCATCATTCTGAATATCAAAGTGAAATGGTGCCGCTCTCTCAAATTCTATATCATTGTTTATTAACCTGTTGGTACTATCTTTCAATAGGCTAGGGGCTGTTAATACGATGAAAAGTAAAAGGAGAAATGGAGGTAAAGCGTACTTGAGGTACTTTTTATTATTCCCTAAATCAATGGCTGACTTGAAAGGAACCAGTTTAATTTTATCTGACTTTTGATTGATACTCGCTTCAATAAGTGATGTGTCATCAATCTGACTACTTTGTTTTTTGAGTTGAAGGATATTCAGTAATTGATCTTTTACATCTGTAAAGTGACTACCAATAATACTTGCTGCATTTTCGTGGCTTATGACTTTTCCTAATCGGAAATATTTCAATAATGGAATAAGGATAAATGATCCCATCGAAACTACCGAAATGAATATGAAAGAGTAGAATAGAATTTTTCTAATCCCTTTGTCGAAATGAAAATTGTACTCTAATAAATTGAAAGCAAGGAAAAGGCCAAGAATGATGGCCGTGGTGTAAAGTGTACCCCTTACAAGTTGATTGAGATAGAACTTTCTGATGAACTGATCTAATTTCTGAATTAACAGTTCATAGCTACTAAGATTACTCTGCATGGTTCTGACTACTTACTTAACGGTGTGGAAAATCCCAAATACTATACTTCTAACGCTCTAAATTTCCTCAGGCGCTATAAAAATCAACATTTCATGGCTAAAAGTCAATATGAAACCACTTAAAAAGACGTTATGTTCCAATATTTGTGCGGTATTTCTCTAATAATGAGTCATCTTCCTCATTTTCGATGATTTCTCGGACAAAATCATCTAGGTTTTGGATGGTTTTACTGATTTCGGCAACATTGCTTGGAGCATCTTCTATTATTCTCTGAGCTAACAAATCTCTAAGCTTTTGAATGTTGGAAGTGGATATGAATTTCTTGTAGCTGTTCTCATCTTTCTTCATGCTAATAGAATGCAAGGCTTCAGCTGCAATGAGAATGTTTTCATGGGTACAGCTTGACGCTAAAGTAAAGTGATTGTTTGAAATCGGGAAGAATTTATAGATGTCGGATTCTATCAAGGCAGCATTCAAATAAGGTAGATATTTAGGATCATTGCCTTTAGCGAATAGATCAAGTAGTGTCATGGCCATTGATCGAGCATTATTGGTATACAATCTCTCTGCTTCCGCTAGTCCTTTGGTTTCATCGTGCTTATATATTACTTTGATGGCTTGTGATAATACAGGAATTGTGTTTTCTGTTTCAAGTATCTCAGATGCTAATTCAGCAGCTTTTGGTAAGTTATTTCTTCCGAGCAGTTTTAGAGCATCTCTTCTATTTCTTGAATAGTCATCAGACATAATCATTTTCACTAAGGTTTCATCCGCTATTTCAAGGTATCTATAATTTAGAGCCAGCTTTCTGAAATGTGAGTATTCATCTTCTAAAGCTTTTTCAAAAATTTCAACTGCTCTATCATTGTTTCTAAGTCTGGTGAGTGCAAGCTTCTTATCAATAAAGTTCGGTGAATAATTGTAAAGTGCTTTTAATTGAGAAGTAGAAAATACCTCATTAATGTCTGCTAATAAATATCGTTTCCCGTCTAATACAGTAACTGAAGGCTCAGCATCCAGTTTAAATGAAAAGGCTTGGCTTCTCTTGTTAATAACTATTGGGTAGTAGCTTACATTACCTTGCTTGTCATAGACGGCAACCTCTACTGGTAATTGATAAATATATTTATGATCATAGTCCTCTTGTATTTGATTGACTTGAATATTTAATTGATTTGACTTGAAGTCAAATTTATAGTCAACTTCAAGAATTGGATGTCCTGCATCCATGTACCATTGATCAAAATACCAAGATAAATCTTGTCCTGTTGTTTCTTCAAAAGCGAGTCTCAGTTCAGCGACTTCGACTGTTGAAAACTCATTGTCAACGAGGTATTTGTTTAGGCTATCAAAAAATGCATCATTCCCTAAAATATGTCTAAGCATGTGTAACACCAGGCCTCCTTTATTGTAACTGTGGGCATCAAACATGTCTTCTTCATTTTCGTATCCATAGTGTATCAGTGGATGCGTTTTATTTAATGAAGATTCTAAGTAGGTTTTCATTTCATCAAATCGATGATGTTCTGCTGCGTCTTTCCCGTATTTATATTCCTGCCATAGGTATTCACTATAATTAGCAAACCCCTCATTCAAAGTTAGATTAGCCCAATTCTCACAGGTCACTAAATCACCAAACCAATGATGGAAAAGTTCATGGGCTACGATGTGATCATTGTGATTATCTATAAGCTCTTGAGTCGTTTTTTGAACAAAATCACCATACACTGAAGCCGTCGTATTTTCCATGGCTCCCGAAACAAAATCTCTCACAACGATTTGACTATACTTTTCCCACGGGTATGGATAGTCAAGTAGCTCTGAGAAAAAGTTGATCATTTCTGGTGTATGATTGAAGATTGATCTTGCATCATCTTCGTATTCTGATTCTACATAGTAGCTGACCTCTTTACCTTTCCATTTATCCTTTACAACAGAATATTCTCCTACTGCAATCATAAAGAGATACGGTGTATGAGCTAAACTTTGTTTCCAATGATCAGTTCTGGTCCCATCATTATTGTCTGTAGAATTAACTAATAACCCGTTGGAAAGAGTTTTGAAACGATCTTGGACGGTTATAAATATTTCTTGAGTCGTTTTTTCATTTGGTTTATCAATTGTTGGAAACCACCTTGAATTATTTTCGGTTTCTCCTTGAGTCCAAATTTGTTGAGGTTTATAAATGTCTTCTCCCCTTGGATTGATAAAGAATAATCCTTTGTCACTTGTTATGGCACTTGACCCTCCATCTTCTGATGCAGATGGCCTTGCCGTGTAATCAATACTGATGGAGTATTTTTGACCTTTTTTATATTCTCTACCTAGATCTATGACTATTTCTTTACCGTCATAAGTGTAGCTTAAAGTGCCACCTTTGGAATTTGAGATTGAATTTATTTTAAATCCAATGGCATGAAGTGTAAGCTCATCGGTCGGATAATAAACAGGAGTAAGATCTAAATGTGCTTTACCTATTACTTGTTCTTCTTCCCAATTAAAAGCAATTTCTAATTTGGTGTGGAGTAAATCATTTATTCTGTTGTAAGAACCATGATAAACATCAAGTGAATCACTTAGTTTTTGATCTTCTTTTTTTATAGGCGGAGCAGAGACGACCAATGTGTCGAGCGATGATTCCTCAATGAGTGAATCATTGACAATTACCTTATTGGAAGAGCATCCAATAGTAATAAATACCAATATAAATAGGGTAATAACTCTCATTTCTCACGACGAAATTAACAATTGCCTCTGACTTTTTGACTTAAATTATCTTTCAAGGCAACATTAAAAGGTTAAATATGTCTCACACTATCCAATCATTAAGCTCTATTTTAGCTTTGTGAAACTACATATACTTATTAGTTCTCCATTTTATACAGAACGCATCATAGATAAGATGCGAGTATTAGATAAAACGCCGTGCATCTATCTAATTATTTATTCTACAAGTAAAGCTAGAGTTAGTGTCGGGAATCAATCATTAACATTCAGTCTCACCGGGCTAAGACGATGGTTAAGAGTTCAAGAAATTGAAACTACTTATATACATTTCTTGAGTACCTCTATAGCGTATCTTCTTTTAAAAACAGGTCTGGCAGAAAAGCCCCTCTATTGGATCATGTGGGGCGCGGATTTTTATAGATTGCCTCAAGTACGGAAAAATTACTTTCTACCCTTATCAAAAGAATTTATGCCACCAATTAATTCACTAAAGACTCGCCTCATTAAATTCATGTCGCTCCCATCTTATGATCATGTAGAAAAAATTTTACCCAAGGTGAATTATTATGTGGGTTACCCAGAGGAATATGACCATGTTCAGCAGGAGTTGAATTTGCCAATGGAATTGATTCCATGGGAGTTTTACTTTGATGTAACTGAAATGGAAAGACCGATAATTAATCAAGGCAAAGGCCATATCTTAATCGGTAATTCAGACGACCCAACCAACAACCATTTGGATATTTTAGAGTTGCTGAAAGAGAGAAATATGAGTCACTATCCACTTATTATACCACTGGCTGGAGCACAGGCAGATTACCAGTTGGCCGTGGCTGATAAAGTGCTAGAATTTAATGCAGAGGTATTGAATGAATATGTAGACCCCAAGACTTTTTTTAATAAGATGGAAACGGTAAGTTATGTAGTGTATGGTCATTTAAGGCAACAAGGAGTGGGTACAATTTTACCATTAATTTATGCTGGGAAAAAAGTTTTTCTGTGGGAATCTAACCCATTATATACCATTTTGAAACGTTGGGGGTTGTTGATCTTTTCTTTGGATAAAATGAGGGTAGAAGATTTTGTTCCGCTTTCGCAAATACAGATTGAAGAACAACGCAGAACCCTGGAGGAATTTAATTCCCAAGTGAAGGGGAATGAAAGATGGGCAGAAATTCTGAAGGATAGATCGCAAAAAAAAGTAGACCTGAATTAGATTCAGATCTACTTAAGTTCATTTTATTTTTTGGACTAATTAGCTTTTGGGTGGACTAGCTTCATTTCTTTTATAAGGTGACCTGCACCAGCAAATTTATCAACAATAAACAGAACATATCTGGCATCAACCATAATGTTTCTACATATTGATTTGTCATAATTAATATCACTCATAGTGCCTTCCCAAACCCGATCAAAGTTTAGACCTATTAAATTCCCATGCGCGTCTATGGCTGGACTTCCTGAATTTCCTCCGGTTGTATGATTACTTCCTAGGAAGCAGATTGGGATGTCACCATTGCTATCTGCATATTCTCCAAAATCTTTAGATTCAGAAAGTTCTATCAACTTTGGATGCACATCAAATTCATAATCGCCAGGCTTATATTTTTCTATGACTCCATTTAGATAAGTAACGGGCATGTATGTGACACCATCTCTTGGCTGGTAGCCATTTACTTGACCATAGCTGATTCTCATGGTGGAATTTGCATCTGGATAAAATCTTTTCTTCGGGAAAGTCTCAATGATGGCTTGCATGTATTTTCGCTGCAGTTCATCAATTTGAGTTTTATTCCTGTTGTAAGGAGCATTAACTTTAGCATCAATTAAATTTGACCATTCTGTGCCTAGCATAAATACAGGGTCCGTTTTTATCTTTTCTATAGCAGACTCTGGTGGTAAGCTTAGTATACCCATCATCTTATTAGGATCTGCAAATGAAGATTGAGAATAAAGCCCCTTTGCAAAATTCTCCATATCTCTATTGGCAACCTTTAATGACTCAGGTGTATACAGAGGATTTACATTTTCCACATACATTTTTGCCAGGCTTGCAAAAACTTCACGGTCAATTTCTGGTCTATAGTTTTTGTAAAAACCTTCTAAATAGCCTTTCACTCTTTGGAGGTATGAGTTGTAGTCGTCTCTACCGTTGTTTTCATAACGATCAATGAGGCGATTCATGATTCCAGTGAGTGATAATAATTCAATATTTCTGCTAGCGACCTCACTGTAATAATCTCTGGTAAAGGCGTATTCTTCATTTGCCTTATATAGTTTCTCAAATCTTGGTAGAATCGATCTTATTTCTGGGTTATCTGCATTCTTATTTAAAAATTCTTCTTCAAATTTTTTCTTCTTGGCTATCGCACCTGTAGAGACCAAACCTTGACTTTCGCCAATCCATTTTTTCCAGTAATTCGCTACTCTAGCAAACTTTGAAGCATACTGGATTCTTACGGATTCATCTGCTCTCATGTGGCCATCAATAATTTTAAGCGCGCTGTCTCTGATACTAATTTTAGCTGGGTTTAAAGTTTCAACAATCTGTTCTACAGCTGAGCTTGGAAGATACTGATTGGTTCTACCAGGAAAACCAAAAACTAGAGTAAAGTCACCTTCTTCAACTCCATCTAAAGAAATTGGAAGTGAGTGCTTAGGATTGTAAGGTTTATTTGCTTCACTATAATTAGCTGGTTCATTGTTAGGACCTGCATAGATTCTGAATAGTGCAAAATCTCCAGTGTGTCTTGGCCACACCCAGTTATCTGTATCAGATCCAAACTTTCCAATAGACTCCGGTGGAGTTCCAACAAGTCTAACATCGTTGTAAGTTACCGTCACAAATGAGAAGTATTGATTGCCATGATAAAATGGTCTAATGATCACATCTTCAAATTCAGATAACTCATAGCTTGCTTTTATAGCGTCTAAATTTTTGTCAATTATACTTTGACGCTCTTCAGAACTTAGGTCGTCTGTCACACCCATTAGGGCCTTTTCCGTTACATCTTCCATTCTATCTATGAATCGAGCAAATAACCCTGGATTCGCTAATTCATCTGAATTCGTTTTAGCCCAGAATCCATCTTTTAATAAATTATTTTCAACACTACTGTGTGACTGAATTGCGCTATAACCGCAATGGTGGTTGGTCAATAAGAGCCCTTGATCTGAAATTATCTCAGACGTGCAAAATCCGCCAAAATGTACAATGGCATCTTTAAGACTTCCTTTGTTGATGCTATATATATCTTCAGCAGTAAGTTTCATACCCATAGACTGCATTTCCTCTTCATTTAAGGCTTTCAATAAAAGAGGCAACCACATTCCTTCACCAGCACATAACATATTGGCGAAAGCCAACAATATAAAAACGACGAAAAATCTACATTTTTTCATTTATAGTAATTTTAGAATAGCTAATTTAAGAAAGTTCTAATAAGGATTACTAAAAGGATAGGATAGCAGTAGAATGATAATTATTATAAACCGTATACTCGAGTTTTAATGGTCTTGTAAAAGCCATAAATACTACAATTCTTGTTTTAGAGTTTTTATATCTGCTATTAATTGTTCAATTGATGCTTTATTAAGACCCTTGTAAATACCCCTTAGATATTGATTATGATCTACAAGCACAAAATTTTCAGTATGTAAAAATTCGTCAATTTCTTTTTTAAGACCCAAATCTTCTTCAACAAAATAATCTAGTCTACCAAGCTTATAAATTTCTTCTTGTTCTCCAGTAACTAAATGCCATTTACCAGATATTACTCCTTTGTTATCAGCATACTCTTTCAGAATAGGCACAGAATCTCTTTTAGGAGTTACGGAGTGTGATAATAATAGAACATTTTCATCATTTAAGAATTCGTCTTGAAGGATTGACATATTTGCAGTCATTTGGGGGCAAATACCAGGACAGACAGTGAAGAAAAAATCTGTCACATAAATTTTTCCATGGAAGGTTTTTTCAGTTATTTTTTCTCCGTCCTGATTTAAAAGTTGAAAAGGTGAGATTTTGTGAAATGTATCTAACTCTATTGCTCCAGACTTTATCCATCGAGGTGTAAAAGTTGCCTCATTATAATAAGGTAGTGAAGAGACCCTACTTTCTTTCTTTGATGAATACTCTTGGCATCCATTGAGACAAAAAAGAAATAATAAAAGGTATTTAATTTTCATTACTAATCTGTAAAGTTTCATTTTCTAATTTGAAGCATAATTGTGAACGTTTCAAGCCGAATATTCGACCATTTTTTGCTTCATAGTTGTTGTAAAGTTTACCATTTTCTCTCCACGACTGTTGCAATCCGTCTTCTTTACCACGGTTTAAATGGATTTTTTTGAAAAGATTTCCGCTCTTATACCATTGAAGCTGCAGTCCATGCGGAGTTCCTTGGTCATAATTCGAAGTTGATCTTTTATTACCATTCCGCCACCAAGAATTTGTTTCTCCATGCTGCTTTCCATTTATGTAGTTTGATGAGAAACTTAAGCTGCCATCCTCGAAATACTTTTTTATCGTTCCATGTTTTACCCCGTTGGTATACTCCGTTAAAGTTGCTTTTTTATTATTGTTATGGAAAGTTTCTGCTATACCTGAAAAAGGACTTCCACTATGAAAGTATTGTCCGAGCAAAGGTTTAAGTTTTAGTTCACTATGATGCACTACTTTTTTTATTTCAGATTTAATTTGCTTCTGAGCAATCAATTCCGTTGATAGATTTGATTGCTCAGAGCATGCTGAAAACAGTATAATAATTAAAATGCTATTGAATACTGTTCGGTGTGCCTTGTAAATCATTGGCGAACAAAATGTAGAATTCATTTAAATATAATTCATTGATTATATGATAATGATAAAAAGGATCATTACAATGCTGAGTTGAACTTACATGTCCTCCAGATTCATCTAAGTCGGTAGGATAATTTCCACTGCCTCCGCATTTCCTGCCATAAAGGAAAAAACCATCAGACATAATACCTACAAGGTGGTCATCATCATTAGTCCATGCTTTGGGTTCTAGGTGGTAGTGATAACTTTGAGGGCCTGTATGAGCCGCCGTATAATCAAAAGAACCAATTGCATTATCTAATGGTACATTAGGTCCTTCTTGATCATTATAAATCATAGAACCGCTTATGGCAATACCAATTGGGCCAAGTCCAGTTGCACTTGATGAAGAAGCTAATTGTGGAGATACTGGAACTCTTAAAGTATACGATCCATTAAAATCATCAATATTCCCAGGAGACATTTGATTATAACTCGTAAGTGTCGGCTCTATAAATAAAGGATGATTTTCTGTTGTATTTTCATTAGTACATTGAACTCCCATTGGTCCATTCAGGCATCTTTCTGTGGTATTTGACCAATATGGAGATGTGTGATTTGGCAATCCATTTGACTCGATAATAACTTCGTTTCCAGATAAAAAGATTGTTGTATTTTCCGAAGAAAATTCATTAAAAGCTGGATGTAAACCATCACACCCCATGCTATTATTTGTGTCATCACATTCGTCTCCTAAGCCATCTAAGTCTGCGTCCTCTTGATTAGGATTATAGTCTGTGGGACAATTATCTGATCCATTATTTAAACCATCTCCATCAATATCATCATCACATAAATCACCAATTAAGTCACCATCAAGATCTTCTTGATTTGGATTTGATATTGAAGGACAATTATCCAGTGAATCTTGAATTCCATCTCCATCTGCATCTGCAAATGTATTGGAGTCACATTCATCTCCAAGTCCATCTGCGTCGGAATCTGCTTGAGTTGGATTATAATCAGAGGGGCAGTTATCATTCGAATTTATCACACCATCTCCATCAATATCATCATCACATAAATCACCAATTAGGTCACCATCAAGATCTTCTTGTCCCGGATTGAAAACTCCAGGGCAATTGTCATTTTCATTTGAAATGCCATCTCCATCTTTATCATATATGTTTGGGATACCTGTTTCTAAAGGTATTTCTGACCATCCGTCTACACGATATAAAAATAATGACTGACAAATTTCATCAAAATAAAGTTGACCTATCGTGGGAGTTGAAGGCACATCAGCTTCTTGACTTCCTACAATTACACTTAAACTAGATAGATCAACACTATTGCTGTTGGAAATTGAAAGTATTTTCCCAACTAAATCAATTTGTTGAATTTCATTGCTAGCATCTGCATCTGCATCATCTTTGTTTAAAACATCTTTAGCATAAAGTGCATAAGGTACCTGCATTAGTGGAGAGATAAACTCTATATCAATATTTCCATTATTTTCTACGTCAATGGAAACAGAAAGTTGATTCGAAACTAACCAATCTATTTGGTCAAAAGTTCCACTTATAACTTCACCACTTCCTATAATAATAGAGTATATTCCATTTACATCCGTAGAAACAACATGGTCTTCGCTGTAATTTGAGGCTCCGGATAATTCTTGAACATCTATGATAATGGATAGATTAGTTTCTGCGAGTGGTTCTCCAGAATTATCACGAGCTATACCTTGAAAATTGATGCCAGTTGGTAATTGGGCAATACTTAATTGTATACTTAGAAATAGCAATAGTGTAGAAATAGTGTATTTCATTATTAAATTTTAATAAACAGGTTTGAAAAAATATAATCCTTACATTCTATTTGGAGTAGATAGGTATTGGACTTAAGTCCAGTTAATGGTATTTCATTTTTAATTATTTTTCCAGTGCGAACTAACCCTCCATGCATAGTATAGATTTTATAATCTACTATTTCGCTGAACTCATGATTTAATTTTAATACATCTGATGCAGGAGAAGGGAATAGGGTAACTTTGGAATAATCTACCTCATTTACATTAGTTTCAAATTCTTTGTTTAATTGAATAATTCCGTTTTTGATGTTGATTTGTCCAGAATCTTCAAAGTTTTGTAGTACTTCTCCAATGGTATGTGTGAATGAATAATTACCATTTATAATGGTTGATCCCCCACTCGTAACTGCTTGCTGTGAATAAGCTGAAATGGAAAAGAAGACTAACAAAAATGTTTCAATAATCGTTTTCATATTTAACTATTGTATCGCGTTTGGAGTACCCTGATAATCGCCAGGGAATAGAATGTAAAATTGATTTAAAAAGGTGTTATTTTGTATGTGATAGTGGTATTCTTCGCCTGAAGAATGTTGAGTTATAGAAGTATGTCCGCCAGATTCATCTAAATCTTCGGGATAATTTCCACTGCTAAAACATTTTCTGCCATATAGAAAAAAACCGTCAGAAATAATTCCAATCAATTTATTATCGTCATCTGACCATGCCTTGGGTTCGAGATGGTAGTGGTAACTTTGTGGACCAGTATGTGCTGCTGTGAAATCAAGTGAACCCACGGCATTATCAAGAGGAATGTTTGGCCCTTCTTCATCATTGTAAATCATACTTCCACTTATTGCCATACCTATAGGACCTAAACCAGTGGAGCTACTCGTGGTGGCTAATTCTGGTTGAATAGGAATTCTTAAAGTATATGAACCTAGAAAGTCATCAATATTTCCTGGTGCCATCATCTCAAATGTGGTTATTGTTGGTTCCGTAAATAGTGGGTGGTTTACTGATGCTGCTGGAGTTACAATTACATTACCCATTGGGTCTGTAGCATTTCTAGCAGTTGTGTTAGACCAGTATGGTGAAATATGATTAGCCCAACCATTAGATTCAATAACAACTTCATTACCATCTAAGAAAATATTAAAGTTATCAGTGTCAAATTCTTCAAAGGCACTGTGGAGAAGATTTGAGCTAGTGCCAGTTTCATCATCGTCATCACTATTAGCGACAAAACCTTCAGGTTGTTCACAGGCACTTAAGGAAACGCTTGGGTTTCCAAGTCCATCTCCATCTAGATCTTGATACCAGGTTATTTCAGTACAATCGGGATCAGAACATCCTTGTATTAAAAGACACAGAATTAATGCTGCGATGAATATTGTTTTATTTTTCATTACATTTTTTACATTAGACAACTTATTCTAAAAAATCCTTTGTAAAAAGAAATTATAATTCAAGTAAAACATCAAATAAATCAATGATAATAAGTTTAATTCTTTATTTGATTTAAGAATATTTGAAGGCCGGCAAATTAAATACTAAATTTTTAAAAGCTAAATATGCTTTTTTTATCTTCTTTTGATGCTTACACATGGCAACATTGGATTCCGTTATTGGTCGCGGTTTTTTTTGGATTTACAATTATTCGATTCAGTAATCGATATTTAACTGAAAGGCAAAAAACTTATGTCGGGACTATCTTAGCGTTAGTTCCATTTTGTTGCATCGTATTTAGGATGACTTATTTACTCGTCATTGGGACTTTTGATATTGTTGATGATTTGCCTTTTTACTTATGCAGGTTTATGGCCTTAATTTTACCCTTTGTATTTTTTACTAGGAATAGATTTTGGCTAGGGATCTTATATTTTTGGATTTTGGTCGGTACAATAAATGCCAATATTACACCAGATTTAATTTTTGGATTTCCACATTTTGAATATTTTGTTTACTGGTTTTATCACGCAACATTAGTCATCTGCATCTTCTTTGCAATCTTTGTTTATAAAATTTCAGTGGGCTGGAGGGATTATAGAAATGCAGTTATCGGAGTTATAATCTTTTCAATTTTTTCCGCTTTCGCAAATGTGGTTTTAAAAGCGAATTATAATTATTTGAGTTTTAAACCTGAAAATGGTTCGGCCTTAGATTATTTAGGACCATGGCCTTGGTACATACTAAGTGTGTATGGACTAATGTTTATTTTATTTTACTTAGTACTAATTCCTTTTTTAAGGAAAGAAAAGAACACTAGTTATTCGGAACACAAGGAGCAATCACCGCTTCAAAGCTAGTAACCGTCCCTCTAACTTCAAATCCAATTTCTAAATTGATACTCATTTCTGCCTGATAAATCGTATGGTAAAAAGGATCATCAATGACTGAAGAAGTTAAATGGTTAGATGCAGAATAGGTTCCTCCTGGTACGGCAGTATTTATATCTACTTCTGGAGTACATGTATCTGCAATGGTCCAATCTAGTTGCATGGTATTTAAACCATGAGTTATATCTGATGCTAATATGCATCCAGAGGGTAGGAAAGGGTAAACACCCCAGGTACCTTCAAAGCCAGAATAGTTGGTTCCATTTTCAGGGTATATATCATTGTAGGCAGCTATGACAGGAGCATTTCGAGTGGAAATATCATAGACCTTTACCCCATCTTCATAATGGGACATGTATAAGTAATCATTTACCACAAACAAATTATGTGCAATCAATCCCGAACCAGCAGATAGTGGATCCCATATTTGACTATGGATTGAAATATCATTGTTTGGATCATTCAAGTTGGCAAGATCAATCACATTTATCGTATGATTGGCTTTTTCTTCTATTAGATACCCCCATTCTTGTTCTGCATCATTCCAGTGAGCGTGAGCACCATCCATTCCACCTAAAGATTCAATCAAAGTAATGTTGGCCGGATCTGTGGCATCGTATACCCTTAATTCATCTCCAGTAAAGAATGAGCCCCAAATGGTATCATTTTTTACATTTAAATCATGTAAATATCCGCCACCTAAAGCACCTTTATAAAGTAAGGTTGGACTAGTAGGATTTGAAATGTCAAGGATAACTAAATCATCTTTTCCTGGTCCTGGCTTGTAAACATCACAAGCATAGAGCCTATCGCTACTTTCATCTATATAGATATTATGTGCTCTAGTAAACCATGTTGTAATACCTGAAACATAGGTAATATTGCCAGCAGGTAATGCTGTCATGTCATAGATTCTTAAACCATCAACACATCCACCTCCGTCGCAGACAGCATAGGCATAGTCTTGATAGACCTTAAAGTCTCTCCAAATCTGTGTATAACTATTGTGTTGGAACTTGAGTACAGGATTACTGCATTCTGTTACATCAATAAAATAAATTGAATCTTCAGTACCTGTAATGGCATATTCATTGCCATCTTCATCTACGTAACCCCATATGTCACTCCATTCATCGGTTGTCCAATCAAAGTCTCCCAATTGTTGCATGTTCAAAATAGATTGAGCATTCAGGGAGAATTGAAAGAGGACTACAATAAGAATAAATAGATTTCTCATGAGATATGCGTTAAATGCAGTACAAAGTTAAAGAATAAACCGCAAATGTTATGCGGCTTATTCTTTATCCAAGTGTCTTTTAGTCGATACCATGCATCATTTTAGCCAATTTAGGCTTCAATAAGATCAGAATTACTGCAGCTGATGCTGGAATAATTGTAAAAATCAAGAAAAATGCAGTCATACTATTGTTTTCTACAATGGTATCAATATAACTACCAGTCATACCTCCAGCCCAGTTGGCGAGGAAGTTTGAAAGGAAAAATACTCCGAACATAATTCCAATTAATCTTAGTGGAGCAAGTTTACTGATGTAAGAAAGTCCAACTGGTGATAAACAAAGTTCACCTAAAGTATGGAATAAATAAGCCAGGATTAGCCACACCATACTGACAGATGCTGTTTTCGCACCCTGAGGAATGCCGTAACTTCCAAAAGCCAATAATCCAAAACCGAAAGCTAAGAGAAGAAGACCCATAGCAAACTTGATTGGTCCAGACTTGATGATTTTCATATCCCAGAACTTAGAGAACAATGGTGCTAAGGCTATAATAAAAAATGAATTCAAGATTCCAAACCAAGAAGCTTTCACTTCTGTAATGTTAGGGTCAAGAGTAACACCAAATTTTTCAGCAAGTCCACCGAAGTATCCCCATTCAAATCCGAGCATTATGATAACAATGATCCAGATTACTAAAAAGGCTAAGGATAAAATGATGTTAGCAGTTGAAATTTTTCCAAAGGTCTGACCGACTAATTTTCCAAGTACCCAAGTGATTACAATCATTGGAACTATGGTTAAGAGGGTATTTACAGTATTAAATACACTGGCTTGTCCTCCTTCCAGCGTACGATCAGTGTAGTCAGCGGCAAATATTGTCATTGAACCACCAGCTTGCTCAAAAGCCCACCAGAAGAAAACGGTAAAGAAGGTTAATATTACTATCACCCAAACTCTATCTTTTTCAATTTTCGTGAGCGTCGGGTCTGTGATTATATATCCGATGATACCAACAAAGGCAGCAAGAATAAGTGCTGACATCATTATTTTATTGAAGTAAGCCAAGGCATTAAATGAAGCCACGGAATCATCAAAAACAACAAATCTATTTAGGGTAAATATGGCAATTGCGACGATTGCAGATAAACCTACCCATTTAAATAATCTTGCTTTAGAATTTTCATTTGACTGATTTTTCACTTTGATTTGTTCAGCACTTAAATCAGCCATTGTATCTTTTTCCGGCGCAAGTCCAATGGGACCAAACAATGATCCGGATAACCAAAATTGAATCGCACCAGCAATCATAAAGACCATGGCGAGTCCAAATCCGTAGTGCCATCCAACAGTTTCACCAATGTATCCACACAATAAGATTCCTAGGAATGCACCAGCATTTATACCCATATAGAATATGGTATAAGCTGCATCTTTTTTGTCTTGGTCGTCATATAATTGACCAACAATAGAGGAAATATTTGGCTTAAAAAGCCCATTTCCAAGAATCAATGCTGTTAATCCAATAAAGAAAAATGTTGGACTTTGGAGAGCCATACATAAATGGCCAAAAGCCATTACAAAGGCTCCTATAATTACTGCTTTTCGGTATCCAAGTAATTGATCCGCTAGCATTCCTCCAAATAGAGGGGTGAAATAAACCAAACCAGTATACAAGGCATATAGTTGTAAGGCATTGTCTCGTTCCCAACCATAACCACCATCAGTTATTGAGGCTACAAGAAAGAGTACTAATAACGCTCTCATTCCGTAATAGGAAAATCTTTCCCACATCTCGGTAAAAAATAACACAAAGAGACCGGAGGGGTGATTTAGTACGGTCCCTTGACTTTTAATATCAAAGCTCATCACTTAATTTTTAATTCACAGTAAATTAAAAATTTGCTAGGAGAACGAGGAGTATAAATGTGAATTAATCTGCTTTATGATAAGGATTTAAGAAATAAATAAGAGAATCAATCAATGGAGAAGATTATTTATAGATTTCTTGAGTACATAAATAAAAAAAAGCAGCCATTGGGGGGCTGCTTAGTTTGAGTTGAATTGAGTTTTGCCAAATCGTCTTACTGGCCTTGTGTTTCTCGTTTATAGTAATCTATCATAGCCACTATGTTTTTATCCAAAGCCAATTCAGGCTCTATGTCAAATAAAATTTTGTGGGTATGAAATTCTTCTTTTAATGCTTCTTCTAAAGTACTAGTTGCACTTTCTTCATTATTTAAAAGTAGAGCTGCCGCTTTACAATATAAAATATCAGCTCCAAATGTAAAGTCTTCTGCCTTTTCTAATAATTGTAAGGCCAATTTCTTTTCACCTGTTTTAATAAGAAAAGTAGCATATTTAGCCCAATAGTGACTTTCTTCAGGTGCAATGGTAGTTGCTTTTCTGTAAAAGAAGTCAGCCTTTTCATAACTACCTAAAGTATAATACGCTTCAGCCAGTTCTAAAAAATACTCTTCTGTATTTTCTTCAATGGCAATCGCCTTGTGAAAAGACTTAATGGCATTATTCCAATTTTTCTCTAATGAATAACATACTCCCAATTTAAAGTATACCTCATCATTATATGGATCGTATTTTAATGCTTTGTATAGATTGTATTTAGCTGCAGATAAGTTACCCAGTTCTCTATGACAATCTGCTATATTTAGAAGTATATCCTCGTCTACTCCAAATAGGTTAATTGCTTCATTATAAATGCTTAACGCTTTAGAGAATTTTTTAACTTGAAGACACAATTCCGCACACTCGAAATAGGCGTTTTGAAAATCCTCTTTTATTATGAACGCATATTCTAAAGCAAAAATGGCTTTGTCATATTCCCCTACACACGAATATGCTTCACCAAGATTATACCATGCCATATAAGAATATGGTGTTTCATCAAGGATGGCATTTAAGAAACTTATGGCTCCGAAATAGTTCTTTGAAAATTCAATTGAAAACCAAAATCTATCCAACGCTTCTTGATTTGCTGGATCTAGAATAATCGCGTCTTTAAGAACCTCATACATTGCATGGTAATCCTGATTCACTTCATGAATGTAAGATTCAGAAATAAGAACTTCTGCTCTATCTGATTCAGAAACATATGAGGTAAGATTATTGAGGATATTAAGTGCATCCTCAACTTTACCTAAGTATGCATAAATCTTAATTTTAATCAACTTAATTTCAAGCTCGAAAGGAGCAATCTTCTCAGCAATGTTTAGTACTTGAATACACTCTTTGGGTTTATTCATTCTACTAAGCAGTTTTGCTTTGCAGATATAAAATTCTGCTCTGTAGTTGAATTGTGATATGGCAATGTCTACAACAGAGATTGCTTTATCATATTGATTCTCGTCTTGATAATAATCTATAATGTCAAGAAATGATTTTTCAGATAGGTAGATATTTTCTCCGGCTGAACTCATCTCTTCAAAATCTGACACCATATTTAATATCTCCAGATTACATTTTGTTTTTTGTTCCATCTAGTTTACTGTCCTAGGTTTCAGGGATTAACTTGACGTAAATATAACATTATTGAATACAAAGGGTATTTCTTCATTTATTTTTTTTGGCCCTTTATAAATGGTGTGTGTGGCAGATATCTAAAGCTAAAAACTAGGCGATGTTGTGAAAGTTTTGATATTAAAATTTCTTCTCTTTCTAACTTACTATAAATCATTAACTAACATATTTCTTATAGCAAAAGTTACCATGCGTTTTCTTAAAATAATAGAACCCATGAAAGGAATTTAAATTTATGAAACACCAAAATTTGGTTAAAAAATAAAAGCGCTCATGGAGCGCTTTTTGTCTATTTATTGGTTTTGTTCCTTTTATGTTTCAGTCGTTTTTCTATATTTTGAATGATTTCAGTTTTAAATCTTTTTTCTAATCTGATAAGTTGGACCACTTTCTTGGATGGTAATACTTCTTTAAATTTAGATAGATATTCTTTCTGTATGTCAAGTTCTTTTTCTTTTGTGCTAATCATCTGTTCTAAATATAGATCCGCATCACTTTCCGTGAATTCTGACATATCTTTCTTTGAACTTTTTTCTTTTTTCAAAGCTCTCAACGCATTGTTATATTCGTTATAAACTGGCCAAAATTGTTGAGCTTCTTCTACACTTAGGTCTAGCCTTGTTGAAATGTATGCAATTTTTTGAGCTTGAATACGCTCCGTTTTATTCGCTCTGTTTTCCTCTGATTGTTGTGAATACATCAACATTTGCGAAAGCATTAAAATGCAAATAATAATAGTTCTCATGTTTATGTGTTTATTGTAAATTATTAAGGTCTTCTAATTCAGATTCTTGAATTAGATATTCAATTAATTCTTCATTATTTATACCATCAAGAATAATTTCATCTTCTGTATAGGCCATTAGATTGATCAGTTCTATTTCATCCACATCGAACATTGTAGGGTCATTAAGAAAGTCTACTTCAGTAATTCCTTGATTTAAAATTGGTTCGATAAGAGGTTCATCTACTTTAAATAAAACTCCAACACCAATGATTATTACACCGATGGCCACTTTAGAGATCAATTGAGTTAATGGTCTCAACTTAGACTTGTTCAAACTTGGTACTTCAAATTCTAGAAAGTAATTTTTTGGAATTGTGAAGTCTTTATTTTTATCGATAGAGTTTAAAAGGGGATAATCTGAAATTTCAAATTGCTCTTCATTCTCCAACTTATTAAACAAATCATGATTCATTTTGCTGAAATAGTCCTTCGGAATTTTTTCTTTATTTGAATTAGGTGGTAAAGACATCGATTTCTTTTAGGTAGTTTTCAATTTTTTTAACAGCATGATGATAGGAAGCTTTTAAGCCACCAATAGATGTATCAACTATTTCAGAAATTTTTTGATAGCTAAGTTCATCATAGTACCTCATGATGAATACTTGTTTTTGTTTTAATGGCAGTGTTTCAATTGCGCGCTTTAAATGTACTTGAATCTGGTCACTAGTAAAATAAGGGTCTTCTTTGATTCCATTTAGTTGATCTAAATTGCTAATAATGTTTGCTTTATTTTTTCGTAAAAAAGTCAAACATTCATTGGTTGCAATCCGATATATCCAAGTGTAAATTTTAGAGTCACCTCTAAAGGAATGAATGCTTTTATAAACTTTCACAAAAACATTCTGTAGCAGATCATTAGAATCTTCATGAGAGTGGACCATCCGGCGGATATGCCAGTATAAAGGTTCTTGATACTTATTTACTAAAGCCCTAAAGCCTTGCTCAAAAAGTGCCGTATTCTTTATCTGAAGTAATAATTCTGAATCTGTTAATTCCATATATTAGCTTTTTGACGAATCAAAGTTCCATAGGTTTAATAACGACTAAAGATAAATTTGCATTTTTGCGGCTTAGAATTTTAAAATGACTTCAATTTTATCAAAATTCATTCTCAAGCTACTCGGTTTTAAAATAACTGGAGAATATCCAGAATTGCCAAAACAGAAGGTAGTGATTGCAGTACCACATACTTCTTATTGGGATTTTCCCATTGGGATACTTGTTCGTAGTGCCATGAAAATTAATGTCAAGTATGTGGGCAAAGCTTCACTCTTTAAACCGCCTTTGGGATATATCATGCGATATTTAGGAGGTATTCCTGTTGATAGATCAAAGAGTAATAATTTTGTAGATGCAGTAGTTAATGCTTACAAAGAGAGACCGGACCTAACTGTTTTATTTGCTCCAGAAGGTACTCGTCGTAAAGTAGAAAAACTTAAAACAGGTTTTTATTACGTTGCAAAACAAGCTGGAATTCCAATTCTTCCTGTAGTCTGGGACATCGCCAATAAGGATATACGTTGGTTGCCGATGTTTTACCCTGGTGAAAATCCTGAAAGTGATTTAGTGGAGATTATAAAATTATTCGATGGTGTAGAGGGGTACATTCCTGCTAATAGTATTGGATATGGCAAGTAGCTATCAATCTATTTTGTCGGATTGGAAGAAGAATAGCTTTGCTCCAATCTATCTTTTATATGGTGAGGAAGAATATTTTATTGATGACTTAATAAAATATGCAGAACACAATATTCTAGATGAAAGTGAAAAAGCTTTTAACCAAATTACTTTATACGGTAAAGAAATTGGATATAAAAACATTTTAGACAACGCATATCAATTCCCAATGATGGCTTCTCGGAGGCTTGTTATTGTTAAGGAGTTGCAAGAGATGAGAGATATAGATGGTCTTGAGGTTTATTTTGAAAAGCCATCAGAGCAGACCATTTTAATTCTTGCCCACAAGCACAAGAAATTTGATGGTAGAAAGAAGATCTGGAAAACTGCGGTAAAAAATTCTGTTGCCTTTGAGTCTAAAAAAATTTATGAGAATAAGATTCCGCCATTTATTTCTAAGCAATTTGGGGAGAAAGGATTTAATATAAATCCTCGAGCGGCTCAGATGATGGGTACTTATTTAGGAAATGATCTTTCTAAGATCATGAATGAAATAAATAAGTTAGTTATAAGTAAGGCTGGCGCAAAGGAAATTACCCAAGACGATATTCATGATCAAATAGGTATAAGTAAGGATTATAATGTATTTGAATTAATGAATGCTCTAGGTAAGAAAGACGAACTTCATTCATATAGGATAGCTAATTATTTTGGTGACAATCCTAAGAAGGTAAATATTGTTCCGATTCTTGGAGCCTTGATTGGATTTTATCAAAAGGTATCTGTAACAAAAGAAAATTTAAACCTATCTCCATCGGATCTTGCAAAGAAGGTTGGGGTATCTCCTTATTTTCTAAATCAGTATACGGAGGCCGCTAGAAATTATTCAGCAGGCCAGTTAAGGAAAGCCTTCAAAGTTTTATATAATGTAGATCTTAAAAGTAAAGGAATAGGCAGTGTAGGTACTCCCCAAAAGGAATTGTTGAGAGAATTAATTTTTGGATTAATTACATAAAAAAAACCCATTCCTCAGTTAAGTGGAACAGGTTAATTTTTTTGAATAATTTTCAACACCCTTTGATTATAAGACAGGAAAATAAGCTCATTCCCCTATGTCAACATTAAAAAACTTTCATATATAATTTCTAAGATATATAATCACTTGGTTTTTAATATCTTCTACCTTTGGACTACCAATGATATTGAAAAGAAATTTCTCAAGTTTTCGTGAGTTGTTTAATAACGACTTAGAGGTGGAAATAATCCAGCAAGAAATCTTTTTATTTATTCAAGACAACTTGCAAGGCTTAGAGTTTGATTTAAAGCTAAATAGAGATTTGATTTCCTTCAATGACCTTAATGGACTTTTGTCAAATATCTTTTCAGGCACTAATAGTAGCGAGCTACATTATGCCATAGGGAATACGAGTCATATTTATCATACCTTATTGATTGGGTATTTTTATCAGTCAATCAATAGAGCAGAAAATGAGTTAGTACCAGAATTTGTGAAAACTATTTCAATAAATCTAAATTCGGGTGACTTGAGCATTGATGTTCCTTTAAGTCGGAGTTTTCTAAAGTTAAGCTGGGATGCGCGTCAAGTTTTTGATCAAATTATTCTTGGATTTTTTGATAGGTTAAGCGTCAGTTTATTAGGTGCCAAGTGTAAGCAAGTAACCTTTAATTCTAACGGGATTAAAATTATAATTGCTGAACCATTGGGTTCTTCTGCTGAAATCATAAATAGTATAGAACCCACTAGATATAATTTCATTCAACTATGTAATCTATTGAACCCAAAAGAAGAAACAACCTTAATCTCTCGCATCACCAAGTTGCTAATTAGAGACATTGGATTTTCCTTAGAAGAAATATCTACACACTTAAATACTTCGAAACGCAGTATTCAAAGAGAGTTGAAAATGCAGGGTAAAAGTTTTTTGATGCTCAAGGAAGAAACTAGACAGATTCTTTTAAAGTCATATATAAAAAAAGGAATTCATAAGATTGATGAGTTGGCTGACTTATTGGCTTATTCTGAAAGGAGTTCATTTGAAAAGGCATATAAGAAGTGGTACGGCACTACAATCTCAAAAGATCTGAAAGATGAATCATTGATTGATTAGAATTTCAACAATGTTTTTATTTGCCTGATTAATTAAGTCATAGACATAATCAAACCCAAGGGTGTAATAAGGGTCGGGTACTTCATCTATTTCTTCAACCTTTCCAAATGGTAAAAACAGATGAATTTTATGTAATTGATTTTCTTGAGCAAGTTCTTTTATATCTTTTAGATTACTTCTATCCATAGCAAATATATAGTCGTAGTATTCTAAATCCATTTTAGAAATTGATCTAGAAACTTGTCTAGATATATCAATATTGTTTTTATGCGCTACAGCTATTGACCTAGGGTCAGGACCCTCTCCATTATGCCATTTACTTGTTCCTGCAGAATCTATTTCCCAATCTAAGTTTTTATCCGCGACGAACTTTTCCATAATCCCATGTGCCAATGGTGATCGACAAATATTCCCAAGACAAACCATCAGTATTTTCATGTTTATTCGTTTAGCTCATAACTAACGAGTGAATCGTTGTTCCGACTGACGATCATTTTTTTCTTTCCTTGGTTTCCTTCAAGGAGGATTATATCTCTTAAGTCACCGCGGATTAAAATTCCACTTTCTTGTACATTAAGAGCATCAAGTTTTCCTTCTCGATTTAACAAAACCAATCCTTTTCCAGCATCTAGCCTTGGTGTCTCGATCTCCATTCCATACAGGTTGCCTGTTAAAATGAGGTCTTGATAATTATCGTTATTCAGGTCTGACACTTCTATTCCCCAGATAGGAAAGGCTTGAGCTTCCATTGGTAATTTTACTTCTGTGAATTGACCATTCTCATTGATGAAAATGCTAGAGTGTAAGGACTCTGCCGCAAGTGCTAATGAATTATTCACACGATCTTCTCCTAATATATCGCTTAGGTTAGCTTTTGCGAAAGCTGAATAAGTTTCAAATTTATCTTGAATAAAAGGCATTTGTTCACTAGAACATTGACGTCCTCTTACGGGCACTTCTTGACCCTTGTATTGTTTAGCAAGGACAACATCGCAGGTTCCATTGTTATCAAAGTCATCTGCATACACCTTAAAGGGTTTATCTTCGCTGGCCTTGAATTTAGAATTTAATCCTAGATTCCCTCCCACAAGGTCAAGGTCTCCATCATTATCAATATCCACTGAAGCTAAAGTGTACCACCAGCCCGCCTTGCTTATTTCTTGGGGGTCTGAAAATTCACCATCATTGTTAACAAATAGCTTAATCGGACTCCATTCTCCAGCGGTGATTAAATCTTCATCGCCATCTTTATCTATATCTATCCAAAGGGCATCATTTGTAATTCCATTAGTGATCATACTTGGATAACTACTGGATTTATCTTCAAATTTATTCCCATTATTTATTAGCACTTTTGAATCTGCTGCATAAGGATATTTTTGAGGTGTTATTCTACCGCTGACAAATAAATCTAAGTCTCCATCCTTATCTATATCGGATGCGGCAGCTTTCATTCCGGGGAAGGTAAGGTTGTTAGGTAGCCAGGTTGTAGACTTAGTGAATTGACCGCTTCCATTATTAAGGTATAAGCGATCTTGAAGCGCAGGATCGTTTACCTTAAATTCACTTCCCCCACTTATAACATATAGGTCAAGATCTCCGTCTGAATCAGCATCAAAAAACGTAGACTTCATATCTTCAGAAACTGCATCTTTTTCAAAGACAGCGCCAGAAGATAGAACCATTTTTCCATCTGATTTTTGCAAAAATAATTTTCCACCTTGTCCACTAGCCCCACCAATATAAAAGTCATCTAGTCCATTTTTGTCGACATCTGCAACACTCATAAATGGACCTAAATTAGATTGCTTATATGGTAAAAGAATTTCTTTTTCAAAATCATCAAACTCGTTTTCAGTGTGTTTGAATTTTACGCCAGCAGTTTTTTCAAATAGTGGATTAACTCTAGCTCTTCTAATTCCTCCTCTCTTTGCATTCTTATGGCTTAATGTAATCAACTGATTGGCTGGGGCATTTTTAATAATTTGACTTTTGGAATCTGGCCATTTGACCAAAACAGAGTCTACAGTTTTAAAATTATCAATACCAAAATGTAGGATGTCTTCTACTTTTGATTGATAACCTTTTGTAGGGTTATATTCTTGAATCTGTTTTTTATCTCCTGTGAAAATGGTGACCCTAGTTCCGTAGGTATAAGTATCTGAGTCTAACTTTATTCTGAGGTGATTTTTAGTCGCTTCGTTTCGATAAATAAATGCAGCTTCGTTTATATTATTTACGACAAGGTCTAAGTCTCCATCATTGTCTAAATCAGCATAGGCAGCCCCATTGGAAAAAGATAAATCCCCAACACCCCAGTCATCGCTTACATCGGCAAAGTCCGCAAATCCATTGTTCTCATACATTAGATTTTTTGACTTATAGCTTGGAATCTGATCATATAATTTTTGTTTTTCATCATTAGGGATTGGTTTCCCTTGATATTTTCTTTTCGTTGCTTTTAATTTATTTTGAAAGTCATTATCGCGGTGACATCTTTTAAAACCATTAGAAATAAAATAATCCTTGTCACCATCATTATCAAAGTCCGCAAAGAGGGAAGCCCAGCTCCATTCTGTACTTAGGGTTTTTGTCATTCCAGCAATATTAGAATAGGTGCCATTGCCATGATTCATTTGTAGTGCATTAAACATGTGTTGCCTTTGATATTTTAGTTGACTGTGTGTGTAGTGAAACAAGTCTGTACTCATCGGCGCCATCAAAGTTTTCCCATAAAAATGATCTTGTGTTGCCATATCAACTACCCCAATATCTAAGAACCCATCATTGTTGATATCTGCAATGTCTATTCCCATAGAGAACCAACTTGTCTGATCTGTTCTTTTTTTAATCTCATCTTTAAAAGTGCCATCTCTTTGATTTATCCACATCATGTCAGGCACAGAATAGTCGTTGGCAACGTAAAAATCTGGCCATCCATCATTATTAAAATCACTAACCGCTAATCCAAGCCCATAACCATATCTAAGAATTCCTGCCTCTTTTGATACATCAACGAATCTTCCACCTATATTTTTATACAAGGTGCCGCTCGCAATTTTTAATTTTTTTTCGTCTTTTATTTCCTCCTGAATGGTTAGAATTTCAACTCTAAAGTAGGTTGATTCATTCATGAGATAACAGTCCAATAAACCATCTCTGTTGTAGTCAAAAAAAGCAGCTTGAGTCCCTAATTTTGGATCAGCTAAACCATAACTTTGGGCACTTTCCTGGAAGGTGTTATTTTGTTTATTTATGTAAAGTAAATTTTTTCTTATACCATTTGTAGGGCCAGCTTGACATACGTATATATCTAGCCATCCATCATTGTTTACATCTGCCATATTAACACCTGTCGACCAATCGCCAGGTTGAATTCCCGCAGACTTAGATATGTCTTCAAACTTCATATTCCCTTTGTTGAGGTAAAGCTTATTGGCGGAGGTATTGGCAGTAAAAAATATATCTGTTAATCCATCATTATTAATATCACCTAAGGCAACTCCAGCACCGTTATAGTAATAGTCAAAAGATAGAATATTGTGTCGGTTAGTGACATCTTCTATTAACTCATTACTAAAGTCAATCCCAGTTTTTGAAGGGCTTAATTTTGTAAAACTTGTTCCGGAGGTAAGCGGGTTATTGCTAGATTTTTTATTTGTGGATTCTTCACCACAGCATAGAATCAGTAAGGAGAATATAAGGAAAAAAGAGATACGAGCCATGAAAGGTAAATTTACCCAAAGGTAATTTCTCCAATGAACTTGTATACTACCCTAGATATATTAAATTTCACATTAGAATAAAATAGATACTACCAGTCTTTATCTGGTTTCTTTCGATCGGAATTGAATTTCTTGAGCTTTTCTTGAACCTTTTTCTCTTCGTTTTCGATGATTTGTAAAAGCTTCATTGCATCTAGACTATCTAGGGTTTGTTTGTCTAATCTGGTTGTATCGAATTCTCCCCCTTCACTTATTTCTTGATCCTGATTCGTTGAATCTTGCTGCTCTTGTTGATCTTCTTGTTCCTGCTGCTCTTCATTTTCTTGATCAGAAGGATCTTGTTGCTCTTGGTTTTGTTGCTGCTGTTGCTCTTGTTGTTCCTGTTGCTCCTGCTTTTCTTGATCTTGCTCTTCTTGATCCTGGTCTTGCTGTTGTTGCTGATTCTGCTGTTGCTGTTGTTGTTGCTTGAGAATGTTTTTAGCCACTAAAAGATTATATCGAGCTTGATCATTGTCCGGATTCAATTGTATTGATTCTTTGTAAGATTCGATGGCCTCCTCAATTTTTTCTGCTTTAAATTGAGCATTTCCGAGATTATAATAAGCATCTGCTCTTTTTGCATTGTCAGGAGCAAGTTGTGCTGCGGCTGTGAAGTGATCTACAGCCTCTTCATATCGTTCTTGTTTATATACAGCATTTCCAAGATTAAACGTAGACTTTAATTCTTTTTCAGATTCTCTAGCTTTTCGATATTGTTCTTCTGCTAGATAAAATTCTCCTGCTCTATAAAATTTATCTCCTTCAAGTAAGTTGTTATGACTGCTTTGCGCAAATGTATTGGTCAATAAAAAAGAAGAGATAAAATAACCTAAGGCTAGTATGTATTTTAATTTCATGCTGAAACCTTTTTTCTATTTGAAATAAAATGCTCTACGACAAATGCCAAAAGGCCTAGGAATAAAAAGTATTGAAAGAAACTATTGTAATCAGTAAACGATCGCTGCTCTACTTCTTGTTTTTCAATTTTTGCTAGATCTGTTACAATCTTTTTTGTAAGTGCAAATCCATCGTCTAAAAGATAAAATTGACCATTTGCGGCATCTGCAATGTCTTGAAGCAATGGGATGTTCAGCTTACTTTTTACAGGATAGCCTTGTTTGTCTTTTTTATAAACTTCTCGACCATTAACGATTTGAGGCACATAGGCTCCTTCTTGAGTTCCTATTCCAATGCAAAAAACAAAGGTTCCATTTTCTGCCGCCTGCTTAGCCGCTACAATGGCTTCGGTTTCATGATTTTCGCCATCCGTAATTAATACTAAAGCTTTTTGATATGGTGCATCAGATGGGAACACGTTTTGTGATAGACTGATGGCTTCAGCGATAACAGTTCCTTGCGTGCCTGCTTGTTCTGGATTGGCACTTTTAATAAACAATTCCGTTGCAGCATAATCAGCAGTTAATGGCATTTGCAGGTAAGCACTTCCTGCGAAAAAGATAAGTCCCAATCTCTCACCCTTTAAGTTCTTGATAAGTTGGGACGTAAATCTTTTGGCTTTCTCCATTCGGTTTGGCGAAATATCAGTAGCCAGCATACTTTGGGAAATGTCCAGTGCAATAATTATATCAGCACTTTTGGCTTTTACCTTCTGCTTCCGTGTGCCCCATTGTGGATTTACAAAGGCCATTGAAATGAAAAAGATTCCTACGGCAAAAAGCAAACTTTTCAACCATTCCTTTTTTATGGATAATTCTGGGAATAAACGTTGTAATAGCTCTTTATCACCAAACTTTTCAAGTCTGGCTGTTTTCCACTTTAGCAAGAAGTAGAAAATCAAAATTAAAAGAGGTGCTAGTAATAGCAACCATAGAGCACCAGCTTGTTCAAACCTAAACATGGGACAAATTTCTCAATTTTGAATTTAAATTCCAATCATTCGTTTAATTGCCAAACCTGACCTTCTAATTTATATTCCACGATTCCTTTTTCACGGTCTAAAATAAGGTAAAGATCGTTGTCTGCATTTGCGTAAGCGTAAACATCGCTGAGGCTACCTACTATGGTTGAATCTTGAAAGATCAAATTATTTTCTAAAATGGTGTTAGATGCACTTAAACCTACAGATGAAAAGTTATTTGCTGTAATTATTCCAGCAGATAAGGTATCAAAAGTACCAATTAATCCTATCTCTACGTATTCATAAAAAAGCTCAGTTTCTGGTTGAAAGGTTTCAATGCCTGTTTTAAAGTATAAAGAATGGTCATTATTCATCAAAACAAAGTGATTCGCGTCGGCGGAATAGTAATTACATGAATTTTCACCTTCGTCTTCAAAAGCTGGGCGGCAAGTAACCTCCACACATAATCTTTCATCAAGTTCTTGATCTTCTATGACGGTAAAGGTATTCTGAATTCCATCGGAATTTTCAAAATTGATGGTTTGACCATCTGTATAGTGAATAAAGGCTATGGTTAGTTCATTGTGGTCAACTTGACCCAATAATACGTCTTGATCATTGCAGTCTCTGCGACAACTCGTATGAATTATTAGACAGAAGCAGGTAAACAAAAAGCTGAAGTGATTGATAAAACTCCTCATTTTGAAGATTCTTTAAAATAAAAGAAGAAAATATCCGGTGATTGTATGCATTGACAAGTAATAGGATCGGTGTTTAATTGAAATTTTTATTTGGAAAATTTTCATGTGAGCTTTTATAACTAGCTGATATTCACGCTATCAAGCGGTTTCTAAAGTATAAAATTTGCTCAAGCGCCAAAAACAAAATTTTATGCATCAAAATTATAGTTGGATAGGAACATATCAAGAAATAAAAAATATAATTGTGCTTTGAATAAGTTTTCTAATAATTTCTAAATTTAGGACTTATTCAAAATCTTTTATTGAAAACTTATAACGTGAAAACCATAGGAACTATGCGAAAATTAATTTCTTTCTGTTTATTATTTTGTCTCCTAGCATTTTGTGGAGCGACAGAAATGTTAGCTCAAGATGCTGCAAGCGATGCAGGTGCTGGAGGATTCCAAATGCTAAAGGAAAAATTTATTGAAGGTGATTGGAGGTTTATGATCCTCGTTTTAATATGTCTTATCCTCGGGTTGGCATTTTGTATCGAAAGAATTATCACTCTAAACATAGCAACAACCAATACTGACAAGTTGCTAAACAACATTGAAACTAAATTGGCTGAAGGCGACATCGAAGGCGCCAAAGAAGTAGCTAAGTCAACTCCTGGCCCTACTGCAAGTGTATTGTATGAAGGTTTAAGAAATGGAGGAAGCGCTGAATCCGCTGAAAAAGCAATCGTATCTTACGGTTCAGTTCAAATGGGACTTTTAGAAAAAGGTCTAGTATGGATTTCACTATTTATCGCCATTGCACCGATGCTCGGGTTTATGGGAACGGTAATCGGGATGATTCAAGCCTTTGATAGAATTGAAACAGTGGGTGATTTATCACCATCAGTTGTTGCAGGAGGTATCAAGGTTGCCCTATTAACCACAGTATTTGGACTTATTGTGGCCATTATTCTTCAAATCTTTTACAATTACATCGTTTCTAAGATTGATGGAATCGTAAATAAAATGGAAGATGCTTCTATCGGATTGGTAGATGTTATGGCAAGAAATGGAGTTTTCAAATAATTAAAGAAAAGTATGAATTCATTATATAATTTATTCTCGGCCAAAGGTCAAATGTTTGCTTTCCTTCTGGGTGTAGCTCTAGTAGCCATCATCTTGATTTCAGCAATCACAGGTCTAGGCAGTGCTGGCTACGATGTCGGCACAGATTTAAACCAAGTATTGAAAGCACCAGGTAGCACTGAGACCTTTGATTTCTTTAACTTGGTTGTAGCCCTTCCTAGGATTCTAGTGATTTTAGCAGTCGCTTTAATTTTCATTTTTGGAATTACTGGCTTGCTTAAAAATCCTAAAGGATCTTTGAAGGTCATCGCAGGTTTTGCAGTTGTTGCTATTCTATTTTTCATATTTTATAGCATGGCTGTTCCAGAAACTGGTGATAGCAGACTAGCGATGTTGCATGGTAAATTTAATATTGGTGAAACTGCCAGTAAGTTAATTTCCGGTGGTATCAAGACAGTATTAACCCTAGGGATAGGCGCTATCGTACTAATGGTCATTTCAGAAGTCATTAATTTATTTAAGTAATATGCCAAAGAAAAGTTCGAAAGATAGACTTAGCAATGAGATCAATGCGGGCTCGATGGCAGACATTGCTTTCTTGTTATTGATTTTCTTCCTTGTAACTACAACGATTGATGTAGATAAAGGAGTTTTGGTAAGGCTTCCGCCATGGTCTGAAGATGAACCAGAAACGGAAAAGCTTAACAAGCGAAATGTATATTCAGTACTTGTAAATGCCAACAATGAATTGTTGGTAAGAGGTGAACCTGCTTCAGTTGATAATCTTAGAGAAAACGCTAAGAATTTTATCATTAATCCGGATAACCGTTCGGACATGGCAGAAACACCACAGAAAGCCATTATATCATTAAGAAATGATAGGGGAACTAAGTATGGAACCTACCTAGAAGTTTACAATGAGTTAAAGGCAGCATACACAGAATTAAGAAATGCAGAATCTCAAAAGAGATTCGGGAAAGATTTCGAGTTCTTGGATAGAGACCGACGAAAAGAAATAATTAATGCTATTCCTTTGATTCTTTCAGAGGCAGAGCCAACCGATTTTGGAGCAGAATCTTAAACCATAAGTATGTCTAAATTTCAAAAGAAAAGAGGTAAATCCTCACCGGAAATTTCTACGGCTTCTTTGCCGGACATTATCTTCATGCTTTTATTCTTCTTTATGGTTGTAACTGTATTGAGAGATTCAAGTCTGAAAGTAGAAGTAGTCGTTCCACAAGCAACAGAATTAACGAAACTAGAGAAGAAGTCTTTGGTTAATTACCTGTACATGGGAACACCAAAGGATGCTGAGAAAGCAATTTATGGAACTAAGCCGCGGTTGCAGCTAGGAGATAAAATTGCTGATTTAGATCAGATTCCATTGTTTATAGCTCAACATAGAGAGAAAGTACCTGAAGCACAACAACCTCAGATAACTTCATCATTAAGAGTTGATGGAGAGGTTACGATGGGTATTGTTACAGATGTAAAAACTCAGTTGAGAAAGTCAGGACAATTAAAAGTAAATTATTCGGCTAAACCGAGGCCCGAGTAATGGATTTTGAATAAAAAAAAGTCCCGATTGTGAAATCGGGACTTTTTTATGCCTTTCACTCAGCTTATCTAAGCCGATCCATTGAACTTACCAATTTGTCATCCTTATTGACAAAGTAATTAGCAATCATTGAAAATATGATGGCGCCTACTGGGAAATATAAGCCCATTTCATCGTTGATTTCAACGGACTGATCCATGGTAGAACCAACGTTAAAAAACAACAAGGAAGCTGCGACAATAATTAGTAAGGAAAAGATGATGCTGAGATAGCCAATTCTTTTTTGAACAGGTCTATTTTTAAATAAAAAGATACTCACAAAGGGTAGAAGTACAGCCAAGGCAGCAACAACCAGTAATATGGTGTGATCTTGGACATCAAACAATTTGTCTTCCAGGTATGGAGCAGCTGATTGGTTGCTTGAAGCTAGTGGCTTTAGAAAAACTACACCTGCACATATTGCTGCGAGTAGATAGAATAAAGATTGTATCCTCTGTATCATTTCAATTTTTTTCACAAAAAAAATCTAAAAAGACTAATTATCAAGGATGAATTCAATTTATTTATAACAATAACATAGTTATGGAAAAACCAGACTTAGTCAGACATACAGAAAAGAGTTCAAATTATAGGCACTTAGATAAGATGTCTACGCGTGAAATTCTGGAAAATATAAATAAAGAGGATCAGACTGTTGCAAAGGCAGTATCAAAAGAAATACCCGCCATTACTGAGCTTTCTGAAGCGATTTATGATCGGCTCAAAAACGGAGGAAGGCTTTTTTATATTGGGGCTGGAACAAGTGGTAGATTAGGCATTGTCGATGCTTCTGAGTGTCCTCCGACTTTTGGTGTGCCGCATGGGATGGTCATTGGTATTATAGCAGGTGGAGATTCTGCGATTAGAAAGGCCGTAGAATTTGCTGAGGATAGTGAGGAGATTTCATGGAATGATTTAGAAGCACATAAAATAAATGAGGGTGATATCGTTGTGGGAATTGCTGCATCGGGCACCACTCCTTATGTGATCTCCGGACTAAGCGCATGCCAGAAGAATGGGATCAAAACTGGTTGCATTACCTGCAATTCTAATACACCTTTGGCTGCGGTTTCTGACTTCCCTGTGGAAGTAATTGTAGGACCAGAATTCGTTACAGGCAGTACACGTATGAAGGCGGGCACTGCACAGAAATTGGTTTTAAACATGTTGACAACTTCCGTGATGATTAAGCTAGGTCATGTGGTTGATAATAAAATGGTAGACATGCAATTGAGCAATCATAAATTGGTTGATCGAGGAACCCAATTGATTGTTGAAGGAAGTGATTTAGCTTATGAAGATGCCAAAAAATTATTGTTAGAACAGGGCAGTGTTAGAGCTGCATTGGATCATTTAAAGACTTGATCCGCCATCATCTATACTTCGTCTCCATTCTTCCATTCTCCTCTGCTCTTCCATCTGTTTTTCTATTAACCTTTCAGCCTTTGTCTTATGAAAAGTATCTCTTGGGAGGAAGTATTCTTGATTAGATATTTCATTGGCCCAGGAGGGAGCTTTAGGGATTTCATCTTCTTCAATGACGCCTTTAAAAATATACGCCGTGAGCGTTCCCACCATTGCTCCGAATAAATGACTTTCCCAAGAAATGTCATCTTTTAATGGCAATAGACCATAAAAATATCCACTGTATAAAACGGTAACGGAAAGGGCAAGGACGATGGCCTTTAAGTTCTTTCTGAAGAATCCTGAGAACATTACAAAACTCAAAAGTCCATAAACTACACCACTGGCTCCAATATGATATACAGGTCTTGCAAAAAGCCAGACAATAAATCCTGTAAGGACATAAATAATTCCAAAAGAAGGGGCAGCAACCTTGGGATAAAAGTAGTAGATGACTCCTGTCAAAACAAAGAAAGGGAAGGTGTTGGATAACAAATGTTCAAAGTTGTCATGGACTAATGGTGCCAAGAATATCCCTTTGATACCTTCAGTTTTTCTTGGATAAATTCCAAGGTGAGAAAAGCTGTTGTCCGTCAAAAGACCAAAGAGGTGAACTGACCACAATAACAACACACAAAGCCCTGCAAACTTCAAGGCATTTATGATTAATTTCTTTTGCCTATTTGGGCTTTGCATAAATTCTTGTTAAACGTATTTCCTTTGAACCAGTTTCAAGAAGGTTTTTACCTTTTTCTCCTTATCTGGAGAAAGCCAATCATTTGCTTCAGCCACATTTGTACTTAGAAAATTCGTCGCTTCATCGTAGGTCTTGAAACTGTTTAATTTCTCAATGGTATCATCAAACGAAGACCTATCTCCACTAAAAAGTTCTTTTACCGTGAATATTTTTTCATTGATACTCATTGATTTTCCAATATCTGAAATGCTTGTTTTTGCCAGCTTATCAGATAATTCATTCCCATCGGATAGTGTAAATAGACTTGCAAAAGCAGAACTTCCTACCGTTGCTTTCACGGGAGCGGCTGCCTTGGTCACCTTTGGCGATTCAACAACAGGAGCTACAACTTCCTTTACTTTTTCCACTTCTGGAGCTGGCTTTGGAGGAGTTTCTATTTTAACTGGTGCAGCTTTAACTGGTTCTGCAGGCGTAATTCCTTCTGAAATTGAATGAAGAAATTTTGAAGTGTAGGATTTTAGGAGTTCAATTTCCATCGCATCAACATTCCCATCCTCCTTTAATCGCTCATAAAAGCTGGTTAATTTCTTTAAATGTTTATCTGATTGTTCGAATTTCATAGTAGTATTTGTTTCAACTAGTAAAGAACGTTTAAATTGGTCGTTCAAATATATTTATTTCAATTAAGCTTTATCTGTGTACAATTCATAATTTATTGTCAATTGAAAATCTGATATTTGTGGAGTCATTGAAATAAAACCAACGTACAGAAAATATGTTTCTTGAACCAAGTTTTAGAGGTCAGCGAAGTGGATGGATAGAAGTTATCTGTGGTTCCATGTTTTCTGGAAAAACAGAAGAGCTGATTCGACGGCTCAAGCGGGCTAAATTTGCCAATCAAAAAGTTGAGATCTTCAAACCAAAGAAGGATACTCGATATGATGATACTCAGGTAGTTTCTCATGATGAAAATTCAATACTTTCAATCCCGGTTGAAAAGAGTACAGAGATCTACACGCACATAAAAGAAATTGATGTTGTTGGGATAGATGAAGCTCAGTTTTTCGATGCAGAATTAGTGGAGGTATGTCAGCGCCTAGCAATCAAGGGTAAGCGAGTAATCATTGCAGGGCTGGATATGGACTTCCGAGGCCTTCCTTTTGGTCCCATGCCTAGTCTTCTCGCCGTTGCCGAGTACATAACAAAGGTACATGCCATCTGTCCACATTGTGGTAATTTAGCCACCCACTCTTATCGATTAAGCGAGGAAGAAGCGACGGTTGTCCTTGGAGAAAAGGATAAGTATGAACCTCGCTGTCGTGTCTGTTATGAGATGGGAAACATTCTCAATTTCAGCATGAGGTGAGCTCAGGATTTATTTGCTATCGCAAATTTTTAAACTTCAATGATGGTTTCATTTCTACTGGCAATCTTAGCTCCCAGCCAAGTAGCAAAAATGGTGATAGGTATATCGACCAAACCAAACTTCAGATCATGTCCCATAACAATAAAATTAGTGATGGTGGCAATGATTAAAATCAGCCCAGCCATCCAGCCAGTTCTATTTTTAAATCGACCAGAAATAGTTCCTGCGATAAAGCTTGCAGCAAAAGCACCAAGAATATGACCGAAGATTACCAGTGCTTGTGCACTTAATGGCATAAGACTTACCAGGGTGGCTCTGTCTTCTGGATCCGTTGGATCTAAGCCTTCAGGCAATTCAAAGAAATTAGGCATTAGTTGTTGCGATAAGGCGACTAAAAATATACCGACCACTACTCCAATGATTCCACCAATAATATTTCTACCCATGTTTAATAAAAATTTGCGAAAGCGTAATATCCTTTTTTCAGGCCTATTTTTAATATAAAAGAATTGATTATCAAGACATTCAGGCTAAAATATGCCTTCTTTTCATCAATTGTGAAATATGAAATATTTTCTTGCGTTTAAGAATTTGTGTTTTTCACTTAGGTATATCTATCTTTGTTGCACCTAAACTTTCACACCCATCCCTTAGGTAGATTACTGTAAATTAAATTTCAATGAAATTTCAAGACATCAAGGCTATTGTATTGGTTTGCCTATTCGCGACTGCTACATTTAGTAATATAAGCGCACAAACAGCTCCAAAATTCGTCAATGAATTTTTAAACATCGGTGTGGGAGCCCAAGCACACGGTATGTTTGGGAGTGTTGCGGCATCAATTGACGACGTTACTTCTGCATACTGGAACCCGGCAGGATTAACTAAAATAGAAGATCCTTTACAAGTAGCAGCAATGCACGCTTCATGGTTTGGAGGCATTGCGAATTATGACTATTTCGGTGCAGCAAAAAGAATGGGTAGTAACTCAAATCCAACGGTTGGGGCCCTAACGGTCATAAGAATGGGAATTGATGGAATTCCTAATACTTTAAGTTTAGTAGGGCCAGATGGGTCTATTAACTATAATAATGTCACAGAATTTTCGACGGCAGATTATGCTGTTCTTGTTTCAATAGGTAAAACACTTAAAAACATCGATTTAAGTTATGGAATCTCTGCTAAGGTGATTAACCGAAGAATTGGACCATTCGGTTCTGCCTGGGGATTTGGCTTTGATGCTGGAGTTCAATATGAAACCAATGGATTTAAATTTGGTCTTATGGCCAGAGATGTGACAACAACCGTCAATGCATGGTCCTTCAATATAAGCTCTGAAAACGAAGCAATATTATTGGCTACAGGGAACGATGTGCCTATTTCTTCCACTGAAATTGCACTACCTAAGTTGGTTTTTGCTGCAGCAAAGTCAGGAGAAAGTGGATCACTTAGTTATACGGTTGAAGCGGATTTAAGATTGTCTAGTGATGGTACCCAAGCTGGAATTCTCTCAGGAGATAGAATTGGCCTAGATCCTACCTTTGGGGTAGAAGTAGGGTATGATCAACTTGCATTTTTAAGGTTCGGTTTAGGAAACATGCAGAACATCATTAATGAGGTAAACTCAGCAAACACTAAATTTTCACTTCAACCAAATATTGGTTTAGGTGTGCATTTAGGGAGATTGAATATTGACTATGCCTTGACCAATATTGGTTCTGTAGCTGAAGCATTGGTGTCTCACATCTTTTCGTTGAAGCTTAACTTTCAATCCAGTTATTAAAAGCCTTAGAAGTCTGGGGATTGTAAATTTTTAAAGTGACCGTTTAAAGAAGCTCTTTCTTTAAGTTCTTCTGCTTTTTTCAGAGCAGGTATGAATTGATTTAGATGATCTTCAATAAACTTCAATCGTTGACTTTCTGCACGTATAGTTAATAAACGTATTTTTTCTTCCATGTTGAGTCCAACATGATGCGCAATTTTATAACTGGTAAAGTCATTTCTAAACCGGCTGATTGGAAGATCAATTTTTAGTAATTCAAATACCTCTTCAAGTAATTTAAGTAAGCGATTAATCGTAGTTGGATCAGATTGTTCGTCGTCAATGAGATGACTTACACTAGCAGCTGCATATAACTTTGGATGATGTACTTTTTCAAAGTTGTGGATCTGGTATACTCTTACACCTTCCGTTTTGATATCCATTTTCCCATCTTCATATACCTTACTAATTGCGGTTACTTTCATTTCCGTTCCAAAAAAAATCAATTGCCCTTTATGGAAAGGGGCAATCCCAAAGTGTGTGCCATTGGACCAACAGTCGTTGATCAATTGCTTGTATCGCGGTTCAAATATATGCAGGTTCACTTTCTCTCCTGGAAACGCAACCAATGATAGCGGGAACTGCGGCAGTATAAAGTTTTCCTTAGGATCCATAAGTCTCTTAACAATATATAGTACGATTTAGTTTACGCTTTCGCCAATGTATTTATAAGCCGTGCACATTAAGTCTCTCTTTAATTCTAATGAATTTGCGAAAGCGCTAAAAACTCCTCAGAGCCATATATATCAAAGGATTCCTCCTTTCTAGATACTCATAAATCTCCACTCATTTGGGTAAAGTAGAAGACATATTACGATTTGGTATAATGTTTGCTTTTTACCTCTATGTATTAAAATTTTCAATCATGTGTTGTGAATTGAAGTACAAAAAGCCCCTCTCAACCGGGGGTTGCAGATTTTAAAACTGAGAATGATACTAGAATTATTTTTTAAACAGGAAAACTTAAAAAAAGAAAGTAAGTACTCAAAACTTTTTATTATGAGAACATTATTACAGAAAATGAAGTTTTGTGCTGAAATGGTACCAATAGTATTATTGGTGATTTTATCACAAAATGTGTTCGCGCAAGATTGCGACGTATCTGTAGGTGATTGTGAAATTACTGGTTGTCCAGAAACAGAATCATTTACATTGGCATCCGCTGATGTAGATTGTACAGTGGATCCACCAGCTGTAACCTACAGTTATACTTTTCCAACTCTTGCTGGAGATGGTGAGTGTTCAGACAACGCTTACCAAATCAATTTAGTGGGTTATCAATTTTTTCAATTTGATAATCCAGTTAGTAGTTCAGCAGCTGGACTATCAATCCCGGTAGCAGATGAAACTGGTACTATTACTGCAACCCAGTCTTTCACTGAAGGACCTGGTCGTTATTGTCTTTTGTACAATCTATTTCCTCAAGAAGTAGATGCAGACGGTGATCCAGTATTTGAAGCAGATGGTGTAACACCAGTTATATCAACAACGCCTACGGCTTGTTGTAAATCTGATTTTATACTTAAGCTTGAAACGAGCATCGCTTGTAATGATCAAGTACAAGTTACTATGGATGCAACTTGTAGTGCAAACATTACATTGGACATGATTTTAGAAGGAACAATAACGGATGTTTGTTCTGAAGAATTTTATGAAATGTCGATCGATGGTTTCACTAACAATGCGGACGGAACTGTAACCATTGATACACCAGGTTTGTATGATGTAACAGTAGTTACTCCTACTGGTGAGCAATGCTGGGGTAGTGTTTTCGTAGAAGATAAGATCAATGCGCTCTTCACGAGTTGCCAAGATTTTGAAATTTTCTGTAATCAAAGTTATGAGCCAGGTGATCCAATTCTAGATCATCATGTTGTTGGTCCAAATGACGTAGATGGAATTGGATTTCCTCAGAGCGCTGATGGAACAAATGTATTTGTGAACTCTTCTGGAGCTTCTCCAGATTGTGTTACAGTACCTGTTACAATGACTGTTCCTTCAATGGTAGATGCTACGGTAGACTCCCTTGCGATAGGAATGGATTCGATTATTTTTGACCTTACAACTGTTGGAACCAACCAAACTGTTCAATCGATTGAGGATATTTCATTTACTATTAACGCACCAAATATTAATACAATAAAGGCTTGTTTAAGGTCTCCAGATGGGACTTTAATTGAGATCTTAGATTTAGTTTCTGGTAATACTTGTTCAGCTTCTAATCTTGATATTAATTTATCTGATGACGCTTTTAGAACACATGCTGTTTTAGTTTCTCCACAGAATTGTGGATTAGGATTAAATCATGCTTACTGTGGTGACTATAAGCCTTTGAATCCATTATCAGGATTTAATGGAGATCAGATCAGCGGTCAGTGGACTCTTATTATTAAGAATTCAAGTGAAACAGAAACAGCTTGTATTACAGGTGGATCTATTTCAATCATAGGAGATGACGGAACGGTTCCATATCCATTTGATGGAAATGTAAGCCAGACTGGAGATACAGAGTTTGAAATTACTTTACCAGATAATAACTGTGGTCCTTACTTAGCATCTTATGAAGATGAAACAGTAGGAGAATGTAATGGTGGAATAGGTAGATCAGTAGAAAGAACATGGACGGTAGTGAGTCAATCAAGTGGAGTAGAGTCACAGTGTAGTCAGAGAATAAATATAATGTTTTGGGATGTATCTTTATTAGTTACTCCACCAGATTATGATGGGACTAACAATGCACCATTTTATTGTTCACAGTTTTTTGACACAAACGGTTCTTTAATTACTAGTATGCTAACTGATGATGGCGCTCCATTACCTTCAGTTACTGGTGGAATTGAGGCTCCTTTTGGTGACATAGGAACTTGTGCAAATTATGGTTTCACATATGCTGATCAAATTTTACCGATCTGTGGTGCTTTTGCTAAAAAAGTATTGAGAGAGTGGACAATTCTTGATTGGTGTAGTGGTGATATTAGAAATCACACACAAATAATTAAAATTGTAGATAACGATCCTCCGATTGTAACTGCAGTACCAGATGATATTACTGTATATACAGATAATGGATTTACTTGTACTGGTGATTG
>JAHDGF010000003.1:53686-183506 GCA_020627785.1 Saprospiraceae bacterium
ATTCCACCACTGACAGTTTTTGATTGTGGATTTTCAATCAATCCAGATAGTTACACCTTCTCTATTGGTTACTTAGTTGCCGATGCAGATGGTAATCCGCCAGTAGATGGTGAATATATAACTGATAATGTAAGAGATGATGATGGTGATGGTATACCAGACAGAATTGTTGATCTTCCATTAGATAGTACATGGATTAGATATACCGTAGTTGATGATTGTGGAAATGTAGGAAATGCATTTACTGAGATTGTTGTAGAAGATATAAATGTACCTAACCCAGTATGTGTTGAGTTTTTAGTATTGTCTCTTGGAGATGATGGTTGTGCTCACGCAGGTGCAGATTCTTTTGATAAAGGATCTTGGGATAACTGTGGTGTATCTCACTTTGAGGTAAGAAGATTAGACATCAATGATGACTTTGGACCTTACGTTGATTACTGTTGTACAGATTATAACGATGCACAAAAGTTAGTAGAATTAAGAGTACACGATTTAGATGGTAATACGAACACTTGTATCGTAGAAGTTGAGTTACAGAACCCATTTGGTATTATCTGGGATACAACTGCTGATCCAGTGTACAATTTCGATTGTGAGGACGAATTACCTACTTGTGATACATATATGGATTTATTCTCTGCTTCACATAACTTAGCAGATTGTCCATTAAACATTACCTGCGATGGTCCGAAACAAGTTTCTGAAATTGATGATTGTGGAAATGGAACATGGGAAATTATCTACACTGCTTCTAACGGAACAAGTGATGATATTTCTTACACCGTAAGATTAAACTTCTCAAATCAAGATCCATTTGATCCTGAAACTGATGTTAACTGGAGTCCGTTGAATGATGGAACGATTAACGGATGTCCTGATGAAGTAACACTTGATCCTGGAAATGCAAACATTGGAAGACCAACTGTTTCAGACTCTCCTTGTGGATTAATTGCAATGACTTATGAAGATCAGATCTTTGATGATGTAGAGAATGCATGTATGAAGGTATTAAGAACTTGGACAGTGATTGACTGGTGTACTTACGATCCATCATTCCCTGATCAAGAAGTTGCAACCTATGTACAGGTATTGAAAATAAATGATATTGAGTTACCTGAGTTCCAATGCTCACCAGCAGTTTCATCAATCTTTGGTGAAGAGAATTCTTGTAGCCTTAATACGACACCTCTTGATACTTTAGGTGTACTAGTATTGACTGAGGACGAAGGTTTTGATGCTTGTTCTGAGGCTTTGGATAGAGAATATGACATTGAATATGAGATTGATTATAACAGAGATGGTAGTATTGATGCAAGTGGTTCTGGAAGAAATGCCAATGGTATTCATGACTATGGTATGCACTCTATTACTTGGACCATTACAGATCACTGTGGAAATGTAAATTCATGTTCTTACAACTTTGATATTAGAGACTCTAAGCCACCGACTCCATACTGTATCGGAGAGATTGTTACTGTAACAATGGCGATGGGTACTGGATCAGTTGAAGTATGGGCTAATGAATTTGATCTTGGATCTACTGATAATGTGACGGGTGAGTGTAACGATAATGAATTAACATTTACATTGGTTAACACTGTAAATGGTGAGTCTTCTGGAACAAATGGAGCTTTAAGCTTTGACTGTGCAGATATGCCAAATGGTGTTTCAGTGGAGATTCCATTAGAGATGCATGTTACGGATGAGTTTGGTAATACTGACTTCTGTCTAGTAACACTTTTATTCCAAGATAATGAAAATGATTCTTGTGATGACGATACTGCTTCACGAACAACAGTAAGTGGAAACGTATATACTGAGACTAATGAAATGTTGCCTGAGGCGAGAGTTAAGATTAGCAATAATTCTAACTATTCAACACAGACAATGACTCCAGATGATGGACATTATGCCTTCAATGAAGTACCAATGCACAGCGATTATGAATTGGTGTCTGAGAAAGAAGATGTGGCCGTGAATGGTATTACTACTTTGGACATTGTATTGATTCAAAAGCATATTCTTGGACTACAAGATTTGCAGACTCCTTACAAAATCATCGCAGCAGATGCTAACAAAAGTGGTTCAGTTTCATCTCTTGATATGGTAGTTATTAGAAAGATAATTTTAGGAATAGATGATTCTTTCCCTAATGACGATATGCCTTGGAGATTTGTCGATTCTGAATATCAATTTGCAGATCCTACAGATCCATTCCCTTATGATGAGTCAATTAACATAACAGATCTTGATGAGGTAGAAGATGATAAGAACTTCATCGCTGTGAAGATTGGAGATGTAAATGGTACAGCAATCGTAAACACATTGGTTAACAATGCTGTAAGCAGATCGGCTCAACAACTTCAATTGAATGTAGAGAATACTACTTTCGAAAAAGGCGAAGAGATTGAACTTCCAGTAACTGCGGCCAATTTCGATGAAATCGTAGGAGCACAGTTTACATTGATGTTAAATACAGATATGGTTGACTTTGCTGGTGTTGACGCTGGAGCAATGGATGTTGAAGACAACAACTTTGGATACAGTTATTTATCAGAAGGGTATGTTACTGCAAGTTGGGACAACTTAAAGTCAGTAACTGCTGATGAAGATGAAGTACTATTTACAATTAATCTAGTAGCTAAGCAGGCAGGAAGCATTGCAAATGTTATGAACATTAATTCAGATATTACTACTGCTGAAGTATACAATACTAGTCTTGAAACGATGGACATTCAATTGAACATCAATGGACAGACTGAGATTATAGGGTATGAATTATACCAAAACGTTCCTAACCCATTTGGAAATGAAACGAAGATAAGCTTTAAGACACCAGTCGATGGAAAGGTTGTACTTACAGTATTTGACGTAAATGGAAAGTTGGTTAAGAAGGTAGCACAAGATTTCAACAAAGGTATGAACAGTATCGTATTGAGTGTTGAAGATCTGAAAGCCAAAGGTATATTCTATTACCAAATGGAGGCTGAAGGCTACACCGCTACTAAGAAAATGATTGTCTTAGAGTAGACTTAAGTCCGTAGTATAGACTTTATAAATTCCTGTGAATATAATTCAAGAGGGACAAGTGAAACTTGTCCCTCTTTTTTTATTTATGTATTCGTGAGATCATTGCTGACCTTTCTTTTTCTGTGAAAGACTAGGGCGATATAGAATAATAGCACACTGGTATAAATGGAAGTTTTTATCATCGGTAATACATTGTACCAACAAGTTTTCATGAAAGTAAAAATCACAATAGCGGCAATCACGATTTTAAAAAAGTCATTCGATCGCATGGCGCGTTGGGTCCAGTTTACAACTAAGCCCATGAGTATAGATGCGATGATCATTCCCATCATTCCAAAATTTCCATAGGCAGGAGCATAGAGGTAAGTTCCTCCATTGTAGAAGTATTTATCTAAAATAATTAGATTGTAATAATAACTTTTGGGATCTGCTAAGTTGAGGCCAGTGACTAGTCCGGTAGGAAGCAGCTTAAAAGGATAGACGTAAATAGTCAAGCCATTTAAGAACTCATTTCCCATATAGTAAAAGTGATACACACTGGTCGTCAATGATGCGGTTATGTTTCCGAGTCCAGAAGGCATGTTGGCAAATTCTGTTTTACTTCCTCCACCTTCAAAGGTCATTGCCATGGAATCTGAAACCGTACTAGCTACATCGAGATCAGTCATTGCTTCACTTCGTGTGTACCCAATTATATAAAGACTCAGGAGAATGAGTAAAGCTACTCCGATATATTTCCAAGGAGTTTTCCCAGTAGCTAGCCTAAAATGGATCAATAGTAAGGCTGTAAAACCAACGGCCTCCGTTCTTCTAGCATGAAGCACTAGCCAAAGTAGTACGGCGGTTGTCATCGCCCAAAATATCATCACTCTAAAGTTCCGTTTTTCAATCATGTAGACCCGCATTTTAGCATAAGCAATGGCCCAAAAACCAGTCATTGCCGTAACGGCTAGAGTTGCTCCCGCTGGTTTTTCTTCTAAGATTTCGCGATAACTTGCTGTAAGAAAAGTACGACCAGGATCCGCCAGGTAGGCAAGGATGAGCGTACATACACAGATAAAATAGAACGGCATTCTAGTCTGACCGAGTACTGGAATTGAAAGTGCTTGCGGCTTGGTGTCTTGCTCGAGTACAACGTAGGTGTAAAAATTGGATGAAAGAAAAAGAAGCCAGAGCATCATGATTGTCACCTGATCATTGAGTTGATGTTCAAAATTTACATAGCTGTATAATTTAAAACCAACCAGATAGTAGGCAAGCCCAGGAACAAGTGCTACTATATATATTAAGAAGCTTAGAATCATTTTGGTGGAAAAGGCTGAACTGTTCCATAAGATCAGACCTAGATTACATACCATGCTAATGTTCACAAAAAGCATGGTTGATTCATGTGTAAAACCATTAATCCACATCCCTAAATAGCTAATCATACAGATGATAAGCATGCAGAGACGATATGGATTTAAAAGGGAGTTCATGACTTAAGCTCCTTCAAATTTAATTTAGTTTCTATGTTTTTCAACAAAATACCTCATGTGTTTTAATGGATAGGAAGGCTCAATCAACTCTCTTTTAATCAGTGTACCCCTGTCTAACTTGTTTAAGTGTTGCCCTCTTATGGCTGAGCCGATGGTCTCATGACCACTTTTGAATATAATATCCATGGCCTTTTTATTTATAAATTCTGCTCTTCCATACGTGTAGGCATAATGTGAAATGGGGCCGATCTTATGCTCGATTTCTTCTTTTCCTACGCATACTTCTTCTTCAATTTCTGAAGCGGAAAGTTGTGTTAATTTTTTATGCTTCCATCCATGGTTTCCAATTTCATGACCACGCTTTCGCAAATCTTCAATTTCATTCCAAGTTAAAAATTCAATGGGTGGAGATAGAAGTCTTTCTGCACAATGCTTTGAAATGAGATCATAATTCGTTTCTCCAATAAGATGACTATTAATGAAGACCATTCCTGATATCCCCAATTCATCAAATAGGTAGCTGGCATCCATGAAATTTTTAAAACCATCATCTGCGCTGATACAAGCATATCTTTTGTCAATATTACCTGAATGCAATCTTTCAGTTGCCTCAGAATAACTTATGAAGGTGTATTCGTTTTGAATCTCCAATAGAAGTTTTTTGAAGTGCTCTTTTTGGTCTTGAAATAGGCTGTGAAAAACGATGAAGAGTAAGGAAGTTTTAGGCAGTTTTTCTGTGCGTATTTTTGAAGGACCGATGGTGTTTAAGTATATATCTTTTAAACTTCCTCTATAATTGGAACTTTGGTGGTCCTTAATTTGACGATATGTTTTTATGAATTCAGACATTTTTATACCTACTCCAGGGCGTGCTAATCTTTAATTGTTCTTCGAGTGTTCTAACGCTATTGGTATATTTCTTTAATACCTCATTTGTTTGATTGTTTTCAGATGGATTAAAGTCTACATTTTTCGAGTTACTTTTTCTTATAGTGGATGAGATAAATTTGCCGAAAGGCTTAAAGAGGTTGAAGAAAAAAGGCAGGTTAATGAGACCTCTTTTTACCCAGCCATGGATGCCTAAATATAAATTCTCAACAAACCTATTTTTGACCTTAACGGTTTTATTATATGTGTTATAAGAATAATCGTGATAGATTTCATCACTTAGTTTCAGCCACGTTGTTAAGGAAGACATTGTTTCTTTAGGATTATTTTTTAAATCCTCTGTGAAGATGATTTTGAAATTGGGAAATACATTTGCGAAAGCTTGAATGAAATTTATATAATGACCAGTTTCTAATGCAGAAAATGGACTAGTGATAGATTCATCTTTATTTTGCTTTTGAATAAAATCGTCGAAACTAACATGTTCGCTTAAGTGCCCGTTCTGTTTGGAATAATTAAACCATGAATTAAACCTGTCCATGGGATCACGAAGAATACATAAAATGTACACTTGATCTTTACCCAATTCCTTAAGAATATTTTCAGCCACCTTCTGGTCATACATGTAGTCTGGACTTATGTCCAAAAGATATTCCGCGTTACCAATATTTTTAAAGGCTTCAAGATAAGGCCTGTTCCATTTCCCTTCAGATTCAATTGCTCCAGTGGTCTCATCGAAAAAGTAGTTCAGTTGTTTGGTAACGGAAGGCGTGATCTGAGGATGGTCCCCGAGATAATTAAATAAGGAGGTTGTTCCAGCCTTATTGGTTCCGATTCCGATGAGATATTTCTTTTTTTCTGCCACTAGACTCCAAAGCTTAGATAACCAAATTTCTTGTAAACATAGTATAGCAATACGCCATTGACAAAGATTTGGAAAATTAGATTTGACCACGCGGCACCTTCAATACCATAACTAGGAATTAAGAAGAAGGCCAATACAATGTTTAATAGCGTAGAAATTAAAAAGACATTCTGAACGATTGATTGATTTTCTGTCATCTGTAAGAACACCGCAATTGGTCCTGTAATCGAATTAAAAAATATGCCGACTACAATAATTTTTAAAATATTACCGGACTCAGTAAACTCCGAACCATACAGAGACATAAGCTCTGTGCTATAGAAAAATAGAATGAGGGCCAAGGGCAGTGTGACTAACAATACTCCATTGGTTATGAATTTTAGAATTGATTTTAATTTTTCTTCTTTTGAATCACTAAAACGCTTAGAGAAAATAGGAGCCGCAATGACAGAAGCTGCGGTCAATGGAATCATTAATAGATATGCAATCTTTAGTGCTGCATCAAAATTTCCAAGGGCAACATTTCCTTCAAAATATTTTAAGATAAAAGAAATCGTCCATTGACCAATAAACAGGATTGAACCAGCAATCAGAAAAGGGAATGACTTTTTATTGGTCGAGGGAATATCCGCAATATGATCCTTAAACTTACGCACAATTGAACCTATGTTTTTCAATTGCCATTGAAATAATGATATTAAAAAAATGAGCAGTAATGCGATGGTGTAAGCTACGGTGGGTAATTGCTGAACTTCTATGCTTGATCGGTGAATTCCGAAAAGAATAATTAAGGTAAATAAAGGGATCAAACCATATTCGTACAATGAATAGATCAATGACTTTTTCAATGCCCGAAATGATTCAGCGTTAATCTTGATAATGGCAAAGGGCAATAAGCAGATAACGAGTATGGTGAGAAAAATCGAGTCAGAGAAAAAATACTGATAACAATAAGGTCCTAAAAAATAAACCAAGGCAATTAAAATCAATGAATGAATAACTACTGAAACGCTTCCTTGATTATTTAGGATTTGGATATTGGACTTGCTGGGATTTTCTGAAATGTATCTTAATAGATATGCATCTAGTCCAGCGATTGATAAGATGGATAATATTTTTAAACTTAATTGAAAGAAGGTGAATTCACCATAGATTTCCGCCCCGAAATTATTCGTGATATAGAGGGTCAGAACATAGAGTAAAATAATTCCTAAAATTCTAACAATGAAGGCAGTGCTGCCTCCCTTTATCAATTCCCATTGATCCTTTCCTAATCTGTCAATTAAATTTTGAATCATTCATTATAAGATACTTGAAAAAATATCTTCTATGTTTTTTTGCGGATCCCAACCTAAGTCCTCTTTGGCTTTGCTATAATCTGCATACACTTGGACAACATCTCCTGCCCTGCGATCACCAATTTCATAATTTAGTTTCTTCCCTGAAACTTTCTCCATGGCATGGATCATTTCAAGAACGGTAATCCCTTTTCCGGTGCCTACATTGTACACTTTTAATTTTCCTTTGGTATCGGGCTTGTTTAAAAACTCTAAAGAAAGGGTATGCGCTGAGGCAACATCTTCTACGTGAATGTAATCTCTAATACAGGTTCCATCCCTAGTAGGATAGTCGCCGCCGAAAATCGTTAACTTTTCTCGCTTCCCGGTGTAAACTTCATGAATGATTGGGACTAAGGTCTCGACTTCTTTTTTTGCTTTTTCTTTCAGGTGCCCTGAAGCATGAATACCTGCAGGATTAAAGTAACGGAGTAATATAAAGTTGAGCTCTGGATTTATTTTAGCAAAGTCACGGATGATGTCTTCGCCCATTTGCTTGGTGCGCGCATAGGGTGATTCTGCTTCCTTGAATGGGGTAAATTCAGTGACGGGAAGTTCATCTGGATTCCCGTAGACTGAGCATGAGCTTGAGAAGACAAAATTTGATACCTTATATTTTGCTTGACACTCCAGCATGTTAATTAAGGAATTTAAATTATTCCTAAAATATTCCAGAGGAATATCGCAAGACTCTCCGACATACTTCATGGCAGCAAAGTGGATAATACCACTTATGTCAGGATTGTCTTTGAATATTTGTTCGACTTGATCTTTTTCTGCTAAATCAATTTTATAATTTTTGACCTCCTGTCCAGTGCATGCCTTGATGTGATCCATTACTTCTGGACCTGCATTTAAGAAATTATCTGCTGACACAACCTCATGCCCTTTAGATATAAGGTCTACAATGGTATGACTTCCGATGTATCCACAACCTCCTGTCACTAGTATTTTCATGAAAATCTATTTTCTTTTTCTGGACCTAAAGCTACAAAAGCGATTATGATTTATAAGTTTTTTAAAATAGTTAAGCCAAGTTGTTTACATGCTGTAAAAAAAGACCATTATATTTAGGTGAATCTTTCAATTAAGTCAATTTGATTGAGTCGCTCGAGGCAAATGTCTATTCATTTGCGAAAGCAAAAACCCATTAATTATGAACGAACAGAAGTTTTATCAAGAAAAATTCTTCAATTATCTATCGAATAAGTTTAGCTCCGAACATGTGCTTCATGAAACCATGGAGGTATTGATGTTGAAGAAAGGGGCAACGTATAAGCGGATGAATGGGGATACGGCTCTTTTGACCTCAGAATTGGTAAAGCTTTCCAATCATTTTAACGTATCTCTTGATAATATTTATCAGCCAGAAAAGTACATTTCTTGCTTTCATCCATTTTGGAAGGAGAAGGCTACTAGTATTGATTTCATGGATCGGTTTTCATTGTATATGGCAGCCTTGATGAGAAACGAAAAAAGCCACATGGTTTACTTGGCGAACGAGTTGCCAATATTCTACTACTTTTCGCATCGCTACATTTTTAATTTTTCATTGGCTATTTGGAATCATTTACACTGGGATAAGGATCGATTGCAGATTAAAGAAGACAAGGAGATTGATTTTAAACTAGAGACTTTCCGTAAGGACATAACAAAGTATTACGCAAGCTCTCCAGTGACAGAAATATGGAACTCTAATATGTTATCTAATCTGTATCAGCAAATTATCTTCAGTATCTCCATTAGAGCTTTTGAAGATATTAAGTTTGTCGAAAATCTGATTAAGGAAATCAAGTCATTAATAGAACAATTGCGCCAGGTAGCTTTTACTGGGTCTAGAGAGGATGATAAAGAAGAGGGAGATTTAAAAATTTACCTCAATGAATTCGGAAACTATTTAAACATTTTAATGTACAGTTCAGAGTCTACAAAAATTTCATTTTTAGGCTTTGATATTCCTCAATTCTTAATAACCTATAATGAGCACTTTTTCAATTACTCTACTCGCTGGGTTAACAAGATTAAGAAACGTTCTGTTTTGATAAGCTCTGACGGATTTCAATATCGTGAACTATTTTTCATGAAGATGGAAACCGACTTTAAACAATTCGAAGAAAGGGTCGACAAGATGATTGGCGTATATTACCAATAAGTTGAAAGCTTTTTGAAATTATTAAAGAGGGATTAGATAATCATCCCAGCGCCTACCGTATTATTGGTCGATTCATCGATAAAGATGACAGAACCTGTGATTCTATTTGTTCGGTAAGAATCATAGAATAATGGACTCGTAGTACGTATGACCACTCTTCCAATATCATTCATATTAATGGTCTTATCTTCTTCGTTTCTGTGCAATGAATTTATATTTAGCTTATAACGCACTTCTTTAATGACACATCGTGCCGTTTTAGTTGTGTGCATAATCGTGTACTTTCCTTTCGGGAGTAAAGCTTTTTCATTGTCAAACCAACAAACCATTAATTCTAAATCTTGAGAGACTTCTGGTTGATTATTTTTTCTCACAATCATATCGCCTCGACTTAGATCGAAATCATCTTTCAATAACACCGTTACAGACTGTGGTGGGAATGCTTCATCCATTTCACCGTCTGGTCCCATAATTTTATCAATGCAAGAAGTGAAACCAGAAGGAAGTAAGGTTACCTCATCATTCTTTTTGATGATTCCGCCCGATACTCTTCCAGCATAGCCTCTGTAGTCATGGAATTCATCAGAGTAAGGCCTGATCACGTGTTGCACAGGGAATCTTACATCAATAAAGTTGTGATCCGAAGCGATGTGAACATTCTCCAGGTAGTACATCAAAGTCGGTCCTTCGTACCAAGAAGTTTTTTCCGAACGATTCACTACGTTATCACCTTTAAGGGCGGAAATAGGAATGAAGTGTACATCCTTCACATCTAACTTCGCAGCAAATTGCTCAAATTGATTTTGAATCTTATTGTATGCTTCTTCATCATAATCTACAAGATCCATTTTGTTGATACATACAACTAAGTGAGGAATCTGTAGTAGCGATGAAATGATGGCATGTCTTTTAGTCTGCTCAACTACTCCGTTTCTGGCATCTACTAATATCAATGCTACATTGGCAGTTGATGCTCCAGTGACCATGTTTCGGGTGTATTGAATGTGACCCGGTGTATCTGCAATGATGAATTTTCTTTTGGGCGTAGAAAAGTATCTATAGGCTACATCAATGGTAATCCCTTGCTCTCTTTCTGACTTTAGACCATCTGTCAAAAGTGCTAGATTTACATCTTCTTCTCCTCTTCTTTCACTGGCCTTAACCATGGCATCATACTGATCTTGGTGGATAGATTTACTATCATATAATAATCGTCCAATCAAAGTTGACTTTCCATCATCTACAGACCCAGCAGTTGTAAATCTTAGTAGCTCGCTATTTTGTGTATTGTCTGACATAGTTTTTCTTCTTTAAAAGTAGCCTTGTTTTTTACGATCTTCCATACTTGTTTCTGATCGTTTATCATCTGTTCTTCCTCCTCTTTCTGTTATTCTAGTCGTTGCTATTTCTTGTATGATTTCTTCTACACTTTTAGCGGATGATTTAGAAACTCCGGTGCAGGTCATGTCTCCAATGGTTCTGCATCTAACCATTTCATCAAACACTTTTTCTGTATCTCTTTTTTCTATGTAGTCTGAATCTGCAAGTAGTGTACCTTCTCTTTCAAATACAGGTCGGGTATGTGCAAAGTATAAAGAAGGTAGTGGTACCTCTTCCATGGCTAGGTATTGCCATACATCTAACTCTGTCCAATTACTGATTGGGAAAACTCTAAAGTGTTCTCCGATTCTATGTTTGCCATTGAAAAGATTCCATAGTTCTGGTCTCTGATTCTTAGGATCCCATTGGCCGAATTCGTCTCTATGCGAAAAGAATCTTTCTTTAGCGCGAGCTTTTTCTTCATCTCTTCTTGCACCTCCAAGTGCCGCATCATATTTTCCTTTCTCTAGTGATTCTAAAAGTACGGCAGTCTGTAATCCGTTTCGACTTGCATTAAGACCTTTTTCTTCTGTAGCCTCACCTTTGTTGATCGCTTCTTGCACAGAACCTACGATTAGTTTTGCGCCAATTCTATCAACCAACTCATCTCTGAACTTTATGGTTTCAGGAAAATTATGTCCGGTATCAATATGTAGTAATGGAAAAGGAATTCTAGCTGGATAAAAGGCTTTATAAGCTAAATGAACCATCAAAATCGAATCCTTACCTCCAGAAAACATAAGCACTGGATTTTCAAATTGCGATGCCACCTCTCTCATGATAAAGATGGATTCAGCTTCAAGTTCTTTTAAGTGATTAATGTGATAGTTCATTATCCTCTATTTATTCTGTACATGTTTTAAAATGGATTGAAAAAGCATTTCACCCGATTCTTCTACACTGTGTTTACCTGTATTAATCGTTAAAAATGGGTTCTCAGGAGCCTCATATGGAGAATCAATTCCCGTAAAGCCTTTGATTTCTCCTGCTCTCGCTTTTTTGTATAATCCCTTAACGTCTCTCTCTTCGCAAAGTTCTAAGGAGGCTTCTATGTAAATTTCAAGAAAGTCCTCCGGTCCAATGATGTCCTTGGCCATTTGTCTAATCTCTTTGGTCGGACTCACAAAGCTATTTAGGCAGATTACTCCAGCATTTAGAAACAATTTTGAGATTTCAGCGATTCTTCTCACATTCTCCTGTCTGTCCTCTAAGCTAAATCCCAGATTGTTATTTATGCCTGATCTAATGTTGTCCCCATCAAGGAGTTGAATAAAGTAACCAGCATCAAACATCTTTCTCTCCAGATATGCTGCAATTGTGCTTTTCCCAGAACCAGAAAGCCCTGTAAACCATAAGACTTTCGACTTTTGATTGAGGAACCCTTGTTTGTCATTACGATCAAGGATTCTATCGAATATGGGATGAATGTTTTCCAATAGTTTCTTATGATATTCTGTAGAGGCGACAAAGATAAAAATCCCTCTCTTTGCCCATTAATATTTAACAGAAAATAAGGGATTAACTTAGCGCGTCTCGGATCATTTTACGCGTAACAAGGTAGAATACGCCTAAAAACAGACCTAAAATGATGCCTGTAATCAATGATTTGATCAACGATGACTTCGATGCTTCAATTGGTAATACGGGCTCATCTATGAGCTGAATGAAGGGTGTTTTGTTTTTTAGTGAGAATTCTGCAATCTCTAAATTCTTCGTTGCTTCGCCATACATGGCGCTTAATTTTTGAATTTCCATCATCAGTCGAGATTCTGTTAGCTGATCTGTTCTAGCAAATAGACTTTGGTTTTTATCCTTAAAATTGGCTAAGGAGTAATTCTTTTGCTGGAGCTCTTCATAGATGGAATCTGTCTTTGCCTGAATGAGCTCAAAAGTGTATTCCTGCTTTTCAATCGTTTTATCAACATAGTAGGTGCTTAAGACCTCAAACATGCTTTTGGATAATGCTACTGAAATTTCTGGATTATAGGTACTGGCTAAGATGGTCATAATCCCTGTTGCTTCATTCTGACTATTATTCAATAGAGCTCTCTTGGCAACCTCTTTCGATCCAAGTAAATGGCCGTGTAATTGCTTCAATGCTTTATTTTCAGTCATTGAAAAGGAAGGAAATGAATCATGAGTAAAACTAAAATTATCAATGTCATATTCATCCGACGCATCAAGGAAACCCTTGCGATTCCACTCATTCTTTTCTTTTAACATGCCTATTAGATGATTCGCTAAATAATCATCATTGCCGTTAATGGTCTTCTTTGTAAACAGCGCTTGTTGAGCAATTTTACGAGACTTGGCTAATTCTAAAATCTTATCCAGATTTGTTTCACCTCCTCCGATGGGTAGCCCGATCTGACCAAGTAGACCTGAGATTGCACCACCTGCACTCCCATCTTCTTCATTTAGCATAAAGCTTAAAGGAGCTTCGTAAGTAGATTTAGCGGTAAAGTATTTAAATAGTTGAAAGCTAGATAAGAGGATAACAAATAGAATAAGGACTAGGAATTTAGATTTTATCTCTTTCCAGTATTCTTGAGTGGTAAGGATTGTTTCCTTTAAGGTTATTTCTTCGCTATGTCCTGGCTCTCTTGACATTATATATGTGGCAAAGATATTAATTCAATTAATAATCTATTCTATGCTCTACAATATTCGCTCTGATGCCCAATCCCCAATAATCTGTATTAAAGAGATCCCCATTATCCTCTCTTCTATTGACGTATTTAAAATCAATGAAATAATTGTGAAAAAAGGTATATGAAACGTCTAATTGCAATAGGTTCATTTTTGTTGGCCGACCTTGAAGAAAGGTCGCGCCAAAATCAGATTCTCTCTGTGTATCAGGCCTTAGAATATCATCGCCAGCAAAGAAGGTTAATCGACTACGACCCTGCTCCGCTCTGATATATTTAAGTTTTATCAAGACGGATTCGATGGGTTGATAGTCTAGGGTAAAAATAACTTCTTGAAAATTGGCTCCAAGGGGGTGGGCTAGCGGTTGATTGTAATTACTGTAGTTTGCTATACTAATGCCTGGAAAAGAAGGAACTGTATCTCGATGTGTATAGGTAAATGGTCTTACCGCATTTACTTCAACACGTGCATTTAAATTCTTAATTCCTCCTACATCAGGATACAATACTCCTAACTGGCCACCAAACTTATTCCCAAACCAACCAGAGTCAGAAAATAGCTCAGTGGTCCGCAAGTCATCTATGACGACTTGACCATACAACGAGAATTTATTCCATGGATTCCAATTGACATTTAAACCCAACATCACATTATCAGGGCTGTCTAAATAGTATTCAACGGTACGGTAAAGTATGACGGGATTGAGGTAATGGAACTCAAAGTTGTTTAGCCGTGAGAATACAATAGACTCAAATAAACCGATTTCAAAATTTTGAGTTGGTTTAAAACTTAAATAATGAATCGCCATATATTTTTTAGGTAGCAAAACATCCTCTGGATTTAATCTCGTACTAATCGGCGATAATTCTGCAAAGAGATTCTGATAATGGAATTTCCAGACCCTCGTATTTAATTTTAGATAAAAATAGTTGTTGCTATAATCCTGAAGCAACAAAGAATTATATCCATGACCGATAAAATGTCTTCCATGACCAAATTCTAAATTAATATGTTTGGAAATGGGAATGCCTAGGTAGCCTTGCGCATTTGAAAAATCACGCCCAACAATGTTTTGATTTAGACGACTAGTAAATGGTTTGAAAAAACTAAACCCTGGGATTGCACTAAATTTTATAATACGCTGTTCTACATAATTATGAAAGTTTCCTTGGGCTTCTAAAATATTGGAATAGAAGTAAACTTTGTCATCAATGGTTCCATGTAATTCTAAACCGCGCATGTTGTGAAACCGAAGAAGATTCCTCTGTTTTTCTTTTCCAAAGGAAATATTTAAGATAGGATTTATGTAAAGATCAAAATGTTCAGAGTCAAGCTCAAATAGATTCTCAGATTGTTTGTAAATGTACTTACTCAAAAATCCTTGTCTATTTTCAACTTGAGTTGAATCTTTAAAATATTTTACATTGTCTCTAACAAGATATTGTTCTTTATAAGCAGTGCTTGATAAATTGGATGAACTAGAAACAAAAGCTTGGACATCTTTTCTGAAATAGTTTCTTAAGCCCGCATGAAAATTATGGTATGAACTATCTTGAATATCTAAGATTCTGAGATGTTCAACAGCTAAGGAATTTGGTTGGTATTGAACGGATTGTCCATGGATTACATTAGAAAGAAATAATAAACTTAAGATTAATGTAATTTGATTTTTCATGCTCTAAAGTTTAGTAAAAAGTCTTTGACTAGAGTATCAAATTCTTCTCCATCTTCTTGGTGAAAAAGTACCTTAATTGGTAAAGCAAAAATCGGCAGTTGGTATTCAATAATTTTTGATCGAAACAGATCGAGTCTCATTGCATCTTTTTCTGTGGTAAGAATAATGGCATTTGGATCATTTATTTCTTTCATAATCTTTCTCACTAGCTCTACTTCTCTCTCTGTAAAATAGTGATGATCTTCATATTTTAGGAGTTGTACAATGTCAGCTTCAAGGTCAAGGTAGTCGAGAAGGTATTCAACATTGGCAATGGCAGAAAGTAGTACTACTTTTGTGTCCTTGGTTAATTTCTTTTTTATGGCAGGATTATACATGAAATATGGATCTCCATAACCGTAATAACTAAAAAATAATTTTTGATGAGCTTTGGGTGCAATGGCCTGACTGAATTTTTGTTTTGTTTGCTCATCTATCTCTGTAGGACATTTGCTAATGATTATTATGTCTGCTCTATCTGAAGCTGATCTAAATTCTCTTAATCGTCCGGCAGGTAGCAGATAATCAGATGTGTAGGGATTATCGAAAGTTGACAGCAATATATTTAGTCCTGGCTCTACACTTCTATGCTGAAATGCATCATCTAGAAGCACTACTTGGATTCCACTATTTTTTTGAACCATCATAGGGATTCCTATGTTTCTGCTTTCGCAAACGGCAACTGTGACATCAGGATATTTTCTCTTAAACTGTAGCGGTTCATCTCCAGTTTTAGTGACCTGATCATTTACATTAACAGACTGAAATCCTTTCGATTTTCTTTTATAGCCTCTACTCAGCACACTTACTTCCATATATTCTCTTAATAAACGAATTAAGTATTCTACATGTGGAGTTTTACCAGCTCCGCCTACTGATAGATTACCTACTGATATTACAGGTAAGTTAAACTTGGTACTTTTTAATAAATTGGCATCATAAAACATGTTCCTTATCACCACTCCTATGCTATAAATTAAGGACAAAGGCGCCAATAATATTCTTCCAATGATGTTTCCATTCATAAGTATTCAAAGGTAAGACTATAATATGGCAAAGGCTATTTTTTGACCTGACGAAACATCTCATTCCCTATACTACATCTGAGACATTGATATTTATCGCAATATTCCTTTTTAAGGTGTAGTAAAGCTTGACCATCTGCTGCATTTTCACCTTTAAATCCAGAATCCCTCCAAGCATTTATTACCTTATTTTTTTCCACTTTTAAGGCTTGAAGAAAAGATATGGACTTATCCTTTACTTGTTGATTTTGAGTTTTTATGCCATAGCAAAATAAGAGTGGTACAATGGCATTTATTATCAATGTCTGGATACTGTTTTTGCCAATTTTCTTTTTTATCAATTTTGATTCTACACCAAAACGATAGTGCGTTTCCCAGTAGTCACTGGGGATGGCAAGTAGTAATTCCTCTAGTTCCTTAACAGAGGTTTTCGATAATATTTTTTGAAAAATTCTACCTCGTGCATGAATTAACGCACATAGTTGTGCAAGCCTGATGGTTGGAAAGTTTAAAGGTCGCATTCTCGAAAATTTCCACTCATGATTTTTTATTCCTTCAAGCTTATACTTGTTTTTTAGATGCTTGTATTCTTTTCGAAGCTTTAAGGAATATTCATCTGCAGTTTTGTCAAGAAATCCAGCCTGCCCAAAAATTAAAGCCTCTAATTGGAAAAGGCTTGATTGGTGCTTCATGATTACATCAAATTTTGTTTGCTCAAATAATCTTTCGAAGGCTTGATTGTTGACCTTGTAACCTAAATGTTTAGCGATGAATTTATAGGCAATTAAATCCCAATTGTTTTGATGAACATGAAGACTTTCTAAAATCTCTAAGGTTTTTGTTTCTAGTCTTTCAATACTCATTCTTTCAAGCCATTGTGATTTAATGATTTGAGAAACTTCTGGAAGAAAGTTGGAGCAAGCAACCCAGTCTTGGGCCAACATCAAACGACCATACTTTTCTATAATCTCATTCGAAATTCGTTCATTTAAAGAAAGTGTAGGTATTACAGTTCCATCTGGATAAGTTATTTCCGCATCATGAATATAAACTACATGGAGAATTACATTTGCGTAAGCGGGATCTTGAGAATGTTTATGCTGAATCCAATCGGAACTTTTAATATGAATTTCAATACTACCTACCCACCTTGTATTGTCAATAGTCACAATTCCTTGCAAAAAATCTGGGCCTGAATTAAAATTATGATAGCCTGGATGATTGATAATTAATTCCTCTTCATTGGAAGTCTTTAATAGTTGTCTGTCAAATTTCTGAAGCTTCCATAGGTACTGTAAAAGGTCTTCTTTAAATCTCACTTTTACCTATTAATTCATTTAATCTAGAACAGGTAAACTTTAGATAAAATCTAGAAGGTGGAAACGAATGAATAGTTTCCTTGCATTATTAAAGGGTAGAGTACAAATTGTTAAGATTTTTATATAAAAAATTAATTTAAAAATTCTCTGAATTATTGAAGAAAAAGTGTCGGTTATCAGGTACTTCCTTCGTAAAAATGGGGGATTTACCTGTGTTATTTATACTGTTATTAATTTAGATTTACTAAAATATACTCACTTTATGAACCGATTAACATTACCAACCACGGTAACCAGGATCTTCTTAATGCTATTGACAGGAATTGTTATTTCTGGTCAGATGTATTCTACAGGAGATCCGGCGATTGCACGATATAGTTTTGACAATTGTCAATCCTATTTTGCAGATAACACGCATCAAGATTATTCTGAACTAACTGCGACTTTTACTAATCGCGCGAATGTTCAAATGCTTGATGAATTTGGTCACTTATATAGATTGAATCCCTCCGAGAACTCGCATTCTTGTACTCCAGGATTAAATGGAACAAGCGCCATGTGTGTAAGGACAACAGAAGAGTGTGATTATGTGCCAAATGCAAAAGATGCCGTGCGATTTGATATAAGATTAATTCCTTCAGGCAATCAATTTGTAAAATTGTCACGATTGGATTTCTTCGAGATGGCTCCCGTTAATTTTGTATGGAATGATGGGTTTACTGCACCTAATAATTTTCCTACAAAATATGGTTTGAGGGTAAGTGTTAATGGTACAACTATTTATCAAGAACAAGACATTGAGACAACCCAAGATTGGACATTAGAAAGTTTTACTTTCGATGGTTTATCACAGTTCACTGTGTCAGAACAGACGGTATTCAATTTTGAGTTATTTGCTTACTGTCCAGTCGGCGTAACTTCAACGCAGAGAGTTTGGGATCTTGAAGATATAACTATTGTATCCGAATGTCTTGATCAAAAAATAACCAATGGTGGAGAAATTACCGGGGGACCTTTTTCAATTTGTGTAGATGGTGAAGAAGATTTTTTACCAGTAATCGGATTGATTGGACCTACCGGTCAAAACACTTCATGGTTGTTTACTGATGAAGCTGGAAACATTTTATCTATTCCTGATAATCCGAGCGATTTCAATTTAGATACTTCGGGTTCTGGCGATTGTCTATTATGGAATATCTCATATCAAAATGGACTATCTGGACTTAGTGTTGGTAGTAATGTTAGCAATCTTTCTGGAATTTTTGATTTTTCAAATAGTATTACCATTACCAAAACTGAACCACGAGGTGGTAGTCTTAGTACTCCGACAGATATTATATTCTGTGTTGATGGAGAAGCAGATTTTGTTACAAACTTAGTACTCGATGGCAATTCTGGTCCTAATTCTTCTTGGATAGTAACCGATGGTACAGGAATGATTTTAGGTTTACCTGAAAATATTGAAGATGTAAATTTCGATGCAGCAGGTGAAGGGAGTTGCTTTATATGGAACGTAAGTTTCTCTGGAGCAATTACCGGTTTAAACGTAGGTAGTCCGCTGAATCAACTCGGAGGTTGTTTTGGAATTTCAAACGGAGTGCTAGTATCGAGAATATCTTTAGAAGCCCCAGTTTTAACTGGAGGACCTTTTTCATTTTGTAAAGATGGTGAGGCAGATTTGATTGATTTCGAAACGCCTGAGAATAGTGAATGGAACCTTTTAGACGAGGATGGAGAATTTTTACAGACTATCAGTGATATATCCACATTCGATTTTGACGGGCTGGAGCTTGGAACTTATACTTTCAGTTTGAATTTGATGGATGAGGATGAAATGTGTAGTATAGAATCCAATTCAATTACCGTCAATGTAGTTGTACCCGATGGTGGTACTCTAGAAGGTGGACCATTTAGTTTCTGTGTAGATGGAGTAGAAGACAATGTAAGTGGAATAACATTAAATGATAATATCGGGAATATAAATACATGGATTATTACCGACGAGGATGAGGAAATTTTAGGAATTACTGACAATATAGCCGGAGTGAATTTTGATGATGCTGGAGTAGGTATTTGTCTTATCTGGCATGTCAGTTCTTTTGACTCACTAATGAATGTAGAAATCGGTATGGATCTTTCAGATCTTGAAGGCTGTTTTGATTTAAGTAATAGCTTGACAGTGGTTAGAAGTATTCCTGCAGGAGGCACTTTAGCTGGGGGTCCTTTTGATTTTTGTGTTGATGATGAATCTGATTTTGTTTCAGGAATAACCTTGAGTGATAATGAAGGAGATAACTTTAGTTGGGTAGTAACTGATACGACTGGATTGATATTAGGACTACCAGATGATATAGAAGAAGTTGATTTTAACGATGCAGGCGGAGGAATCTGCGTAATTTATAATATTAGTTTTGATGATGGTTTACAAGGTTTAGAAGTAGATTCTAATTTAAGTGATCTAGAAGGATGCTATGGATTGTCCAACGGTATTTTTGTAAATAGAACAAATCCAGTCGGAGGAACCTTAGAAGGAGGCCCTTTCGATTTTTGCATAGATGGTGTTGAGGATTTTGTTTCAGGAATTACACTTACTGGAAACTCAGGAGTATTGAGTTCTTGGATTGTTACAGACGAAGATGGAGAAATACTTGGCTTGCCAGGTGACATTGAAGATGTAAATTTTGATGAGGCTGGCGCAGGTGTTTGTTTAATCTGGAACATATCTCATGGCAACGATTTAGAAGGACTAGAAGTGGGATCAGATGTTGCTGACCTTGAAGGATGTTTTGCAATTTCTAACAGCTTAACGGTCAATAGAACTGAAGTAGATGGTGGAACCCTAGCTGGAGGACCATTTTCATTTTGCATAGATGGAACAGAAGATAATGTTTCAAATATTACAGTTACAGACACCATCGGTCCAAACTTTAATTGGATTGTTACCGATACTGCAGGAGTAATTCTGGGATTACCATCAGACATAGAAGATGTGAATTTTGATGACGCTGGTGCAGGTGAATGTCTTATTTGGTCTTTAAGTTCATTAGATGGATTGACTGGTTTGACTGTTGGTGAAAATGTAAGTGGATTAGATGGGTGTTTTTCACTATCTAACAGCATATCTGTAATCAGATCAATTGAAGATGGAGGAACACTGACAGGTGGACCATTTAATTTTATGATAGACGGAACTCCAGACTTTGTCAGTGGAATTTCAATAAGTGATACAGTCGGTACTAACTTTTCTTGGATCATCACTGATGAAGAAGGAATCATTCTTGGTTTGCCAGATGATCCGGAAGATGTAGATTTTGATCAAGCAGGAATAGGAGTATGTTTAATTTGGAACATAGCTTTTGCTGATGGAGTTACAGGTCTTGAAGTTGATGGAGATCTATTAGATATTGAAGGATGTTTTGATTTATCAAATAACATTACAGTTACTAGAGTAGTGTCTGCTGGTGGTGTTATTTCTGGAGGACCATTCTCATTCTGTGTTGATGGAACACCAGATATGGTTTCTGGAATTGTTTTAGAAGATAACATGGGTACTAACTCCCAATGGGTTGTTACTGATGATGCAGGTGTAATTTTAGGTTTGCCTGATGATATAGAAGATGTAGATTTTGATGAAGCAGGAGCAGGAGTTTGCTTGATTTATCATCTTTCTCATGAAGACAATATAACTGGATTATCTGTTGATAATAACTTAAGTGATCTTGGTGGTACTTTTGCACTTTCTAATTCAATAACTGTGGTAAGGTCAGCTGAAGAAGCTGGTACACTTACTGGAGGTCCTTTTGAATTTATGATTGACGGAACTTCTGACTTTGTCAGTGGAATTTCATTAAGTGATACTTTAGGTACCAATTATGCATGGATCATTACAGATGAAGATGGGCTTATTCTTGGGCTTCCAAATAATCCAGAAGATGTGGATTTTGACCAAGCTGGAGTTGGTGTTTGTCTAATTTGGAACATCGCTTTTGCTGATGGCCTGACAGGTCTCGAGGTTGATGGAGACCTTTTAGATTTAGAAGGATGTTTTGATTTATCTAATAATATTTCTGTTACAAGAGTTGTATCTGCTGGTGGAGTAATTACTGGTGGCCCTTTCTCATTTTGCGTTGATGGAACACCAGATATGGTTTCTGGAATCGAATTGACAGACAACATGGGTAGTAATTCCCAATGGGTAGTTACTGATGATACAGGTGTAATTCTAGGATTGCCAGATGACATTGAAGATGTAGATTTTGATGAAGCCGGAGTCGGAATTTGTTTAATCTATCATTTATCTCATGAGGATAATATTACAGGATTAGCAACTGATAATAACATAAGTGATCTTGGTGGAACTTTCGCACTTTCAAATTCGATAACTGTTCTTAGAGCCACCCCTGAAGGTGGTATGTTAACGGGCGGTCCATTTGACTTTTGTATAAATGGGATTCCTGACATGGTTTCTGGAATTGAATTGACGGGAGCAGAAGGAGAAACCATTACCTGGGTAGTAACAGATCAAGAAGGTAACATACTTGGTGTTCCCGCAAATATTGAAGATGTAGACTTTGATCAAGCAGGTGGAGGAATCTGTCTTATTCATAGCATCTCATATGTTGGAGAAATCAATGGACTAGAAGTCGATGGAAGTCTAACTAGTTTAGATGGGTGCTTTGATATTTCAATGAACAGTATTCAAGTAAATAGAATGCATGCTGAAGGTGGAACACTTGAAGGCGGACCATTCAATTTCTGCGTAGACACAGAACAAGACTTTGTTAGCGGAATTACTCTAACTGGTGCAGGAAGTACTAATAATTTGTGGGTAGTTACTGATACCACTGGATTAATCCTTGACTTACCTGCAGATATTGAAACATTAGATTTTAATGCAGCTGGACCTGGTGTTTGTTTTATTTATAACATTTCTTCTGATATGACCTTGACTGGTCTTGAAACGAATTCAAATATAAGCGATATAGAAGGTTGCTTTGGATTATCAAATGCAATAATAGTTAACAGAACTCAGACGTCTGGAGGAGTACTTTCGGGTGCTATGTCCTTTATGTTCCAGATTGACGGAACCCCTGATATGGTGAGCGGTCTTACGCTTACATCAAATATTGGTGCAAATTCCCAATGGGTTGTTTTTAATGCAGTAGGAGATATCATTGCTTTACCTAATAACATTGAAGATGTAAACTTTGATGATTTTGGAATTGGTACCTGTTTCATCGCTAATGTTTCATTTGAAGATGGACTTGTCGGTTTATCTCTAAATGAAGACATAGCAGACCTTATCGGATGTTTTGGAATATCTAATAATATTGAGGTAATGAAAGTCGCTTCTGCTGGTGGAGTATTAGAAGGAGGACCTTTCAGCTTTTGTATTGACGGAGTTCCAGACATGGTTTCTGGATTGACACTTACGGATAATTCTGGATCAATTTCTGAATGGGTGGTTGTAGACTCTGACGGTGAAATATTAGGCTTACCTGATGACGTCAATACGGTTGACTTTGATATTGCTGGTCCTGGAGTATGCCTTATTTATAATATCTCCTATGAAGCTGGTTTAACTGGCTTGGCTGTAGGAAATAATTTGAGTGACCTGGTAGGAATGTTTGGATTATCTAATGCAGTGGAAGTAAATCGAGGGCAACCAGATGGCGGAATTATCGCTGGAGGACCTTATGATTTTTGCATTGATGGTACCGCAGATTTTATCACGGATATTATGACCTCAGATATTGAAGGCACGAATACCATCTGGGCAATAACTAATCCACTCGGAATTATCGTTGGCTTAACCACACAAATAGATACTGTCAATTTTGATTTAGCTGGAGGTGGTAGCTGCCTGATCTATAACGTTTCTTTTGAAACGGGTGTCGGAGGATTAGAAATAGATGAAGACATAGATGATATTTCTGGATGTTTTGATTTGTCTAATAGCATTACCGTTAATCGTACCGAATTGAATGGTGGGAACCTAGTCGGTGGACCTTTTAGTTTCTGTGCGGATGATGACCCCGATATGGCTACCGGAATTTCTTTAACTGAGGTTGTTGGTCCTAATTCGACTTGGATCGTAACTGATGCTGATGGGGAGTTGCTTGCCATAGAAGAAAATTTAGGTGATATAGATTTTAATGAACTTGAAGGAGGCACTTGCTTTATCAACCACATGTCTTTTAGCAATGGATTAACCGGATTAATGGTTGACAATAACCTAAGTGACCTAGTTGGATGTTTTGATCTTTCACAATCCATTGAGGTAGATAAACTCGAACCACAAGGTGGTGTCGTTGTTGGAGATGATGTATCAATTTGTATTGATGACAATCCTGATTTTTTAACGGACATCAGTGTTACTGGTGCCGGAGGATCTGATACGACGCATTGGTTAATTACCGATCCAACAGGATCAATTTTTGACACCATTGAAAACATAGCATTATTTGATTTCAATGAATCTAATTTTGATACTTGCCTGATCTGGAGTATTTCTTACATGGAAGGATTAACGGGTTTAATTTTTGGAGAAAATGTCGCAGACCTAGATGGATGCTTTGACATTAGTAATAACAATGTGATGGTTGTTAAGTCTGAGCCAGATGGAGGTATTTTATCACCACAATCATTTGATATTTGTATTGATGGACAACCTGATTTATTAGATATAGAACTTACAAGTACAACGGATCCTAATCTTGCTTGGATTATATCGGATGCCAATGGATTAATTATAACCATTCCAACGGATATAGATACCGTAGATTTTGATCAGTATCCTGTAGGGACATGTTTCGTTAATTCCATTTCCTTTGATACTGGATTAACAGGATTGGAAGTAGGAAACAATTTAAGTGCTTTAGATGGTTGTTTTGATCTTTCTAATACTGTTCAGATCGCTAAGGAAGATTGTGTTTTCATGAGTAATGATAGCATAGTCATAAATGAAATAAGCGAAGATTCCAAAGTAGAGTTATTGAATGTAGGGAATACAACCATTGATGTATCTGATTACAATTTGCTTCAAGCATTCTTCATGGCACCGTTAGATATGATTTCTATTGACTGTGGTACTTTGGTTATGGCTCCTGGAGAAATTTTAGTGGTCAATGTCAATTTCAATATAAACGGTACAACCGGTGAATTAGGACTTTTAGATTCAGAAGGTACACTCATTGATTATGTCGAATGGGGAGGATCTAATCATGCCACAGCCGCTGCTGCTTCTGCTGCCGGAATATGGTTATTAGGTAGTGGGCCTGCTCCAGCTTTCGATGAACCACAGACACTACAATATGATGGTGCTGGAAATGCTTCGACCGATTGGTCTGTTGATGATGAAAGTTTGTGTAGCGATAATTTGGTTGATCCAATTGATCCTACAGAACTTAGATATTCACTATATCCAAATCCATCAAATGGTGAATTATTCCTGGAGATGGAAGCGCAGATAAGTGAGGATATGAATATTTCAATTTTTGACCCTTTCGGCAAATTGATATTAACGAGTAAAAAAGGAATTGGTTCTCCAAGAACATCTAGCATGGATGTTTCAGAATTAAAAGAAGGAGCTTACATTATGGTTGTATCAACCAAAGGTGCAAGTAAAGCCGTTCGTTTTATGAAAATAAACAATTAAGAGAACCTCGATATTACAGGATTTTGAGTGAGGATTCTGTAAAGATATCAGGAGTTTTAGGAGGGGCTATTTTATAATAGCTCCTCTTTTTTATCGTAGATTTTAAAATTAAAATCATACTCATTTTTTTCATCCTTGAAATGCGGATCTTCACTCGTCAAATTCCATTCGGAATAATCCATCTCTGGAAAGAAAATCTCGGCATCAGGAACTTCAATGTCTACTTCTGTGATGTACATTCGATCCCATAAGGATTTACTTAGCTCATAGATAATTCCTCCACCAATGATAAATACTTCTTCTTCTCCATTTTTCTGAGCCAACTCAAGCGCTTCCATTAAACCATGAGCCATCAATGCATTGTTTACAATGTAGTATGGATCCCTTGTCATTATTATATTGGTCCGCTTCGGCAGTGGACGACCAATGGATTGAAAACACTTCCGACCCATAATGATGTGATGACCTAATGTGGTTTTCTTGAAATATTTTAAATCTGCAGGAAGATACCAAGGAATGTCATTGTTTCGGCCGATTTCTCGGTTTTTACCCATGGCAACTAAGGTGGAAATAATCATAATTCAGAGTCTTCAATTACCGGTTCTTTAATGGTTTTCAATTCCTTCATTCTTACTTCTCTTTTCATAGTATACGGAGAAATCTCTCCATTTAAATATTTCTCTACCATGAGGCCTGCAATAGGTGCAGCATAGTCCGCGCCAAAACCCGCATTTTCTACATAAACTGCAATGGCTATCTGCGGATCATCCACAGGTGCAAAAGCGAAAAATACAGAGTGATCCTTTCCATGAGGATTCTGCGACGTTCCCGTTTTACCCGCCATCTTAATGCCCGGAATTTTGGCATTTATACCAGTCCCATAGGTTACAACATGCTCCATGCCTTTAATAACTTCCTTAAAGTGAATGCTATCAACACCTGTTTCATTTCTAAAAGTAAACCGGGGATCTATGCTGTTTAAATTATCACTAAAACCCTTCACTAAATGTGGGGTATAGAAATATCCTTTATTCGCAATTATTGTAGCAAGGTTAGCCATCTGTAAGGTGGTCAATTCCAGCTCGCCTTGACCAATGCCAATGGACATAATATAAGTTGACTTCCAACCATTGACCTCCTTAGAGTACATTCTATCGTAAAAGTTTGGCGTTGGGATGAAGCCGGATATCTCATAAGAATTATCAATCCCTAATTTTCTTCCCAATCCAAATTTATATAAATAATCATCTAATAATTTCAAACCTATTTGCGGCTTGTAATAACTTTCTTTCTCAATCACCTTTCTCACCATGTCAAAAAAGTAACTGTTACATGAGTGTGTCAGAGCCACTTTTACATTACCTGTTGGAGGATGGTTGTGGCAATTGTACCTAAAGGTATTATACTCATAATATCCAGGACAACTGACGTACTTATATGGAGATGTAATTTCTTCCTGAAATGATATTGCCGATAAAATTGGCTTGAAGATCGAACCCGGAGGATACTTCGCTAGTACAGTTCTGTCAAGAAAGGGTTTGTTAATTTCATCGTCAAGGAGAGACTGAAAAGCCTTCCCACGATCTTCATCAAGATTTAATACATTGGGGTCATAACTCGGAGCTGAAACAGAGCAAAGAATTTCGCCAGTAGAAGGCTCAATAGCAACGATGCTTCCTCTTTTATTGACCATTAATTCTTCTCCATATTTTTGAAGGTTGAAATCAATGCTTGCAATAATATCTGTTCCAGGAATTGATTTTTCATCCAGTTCACCTTCGTTAAAAGAATCCACCTCTCTTCCTAGTACATCAGTAATGATGTGCTTTATTCCTTTGGTTCCTCGAAGCGTTTTTTCATAATATTTTTCTAAGCCACTTTGACCGATATAATCTCCAAGGACATAACTCCCATCAGATTCACTGATTGCTTTTTGGTTGACTTCACCGAGGTAGCCTAGCAGATGCGCTGCATTCTGATGTGGATAAGATCTAATGCTTCTTATGTTGGCTAAAAAACCCGGGAACTGATAACTGTGTTCTTGAAATTTTGCAAATACGGTAGGTTTCACCTCAGACAAAAAAGTGAATGGTATAGACTTGTGATATTTAGCACTAGACCAATTTTTATTTATGTTATTTAGAAACGTTTCTTTATCGATCTCCAGCAATTCGCAGAAAAAGGTTGTATCCATTTTCTCATCCAACTGGTTGTATATTACCTCAATATTATAGACTGGTTTATTGTAAACCAATACTTCACCATTTCTGTCATGAATCAATCCCCTTGAAGGGAAAATCGTTTGTTGATCGAGGGTATTCCTTTGCGCAAGCTTTTCATATTTATCCTCAAATAATTGGATCTGTGCCGCCTTACCTATTAAGACGAAAGAACTCAGAAGTATGAAAAATAAAATTTGTTTGCCGCGGTCCATTGTGAACTCAATACTTTGGATTAGAAATCATCACAAAGATAACAATGATAAAGACTGAAAAGATTAAACTACTGATTGTACTCATCATAATTTCATAGAAATAGACATATGAAAACACTTCAATACTAAAGTAAACAAAGAGATGAATGATCAAGAATAGGGCAGCATAGGCGATATACCAAACAATCCCTAATCGCTTTAAGCTAAACGGCTGGTCTAAATCAAAACCTATTTCAGGTTCCAATATCCGTAAGACAAATTCACGAGCGTAGGCAGTAAAAACCAAAGTAGCTGCATGTACCCCAGGTGAATCATAAAACATATCAACGATCAATCCCATGATAAAAGCCAAAACCATTAGAATAGGTCGTGGCAACTTGAAAGGCAATAACATGATCCAAAGTGGATAAATAAAAAAATGACCATAGGATAAAAACCCTAAATCAATCATGATCCTTTTAAAAACAACTACCTGGAGGATCAGGATAATTATAAATCTGAATGATATAGAAACCCAAGCACTATTCATTATCAATTTCCAAAACCTCTTGTTCTACTTGGCCTATATTTTTTACCAGATAGACATGAGTCATTTTCGCTAGGTCATTAAATAATTCTACGTCGATAGAGAAACTATCTTCTCCTCCTTCAATTTTAAAATCTTTTATCGTGCCTATTTCTATGCCATATGGGAAGATGGTGGAGTATCCACTGGTAAGAATCGTATCGCCCCGAGTTATTTCTGCATGCCTAGGCAAGGTCATTAGATTCATTATTCTGGTGTCTTCCCCTGGCCATACAAGCGTACCATGAAAGTCGTTATTTTTAATAGCGGCACTAATCTTACTTTGGTGATGTAAGATGGTCATAACCACGGCGTAGTTTTCAGAGACATTTTTAACAATACCTACGATCCCATTTTTAGAAACAACACCCATACCGACCGTTACGGAATCTTTGATGCCCTTGTTTATGGTAATGTGATTGTTTCTCAGGTTTATGGTCTTATTTATTATTCTCGCTGGCGCAAATGTATATTTCAATAAACTAGAGTCCTGCGTTTCAAAAATTCGAAAGCCATTTTCTTTACTATTAACACGATAATTGATGATGGTAGATAATAGCTTAGAATTTTCAACCAATAGACTATCGTTTAAAGATTGAAGCTTAAAATAATCAGAAGCATCTTGGACCTGATTGTTTACGTAGCCACTAAATAGTCCCGCAGAATGTCCCCAGATCTCTTTCTGACTCTGGTTATAATTTATAATTATATAGAAACAGATAACTTCTAGAAAAAGCAGTGTTATGGTGCTCCCATATTTCGCAATTAATAAAAGTAGATTTCGCATAGGCGTGCTAAGTTATAATACTTGACGCTCAATAAGAAAGGTATATTTATGAGTATTTTTTAAAGCTAGGCTTGTTCCCCTCACAACGGCCTTTAATGGATCTTCTGCGACATTGACATTTAGCTTAGTTTTTCTTGAAAGTCTTACATCCAATCCTCTAAGCAAAGCTCCACCACCTGTTAACCAAATACCGTTACGGTAAATATCACTGGCAAGTTCGGGAGGCGTATCCTCTAAGGCCTTAAGAACAGCATCCTCTATCTTAGCGATAGATTTATCTAATGATTCTGCAACCTCAAAGTGATTCGTATAAACCTGCTTTGGGATTCCAGTCAATAAATCTCTTCCATTGATGGCAATTTTCTCCGGAGGTGTTTCTAAATCCTCGATTGCAGCACCCACATTAATTTTAATGTTCTCTGCCGTTCTCTCACCAATTAAAAGATTATGCTTTCTTCGCATGTAATCTATGATATCATCTGTGAATTCATCACCTGCTGTACGGATTGATTGGTCTGTGACTATTCCTGATAGTGCAATCACGGCAATTTCCGTCGTTCCACCACCTATATCAATAATCATGGTTCCCTCTGGTGCTTCTACATCAAGGCCTATACCCAAGGCTGCTGCCATAGGCTCATGGATTAAATAGGTTTCCTTAGAATCAATGTGATCAGCACTGTCAAAAACTGCACGCTTTTCAACTTCGGTAATTCCCGAAGGAATGCAAATAACCATCTTGAGATGTGTGAAAAATTTCTTCTTCTCAGCGATCATATTTAACAATCCTTGAATCAATGATTCAGCGGCTTGGAAATCTGCAATTACTCCATCCTTTAATGGACGGATTGTCTTTATATTTTCATGCGTTTTTTCATGCATCATCATAGCCTTCATACCTACGGCAATGGTCTCCTTCGTGAGACGATTTATGGCCACAATTGATGGTTCATCAACCACAACTACACCATCCTGGATAATCAACGTATTCGCTGTTCCTAGGTCAACGGCCAACTCTTGCTGAAAAAACTGAAAGAATCTCATAGAGATTTGATTTAAATTAATCTGTCGGTAATAATCAATAATGCAAATACTATTCCTAAGTATACATTACATTCTGTGTATCGCATACTCAAACAGATGATTTCATCGGGTTGAAGTATGGGATGTTCGGGGGATACTCCTTAAGGACCAACGATAACTTTGGTCAATTGTGACCAATCCAAGTATTTTTGGGCCATTTTCATTAACTTTTTAGCAGAAACCCGCTCAATTTCATCAATGAAACCGCTAAAATAGTCAAAATGCAATTCATGAGAAAGGTAGGACTTAATCATTTGTGAAGATCTGAATGGTCCATCTAATCCAGCCATTAAAACTCCTTTAATATAGTTGCGTACCATTTCCATTTCTTCCTCCTCAATTAACTCAGTTTGAAGCCGCTCAATCTCCGTTTTTATCTCCGTTAAAGCCATGTCAATTTTCGAACCATCCACTTCTGCACTGATGTACAGATAGGTGCTAAACTTTAATCGTTCTATGCTTGCATATATATTGTAACAGAGACCTTTTTCTTCTCGTAAGTTTTTCATCAATCTCGACCCAAAATATCCACCGAAAACTTCAACTAAAAAGTAAAAAGCAGGATAATCAGCATCTTGCCTTGATATCGTCGAATGCGCCAATTTAATGGCCGCCTGTAACTTATTCTCTGAAGGAAAATCAAATCGACCCGGCTTTCTAAAATCCAAGGGATTTAACATTGGATGATCAACGTATTCTTCTGATTTCTTTTCTATTTGCGAAAGCGCAGAAATCACCTCCTTCTTTAATTCAGGTGTAATTTGGCCACTCAGAATAGCAAAAGATTTATTAGTCCCCCAGAATCGTTTGTAATGCTCAATGATATCTGATTGTTCCACTTGTAAATAGTCTTCAGGTATCGTATTGTAACCATAAAAATGATCGGAACCATAAATAAGCTCCGTTAAATTTCGGTAGGCCAACACTTCATTTTTCGATAATTCTCGACCTAATTTATCTGCAAAATTTTTCTTTCGATGATCCAATTCAGAAGACTCAAAACTTGGACTATCAATCATTTTACACCAGGTTTTGATCAATTTGGGCGCATGAGCGTTAAGTCCGGTTAAACTTACACCTGAAATATCTAAATCGCTGAAAGAATTCACGATTGCTCCATAATAATCCCAATGCTCCGATAGTTCTTCTGAATTTTTTTCAGGAATTCCCTCCTTAATTAAGGAAGCACAGAGCCTTGACACCCCAGGCTTCGACTCAAATCGCCGACCACCAAAACAGACAAACTCTAGCTTGAAAACACTTTGAGTACCCCCAGGTATCATAAATAGGTCTATTCCATTAGCCAAACTTTGCTTGGTATGCTCTGGAAAATTGGCTTTTCCAATCGTCTGTATTCTTGGACCGTTTACTCTGTCTATCACTAGAACCTAATATTTGTGCAAATAAACGCAAATCCAATCAATAGATAGAGATTCTAAGGATTTCATCCCTTTTTAGTCTACCAGTGGTTCATAATGTATTCATCTTACCTAAATAGTACAAGAATATCAGCTTGTGGCGGCTTCAAATGGATGAGAATCATGACTTTTGCTTAATTTTTAAGATATTGCGGACTAATTCCGAAGCAATGAAATTTGAAGTCTCTTCCGCCGAATTATTAAAGAAATTACAAGTAGCACATGGTGCGGTTAGTTCCAATCCAGTATTACCGATATTAGAGGACTTTTTGTTCGATATTAAGAAGAATAATCTGACCATAAGATCAACAAATCTTGAGTCTACAATAATCTCAAAGATTTCTGTTCTTGCAGATTCTAATTTTTCAGTAGCCATACCGGCAACCATCCTGCTAAATACGATCAAAAGCTTACCAGATCATCCAATTACAATATCTGTGGATGAGGATACTTTTGGTGTGACAATCATCTCAAAATTTGGAGAGTATAAATTGTCAGGAGATAAACCTGAAGATTTTCCAAAATTACCAGAAAGAGATAATGTAAATGAATTCGAGATTGATGCGGATAGCTTAAATAACGCATTGAGCCATACCCTATTTGCAACGAGTAACGATGAATTAAGGATTGCCATGACAGGTGTGCTTATGCAAATCGATTACAATAAGATCATATTTGTGGCAACGGATGCTCATAAATTGGTAAAATTCAGCATCGGTGGAATTAATTCTGAAGAGTCGAGTATGATCATCGTTCCTAAGAAAGGTCTCCAACTCCTTAGAAACGCACTTCCAGCGAATAATAAAGCCACCATATCTTATAATCAGAAGAACATCTTTATCGATTATGAAGATACGTCCTACGTTATCCGATTGATTGATGCAAAGTATCCAGATTACAATGCAGTAATTCCGGTTGACAATAATAATGTACTATCAATCAACAGAGGAGACTTCTTGTCATCCCTGAAAAGGATTGCTATCTACGCCAATAAAACAACAAATCAAGTTGTGCTTAATCTTGGATCTGATAATTTGAATATTTCTGCGAAAGATTTAGACTTCTCTAATGAAGCAAATGAAGACATACATTGTGAATACAGTGGAGAAAGTATGCAGATAGGTTTTAATGCAAAGTTTCTAATTGAAATGTTAGGTGTACTTCAAGCAGATTCTATAAAGATTGAAATGTCCAATCCTAACAAGGCGGGAATCATTCTACCCGCAGAGCAAGAAGAAAATGAAAACCTTCTGATGCTTATTATGCCAGTGATGCGTGGGCATTAATTAAACAAGTATGAAAGTCGGGTTGTTTTTCGGTTCTTTTAATCCAGTGCATGTAGGGCATATGATTATTGCTAATTATATGGTTGAGCACACAAGTTTAGATGAACTTTGGATGATTGTTACTCCTCAGAATCCATTTAAAGACAAAAAATCCTTAGCACGTGATAGTGATCGACTTCACTTAGTATCATTGGCCATCGGAGACAATTTCAAAATCAGAGCCTCTAATGTAGAATTTGATCTACCGAAACCCTCATATACGATTGACACACTAACGCACCTCAAAGAAAAACATCCGAATAAAGAATTTGTCTTAATTATGGGAGGAGATAATTTAGGATCATTTCACAAATGGAAAAATTACGAAGTAATTCTAAAAAACCACGATATCTATGTATACCAACGACCTGCCTATGATTTAGGAGAGTTACAAGATCACCCAAGAATTACCATTCTCGAAGCACCTCAAATGAACATTTCGGCCAGCTATATTCGTAAAGAAATTAAAAACAAGCGGAATGTACGATATCTTGTCCCCGACGCTGTCTTTGATTATCTTGAAAATACAACACTTTATCAATAAAAAGCTTACATCTTCGTTTATAAAGAAGAATCTACCAATAGCCCATGCGTATAGTTTTATTGACCTTAATTTTGACCTTTTCTTTAATCACTGCAAGTGCGCAGACAGATTTAAAATTAGGAGAATGGAAAGCTCACTTACCAGCTAACTATGGTCAAGAAATCGCCGTCGGCAATTCTAAAATTTTCGTTGCGACCGATTCTAAAATCATGGTCCTCGATGAAGAAGATATCTTTAACCCAACATCTTATTCAAAAGTAGAAGGTCTAAGTGATGTCGGCATTGATAAAATTGCCTACGACGAAATACATGATCAATTGGTGATTGCTTATGAGAACAGTAAGATTGACTTATTTACCCCAGAATCTACTTTTAGTATTTTTGATATTTTCAGGAATACGACCATACAAGGGAGTAAAAGGATCAATGATCTTCACATCACAGAAGATGGCAACTTTCTTTACCTAGCGACAGGATTTGGAATCCTTCAATACGATCTAGAGCGCAGAGAATTTGGTTTTAATACTTTTACTTCTGAGATTGTTTATGGAATTTCATCCATAGACTCTAAGATCTTTGCCTCTACAGAAACTGGATGCTACTACTTCGATTTAAATTCTAATCTCAATGAAAATTTCTTCGGAGATTGGTTGTTGATTGATGAAACTTTTGGCATTGGACCTTTATATGAATCTTTAATTGTCGAAAATATTAATGGAAAAATAATAGTAAATGCAGACAATGAAATTTATGTTTCTAATGACGCTGGCGCAAATTTTTCTTCTATTTATTCTTATGACGATTCTAATCTTTTAGCAGCAGATGCCTCAAGTTTTGATGATGGTTGGATGCTTACATTGAGACATGAAAATGGTCAATCCGAAGTAATTTTCTATGATGCTAATGATCAAGAAATAGCCAAAGATGACGATTGCCCTGGAGTATCGAATGGAGCAGTGCAAGATTCAGAAGGACGGATTTGGATTGCTGATGAGTGGCGAGGAATTCGAGTCAAAAATTCTCCAACCTCCGGATGTGAATCCTTAGAATTTGATGGTCCCTTTAGTTCGAGTGTAAGTGAGATCGATGTCAAAAATAATGTTGTTCATGTTGCAACCGGTGGTGTGAATGACAACTTTGTAGCCTCTTTCAATAAAGATGGATTTTACGAAAACGAAGACAATGAATGGTCCTTTGTCAATCAATTGAACAGTTCATTAATTTCTCAAGTAAATATCAGCAGCTTTTTTAAAATCATCGCACACCCAACACAGGATAAGGTCTATTGCGGGACCTACTGGTCAGGACTTTTAGAACACAACAGGGAGACAGGAGAGTTGGTTTTATTTGATCAATTCAATACTACGGAAAATGGCTTAGGCCCGACCATCGGAGACGAAGATCGGACCAGAATTGCTGGAATGGCTTTTGACCGCGATCAAAACTTATGGTTGGCTAATTTTGGATCTTCCAAAGCCTTGGTTGTTTACACTGCAGGAGGAAATTGGTTTAATTTTGAACTAGAATCTTCAGGTAATATTTCAGACATCGTTATTGATGACCTAGGTTTGATTTGGATGGTTGTGAATGGAAACAATGGGGGAGTACTTGTATATGATATAGGCGAACGCTTAGAAGATCCATCGGATGACCGACAAGAGTTTATAAGAAATAGTGACCTCCCAAGAGGTAATGCAAAAACTCTTGCTAAAGATCTAAATGGCGAAATCTGGTTGGGAACAACAGAAGGAGGTATGGTCTTCGAATGTAGTTTTACCGTCTTCGATGGTGAATGTGTGCCTAATCAACCTAGAGTTCTTCAGGATAGCATTCCTGCCTTTCTTCTTCAATCTGAATCAATTACTTCAATTATGATTGATGGCGGAAACAGAAAATGGTTTGGTACTAAAAACGGTGTTTTTGTACAAGCCCCAAATGGTGAAGAACAGATTGCAAGATTCGATGAAGACAACAGTCCAATCTTAGACAATGATATTTTAGACATAGCTTTCAATGACATAACAGGAGAAGTATACATTGGTACAGCAAAAGGAATTCTTTCGTATCGGTCAGAAGCTACTGCGGCTTCAAGGACTCATTCAGGAGAAGTTTATGCTTTCCCTAATCCAGTGAATGCAGATTATACAGGACCGATAGCCATCAAAGGTTTAGCGCAAGATGCTAACGTAAAAATTACGGACTTAAATGGTAAGTTGGTTTATGAAACTACAGCGGTCGGAGGTCAAGCGATCTGGGATGGAAATCATTTTGATAATAGCTCTAAAGCAGCAGGGGGTGTATATTTAGTTTTCAGTTCCACTACCAACACCTCAGAGATTCCAGATACTTATGTGACTAAGATTTTATTGATGCGCTAATTGCGTCTTTAAAGCTTTCTCGTACACTCTTTCATATTGAGGAACAATAATCTCCTTCGTAAAAGTATTTGCTTTTGCCAAAGCATTCTTTTTAAATTTCTCAAATTTTTCAGGATCCTGAAGCAAGCTTAATGCATTCTTAGCCATATCCTTAAAGTCACCTACCTCACTTAAAAATCCTGTCTCACCGTGAATGTTAACTTCAGGAATTCCACCGATGTTACTTGAAATCACAGGAACTTCAACAGCCATTGCTTCAAGGGCTGAAAGACCAAAACTTTCCAACTCTGAAGGAAGTATAAATAAATCGCTAATTGATAGTATGCGCTCTACAGCATCTTGCTTTCCTAAAAATATGATTTCCTTATGAAGACCTATTTGTCTAGACAAAGCTTCGAGACTTGGTCTTTCTGGTCCATCACCTATCAATAATAGTTTACACGGTACCTTCCTATAAATTTCTTCAAAGACTCGAATGGCGTCATCGACCCTTTTGATTTTTCGAAAGTTCGAAGTATGAGATAATATGAACTCTCCATTTGGAGCTATTGATTGCTTAAATTCTTTATCTTCTTTGCGAGTAAATTTTGAGTGATCAATAAAATTATAAATCACATCAATGTCTCCAATGGTATCAAAATACCCCATGGTTTGCTCCTTCAAGGATTGTGATACAGATGTTACCACATCTGATTCATTGATGCTGAATTCAACTACAGGTGCATATGCACTATCTAAACCGACCAAGGATATATCTGTTCCGTGTAAGGTTGTTACCACCGGTATATAAATGTTCTTTTTCTTTAAAATGCTTTTAGCCATATATGCAGCTGCTGCATGTGGGATGGCATAATGAACATGTAATAAGTCAAGATTTTCATGAATGGCTATATCTACCATCCTACTCGCCAAGGCAGTTTCATAAGGGGCGTATTCAAAGAGAGGATATTCAGAGGAATTTACTTCATGGAAGTAAATATTTTTGTGAAATTCAAAGAGTCTTGCCGGTCGTTTGTAGGTAATAAAATGTATCTGATGACCTCTGTTGGCTAAAGCAATCCCGAGTTCCGTTGCTAAAACTCCACTACCACCATAGGTAGGATAACACACAATACCAATTTTCATATCTATAGCTTATTTGCTATTAACAGTTGAAAGTTTAAAAAGTGTTGAAAAAAGAGGTATTTTCAAATTTGTACGTCAAAATTCTAATGAAGGTCGAGGATAATGGTCATTTATTCAATAAAAGATATCGAGGAAATTACGGGCATAAAGGCCCATACTCTTAGAATATGGGAGAAAAGGTATAAGATAATTACTCCAAAGCGTACAGAAACGAATATCAGATACTACTCGGAAGAACAGCTTAAAAAATTGCTGAATATTTCCTTCCTCAATAAAAACGGCTACAAAATATCTAAAATTTCAAGCCTAGAAGACGCCCAAATACAAACCAAGGTTGCCAAGTTGTCAAATGTTGATAGTCAAGTGGACAATCAACTAGATGCGCTCTCACTTGCATTAGTAAATCTAGATGGAACCAGTATATCTTTAATCTTAGATAAATACATTGATTCTATTGGATATGAAAAAACCATGGATTTAATTATAAATCCTTTTCTTGAAAAGTTATCAACCTTGTGGGTTACAAATATCATAAAAGGTGTTCACGAGAGTTTCATCACTGAAATACTGAAGCAGAAAACCATCATTGAAATAGATAAGTTGCCACCAGTTGATAAGGATGCAAGAAAAGTTTTATTGTATTTGCCCGAAAACGAAAAACAGCAATTAAGCATTGAGTTTTTAATCTACCTTCTTCGGTCAAAAGGCATAAATACCCTCCTAGCCGGTTTTGATTTAAGCTTGAAAGATGTATTGGACGCTTACCAGATTTTCAAGCCGGATTATATTTATACAATCATCAATGAGGATTCTGATAAACTGTCATTTGATGCTTATTTAGAATTCCTTTGTAAAACCATAGAACCCTGTACCTTCTTATTTTCTGGTTTTAAAGTTATGAGTGCTGGCAATGCTCTCCCGCACAATTGTAAATCATTAAATGACCTTGATTCTGCCATTAAGTTTTTAACAAAGTAAATCTCTTGTATACTTTATTAATAAACTCCAGTTTTTTACAGAAATATGGAATAATTTTGCACAAAATTAAATGATGTTCCCTGAATATGATGTGATTGTTGTTGGTGCTGGCCATGCAGGCTGCGAGGCCGCTGTAGGTGCAGCTAATATGGGTGCAAAGGTACTTCTGGCCACCATGAATATGAATACCATTGCGCAGATGAGTTGTAATCCAGCCATCGGTGGTGTAGCCAAAGGTCAAATAGTACGCGAAATCGATGCACTCGGAGGGTATACAGGTATTGTTACCGATCACACCCGCGTGCAATTCAGGATGTTGAATAAATCTAAGGGACCTGCTATGTGGAGCCCACGAGCCCAGAGTGATCGAATGATGTTCGCTGCCAAGTGGCGAAAGATGCTTGAAGAAAATCCCAATGTAGATTTTTGGCAAGAGATGGTCAAAGGACTCGTCATCAAGGATAAGGTTTGTTGCGGAATAAAGACGAGCATTGGTCTAGAAATAAAAGCAAAGTCTGTTGTGCTTACCAATGGAACATTTCTTAATGGCTTGATTCATATCGGAGAAAAAAGATTTGGTGGAGGGAGAGCCGGTGAGAAAGCAGCGACTGGAATTACCGAGCAATTAGTCTCTTTAGGGTTTGAGTCCGGGAGAATGAAAACGGGTACTCCGCCAAGAGTAGATGGTCGGACCCTTGACTATGAAAGAATGGAGCTTCAACCAGGAGATGAAAATCCTGCCAGATTCTCTTTCTCAGATACACCCAATCTAAAAAAACAACTGCCGTGTCATATCAGCTATACCAATCCAACTGTTCATGACACCCTAAAAGAAGGTTTCCATAAATCACCGATGTTTAATGGAAGGATAAAAGGTCTTGGACCTCGATACTGCCCTTCCATAGAAGATAAAATTAATCGGTTTGCCGAACGAGATAGACATCAACTTTTTGTAGAGCCGGAAGGATGGGATACTTGTGAGATTTACGTCAACGGTTTTTCTTCTTCTTTGCCAGAAGATGTTCAATACAAGGCATTACGGAAAGTACAGGGCTTTGAAAACATGAAAATGTTCCGTCCAGGCTATGCCATCGAATACGATTTTTTCCAACCTACTCAATTAAAGGCATCCCTAGAAACTAAGCTGATCCGAGGACTATTTTTTGCGGGTCAGATTAACGGAACAACGGGTTATGAGGAAGCTGGAGCTCAAGGCTTAATGGCAGGGATTAATGCCGCAAGAATGGTGAAGGATGAAGAAGAATTTGTGCTAAAAAGATCAGAAGCTTACATCGGTGTTCTAGTGGATGACTTGATAAATAAAGGGACGAAAGAACCATACAGAATGTTTACCTCAAGAGCCGAATTCAGAATTCTACTAAGGCAGGATACAGCGGACCTTCGATTGACTCCTTTAGTATCAAAAATCGGAATGTTAGGTTTGGAAGAACGCATGGATCGAATCGAAAAGAAAAATCAGGACATCCATGAGATCGAAAAATATTTTGAAAAGCAAAGCGTGGCTCCAGATGAAATAAATCCATTTTTGGAAAGCATAGATTCTGCACCCATAAATCAGAAGGTTAAGCTTAAGTCAATCCTAATGAGACCTAGGGTAGGGATTGAGGCGTTGAAAGGCGAACTATCATTTGCGCAAGCGCAATTACAAGAATATCGAGAAGAAACTCTTGAAACTGCAGAAAATTCAATGAAGTATAGAGGATACATTGAAAAGGAAAAAGAAATGGCGCAGAAAATGAATCGCTTGGAAGATTTGAAATTGAATCAAGAATTTGAATATGCTAGTTTGACAGCACTTTCTTCCGAAGCCATTGAAAAATTAACCGAATTACGACCTCGGACCATCGGCCAGGCAAGTAGAATCAGTGGAATATCACCATCAGATATTTCAATTTTATTGGTGCATATGGGTAGATAAGGCCGATAATAATTGATTTACTTATGAAAAACGGAAATAATTGTTCAAAATGCGGAGGTGAAGACATTAGAGTCATTCAAGGCAAACTACCATTAACAGAACATCATAACTTTACGAAAGTTACACCGTGGAAAAAAATCATGATCTCTCGTTTTCTCTGTATAAACTGCGGTTTTTCGGAAGAATGGGTAGAAAAAGACGAAGACTTAGATTATTTAGCTAAAAAGGCGAAACAACGAGATGATTTTTCCAAATTTGTGTAGCAATTAATAATAGACCTAATCAAACACACTCATGCAATTTTTAATAGCCTTATGGCTCCTACTTGTGCCCCAAACTCCGGTCAATAATGATCCTGCAATCTCACTAAGCGCAGAGGAAACCAAAGCCATCAACCAATACATTGGCTATTTTAATGAATCCATTCATGGAATGCTTATCGTTCACAGGTTATTAGAGAACAATAATCAGGACATCAACAAGTACGTAGACCTTGAAGGGTATCAGATTAATTTCTATTCAAACAATGATCTACCTAAGAATATTTTTGAAGATCCTGATCAGTGGTTTTATGAAGTTAGCCCTGAAAAAATGTACACTAAACTCGCTTCCGCAAATTCAAATTTACCAGAAGCATTAAAGGATAAATTGAAGTCACAAGCTGATGGTATTTTTCAGATATGCAGAGAAGTAAATCAGATTCGATTTGATGTTGAAAAATACATTGATGAACATGACCTCACAGAAAGAGAACAACTATACGGAGTATACGAGCTGTTGGATAATGCCGTAACCTTATATAAAAACTTCTACTCAACACAGAAGCAATTTGAATTGGCGATATCTCCATTTGTAAAAGATGCAAGAAGCAATTTATCTTCTTCTAACTTTAATAGAATGAATACCGCTTTCGCAAATATTCAGAAAGATACTCGATATATACTTGATGCTCTTCGCGAAAAAGATGAATCAAAAATGAACATCCTAATGGGTGGGCTTGAAAGATCTTACAGCGAATTTCTAGAAATCATAGAAGATGAATCTAAGGCCAAAGGAAAAAGAACGTACAAGTACGTAACCATAGAAGAAAAAGTAAAAGAGGTTTTAGAAGCTGGTAGAATGTTTATGGTAGGGACTGTACCGAAGGAGTATAAATTATATGGAAAATATTACTACTATCACAACAGTAATATTATCAATAAGAATAATAGATATGGAAATGGTTTTGTGAACGAGATGAATTTAATTCTTCAACAGCAAAATGAAACCTTCCCCCTATATTTAGAAACACCACACTTTTTCCAGGTTATCTATCCGATGAAGATCATCGAACAAGATTACATTATCAGTGAAACGGAAGTAATCAATCAATTGCCAGTAGAATTAGCGGATAGAAAGATCATAGAAAACTCTGAGGTAATTAAAGCAGAAACCAATCTTTTGGAAATCGAATTGTACGATCACAAGATGAAGGATAACGACATTGTTTCTATCAACTTTAACGGTGATTGGGTCTTCAAGGATTTATCCTTAGAAACGGCTCCTAAAAAACTCAAACTGAAGTTGAATGACACCGGTGTAAACTACCTTGTAATCCACGCGGAAAACGTAGGTGTTGTATCTCCGAATACTGTGGCATTAAAATATAGGATTGGCTCTAAGAGAGATGAAATAATTCTCGAATCTGATATGGATTCAAGTGCGATGATAGAGTTTTCACTTGATAACTAAAATGAGAATTCTCAGCCTAATATTATTGGCGAGTTGCTTGATGGGTTGTGCTTCAATTCAACAGAAAAAAATATTAACGGAGCATAACACAGCCTTAAGTCAGGCACTTCTATTGGAGGAAGATCCTCGAGCACAACTTGATGCCTTAAGCTCCAGCTTAATACAGATGATGAACCAGAGCTTGGATTATGTTGATCCTCGAAAAGGCTTAAAATTCATCAATAAGTACAAAGATCTAAATACCGATTCTATTCAGAAGATTTTAGGAAACGTCGAAGGTTGGATAGGAAAGATGGAGCCGGCTGATCAAATGATGACGGGGCTGTCCTTGCTATCAGATAAAAATTTGCAACAGCTGGTTCTACTAGCTCCTAAATTTGAAAAGAAGTACAAGCAGATTCAACTGTTTTCCAACGTCACCAATAAGATTAAAGGGTTTTTTACAAACTAAAGTTTTAGCAGCTCTGAGCTCTCAGAGTAGGTTTATCCTGCTTTATTTTAAGGTGTTCATTAATGAGCTTATCTATCTGCTTGGTTTCAATCAGGAAACCATCATGGCCATAATCTGTTTGTACCGTAACTTGCTTTGAATTTGGAATATACTTTTCCAATGTCTTTTGTTCAACTTCAGGGAACAGTAAATCATTTTTCATAGATAGAATAAGTGTGTTTGCTTTTATTTTTCCCAGAGCTTCTGGAATACCATTTCTATTTCGACCAACGTTATGACTATCCATTGCTTTGCTAAGGTACCAATACGAATATGCATTGAATCTTTTGGCTAACTTATCGCCTTGGTATTTTTGATAATTCCCAGCCTTTGTCGGAAAATTTATTTGTAAGGAATCGGACTGAGTTTCGTTGTATCTTTTATAATTTCTATAGGATAAGAGCGCAACAGCCCTAGCGACTTTCATACCATTTATGCCTGCATTCGGTCCATCTTTTTTCCAACTATCATCTCCTTCAATGGCAGATCTTTGAGTTTCATTAAATGCAATTCCCCAAGCAGAGTGCAAAGCATTCGTAGCAATTAAGACTAAGTTCTTAATTCTACTCGGCTCCATGATCGACCACTCCAATGCTTGTTGCCCACCAATTGATCCGCCTACAAGAATTTTTATATTCTCTAATTTTAAATGATTGGCTAGTTTGATATGTAGGTTGGATATATCCCTGATGGTGAACTTTGGAAAAGTTTTAAAATATGGTTTTCCTGTTTTTGGATTCGTGCTTAATGGATTTGTACTACCATAATGTGATCCTAAAATATTTGCACAGACAATAAAATTTTCTGTTTTGTCAAATGCCTTATTTGTCTTAAAGAGTTCTTCCCACCAATTGACAACATCACTATCAGCGGTAAGGGCATGACATACCCAGATAACGTTACTTTTATCATGATTCAATGATCCAAAGGTGTGATAAGCGATTCTAACATTGGATAAAGATTCTCCATTTTCTAGTTGAAATCTTTCATTAATATTGTAATACTTCATAGGAGGATTTTTTGAAGAGGATGATCCTATAGTTTTATAGGATCATCCTTCAAATTTTTAAAAATTATGCCTTAGCTATTAATTCCTTTTTACTAGTTTCTAATGCATAATTTAAATCCCCTATAATGTCATCAATATATTCTATGCCCACTGAGAGACGTAATAATCCTGGTTCGACACCAGATCTTTTTTGTTCATCAATGGTCAATTGATCATGAGTTGTGGAAGATGGATGAATGATTAATGTTTTTGAATCACCGACATTTGCTAAGTGGGAGATTAACTTTACGGAATTAACCAGTAAGTCAGCCTGTTCTTTTCCACCTTTTACCTTAAAACTCAGAACTCCACCAAATCCATGGTTTAAATATTCTTTGGCAAGTGAATGCTCTGGATTGCTTTCTAAGCCTGGATAATTCACCCATATTACTTCTTCTTGTTTTTCTAACCATTGAGCTACAGCCAAGGCATTGTCCACGGTGCGTTGAACTCTTAATGATAAAGTTTCCAATCCTTGGATGAGTAGAAAACTATTGAAAGGGCTTATGGCAGGACCAAAATCTCTCAGTCCTTCAACTCTTGCCTTAATTCCAAAGGCTACGTTTGGAAGACCAATCGGATTTCCTTCGCCAAATACTTCCCAGAAATTCAGTCCATGGTATCCTTCTGATGGCTCTGAGAATTGAGGAAATTTTCCGTTACCCCAATTATAGTTTCCACCATCAACAATAACTCCTCCAATGCTCGTACCATGTCCACCAATCCACTTGGTTGCTGATTGGACCACAACATTTGCCCCCCAATCAATAGGCCTAGCAATGTAACCTGCTGCACCAAAGGTATTATCTACAACAACTGGGATATCATATTTCTTGCCTAGGGCTATTAAGGCTTTAAAATCAGGAACAGCAAATCTTGGATTGCCAATGGATTCAAAATAAATGGCTTTTGTTTTTTCATCAATCAAAGCTTCGAAACTCTGTGGATCGTTGCCATCCGCAAACCTTGCTTCCACACCTAGTTTTTTGAAATTTACTTTGAACTGGTTGAAAGATCCGCCGTATAAATAAGAAGACGATACGAAGTTATCTCCATTTTGAAGAATATTATTCAAGGCAATAAATTGTGCAGCCATTCCTGAGGCGACGGCAACTGCATTTGTTCCTCCCTCTAAAGCAGCAATCCTTTTTTCGAAAACATCGGTGGTTGGATTCATGATCCTCGTGTATATGTTTCCAAATTCCTTTAACCCGAATAGGTTAGACGCATGCTCTGAATCGTTGAATAGAAAAGAAGTAGTTTGATAGATAGGGACTGCTCGACTATTGGTGTTATCAATTTCATGACCCGCATGCAGTTGTAAAGTGTCGAAGTGATAATTTGTAGTACTCATTTGTTGTTTTTTTTTTGAAACACCAAGGACTACAACTGAATTAGCCAAGCCCTTTGGGCTTCAGCTTAAATAATTAATGTTTAGATAATTTAGTTTATAGCATCAACCCCAATGTGCAACAACACATAACTGGACAAGTGCAACAACACATGTTAAGATTGATGGAATGATTGGATACCATGTTGGATGATACCGAAGAAAGATTAATATTGTATGAAATATCTGCGTTCATTCAATTTCAAAATTATATCGGTTTTAAATTAAAAGCAAGTCAGGTAGGTAAATTGGGTGACAATATTTTTTTATAATTATGTAAGTAACTGAATACGTGTTCTTTATCGATCTTCTTTTTTTTTAGATTTTGGAAAAACAGTTGAGGACTTATATTTCTTAAATAAGACTATTTTTCGCATGTACACCATCATAAAAATATTCGGCTCTGCACTTTTAATCTATTTCATTTCTGAAGTTTCTAAGCGATCAAGTTTGTGGGGGGCCATTCTAGCTTCACTTCCATTTATATCAATTATCGCATTCATATTTTTATACGAAGAAACCAAAGACATTGAAAAAGTATCAGATTTGTCCATGGGTATATTTTGGTTGGTTATTCCTTCCTTGGCTTTATTTATACTTTTAAGCCAATTATTAAAAAGAGGATTAAATTTTTATCCATCTCTTTTGGTCGCTATAATCTCAACCATTCTTCTTTACTTTGGAATGACTTTAATTCTTAAAAAATTCGGAATCTTATGATTACCTCGGTAATAAAATCTCGGTTGATAGCTGGTGCCATGAAATATGGACAATGGGGTGCTGGGTTCAGTATCTCTGATTTGTCTGAATTAATTAAAGGAACCTTTGATCTGGGAATTACAGCCTTTGATCATGCAGACATCTATGGTGATTATGAAGAAGAAGAGAGGTTTGGAAGAGCCTTTAAACAATCTGGAATTGAACGAGACAAAATTCAAATAATATCGAAATGCGGAATCAGACTTTTATCTGAAAAACATCCAGAAGATTACATAAAGCATTACAAAAACTCTAAGTCTTATATCCTTGCTCAGGCGGAACAATCTCTTAAATATCTAAATACGGAGTACCTTGATGTTTTGTTGATTCATAGACCCTCTCCATTGATGGATCCAAGTGAAATGGCTGAGGCTTTTACGAGTCTAAAGGCAGATGGTAAGGTGTTACATTTTGGTGCTAGTAATTTTACGCATAGTCAGTATGCGATGCTTAATAGCTATTTCCCATTAGTAACCAATCAGGTGGAAGCTTCTTTATTACATCTTGATCCATTTTTAGATGGAACTTTTGATCAGGCCTTAGAGTTAAAGTCACCCCCGATGATCTGGTCACCCTTAGCTGGAGGACAACTCTTTAATGATGCACAGGCCAAAAATCACCCTGAAGTTATAAGTAAGGTTCAAACAATGGCCGAGGAGCTCGAGGTTACCATTGATCAGATACTCCTCGCTTTTCTATTGAAACACCCAGCGGGTTTATTGCCAATTTTAGGTACTACAAAACTTACACGTTTAAAAGCTGGTGTTGACGCACTTAAGATCAAATTGACGGACCAGCAATGGTTTGAGTTATGGACCAGTTCAGTTGGAACTGATGTGCCTTAAGTTAATTTGTAAATAGATATTTTAAGTTTAAGCCTCCCATAAAGTAGGTATTCCTTATGGCAAGTTTTAAAATTCTTTCATCGTTATATGCTACCTCTTTTTCAAACACAAAAACATCATCAAAGGCATATTGACCTTTAATATCAGCACCAATGGATAGTCCTTTCGCTATTTTAAAATCTAATCCAAAGCCTGCTCGCATGTTCAATTGTAACTTATCTTCTTCTGCCACTCGTGGGAGATAAGACTCATTCACGAAATAACCAAAGTTGTTTCCAACTTTAAAATCAAAGGAAGGCCCAAACTGTGTATATAGATTTAGCTTATTTTTAGTATAAAAGTCATACTGAGCAAATAATGGCACATTTATAACCTGTAGGTCGTAATATAACTCGTGCTCCATATCAAAAGGTACAAAATGCCGCATGTTCTGAAATCCCAAACCAATTCCTAAAGCCCATTTATCAGAAATATAATGCCCCAATGTGAAATCTATATATTCATTAGGCTTACTGAAATACCTCACACAATCTCCAGTGATACAATCATTAAGAATAGTATTCGGACTGCTTGTTCGCATGCCATAGTGAAAACTTAAAAAGTAGTTTTTCTCGCCGAAAACTTTTTCCTTATCCATATATCGCAATTCGAGTCTATCCTTATCTAAGCCAAACCCATAAGTCAATTGAATTTTAAATCCATTGCCATTTGCTATGTAATTTCCACCTGCCAGGGAGTTGTCCGCACTTTGAAACAGGGCATAGGTTCCTTGTGGAGTTCCATATATGTTATGAGTGTATGCTATTCCCAATCCTACGGTATTAATTTTCGAAGTGAGAATATTGAAATTAGCACCGACCTTTACTCGACCGCCACCTCCATAATAAAATCTTTGTGAAAGTAACCAAGTATCTTCAACTTTGCCGGTACTGCTGCTTGAGTAACCTCTTCTTTCAATGCTTGATGGTAAGTTCATGGCATAAAATCCAGCATAGATATCTAAATCTAATCTTCTGTTTATTCTCTGGAAAAAATGCACATTTACAAAAGGTTCAATTTGAATATTATCATCACTTACCCTTTCCATTAAATGATAATCTTGCTCAAGATTAAATGTGCCTGCTTCAAGGGATTTAGTCATTCTAAACTGAAACAATTCGGCTTGGAGGCCTACTTCTATGCCAAAATTATTAAAAGCTTTACGTAAGTAAGAAAGTGAAAAATAGTGTTCTCGATTGAAGGCACTTAATGGCTTTAGATCTCCATGAGTTGGGTCATCTATTTTTAAATTAGCCATTCCTCCACCAAAGGTTAGATTGATTAAATGTTTCGGAACATCAATGTGGTCTTCAATAGCAACCATTTCTGGTTCGTCAACCATCCATTCTCTATCTTCAATTTTTGAAGACTTCATCGGTAGCATAGAAAAGTTCTTGATGTAATTTTTCTTTTCATCAATAATGCCAATTTTTTTAGCTGCCTTTTTCTTTTTTCTATCATTCAGAATTCCACCCACATTTACCTTGTCGTAAATTTTTGTATTAGTAAAAGACTCATCTTCACTTTCAACAATTAAAACCTTCTTTTTATTAAAGACAAATTCATCGCTCGTGTGAGCATTATTAAGAAGTTTATCAGTGCTTACTTTTCCTAAATTCTTTGTTTTCTCTTGTCCAAATTCTTCGTAAACTGAAGTCAAAGTTTGACTAGAAATATTACCTTTTGCAACTTCTTCTTGCTCCACTTCATTTAATTCCATAATTGATGGATCTTCCTCAGAAATCTGCTGCTCCACAACCTCTGTCTCTACATTTAAATCAATAGCCTCCGTTTTTATACCTTCTTTTTCATCGGCATAAACTCCAGAAACTACCCTTTCTGGTTTGGAAGATTTTACGTCATTGTCGGCGAAGAAAAGAGTCCAACTTAATCCAGCGAAGAAAAAGAGACCTACAACAGATGATGCTATGATGAAGCCCTTGGATTTAAACCACGGAATTGGTGCATGATCAAGTTTAGTTTCCATCATCTCCCAGGCCTTCTCATCAAAACCCAATTCCTCCTGTTCTATCCTTCTCCTTAAATTTTCTTCGAACGATTTATTATAGCGATTGTTCATATCAATAATTCTTTAAAAGTTCTTGCAAACGAATTCTAGCTTTAGCTAAGTACCACTTAGATGTTCCCCGAGTAATTCCTAATTGATCGGCAATTTCTTGATGCTTCAATCCATCAAAAACAAACATCGAAAAGACAGTCCTATGTGAATCAGGTAATTTTTGAATCATCTCGTAAATCACCTCTAATCCCATGTTTGAAATGGCATCATTGTCAACGGTAATAAGATGTGGTTTTACCTCTTCATTGATAACCTTGTACTTATACTTTTTACGCACATGTGCATAAGTTGTAAATTGTACAATTCGATAAATCCACCCTGAAAGACTTCCTGTCCCTTTGAAATTTTCAATGGAATCGAAAACCTTCATAAAGGCATCATTAAGGATTTCATAAGCATCTTCACGATTGCTTGTATATCTCATGGTTACCCCCAGCATTTTCCCAAAATACTTTTTGTAAACCTCTTTTTGAATGGCACGATTTCTCGCAATAAGCCCACTGACCAGTTTCTGTTCTTCAGTATGTTCTTGACTTACTTTTGTTTCCAATGTGCCGGTTTGATGTTGAATGGCAATTTTCATTTTTTCGTTTCTACACCTTATACGTTGCCATTATGAGTGCGGGGGTTGGTTCAATTTGAATCTTTTTTTAATAATTTTCACTTTTTTGGCTGAATTTTACCCAATACTGCCATTAAACGCCTGTTTTTATGGGTTTTTTAGCCTTTCGGCAAATGTTTAAACTTATTTTTTAAGAAGGATTCAGCAATTAAAATAATGGATTATCTCATTATTTACCTGATAAAACCTTGTGGATATCTATCCCATAAGCTCGAGAAGCAGGGATAATGGAAGCCAGAAAACCCAACACTAAGGCAGCAATTAAAATATATACATCATTCAATCCAAAGATTCCAGCACCAAATTCATAACCATAAGCAACGCCTAGTCTCTCCGCCATAAAGTACATCGCAACTCGACCAAAAATAAGTCCTAAAATGGCACCAATGAATGAAAGAATTAACCCTTCAAAAATCACCAATGAGAAAAGTTGCGTTGGACTTGCTCCAGATACCCTTAGTAGAGATAATTCATAGGCTCTTTCCTTGAGACTATTCAGCAAGGATATGAAAATACTAATTCCAGAAACCAAGGCAATTAAAAAACCTAAGATTTGTAAGGCCCTAGTTCCAGTACCCATCATACTATAAAGCCTATTTATTTCAATCGGGGGAGAGGCCGCCATCATATCTGTGTCATTATTGATAAACCGAGGAAGATTTAAGGCATGAATATTTGTACGACTGACATACTTTATCAACAAGGCTGTAATTTCTTTTTCTGGATGACTTAGCAAGTCTGCCCTTCCTCCGTCATGAACATGTGTATCATGGCTATGGTCATGCGCTCCATGATCATGTCCTTCATGGTCACCATGATCGTGACCTTCGTGATCGTGTCCTTCGTGATCGTGTCCTTCATGATCGTGCGCTTCTTCAGTAACTTCTTCTACATGATCATGTGCGGCCCAAACACTGGAAGTCGGTGTCAATATTAATTGATCCATGACACTTCCTGATGGTTTTAAAATTCCTACAACCTTCATTTGTCCATGATCATGGGTCATATCTTCATCTTCAATAAACCCGTGTGAGCTTTTAAAAACACTTCCGATCTTTAAGTCACTTTCCTTGGCTACGGTGGCACCGATGGTTGCTTCAAGGGTATAGCTAAACATCTTTCCCTCGGAGATTTCACCATCGTAAAGATCAATAAACTCTTTCTCTGTACCTACAATTCGATAACCTTGGTAGCTATCTCCCAAGGATAAAGGCATCGCTTGTTTGATGATTGGATTCTTAGGACGTAAATAAGGCATGGCCTCTTCCACAGAAATATTACCCGTAGGATTATCAATGTGATACATGTTGCAAAGGATCATCTGAAGTGGACTTCCTTTGGCTCCGATGACAAGATCAATGTCTGCTAGATTTTTATCAAATTTCTCCTTGAGTTGATCATTCATGGTAAATAGAAAACTCATCAACCCAACACCAAGACTTAGGAGTAGAATATTTAATGTCAGGGTCAATGGACGATGCATGATATTTTTCCAGGCTACTTTAAACATTCACTTCATCTTTGTTTAAAATAATTCTCTGATCTACTAGGTCCTTTAGACGTCCATCATGTGTCACGATAATGAGCGCAGCTCCAATTTCTTCTGCTTGCGATTTCAATAATTCAAAGACTGCTTTGCAATTGTCATCGTCCAATGCAGAGGTGGGTTCATCTGCAAGAATTAAGGTAGGTCTATTTACTAAGGCTCTTGCAATCGATACTCTTTGCTTTTCGCCTTCGCTTAGTTGATTGGTAAGCTTATTCTTGTATTGTTGAATATTTAGTCTTTCTAAAATTGCATTTGCGAAAGCACCATCTTTACTAACTCCTGAAAGTTTCTGGGTCAACATCAGATTCTCCATCACCGACAAGGCCTCAACGAAATGGTTTTTTTGAAATACAATCCCAATTTGAGCACCTCTGAACTTATCAATGGCGGTTTTTGAGATTTTACTTAAATCTTGATCGCCTATTAAAATGGTTCCACTCTTAGCTCTCATCAAGCCCGCGAGTAGGTGAAGTAGGGTTGTTTTACCTACTCCCGATTGACCTAGAATTAGGCAAGCCTCACCAGCTGCCACTTCAAATGAAGGAAACTGGAGCTTCGGGCCCTTAGGATATTGATATTTTAATTCATTTACTCTGATCATGAAGATTTGTAAAGATATAAATCCAAGTTTAAATCAGCAGGCAAAAGTCCACATTCAGAGGTTCACATTTTCTTATCTTTGCCACCTTACAAACAAGATATTAGTTGCATGGCATCATACAGAGAGTTTAAAGGACTGAATCTTCCAGAAATTGATAAAGAAATCTTGAAGTTTTGGGAGGAAAATGCTGTTTTTGAAAAAAGCGTCCAAGAGAGAGACAAAGAAAATTCCTTCGTTTTTTATGAAGGCCCACCCTCAGCGAATGGTAAACCAGGCATACACCATGTAATGGCAAGAACCGTTAAAGATCTTTTTTGTCGGTATCAGACCATGAAAGGTAAGCGAGTTGAGCGAAAAGGTGGATGGGATACCCACGGTCTGCCCGTTGAACTGAAGGTTGAAAAGAATCTAGGAATTACAAAAGAGGACATTGGGAAGAGCATTACCATTGAAGAATACAATGCTAAATGCCGGGAAACGGTCATGCAGTTTAAAACCATGTGGGATGACCTCACCGTCCAAATGGGATACTGGGTTGATCTAGATAATCCCTATGTTACCTTTGAAAATAACTACATCGAATCTGTTTGGAATCTTTTGAGGAAACTCTATGACAAAGGATTGTTGTATAAAGGATATACAGTCCAGCCATACTCACCGGCAGCAGGTACAGGTCTTAGTTCACATGAGTTGAATCTTCCTGGCTGTTATAAAGAGGTCAGTGATACAACCATTGTCGGGCAATTTGAAGTGATCAAAGATGAAAAATCAAGCTTCCTATTTGATTCTGATGGCGAGGATGTGCGTATTCTGGCTTGGACTACAACTCCATGGACCTTCCCATCCAATACAGCACTTTCTGTAGGCCCGAAAATCAAGTATGTAAAAATTAAAACACACAATCAGTATACTGAAAAACCAGTCAGTGTAGTTCTTGCTGAAGACTTGGTAAGTAAGTGGTTTGGTGGTAAGAAGCAACCAGAAATTCTTGAGAAAAGCGAACCATTTACGGGAAGCCAAATGCAAGATATTAGATATACGCCATTACTAGATTTCGGAAATCCTATTGAAGAATTATATGGTAGTACAGATGCTTATAGAGTCATTACAGGAAACCACGTGACAACAGAAGATGGGACCGGAGTGGTTCATACGGCCCCTTCTTTTGGTGCAGACGATAGAAAGGTAGCGGTTGATCACGGAATAGGTGCACTTACACTTGTAGATGCAAGTGGGAAGTTTAAAGATAATGTCGGAGAATTCTCTAATCGGTTTGTGAAGAACTATAGAGAAGATGAAGATTTTAAAAATGTGGATATTGATATTGCCATTAAGCTGAAGACTGAGAACAAGGCATTCAATGTTCAAAAGTATAATCATAATTATCCGCATTGCTGGAGGACAGATAAGCCGATTCTTTACTACCCACTTGATTCTTGGTTTGTGAAAGCCTCTTCTGTAAAAGATAGAATGGCAGAGTTGAATAAAACGATCAATTGGAAGCCGTCACATACAGGTACCGGTAGATTTCAAAGCTGGTTGGAAAACTTGCAAGACTGGAATTTATCTCGATCCAGATTTTGGGGAATTCCACTGCCTATTTGGAGATCTGAAGACGGCGATGAAAAGTGTATTGGCTCTGTGGCAGAACTGAAAAGCGAAATCGAAAAGGCCAATGAAAAATTGGGATTGAATCAATCAGTGCCCGAAGATTTGCACAGACCTTATATGGATGAAATTACGTTGATTTCTGACAAAGGTCAACCGATGAAAAGAGAATTAGATTTGATTGATGTTTGGTTTGATTCTGGTTCCATGCCTTATGCACAGTGGCATTACCCATTTGAGAATGAAGAGAAATTTAAACAGAATTTCCCTGCAGATTTTATCAGCGAAGGGGTAGATCAGACCAGAGGATGGTTTTATACATTACATGCGATTTCATGTATGGTCCACGATTCCATTTCCTATAAAAATGTATTATCGACAGGTCTTGTCCTTGATAAGGAAGGGAAAAAGATGTCTAAGTCTAAAGGAAATGTTGTAGATCCTTTTACAACCTTAGAAAAGTATGGAGCAGATGCGACGAGATGGTACATGATGATCAATGCCAATCCTTGGGATAACTTGAAATTTGATTTAGAAGGGATTGAAGAGACCCGAAGAAAGTTATTTGGTACACTTTATAATACCTATTCATTTTTTGCGCTTTACGCAAATATTGATGGTTTCCATTTTGCGGAAAAAGAAATTGGTTTAGCAGAAAGGCCAGAGATTGATCAATGGATAATTTCACTTCTAAATTCCTTAATTCAAGAAGTTGATGATAGATATGCAGATTACGACGTCACGAAAGCTGGAAGATTAATTCAAGAGTTTGTTGAATCTAATCTTAGTAATTGGTATGTAAGGCTATGTAGAAGAAGATTCTGGAAAGGCGATTATACAGCAGATAAAATTGCAGCTTACCAAACACTCTATACTTGCTTAGAAACGGTTACTAAAATGATGGCGCCGATTTCTCCATTCTTTGCTGATTGGATGTTCCAAAACTTAAATGAAGCGACGAAGCGTTCAGAAAAAATCTCTGTGCACTTGACCGACTTCCCTGTTGCAAATAACGGAGACATTGACAATGAACTTGAAATTCGAATGAGTTATGCTCAACGGATTTCTTCATTGGTACTTTCATTAAGAAAGAAGGAAAAGCTTAGAGTAAGGCAACCTCTACAAAAAATTCTTTTGCCGGTACTTGATGAAACCTATCAAGGACATGTAGAGCAAGTAGCAGATTTAATTTTACATGAGGTTAATGTAAAGGAGATCGAATATTTAGCAGATTCATCCGGTGTAATTAATAAAAAGATTAAGCCAAACTTTAAAACGCTCGGTAAGAGACTTGGGCCACACATGAAGGCTGCTTCTGGAATTATCATGGGCTTAGATCAGAATGCCATTGCTGAAATTGAAAAGTCTGGAACTTACGTTTTGACCGTAGGGGATGAATCTTTTGATCTAACGCTAGAGGATTTTGAAATAAACGCTGCAGAAATTCCAGGCTGGACAGTGGCGCAGGATAAGGAAATAACCTTAGCCTTGGATATGACTCTTTCTGATGAATTGGTAGCAGAAGGATTGGCCAGAGAATTAGTGAATAGAATTCAAGGTTTGAGAAAGACCAGCGGCTTTAATGTCACTGATAAAATCATTGTAAAAATCACCAAGCATGAAGCATTAGCTCAGGCATTGAGTAATTTTGAAGACTACATTAAATCCGAAGTGTTAGCCATTTCTATTGAGCAGATTGATGGATACGCAGAAGGGGAGGAGTTTGATTTAGGCAATGATATTAAAGTATATATTTCTTTGGCTAAAGAAGTGTAGTGAAGTTACGCAGGAACGAATAAGGACATCTATCCGTTAGAATTTTATCTAATAGTTTTATTATGAAATATTTATTACCGATTCTTTTCCTTTTTGTTACTCTAAACAATGTTTCTGCTCAGGATAAAATGACCATGAGTTACGATACTTTGGTCGGGTCTCCTGAAGCATCTATTACAGATATTGATTGGATATCAGGACATTGGAGAGGTGAAGCCTTTGGTGGATTTACAGAAGAAATTTGGGGTCCGCCTGTGGTCGGTGTAATGATGGGGATGTTTAGACACATCGATGGGAGAAAGCAAGAAATCACCTTCTATGAATTGATGACCATTGAAGAAATTCAAGGTACACTATTACTTAAAATACGTCACTTTGATAAGCTGCTTCATGCCTGGGAAGAAAAGCAACAACCACTTATTTTTCATTTGGTCAAGGTGGAAGAGGATAAAGTTCATTTTGATAATTTGACCTTTGAAAAAATTTCTGAAGACGAAATAAACGTTTATGTTGTCATTGAAGAAAACGAAGGTGAGCCTGATGAAGTTACCTTTAATTACAAGCGAGTAGTAGAGGAAGAGCAGCCAGAAGATAAATAAGTTTGATACCTCGGATACATTTCTTAGTCCCAAGAATAGATATGAATATTAAAACAGTTTTCTTTTTTTTTATTGGTTTTTTCATTTGCGTAAGCGCAAATGCACAGGTGGAATACTATGGTGGAGATAGTGGAAAGAAACTTGACTGGGTTATTTATTATCTCAATAAACATTACGTCGATAGTACAGACAATGAATATCTGACAGATGTTGCCATTAAAAGAATTGCAGAAGAACTTGATGAATACTCTGTTTATCAGACGGCCAAAGAAATAGAAGATCTGAATAATGCTGACAATGGATATTCCCCAGAGTCATATGGATTTAATTTTTTCCCCGTTGGCGATACTTCCTACGTGACCTATATCTTTAGAGACGGGCCGGCTGATGAAGCTGGATTAAAAATAGGAGATCGTATTATTAGCATCAATAAAACTCCTGTTACTGCAGCTAACTATGCACGGATTGATGAATTTGTTTCAGATACGACCTTGTCAGAATTGGATCTAGTTATTAATTCTAGTACTCGAAAAAAACAAAAAATTTCGATACCTAAAAAATTGGTTCCTCTCAAAAGTGTAGATGCTCACTTCATGCATGATAAGTTTACAGGCTATCTGAAAATAGGTCGATTTACTGTCAATACTGTTAAGGAATTTGAAGAGGCGATTAATCTCATGAAGGAGAATGGTCTAAGTAATCTCATTCTTGATTTGCGTGGGAATTATGGAGGTGTTGTAACTGCCGCCATGGATCTGGCAGACAAATTTCTTACCACAGGAAAATTGATGTCCTATTCAGAAGGGTTTAACCTAGAACGGAAAGAATATATTTCTGAAAATCGAGCGACAATGGGAGGAATAAATCTTGTAATCCTAATCGATGAAAACAGCATGTCTGCTGCAGAAATGTTTACAGCTGCATTGCAAGATTGGGATAGAGCTTTGGTGCTTGGATACGAATCTTATGGCAAAGGACTTATCCAACAATCTTATTCTTTTGAAGACGGTTCAGCGATTCGGATGACCATCGGGAAATATTTTACTCCTGCTGGAAGATATTTACAACGGGCCAAAGAAGATGGTAATATGATGGAAAATTTTCTAACGCAACCAAGCGAATACTCCGTCAATATTGCACCAACTTCTATGCGGAAAACGACTAAAACTGGAAGAGAAATCACTGCCTCATCTGGTGGGATTATTCCAGACATCTACATGTATACAAATTCACCAAATTCTGAAAGTCTAAATAGATTAAACGAACATGGTCTCTTATACGGGTTTACTTGCAGCTTCATGTTTGGGGAAAGAGAAAGGTATCTTAAAGAGTATCCGAGCAGTGTTAGTTACATTAATAGCACCCAGGTGGATATGGATATTAAGCAGGTATTAGGGAACTTTATTGTTCAAGAAGTAAATAGACAAGGTTTAGATAAATCTCTCATTCCATATACAATTCCAGATGATATCATAAAGGAAATTAAAGCTTGGATGGCTGGACAATTATGGAATGACAATGCTTATTTTCAAATGAAAAGTTACGGAGATCCAGTTTTTCAGAGAGCTTTGGCTACCTTCAAAGATGGCTCTTTTAGATCTTTGAATTTGTTTGCCTACTAAACAAGAGAGCCAAGCTTCCAACCTAGGAAAATACAAAAAATACATACGAGCAACGAGGCTAGGATATACAAGAATGCTACACCAACACTTCCTTCTTGTAAAAGCTGAAAATTCTCTGCACTAAAGGTCGAGAAAGTGCTAAAGCCCCCGCAGAACCCTGTCATCCAAAGTAATTTTTGGTTTGCTGATTGTTCTTCTTGAAGAAAATATGACATGAAGAACCCCAATATTAAGCAACTGATGACATTTGCAAGAAAAGTAGGCATCGGAAAACCATTAGGTAGTTTATTGCTGAGAATCGAAAGTAAATAACGACACATGGCCCCTAATCCTCCGCCGTAGAAAACCAATAGAAAAGACATTAATTTCATACCTCTACCTTTTGGCTAACTCCAACTTTCATGTTTACTAATAGTAGGATGAGCGTTAAAATCAGCGCTAGGCTCATTAATATGAATAATAACCACTCAGAACCCAGCCATTGAAAATATAAAGAGATCAAAATAAAAATCATATTCACGGTTAAGAGTACTGCCGTTGATTGCATATGATTGAGTCCAGTATTTAGGAGTAGGTGATGTATGTGATTTTTATCAGGAGCAAAAGGTGATTTACCTCTAATGACCCGGAGCACAAAAACTCTCAAAGTATCAAAGAGTGGAATAATCATAATTCCTATGGCAACTGAAGGTGCTGAGTTTACAGCATAAGGTGAATTAGCCAATGAATTGTTTTGCTCAATAAATTGTATAGCTAATATTGAGCAGACCAACCCTAAAAGTAAAGAGCCTGTGTCTCCCATAAATATTTTGGCTGGTGTTACATTATAATACAAAAAAGCAATGACTGCTCCTGCCGTAGCAAATGCAACCACAGCAAGTTCTAATTTATCAATCATTAGAAACCAAGTTCCAAAGGTGCAACAAATAAGTGCACCGACGCCTCCAGACAAACCGTTGATACCATCAATTAAATTAAAGGCATTGATGATGACGATGATTGTAAAGATTGAAAATAGATAACTAATAAATTCCGGCAACTCATGAATTCCAAAAATTCCATAAAAACTGGTGATATTAATTTTGGCAATGAACACCAAAATGAAAGCAGCAAATATTTCTGCAGCAAATTTCTTTCGAGGAGAAATGGGATCGATATCGTCCTTCGCTCCGATTAAGAAAATAATAATAAAAGCACAGAGGATATATTGTAGATTGGCAAAGTAAGTGAATGGAGTCCAAAGTATAATTGAAAAAATAACACCAGAAAAAATTCCAATACCACCTAAAGATGGAGTACTCACCTTGTGAGCTCTTCGTTCTCCAGGCTCATCAACCAAGTTCTTTTTCCTCGCTACTGAAATAATGGACGGAATCGCCACATAGGTCAGTGCAAAAGCAGTAATAAATGCTAGAATAATGTCGTACACTACTTGTTGTTACTTTCTTTTAAAGCCTCTTTTAGTTCTTCTGCAAATTTTTCAATCCCTTCGACGGCCTTGTCAATTAGGTCTGCAGCATCATTTTTTAGAAAATCTTCTACAATGGTTTTTAGTTCTTCTCCTGTTCCTTCAAATACGTCCTTCAGCTCCGTTTCTATATACGCCCATTCTGGGTTGTCCGTATCAATATTAAACTTCCTATTTTCTTGATCCGTGTCGACCTCAAAATTTAGATTTTCAGCTCCTTGGAGGATTAAAACGTGGACGGCATCTTTCCAAAATAGTCGTCTCTCCTTAGGAGTCATGTTTTCTTTATGGTGCTTATAGCATTGATCTGTCAATGTTTTAAATCGTTCTTCTACTTTCGTCCAGTCCGCATTTTCTGAGTCTTTTGCTTGAGCTTTTGTTTCCTGAAGCAACTTGTCAAGATTCGATTTTAATTGATCCTTATCTCCACATGGATCCAATTCGCAGGAGAAAAAGAAGGTTAGACTTAGAAGGAATAAAAGTTTCCTCATAGCTTTAATTAAGTTTTGTTTGTAAATTAGGCTTCTTCTGTTTCTATTAAACGTGGAAAGTAAGCCATCCATTTTAGAATTCCTACTTTTGTGACAATGTCTGATTCTAATTTAAAAGATAAAATTGATTTAAATAGATTGCCTAAGCATATTGCTACCATCATGGATGGTAACGGGAGATGGGCTAAATCCAAAGGTAAAGTTCGTGTTTTTGGGCATAAAAATGGAGTTAAAGCAGTTAGAGAAATTACAGAGGGATGTGCGGAGCTAGGAGTCCCATATTTAACTTTATATGCCTTTTCTACTGAAAATTGGCAGCGACCTAAATTAGAGGTAAATGCTTTGATGAGCCTATTGGTAAATACCATAGAATCAGAAATTAAGACTCTTCAGGACAACAATATCAAACTTCAAGCAATCGGGGATATCTCCAAATTACCCGAAAAGACGCGGAATTCCCTACTGCGTGGTATTGAGGATACAAGGAATAATACCCGAATGACACTTATTCTTGCATTGAATTACAGCTCTAGATGGGAATTAACACAAGGAATGCAAAGAATTGCTGAAAAAGTGAGTAGAGATGAGTTAAAACCTGCAGATATCAATGAACATGTGATCTCAGAACATTTAGCTACTCAAGGAATTCCAGATCCGGAATTAATGATCCGTACCAGCGGTGAATTAAGAATAAGTAACTATCTCCTTTGGCAATTGGCCTATGCTGAATTGTACTTTACAGAGGTCTTATGGCCAGATTTTAGGAAAGAAAACCTGTATCAAGCGATCCTTGATTTTCAAGGAAGAGAAAGACGATTTGGCAAAACTGGAGAACAGGTAGTTTCCTGAGATTAATGACTCAAAAAGACATTATCGCATCTTAACCCTTAATTTTCTGTTAAATCATTGAGCATCAGCTAAATAAATGCCAACAATAGGCAGTTTTACTTATCTGAATATGGTGTGTAATTCACAGAATATTCTGACATTTGCAATCCAAATAGGAAGAATGAAGATATCCAGCAAAAAAGCATTTTTCACTTGTTTTCTCTCAATTTTACTCACCCTAACCCTACAAGCACAGGTTGAGAACGAACCAGTATTTGACTATGGAGATCCGGGTCAATATACCATTGCTGGTGTAGAAATTGTCGGAGCAGAAAATAGAGATAGAAATGCCATTAAATCTATAACAGGTTTAAGAGTAGGTAAGAAAATAGAAATACCTGGCGATGATATTCCTAAAGCCATCAAATCACTTTGGCGTTTACGACTATTCGAAGATGTTCAGATTTATCAAACAAAGATTGAAGAAGGGAACAATATTTACCTGGAAATTAAAATAGCCGAAAGACCAACTTTATCTCGATATGCGTTCAGAGGCACTAAGAAAATCTATCACGATGATCTTAATGAAAAATTAGAGGGGGTAATTACAAAAGGAAGTATTGTAACCGAGGATATGAAAGACTTGGCCTCAATTAAGATTAAGGAGTACTTCATTGATAAAGGTTTTACAGATTGCGAAGTAAAAATTCTTGAGGAAAATGATGAAGCCACAGACAATGGAGTAAAATTGTTTTTTGAGATTGATAAAAAAGAAAGACTAAGAATCTCTAGGATTGACTTTGCTAACAATCAACACGCTACAGATGCTAAACTTCGTCGGAAGATGAAGAACATCAAAAAGAAAAATACCATCCTTAAAAAATCAAGATTTGAAAAGGATGAATATAAAACTGATAAAGATGCTGTTATCGCTTTTTACAATACCTTGGGATATAGAGATGCAAAGTTTGTGTCTGATACAATGTATAGAGATTACAACAACGAGTTAGTTATCAAGCTAGATATTGATGAAGGAGAACAATATTATTTCGGAGATATCGGTTGGCAAGGAAACACAAAGTATACGGACGATCAGTTAACAACCATTCTTGGAATAAAAAAAGGAGAAGTCTTCAATCCTGAAGTTTTAGAAAAAAGACTACGCTTCAGTTTGGATTCAAGAGATGTTAGTTCATTGTACTTAGATGATGGATATTTATTCTTTGATATTGATGCCGTTGAAAATTCGATTACTGCCGATAATGCGATTGATTTAAAAATGGTGCTTTATGAAGGTCCTCAAGCGACCATCGATAAGGTAAACATTATGGGAAATGATCGGACACATGAACATGTAATCCGAAGGGAGTTAAGAACTAAGCCAGGACAAAAGTTTTCTAGGTCTGATATCATTAGATCTCAAAGACAGATAATGAATCTAGGATACTTTAATCCAGAGACCATTGATATTCAGCCACAGGCCAATCAACAAAGAGGAACCGTAGATATAGACTATACCGTTGAAGAAAGACCATCTGATCAACTAGAACTTTCTGCAGGTTATGGAGGGTTTAGTGGATTGATTGGTACTTTAGGTATGACCTTCAATAATTTTTCAGTTAAGAATTTTAAAGATAGAAGTACTTGGTCCCCAATGCCACAAGGTGATGGTCAGAAACTATCCATCAGAGGTCAATCCAACGGTCAATTTTTTAGCTCGTTTAACGGAACATTTACAGACCCTTGGCTCGGAGGTAAAAAACCAAATTCATTTACACTTGGTGCGGTTTGGTCTCAATTCAACTATACCTTATTGAATCAAGGGGAACTCTCAATTTTTAGAGCTTTCGTTGGATTAGGATCTCAATTGAAATGGCCGGATGATTTCTTTTCAACGAGTACCACCTTAACCTTTGAGCGGATTAATATGGAAGACTACAATGCAAACCTTAGTAGGTTCATTGTAAATCAAAATGATCGATTGGTAGAACTTGAAACAGGAAGATTTGCCAATATTAGTTTGCGTCAAGTAATTTCTAGATCATCCATCGCTGAACCACTTTACCCAAGAAGAGGATCAAAAGTATCTCTTTCAGTTCAGCTGACTCCTCCATATTCTTTATTCAGATCTGGAAATTTTTGGAAACTAACTTCGACGGAAAGAGATCAGCTCATAGCTGATGAAATAAAAGATAGAGGTTCTGGATTTGTACCCACAGAGGCACAAATTGTTAATTGGGTAGATCAAGCAGAAGCATCTAGAAAGTTTAAACTTTTAGAATATCACAAGTGGAGATTTGATGCAGAGTGGTATTATAACATCGTTGATAAATTAGTATTTACAGCCAATGCCAAAATTGGTATTCTTGGTTATTACGATAAGAATCTTGGCATTTCTCCTTTTGAAAGATTTCAGCTAGGAGGAGATGGTTTATCTAATCAACAAGCCGGGATTACCGGTAGGGACATACTTGCCTTAAGAGGTTACGATGAAAATGACATCAGTACCAATGATGCAGGTGGAGCAAGTGTATTCAGTAAATATACCATGGAACTTAGATATCCAATATCACTGAATCCAAGTTCAACAATTTTTGGTCTTGTATTCGTCCAAGGTGGAAATGCTGAAATAGGTTTCAAGAACTTCAATCCATTTGAACTGAATAGATCTGCTGGAGTAGGAGCTAGAATCTTCCTTCCAATGTTTGGTCTCCTAGGATTCAACTATGGTTGGGGATTTGATAAAACTCAAAACTTCGGAACACTTCAGGTAATTTTAGGTTTCGAACCAGATTAATCATTAAACAAAGGTTAAATCAACAAAGACGGGAGCTTAATAAATCAAACCCCCGTTTTAAGATTATACAAGAATTAATTTATACAAAATGAAAAAGACCGTTTATCCTTTACTTTTAATTTGTGCCTTTTTATTGAGTAGCATAGATGCACAGGCTCAAAAATTTGGATACATAAATTCAGTACAACTTTTATCTGAATTACCAGACATTAAAAATGCTGATGAGCAACTACAAACCTTTCAAGCTGGTCTTGTTGAAAAAGGTCAAGGCATGATGAAATCTTTAGAGGATAATTACCAGAAATATATGGCGGAAGCTCAATCTGGCTCACTTTCTTTGGTTCAGCAGCAACAAAAAGAAGGTGAACTAGCTAAGCAACAGCAGGAGATTCAAAACTATGAATACGAAGTTCAAAATCAAATAGGTGCTAAAAGAGAAGAACTATATGCACCGATTCTTGAGAAGGTCCGTTTGGTAATAGAAGAAATAGGAAAACAAGAAGGATATACTATGATCTTTGATTCAAGTGCAGGAGGTTTGCTAAGCGCAGATGAGGGAGATGATATTCTAAATACCGTAAAAGCTAAACTAGGTCTTTAACCTAGGTAATCTTATCCTTGTATTGCTTGATATAAATTGAGCAATTATAGGTCTATCGATTACACCTATAATATGATTTTCTCGGGTAACCCCAAGGATAGCTATACCTTTATTGTTCATTACCTGGAAAGCATTTTCGATAGAATTATCAATATCAAGAGTGGAGTAATTTTCGCTCTTGATATTTTTTATTTGGGCCTCAGGAGAAGAGGTCTTTTTTAATTCCTCAATAAATATATAAGGCAGACTACCGGTTAAATTCTCTTCTTCATCGAATACTAAATAGTCAAATTCCCCCTCAATATTTTGATTCAATGCTTTTTCAAGCAAGTCATGGTCGTACAGTTTTGTATAATTTCTTCTGAAAATATTTGCAATACTAGTCTTCCGCATAAGTTCTTGAAGCTTTACTTGTTTATATTCCCTGCCCGCGACAAAAAAGATAAAAGGACCGATTAAACCAAGAACCAGATGGTTGTTATAAATCGCAAAAACGAAAAACCCAATGGCTATGACCCTCCCTAAAAATGCAGCCCAAAAAGTTGCTCTTGTTCTTCCAATTTGAGAACTCAATATCGAACGTAAAATTCTGCCCCCATCCATTGGAAAGGCGGGAATAAGATTAAAAATAAAAACGGCAACATTCATCACTAGTAGTAAGGGCAGAAAAGTATTCCGTGAAACTTCTAATTGACCGTTTTGAAAATCAGGTACAAGATCCCAACCTAAAATTTTAAGAATAGTAAAAAGAGTAATAGCGATAGCTAAGTTGACCAAAGGACCGTTGATGGCAATAATAAACTCTTGCCTAGGGATGTCTGGAATATTCTCTAATCGAGCTAGTCCACCGATTGGGCTTAGGATAATATCTTTTGTATTTATCCCATACCTCATTGCCGTTAAAGCATGCCCAAGCTCATGCAATAAAATGCAGCTAAATAAACTAACAATAAAAAAGATCAAGAAGAGTGTAGATTCAAGATCTCTGGATTGATTGACACTGAACCAAATGAAGAACATAAAAAATAGGCCTAAGGTCCAATGCAAGTAGATCGGAATACCTTTGATTACAGCAATACGCCATGATTTGCCCATTAGAATTTTCTCCTTGAATGACTTCGGCTTAAGTCGCCGCTTTGAGTATATTTCTCGCGATGACCAATCTTTGGATTTCAGAAGTTCCTTCGTATATCTGTGTGATCTTAGCGTCTCTCATCAATCGTTCGACATGGTATTCTTTGACAAAACCATATCCACCGTGTATTTGTACCGCTTCCACAGTATGTTTCATCGCAGTTTCAGAAGCGAATAATTTAGCCATACAAGCCTCTGTCGTAAAGTCTAACCCTGCATCCTTTAACTTTGCGGCCTGATGTACAAGTAATCTTGATGCTGTAATATCAGTGGCCATATCAGCGAGTTTGAAAGCAATAATTTGGTGCTTACTGATTGGCTTTCCAAAGGCTTCTCTTTGCTGACTGTACTTCGTAGATAATTCAAAAGCTCCTTGCGCTATACCCAAAGCCTGAGCTGCAATACCAATTCTTCCTCCGCTCAATACCTTCATCGCAAATTTAAAACCGAAGCCATCTTCACCAATTCTATTGGCCTTTGGTACCTTCACATCATTGTACATAATGGTGTGTGTATCTGAAGATCTTATTCCTAGTTTGTCTTCTTTTGCTCCGACAACAACTCCTTCAGAACTTGTCTCTACTAATAAGGCATTTATACCTCGGTGGCCCGCTTCAGGATTAGTCTGCGCAATTACGATGTGTAGACTGGAAGTACCTCCATTAGTAATCCAGTTCTTTGTACCATTTAGGAGATAATAATCACCTTTATCCTCAGCTGTTGTTCTTTGACTGGTCGCATCAGATCCGGCTTCTGGTTCACTCAAACAAAAAGATCCTATCCATTCTCCGCCAGTTAATTTGGGTAGATATTTTTCCTTTTGTTCCTCTGTTCCAAACTTCTCAATTCCCCAACACACCAAAGAGTTGTTCACAGACATGACCACACTGGCAGAATTATCAATTTTAGAAATTTCCTCCATCGCTAAAACATAACTCATGGTATCCATTCCTCCACCTCCATATTTCGGGTCAACCATCATTCCAAGTAATCCAAGCTCTCCCATCATCTTTATCTGTTCTGTAGGGAAAATCATTTTGGAGTCTCTTTCAATAACACCTGGTAAGAGTTCTTTCTGCGCAAAATCTCTTGCAGCTTCCTTTACGGCTATTTGCTCTTCTGTCAATGTATGGTTCATACTATATTTTAAATTTTACTTAAATCGAATCGTTTATAATTAACAATAAGAATGATTGTTGAAATCAGCATCAAGATAGACAATATTAAAAAACCATAGATTACATGATTGTCCGCTTGGAAAAATGGTAATGTAAAAATAAGCAGAAGTATAATTCTCATCATAATATTACAGATGTTAAATATACTCGCCGCTCTCCCAAATACCTGATTTGGCACGTTTTTAAATAAATACATCACTCTCAGAATTCTTGAACCTGCATTCGTCAGACCCATAAAAAACAACATCAAAAAGAACATATTGTTTGAACGTGTGATGTATAGCACAAAGAATAATAGACAGGCTACACAAAACAGAATTATAATCGAAAAAGGGATGCTTTTCCCCTTAAAGATTTTCCTTATCGCAAATCCACTAATAAAGGCCCCCAAAGCATACATTATGTCTGAACTTGCATATACACCACCAGCAGCATTTAGATGGTTACTAACATAGGCTGCACCTAGATAAAAAGCCTCAAGCATAACTCCTACGAATAACATGTAACTCACAATGCCAAAAACAGTAGTAGTTTTATTTTCTTTAAGAAAATTGAAACCAATCCGAAGCCTATTAATTAAACTAGTATTTTCCTCTTTTCTTTCTTTCAAAGAAACATAGCGTATCGATAAGATAATAAGAAAGGCGACGAAGTATGTTAAACAATCTATGGTGAAAATCTCATGGATCTCCCAAGCCTCAAAATATCGACCAACATTAAGTTTGAAACCTAAGATGTTAACCACCCCTTCGGCCGTTGTTCCCTCTAATAGTAAGACGGCAATAGCTCCTGATATTATGTTTGTGGCTTGACCCTGAACTTCTAAAATAGAAGTAATAAAACCATACTTTTCCTTAGTCGTGATTTCCTGAACAAAGGCATACAAACATGGATAATGAATGGAGTAATTAAGGAAGGTCATAATGAATATGCCCGCCACTGCATAAAGAGGGAGCTGGCCTACTTGGAATCCCCAAAAACATACAGCTCCTAAAATTAATCCTGAGATAAGATTAATGCTTAAGAAGATGTTCTTTCGACTATATTTATCTATTAAAATCCCAGAGTAAGGGACCCAGAATAATCCAACCACATTGATCCCAATATAAAACCAAATAAATTTATTGAGTTGTCCATTCTTTGCAAAGAACCATGGAATTGAAAGCATACTGATGCCCTGCGCAATTCCAGAAACAATGTTCGCAAGAAGTAGTAATATAAGAGCGGTACGGTTCTTCAAATGATTTAGGGCTCAATCACCTCCATCAGGGTACGGAAAGCCACATACTTATCCTTAAATCTTTCGGTATGATCTTTTTGTAATGCTTTCGCAAATATATTCTGATAGTCTTGAAAAGCTTGCATATTTGGACAAATGTATTGAATCGCATAAGTTAATCCATCCGGATCATCATTCAATATCTTGTTCAATTGATAAGATTCAAAGAAACCCGTTCCCATAACATCTGGTATGTGATATTCTCTCATCCATTGTAACCATTCATCGGAATGTTCCTTCATTATCTTGACGGTTACGTTGTAAAGTATTCTTGGCTTATTGGATGTCATCTCCTCTTAAAATCCTGTATCGTTTTCTAGCTTCTACTGCAAATGTACTATTGGAATAATCTAAAAAGAGTTTTTCATAAAGTTTTTCTGCTTCCTCTGGCTTTTCAAATATTTGCTCATACATTTCTGCTAATTCAAAAATGGCATTATCTGCCCTGATCTCTTCTGGATAATTTTCAAAAATGTTCTTATAGATAGACTCAGCCTCTTCATACTGCTTTAGCTTTTTGTGTAGCTGGGCTTCTACATATAATATATCATCTTCCAGTGAGTGCTTAGGGTATGCTATTTTAATGGAATCCAATTTTTCAAAAGACTCCTCATATCTGTTCTGGAAGTTAAGTAATTCTGCTTGTGCATACATCTGAAGAGGTACAGCAGTAGTATCAAGGTTCAGATTATCCATAATATGTACAGACCGATCTATGGCATCATTAGAAATGAGCCTTGAGGTTGCTGATTTCAATATGTCAAACTGTGCTTGTGCCCATTCAAAGTCTCCATTATAATAGGACAACATAGCATTCTTAAATCTTGCCAATTCACCTAAATGTTCTTCTTTGAATTCTTTGTCTACTTGTGAGTAGAGTAAGGTTGATTCCCAGATATCACCTTCCATCAATAAATAGTCTGCTAAACTTAGTTTACTGTTGGCTGTAACGTAATTATTGATGCCTCCTGTTTCAACCAAACTTCTCAATGTTGTAACAGCGGATGGTAAGTCATTTAAATATAAGGCCTGAAAATCACCATATTGTTTAGCCAAGTAGGCAGTTCGAGAATTTACACCAAATTCAGATAGGAAGCTTTTGTATTCCTCATCTAATGACCTAAGGTCTTCAATGGTGTAGTTAAAGTTCTGTGTAATTCTTTTTCTCTTCATAGATAGTAGTTCATTATTGGCTTGAAAATAATAGCTATTATTTTCCCCTTTTTCGTCTACAATGTATTGATAGGCTTTGATTGCAACATCATAGTCTTTTGCATTACCAGCAACTCGCCCTAGGTTCATCACCCTTAACCCATTCTCTTCCAGTTGTAAATCAATGGACCTAGAAATTGAAAAAGCCTTGGTGTAATTTTTTTGATTGATATATAACCACTCTAGTAACTCCTGATAACTGACTTGATCCGGATACTCTTGAACCTTAGCAAACAATTGTGTCTTAAGTTCAGCCATGTCCTCCTCTGTTTTCAAATTTCTTTGGAAATTCGTTTTTAGATTGGTCAACATATTTTTATTATTCTCTGCAGCTAACAGATAGAACTTAATCATATTGGCACTATCTCCTTTCCTCCGGTATAAATCAGCAATGCTATAAGCAAAGACTTTTTCATCATTTAATAGCTTGGTCCCTTTTTCGTAAGCTTCAATGGCCTGATCAAATTTGGTAAGCCGTAGAAAAGCATTTCCTAGTTTTGAAATGATGCTTCGATCAGCTGGAAGATTATCAATGGCTTTTTTGTACTGTTTCTTTGCCTTCTCTTCTTCAAACATTCGCTCGTATAGATTACCATAGGTGACATAAAGCTGGACATTCTGTGGTGTGCGTTTTAGCTGGTCCTTTATTTCATTTTCTGCTTGGCTATAATTTTCATCAGCCATGAGTGATTGGATGAACTGTTGAAAGTAATAGTCATTTCTATATTTGGACTTTTCATACAGCTTCATGTAAACTTGAGCTGCCTTCTCATATTCTCCTGAGTTATAATATTCTGCGGCTAGCTTACTATCCTGTGCATTTGCCGAAAGGCTAAGGAAAAGAAAGCATATCATACTCATCAAAAATTTCATAGAATCGCGTTTGTCTGTAGTTATCTAACGAATAATAAGCCGAGATAGTTATCATAGGGGCAATCTCACCCAAAGTTAAGACCTTCCAGCAACCCTTTCCATTAAATTTTCATTAAATCCAGGGACTTTATTCCATTTAAGGCAAAAAGAAAGGGATCAACTTACGTCAATCCCTTTCCTTAATTTTTTATGATATGTTTTTATCCTTCAAGCTTAAATCTTACTGGTAAGGTGTAAAGAACTTTTACAGCTCTTCCTCTTTGCTTTCCAGGAATCCATTGTGGCATCGTGTTTACAACCTTCATGGCTGATTCTCCACATCCTGCTCCAATGTTTCTTACAATCTTAGCATCTGTTACGTTTCCTGATTTATCTACAACGAATTGTAGTACGCACATACCTTCAACTCCATTTTCTCTTGCAATGGCAGGATATTTCAAATTCTTATAAATGAACTGGAGCATTTTCTGCTCTGCACATTTTTCTACTTCTTCCTTGCTTCCACTTCCTTCACAGCCTGGAAATCTTGGCATTTGTTCCACAACCTTAAAGATTTCATCTTCTTCAGGTGGCGGCGGTGGTGGTGGTGGCGGCGGTGGAGCTTCTTCCACTACTGGCTCAGGCTCTTCGATAACCGTTTCCTCTTCTACGTCCATAGATTCAAATACGGGTTCATCCTCTTCTTCAATTTCTTCCTCAGGCACTTCTTCAATGATCGGTGGCGGTGGAGGAGGCGGTGGAGGTGGCGGCTCTTTTGTACGAGGCGGCTCAATTTCTATTTCTTCATCCAATAATAAGGCATCTTCAGGTATATATACCTCTTCATCATAGCTCGTCCAACTAAATGCAAAAAGCGTAGTTAGTAAAGCGGCGACTAGACCAAACAACCAGACTGGTCTTGTAAGCGTGAATACATTTACATCTGGATACTTACTTCGAGAGGCCAAGATAGACTTGAAAGTCTTATCTGCATATTTCTCCTTTAGATTTGAACCAGCTGCAGAACGTAATTTTGCTTTGTAGATAAGTATGAAACCTACAACCAATACTAGAAGTATTATCAAGCCCATCAATACTGAAGATCCAGTTAACGACAAATCACTCATATAAATACTTTTTTGTAAACTTTAAAAATTATTATCCCTGCCATCGCACCAATCATATTTGCAATGATATCAAAAATATCAAATTCTCTTTGGCTGATGGAAGTATTCTGCAAAATTTCTAATAAAAACCCATAGCTGACAGAAAACAGGAATGTATAACTGATTGATTGTCTGTTAAAGTCCCCTTTCCAGTAACTTGGGAGCATTAGAAAACTCACTCCGGCGTACATCATTATGTGCACCAACTTGTCAAAATGCTTCGTATTTATTCCTCCATCGCCCACGGGCATCAAAGATGCAATAGCTACTAATGTGCAATAAAACAGAAACAAAGACTTGTTACGTAAGAGATGCGTAGGTAATTAGTTTTGGTGTATGTTAACTCACTAATTCTGTATAAGCTTCTGAATCCATTAAAGCAGCTAGCTCTTCTGGCTTGCTAATCTTTAATTTTATGATCCAACCATCACCGTAAGGATCGCTATTTATCAAATCAGGTTGGTCTCCATCACTTTCATCCAATTTGGAATTAAATTCTAAAACCTCCCCAGATAAGGGCATAAATAGATCAGATGTAGTCTTCACAGCCTCAACGGTTCCGAAAACCTCATCTTTTTCAATCGTTTCTCCCACGGTCTCTACTTCTACGTATACTATCTCACCAAGTTCGCCTTGGGCAAATTGAGTAATACCTACATAGGCGATATCATCCTCAATTCTTACCCATTCATGCTCTTTGGTGTACTTTAAAGTGTCTGGTGCACTCATTCTTTATGTTTTTTTATTTAGCGGCATTTTTTAACCAATCCCAAGTCACTGATTTAGGTCTTTCCAAAGGAAATCCTAAAGCTCTTGACCAACAGGATGCTGCAAGTATACCTAAAGCTCTAGATACAGCAAATAAAACAGTATAATAACTGTGTTCTTTCAGACCGTAGTGAACTAAAATAGCTCCTGAGTGCGCATCAACATTAGGCCATGGATTCTTTACCTTGCCTAAGCCTTGAAGAATCTCTGGTACTGTATCAAACAATTGCCATACGATGTTAACAATGTCATCATCCTTGATATATTTCTCGGCAAATTTACGCTGTGCTGTAAATCTTGGATCTGGCTGTCTAAGTACGGCATGTCCGTAACCAGGAATAACCTTTCCAGCTTTTAATGTATCCTTAATATATTTCTGAACCTGCTCTTTGGTTGGTTTGGTTGTTTTTAAAGAAGCAGTCATTTCCAAAATCCACTTAATCACTTCTTGATTGGCTAAGCCATGCAATGGTCCAGCCAATGAACACATACCCGCAGCAAAAGAAAGGTAAACATCACTTAAGGTAGAATTCACCAAATGTGAAGTATGTGCTGAAGCATTTCCTCCTTCGTGGTCTGCATGAATGGTTAGATATAATCTCATTAAAGATTTAAAATCTTTCGAATCATTCACACCAAGCATGTGCGCAAAGTTTCCAGCCCAATCTAAACTGTTGTCTTCAGTTACATGTATGTTTTTATGGTAAGATCTTCTATATATAAAAGCCGCTAAGTGAGGCAGTCTTGCAATAAGGTTCATAGAATCTTCGTAAGTAGCATCCCAATAGTCTGCCTTACTCATTCCTTCTGCATACCTCTTAGCAAAAACACTATCTACCTGCATAGAACTAATCCCGATGATCAATTGTGTCATTGGGTGGGTATCTGGAGCAAGTGTAGTTAAGACACTAAGTGTATGTTTTGGTAGCTTCGATCTTTTCTCCCACTCATTAGAAAGCCAGTTTACTTCCTTTCTTGTTGGGATTTCATCTACAAGCATCAACCAGAAAAGTGCTTCTGGCAAGGGTTGCTTACATCCTGGACGTGTTGGTAAAATTTCTTGTAATTCAGGAATAGATTTTCCTCTAAAACGAATCCCTTCTACGGGATCCAATGAAGAAGTTTCCCAAATCATACTCTTTACTCCTCTCATACCACCAAATACTTGTCCTGCTTTTACTTCATCTACTTTTTTGGTGCCATTCGCTTTAATGAATGCTCTTATCTCTTTTCTTAGTTTGGAAGATTTTTGGTGAAACTTTTCTTTTAATATGTCCATGGATTAATTAGAATTATTTAATGTTATTTAAAAATTGAATGGGATTGTATTCAGCGAATTGTGAGAAAAACGCTCTCGTTTAATTCTTCCCCGAAAATACAATATTCTTTACAATAATGTAAGACCTTTTGTCACTCGATGGTTCAAGATTGGAATAAATTTTAAAAGACTATTTTGTGCGGAACAAATCCCAGACAAATGATCCTTATTGATGAAATTTTAATTTCAGATGATGTAGTGCAAGAACAATTCCATTGTAACTTAAGTGCTTGTAAAGGGGCTTGTTGTTGGGAAGGTGATTATGGCGCACCACTTGAAGAAGAAGAGGCAGTTTTATTGGAATATCCAGAGAAGGCGATTCTTGATATGTTGGATGAAGAATCTCGCAATTATGTTCTAGAACATCGTGGTACAGCCCTTTTTAAAGAGAATAAGTCCATTGGCGCTAATGTTATGCCTGATGGCAAATGTGTGTTTCTTGTGAAAATGGCTGATGGCATATCATATTGTAGCATTGAACAAGCGCACAAGGAAGGGAAGATCGATTACCACAAACCAATTTCTTGCCATTTGTATCCCATTCGTATTGAAAAAAATGAAGGGATTGGTTTTGAGGCAATGAATTATGATGTATGGGATTTATGTTCGGCAGCTTGCACGTTAGGTGAAAAACTGAAAATGCCGGTTTATGTATTTTGTCGAGATGCCATCATTAGAAAGTATGGACCAGAATTTTATGATCAACTGGATCAAGCAGCACAGCAAGTAGCCAGTAAATAAAAATAAAGACATGAGATTAATAATTTTGCTATTCTGCCTTTCGGCAAATGTCATTTTTGCTCAAGAGCTAAAATCACCAGAAGAGTTTTTAAACTCTGATTATGGATTAGAATTCACACCACATCATCAATTGGTCAGCTATGCCGAACACGTTGCCACCAATTCTGAATGGGCAACCTTTGAAATCTACGGCTATACCAACCAGGATAGACCTTTGGTGAAATTGACAATTACAACTCCTGATAATTTAGACAAGCTAGAATCTATTCGATCAAACCATTTTGAACAAATCGAAAAAAATAATGGAGCAGCTGATAAGGCCATTGTTTGGTTGAGTTTTGGTGTTCATGGAAATGAGGCTGGTGCAAGCGAGAGCAGTATGAATGTCATGTATCAACTAGCCTCAGGCCGGAATGCACAAGCAAAGGAGTGGCTTGAAAATACAGTTGTAATTATGGATCCTTGCATTAATCCAGATGGCTATAGCAGATATTCACATTGGAATAGAAACATTGCCACCTCAGAAGTTCAGCCAGAATTATATGCACGAGAGCATCATGAACCATGGCCAGGAGGAAGAGTTAATCATTACTTATTTGATCTCAATAGAGATTGGGCATGGGTAACTCAGGTAGAGTCTAGACAAAGAATAAAAAAATACAATGAATGGTTGCCGCATATCCATGTTGATTTTCATGAAATGGGTCATGATGCTCATTATTATTTTGCACCAGCTGCAAAACCATACCACGAGTCAATAACGGAATGGCAGTATGACTTTCAAGTGGAGATCGGAAAAAACCACGCTAAATACTTTGATGAAGAAGGGTGGTTGTTTTTCACAAAAGAAACCTTTGATCTTTTATATCCCTCCTACGGGGATACCTATCCAATGTTAAATGGAGCCATTGGAATGACCTATGAACAAGCAGGTCATAGTCGAGCAGGTCGAGCCATATTTTTAGAAAATCAAGATACACTTACGCTAAGAGATCGCATCGATCATCACAGTACAACAGCACTATCTACCATAGAAGTGGCTAGTAAAAACTCAGATAAACTTAATTTCAATATTGGTAAGTTTTATTCTTCCAATCCAGAGGCTCAATATATGAGCTACATTGTGAAGAGACCAGAGAATGATAACTTGGATGAATTGCGATTAATACTTGATGCCCATGGTATCGAATATGGACAAGCAGGAGGTAATAGCACGGGTAACGGCTTCAATTATAAAACAGGCAAAGAAGAAACCTGTTCTTTTGATAAGGGTGACCTCATTATAAATACTGATCAGAAAAAATCTGTTTTAATTTCTACACTTTTTGATCCTGAGCCAGGATTGGAAGACTCTATTACCTATGACATCACAGCTTGGTCCCTACCAATGGCTATGGGTCTAGATGCATGTGCATTGACTAGAACTACTTCTAGTAGTGACTTTGAACCCTACCGAATGGATCTTCAAAGAAATGAAAAGGCAACAGCCTATGCCATTCCTACAGAGCATTCTACTTCATATAAATTGGTTACAGCACTTTTGGCCAAAGGAGTTAAATGTCGATATACAAAAAAAGACATTCAATATGAGGACCGCTCAATCAAAAAAGGGGCGGTGATTATAACTCAGGCCGATAATAGAAAAAATGAAAACTGGAGAAAAACATTTTTTAATACCTGTGAAGAATTACAAATACCGTTCATTAATCTAAATACCGGATTTGCCTTGAGCGGTCCAGATTTAGGCTCACGATCTGTACAATTTATAGATACTCCCAAAGTGGGAACCATCAGCGGAACAGGACTCAATGGAAATTCATTTGGACAATTGTGGTATTACTTTGAACAAGAACTAAAATATCCACTCATAATCGTTGATAAGGATAATTTTGGTGCATCTGCCTTGGCTGACTTAGATGTTTTGATCCTAGAAGAAGGATGGTATAATCTTTCCTCTAGTCAAATGAATGAGATTGATTCATGGATTAATAAAGGAGGAAAATTAATTACCATTGGATCTGCTACTCAGAAATTTCTGGATAAAGATGGTTATGGTCTGAAGTCAAAAGAAAATACTGAAACAATAGAAAAAGCGGATGCACAACCTTCCAATTATGCAGGAGAAGAAAGACAATATATCTCAGGGTCGATTCCTGGTTCTGTAATTCAAGCAGAAATGGATCACTCTCATCCTTTATGTTTTGGTCTGGGGAATAGTACTTACCATAGCATCAGAGCCGGTTCGAGAATTATCCCTATGCAGCAAAATGTAAGAAATGCTATTTATGTTCCTAACAACTATGTCTCTTATGGATTTATTGGTTCTCGGGTGAAGGAGGATAATAACAACTCTTTGGTGGCAGGCGTTGAAAATAAAGGTAGAGGAACCGTTATTTATCTAGCAGACAATCCTATATATCGAGGATTTTGGAAGGCAGGAAATCGCTTGTTATTTAATGCAGTTTTCTTAGTAGAGGAATAATCATTTGCTGAAAAGCAAATGAAATCTCCACTCACCAAGGCTATTATATTCAATGGTCGGGGCAGGAAATTTATATCCATTAGCGATGATCAAAAGCATATTTAAGAAGTGATTTTTGGTCTCAATTTTCTGGAGATCTAAATCAAGGGATAAATAAAATTGTTTGTATCTGGGATGCGATTCTGAAGGCAGAATAAACTGCTCCCCATTTAATTCCCATTGATTTTCAAATCCTCCAAACATATTTTCAGCACTATATCCAATGGCAAAGTTGAGCCATTTAGGAAAGCCACTATTAGGTAAAAAGGAAGTAGGATTTATGGAAAGCCAAAGGGTCTGTCCATTGTAATCTTTTAAGAATCGTTGAAAACCAGTATCACCGAAAAGCTGATCTGCTCGATTGTTTAGACTAGTTATTTCGCCTTGACTAGAAGTCAATAGAACATCTTTATAGTTCTTTTTGGTAGAGGAAATCTTCAGTCTAATTCTTTGTTCGTCCCAAAATGATTGTTGAAGAATAAAACTACTTGTGCCAAGGCTGTTGAAAACGACATCACCTACAGAGAATCCCCACTTGGTAGAGAACCCATCCATGATTTCTATGGTCGATTGGATCATGGTGCTCCCTATACCTACAAACCATAAAGCACTTTTTTTGGACATGCCCGTCCATTTCGCTCCATGATAACCAACTTGACACAAATTATACGAAGTATAGGCATGACCAAATTTATCCATGCCCTGCCATTCCTTCCAATCATTGAAAAGATGAAATTCTGATTGTTCGAAATCTTTGTACCAGCTATTATACAGACCAATGGATGTGGCAGTAAAACTACTCACTCCGAGACCCAGCGCAGAATAAAATCTAACCTTATCCAAGGTGTCGGCTGGCGCAAAAAAGGGTTTTTGTTGGGAATGAAGCGTAGAGCTTACAAAAACTGCCAAAAGCAAAGTAAGTAAAACACCTATTGCCCTGAAACCCAAAGGAAAAGCAACTTTTGTCGTCATTGATGGGGTACTACGATAATTCAATGGTATTTTAACGAAATATGAGTGTACAAAATACTAAAACTGTTATCATTCCACTATTTTTACTCATTCACCAACATTTAGCCATAATGTTGGATATATATAATAGCATACGCTTTTAAACATTGCACAAATGCAGATAAAAACTTGGATATCAGTAATTGCGATTTTGGTTAGTCTAAACCTGACTGCTCAAGATTTACATTTTACACAATTCAATTTAGCACCTATGAATTTAAATCCGGCCTTGACAGGAGCCTACTTGGGTACCTACAGAGCAGGATTATTGTACAGGGATCAATATCGAACGGTCAATAGTGGGACTGCACGTCCATATCAAACGGCCACTGCTTTTATTGACTCACCAATCATCGGTGGTTTTAGAAAACAAGATTGGATCGGAATCGGTGCTAATTTTTTCTATGATCAAGCAGGTACTGCTCAGGTCAAAAATATTGGAACAATTCTGAGTCTAGCATATCATCTAGGCCTCGGAAAGAAAGGAGATAACGTTTTCACTTTAGGAGCTCAATATGGTTCTATTCAAAGAAGGTTTGATAGAGATCAATCTATAACTGGTTGGTCACTAGCCAATAGCTTAGGAGCTGGATCTGATCCAGACCTTGCTTCATTAACTACTGGAAATGCCCAAGGTTCAGGAAGTGAATTTGTTGAAAGCAATTACAACTTTCTTTCAGTGGGAACGATGTTGACTTCCTCCATGGGAAAAAATAGTGACTTGAGAATGGGCGTGAGCGTTTCTCATTTTTTGAGACCAGGACAAAGTTTGACTGGAGGACTCAGAGCTGACAGGAAGTTTGTTAAGACCGCAGCTTTTGTGAGTCTGTATTCTGATCTTGGTGACAGATTTACATTTAAACCGCAAGCCTTATTTCAGACCTCTGGAGGCATAAATGAATTTGTAATTCAGGGGATTGGTGCGTTTTTGTTAAATGAAGAAAAAGAAATGTCTTTCAATGCTGGACTTGGATTAAGAGCAGTTAATGCTTTAGATCTCCAAGTGCTGCTAGGCATGGATATTAAAGATATAAGGGTAGGAGTAGCTTATGATTTTAATCTGGCTTCTTTTAATCCAGCAACCAATGGACATTCAGGTTTTGAACTTGGAGTTACTTACATCGGAAAGGTTTACAAAAAGCCGAAAGTAGAGCCAGTACTTATTTGTCCAAGACTATAATCATTAAAGCTTAAAAAGATAATTCATGGAAATGAGATTTATCAAATTCGTTCTTCCTCTATTTATACTTTTGACAATAAGTCAAAACAGCTGGGCTCAGCCGTTGCGTGCTCAGACCTACACCCAAATGCTTGAAGTTGCACAAGAAAGTGCCGACAAGGGTGATTATTATAATGCTCGCGAGTGGTTTCAGAAAGCCTATGACGAGCAAAAGGATAAAAGACTGGTACCTGTTATTGCCAAACTTTCATATCAATTAAGAGACTTGGAAAGAGCAGAAAAGTATTATTCTAGACTTTGGAAATCAAGTCGATCTAGTAATAAAATTGATTTTACTGAAGAAAGATATTGGTATGGTGTTGTCTTGAAAGAGAATGGTAAATATGAAGAGTCCATTGCTCAATTCAATCAATACATCACAGATTCCGAAAACGAAGAAGGAAAGAAGATGGCTAGTTTTCAACTAGATGGTATAATGGCTTTAAGCAAGTTAGAACCTAATGTCGATGTAGCGGTCAGATTTGCTGGAAAAGAATTAAACTCTGCCAGTGGTGAAGCATCTCCTCGGACCTATAGAGATGGGTCTTTATATTTTGGTTCATTTAACCGGAAGAGTATTATTGAAGTTGGTGGTGATGAAGATGATTACCATAGTAAAATCTTTATGGCTAGTAAAACGGACGAAGGATTTTCAAAGCCAACAGCTTTAGGTGAACAAGTCAATAGATATGGATTCCATTCTTCTAATTTATCTTTCTCTGAAGATGGTCGTGTCATGTACTTCACTCGCTCCACGCTTTCAGGTTCTGAAATTGAGGACAGTAAAATTTATGTGAGTTATAGAAAAGATGAAAAATGGAGCCCAGCTGTTGAGGCGATGGGCATCAATGGTGAGTATATAGCACAACATCCAGCTGCTGGAGAATTGTTTGGAAAGAATGTTCTCTTCTTCGTTTCGGATATGGATGGAGGCTATGGTGGAAAAGACATCTACTATGTGAATGTCGGAGGTGATGGAACCTTCAGTACGCCGACCAATTTAGGGGATAAGATTAACACGAGTGGAGATGAAGTTACTCCGTTCTATACTGATGGTCAATTATTTTATAGTACGAACGGATTGCCTACCATAGGGGGTTTTGATATTATGAAGACTTCATGGGATGGATCTAATTGGAGTGCGCCAAAGAACATGGGATTCAATTACAATAGTCCTTATGATGATTTATATTTTAGCATGAATGCTGATGCAAAAGCAGGTTATCTAGTTTCTAACAGGCCCGATGATGGAAAGAAGAAATTAAAAAGTATTACCTGCTGTGATGATATTTATGTTTGGAATATAAGAGAGGTTATCATCGATTTATTGGCAACGGCTACGGATCCCGATAAAAAACCATTGAATGGAACAACGATGGTACTTAAAAATTTGACGCAAGTCTTTTCACCTGAGTCAAAAAATATTCCTGATGCTAACCAGTATCAATTTACCTTAGATTCAGATAATGAATATAAATTACTCATTGAGAAAGAAGGTTATTATCCAGATTCAATCATGTTTAATACAGCTGGAATCATTGATGATTTTACGGTAAAGAGAACCATTGAGTTGAAGCCAATTCCAAAGGCTCCAGAAAAGCCGGAAGAGCCTGAGTACGAAACGATAACTACGAATCAAGCGATAAGACTGAACAACATTTATTATGATTTAGATGATGATAAAATCCTATTAGATGCGGAAAGAGACTTGACCGTTTTATATGATCTAATGATTAAATATCCAGACATGGTGATTGAACTTTCATCACACACGGATTCACAGGGTCTAAGTAGATATAACCAAGATTTATCCCAACGAAGATCTGAGTCTGCTCGGAACTGGTTATTGCAAAAAGGAATCGCTGGAGAAAGAATTAAACCAGTTGGCTATGGTGAAGAATTTATTATTAACAGATGTGTAGATGGTGTAAGGTGTGATGATGATGAACACAGATTTAATAGAAGAACAGAGTTTAAGATTATTGATGGACCTAAGACGATTGAGATTAAGCGAGATGTCTTAAAAGGTTCTAATTCTCAAGGATCAGTGGAGCCACCAAACAGTAAATCAAAAGCATTGCCTGTACTTACCTTTAAGCAAGCTTTGGTGGATATCGGTGAGGTAAAGCGGGGAGAAACTCCAGTTATAAATTATCAATTTTCAAATACTGGAAATGCCAATTTAGACATTGAGGTTGTTACTGCATGTAAGTGTACTGAATTATCTTGGCCTCGTAGATCAGTAGCTCCTGGTGAGACAGGTAAGATTAAAGTAATATTTGATAGTTCAACCTTTGAGCCAGGTGTAGTCACTAAAATTGTAGATGTTATTGCAAATACAGAACCTCTGATCACAGAAGCTAAATTTACTGCGACAATTATTGAATAATTAGAGAGTACTAAAATATATAGTGTAGGTGCATTAAAAAACCCTCTAGGTAAATCCTAGAGGGTTTTTTACTACTTGGTGTATGAGTTTTAAATTATTCAGAGTGGCGTTTTAGCCGATTAACATAGATTCTTTGTTTTCGATCATTTTACGCATGTTGATTAAAGCGTATCTCATTCTTCCAAGTGCCGTATTAATACTAACTCTCGTAAGTTTTGAGATTTCTTTAAAGCTCATGTCTGCATAATGTCTCAAGATGACAACCTCTCTTTGCTCAGGAGGTAGTTGATCTACAAGATCTCTTATCATTTTGTGTTTTTGGTTTTTAATGAGCGTCGTTTCCATATTATCTTCTTTTGTTTCCAAAACATCAAATATGTCAAAAGTCTCATTGGAAGATACTTTCGTTCTTCTCTTTTGTCTTCTAAAATGATCGACACATAAGTTATAGGATATTCTAAGCGCCCACTGAAGGAATTTACCTTCATGGTTGTATTTACCCTTTCTTAGTGTCTTGATAATTTTGATGAAAACATCCTGAAATATATCTTCAGCAAGGTCACGATCTTTTACAAACAGATAAATCTGTGTATAGATTCTGTCCTTGTGTCTACCTAATAATTCAGAAAATGCTTTTTCATCACCTTTTAAATAGAGATTTATAAGTTCTCTATCGTCGAACTGCTTTACACTCATCGTAGTAATTTTCTACCGTTAAGAAATTAATTAAGTGTAAAGTGCTTTATAGGCAATAAAATTTTGATGTGATAATAATTACGTAAAGATGGCTATTATTTAAGCCCCAATCAAGTGTTAAATTAAAATTAACGCTTTCTTAACCACTATAAAACTGCAATTTCCAATGATTATTGTGGTAAGCTAACAAATATTTAAAATTAGTATTAAATCGCCGTACTTTGTCTGTTTAAACTTTTTCGAGTTAGTAGGATTAATATAAGGAGTGAGTACCCAGAAAAAAAAGAGCAAATCAAGCAAAGTAGTTGAGTATTCTCCACAGGAGTTTATTCACATTAAAGGAGCCAAGTCCAATAATCTCAAGAATATTGAAGTAGTACTACCGAAGGAGCAACTTATAGTTGTTACTGGTTTAAGTGGCTCTGGTAAATCTTCCCTTATTATGGATACCCTTTATGCTGAGGGACAACGCAGATATGTGGAAAGTTTGTCTTCATATGCAAGACAGTTTTTGTCTAGAATGAAGAAGCCTGAAGTTGATTTCATCAAAGGAATCAGCCCAGCCATTGCCATAGAGCAGAAAGTATCAACGAGTAATGCTAGATCAACAGTCGGATCATTGACTGAGATTTATGACTATTTACGTCTATTGTTCTCAAGAATTGGAAAAACGTACTCTCCGTTATCTGGGAAAGAGGTAAAGCGGCATACGGTCTCTGATGTTATAAATCATCTCAAGAAATATAAGAAGGGTTCTAAAATTGTTTTATTGATCCCTTTGCCGATTAAGTTTGATGATAGGACCTTCAAGTTGGAACTAGATCTTCTTCTACAAAAGGGCTATACGAGATTGATTGAAAAAGGGGAGACTGTATATATTGAAGACATTCTAGATTCTAAGGATAAAAGGCTTTCAAAAAAATTGAAAGATCTAGATACCAAAGGAATATCAATCATAATTGATCGATTTATAACTGATGATGATGAAGAAAATTGGAAGCGGATAGCGGATTCTGTTCAGACCGCTTTTGATGCGAGTTATGGAGAGTCCTTGGTTCAGGATGAAAAAGGAAAGCAGACTTATTTTAATAATCGATTTGAATTAGATGGGATTGAATTTCTGGAACCGACCCATCAATTATTCAATTACAATAATCCATACGGCGCCTGTCCACAGTGCGAAGGATATGGAAAGGTTCTAGGAATTGATCCTGAAAAGGTTATTCCTAATATTCATAAATCTGTTTACGATGGTGCCGTAGCTCCATGGAGAGGTGAAAAGGGTGGTGCATGGCTGAATCTTTTGGTATCATATGCTGACCGGTTAGACTTTCCTATTCATCGGCCATATAATGAGTTAACAGATGATGAGTTGGATCTTTTGTGGAATGGTACAGATGGGTTTGCTGGGATTAATGGCTACTTTGATGCATTGAAGCAGAAGATGTACAAGATTCAAAATAGGATCTTGGTAGCAAGATATAGAGGAAGAACTACCTGTCCGACTTGTAAGGGGGCAAGACTCAGGGAGGAAGCATATTATGTAAAAGTTGATAAAAAGAGCATTGGCGATTTAGTGGATCTACCCATTGAAGAACTGATTGAGTTTTTCAAAAAAATAAAACTAAGTAAACACGATCAAACGATTGCTGCGAGAATCTTACTAGAGATAAATAATCGTCTTGAAACGATGATGAAAGTAGGCTTGGGATATTTAGATATCAATAGGATATCATCAACACTTTCTGGTGGAGAAACTCAGCGAATAAATCTGACAAGGACGATCGGTAGTAACTTAACCAACTCCTTATATATCCTAGATGAACCAAGCATAGGTCTTCATCCTAAGGATACTGAAAAGCTGGTTCAGGTACTTTTTAATCTTAGAGATTTAAACAATACCGTTATAGTCATAGAACATGAAGAAGATGTGATTATCAAAGCGGATCACATTTTAGAGATAGGACCTAAGGCTGGAACACATGGAGGTGAGATTGTTTATAATGGGGATTATAAGAAATTTATCAAAAAGAATAATAAGAGTCTAACGGCAGAGTATCTGCGCGGAGAAAAATCCATCGAGCTACCAGAGTATAGGCGCAGTGTCAGTAACTTTATTGAGATCATTGGCGCAAGTCAACACAATCTTAAAAACATTGATGTCAAAATTCCGCTCAATGCTTTTTCAGTTATAACTGGGGTGAGTGGGTCAGGTAAAACGACACTCGTGAAGCACATCCTGGTTCCTGGTCTTAAGAAGGAGCTGGATGAACCATATACTCAAAAGCTTGGTAAGGTGGGAGAGATTAATGGTCCTTTCAAGTTGATCAAGGCCGTAGAGATGATTTCACAGAATCCAATTGGGAAATCCTCACGTTCCAATCCCGTAACTTATGTAAAAGCATATGATGCGATTCGGAAATTATACGCTAATCAGCAATTGTCAAAGATAAAAGGGTTTGAGCCTAAGCATTTTTCATTTAATGTAGATGCAGGTAGATGTGAGAAATGTCAAGGAGAAGGAGAGATAACAGTTGAGATGCAATTTCTGGCGGATGTGAAATTAATCTGTGAAGATTGCCATGGTGATCGATTCAAAAGAGACATTCTCGAGGTAAAGTATAAGGACAAAAGCATCATCGACGTATTGAAAATGACGATTGAAGATGCGATGATTTTCTTTGAGGGTAAAAAAGAAATTTACAATAAGATAAAACCGCTGTTTGATGTTGGTCTTGGTTATGTGACCATGGGACAATCGTCAAATTCATTATCCGGTGGTGAAGCACAAAGAGTGAAGTTGGCCTCTTACTTAGGTAAACAGGCTGGGACTGAAAGTATTTTATTTGTTTTTGATGAACCTACAACTGGACTTCATTTTGATGATATCAAGAAATTACTAACAGCTCTACAATCCTTGGTTGAGCAAGGACATACTGTTATTGTTATTGAACACAATGTAGAAATTATTAAGTCTGCTGACTGGGTTATTGATTTAGGACCAGAAGGTGGTAAGCATGGTGGTAACTTAGTTTATCAAGGAGACCCAGAAGGATTGGCTAAGTGCAAGAAATCTTTTACGGGACAATTTTTAAAAGAAAAATTATAGGGTCCATGGCGAAGTCAAAAAAGAAAGTGGATTATATACAGGTTGTTGGAGCTAGAGAAAATAACCTGAAGGATATAAATGTCGAGATTCCAAAAAATCAATTGGTCGTTATAACTGGGTTGAGTGGTAGTGGTAAATCATCATTGGCATTTAACACCATTTATGCGGAAGGGCAGAGACGATACATGGAAACTTTTTCTTCTTATGCTCGTCAATTTTTAGGTTCAATGGATCGACCAGATGTTGAAAAAATTGAAGGTCTTAGTCCAGTGATCTCCATTGAACAAAAAACGACTGCTTGGAATCCAAGATCAACAGTAGGAACAACGACAGAGGTTTATGATTTTCTCCGTCTATTATATGCGCGAGTAGGGGAGGCCTATAGTTATGTGACAGGCAAGAAGATGGTTAAGTATTCTGAACCACAGATTGTAGATTTTGTAATGAAGGAATACAATCGTAAAAAATTGGTTCTATTAGCTCCGGTCGTAAGGGGAAGAAAAGGACATTATAGAGATCTATTTGATCAGACTAGAAAGAAGGGCTTTACCAAGGTTCGAGTAGATGGGAAGATTGTTGACTTGACCCCAGGGATGAAGGTTGATCGATTTGTGACGCATGACATCGAGGTAGTCGTTGATCGCATCAAGGTAGAAAAATCTAAGTTGGATCGTGTGACACAGTCCATTAGAATGACCCTTGATATGGGAAGAGATTCTATGATGATCCTAGAGGTGGATTCTGGAAAGGTAAAACCGATGAGTAAGCAATTGGTCTGCGAGGATTCAGGCATATCTTATGAAGAACCTTCTCCAAATGCATTTTCATTCAATTCACCATATGGTACTTGCCCAAGCTGCAAAGGACTGGGGGAGAAATTTAAAGTTGACTTAGAAAAACTAATTCCGGACGATTCGAAGAGTATTAATGATGAAGGAATTCTTGCTTTTGGGGAAGTGAGAGAAAACAATACATTTAAGCAGTTACGGAAAATTGCGAAGAAATTTAAATTTACTTTTTCGACACCAGTCAATAAGATTCCGAAGAAGGCTATGGATATTATCTTGTATGGGGGTGAGCCTGGCTTAGGTATTGATCCATATTCTGACACGTATGATTTTGCATATAACCTTGCCGAGGATGGTATTGTAAACATGCTCGAGAAATGGTATGATTCTACTTCAAGTGAGAAGATTAGAAATTGGTCTGCAACCTTCATGCAGATTGTTCCTTGTCCTAGTTGCGAAGGATACCGATTAAAAAAGAACTCTTTGTTTTTCAAGTTGGGTGATAAGCACATAGGTGAGTTGGCAATGATGGATATTGATACGCTCTCTGATTGGATGAACGGATTGGGGAAGAAGATGAATAAGCAGCAGAACATCATTGCTAAGGAGGTACTAAAAGAGATCACAGATCGATTGATGTTTTTGAAAAACGTGGGTCTGCAATATTTAAATTTAAATAGGCCTACGCGGACCTTATCTGGAGGTGAATCACAGCGGACTAGACTAGCAACGCAAATTGGGTCGCAGTTGACTGGGATTACTTACATTTTAGATGAGCCTAGTATTGGTTTGCACCAACGGGATAATCATCGATTGATTATGGCCTTGAGAGGATTGACCGAGATAGGGAATACGGTTTTGGTCGTAGAGCATGATAAAGACATTATGTTGGCAGCAGATTATATCATAGATCTTGGGCCAGGTGCAGGTAAGTATGGTGGAGAAATTGTAGCTGAAGGTACTCCAACGAAATTTTTGAAATCAAAAAGTACTACTGCATCCTATTTAAATAATAAGGTTCAAATCGAAATCCCAGAAGAACGTAGAAAAGGTAATGGGAAAAAGATCGTCTTAAAAGGCGCAACAGGAAACAATCTCCAGAATGTAAACATGACCATTCCTTTAGGTAAGTTTATTTGTGTTACTGGCGTTTCTGGTTCAGGAAAATCTTCTTTGATAAATGAAACCTTGTATACCATACTTCGGAGGCATTATTATAAGAGTTCAAAAAATCCACTACCCTATAAATCCATTAAAGGCTTAGAGCATATTGATAAGGTTATTGAAATTGATCAAAGTCCCATTGGAAGAACACCACGTTCCAATCCGGCAACTTATACAAAGGTGTTTACAGATATCCGAAAATTATTCGGAGATATGCCTGAATCCAAAATTCGAGGATATAAGATTGGTCGCTTTTCCTTTAACGTAAAAGGTGGTAGGTGTGAGACTTGTGGCGGTGGCGGTATGCGTACCATAGAAATGAACTTCCTGCCAGATGTGATGGTTGAGTGTGAAACCTGTTTAGGTAAAAGGTACAACCGAGAAACTTTAGAAATTATTTATAAAGGGAAGTCTATTTCTGATGTTTTAAATATGACTGTCAGGGAGGCAACGGATTTCTTTTCTAAGATCCCGAAGATTCATCGGAAACTAAAAACACTTAAAGATGTGGGCTTAGGATATATAACCCTAGGGCAACAGGCGACAACCTTATCCGGAGGAGAGGCCCAACGAGTCAAACTTGCAGAAGAGTTATCTAAAAAGGATACCGGTAACACGCTCTACATATTAGATGAGCCTACTACTGGTTTGCACTTTGATGACATCAAACACCTCATTACAGTTTTAAATAAACTGGTAGATAAGGGTAATACCATATTGGTTATTGAACACAATTTAGATGTGGTGAAGGTGGCAGATCATATTATAGATGTAGGCCCTGAGGGAGGAGTACACGGGGGTAATATCATCTTTGATGGTTCCCCAGAGGAAATCATCAAATTAAAGAAAAATCATACGGCTAAATTTCTAAAATTAGAAATGGACCTTCACAAGAATTAATCTACAGCTCCGTCTGTTCTATCTATGAGTCTGAAACCATTGCCGTGAATGTTTACGATCTCCAGGTTTGTATCTCTTTTTAGATATTTTCTGAGTTTCGTTACAAACACGTCCATACTTCTTGCAGTAAAATAGTTGTCTTCTCCCCAAATCTTAGTGAGTGCTAAAGATCTAGAAAGGACATCATTTTTATACATGCAGAACATTCTCAGTAGATGCGCTTCTTTTGGCGAAAGTTTATCTTTTTCAACTCCTGTATCTCCCTTAAAGCTTAAAATTCTAAGTGGATAATTGAAGTGATATTTTCCAATAATAAATTCTTTGATGTCCTCATCAGGCCCTAAACCCTTGCTTGTTCGTTTTAAGATTGCTTGAACACGGTAAAGTAGTTCTTCAGAATTGAAAGGCTTTGTGATGTAATCATCAGCCCCTATTTTAAAACCTTCTAAAACATCTTCCTTTAGCGTTTTTGCTGTAAGGAAAATAATTGGGACATCTTTGTTTTTTTCTCTTACTTCTTTACCTAAGGTAAATCCGTCTTTTTTGGGCATCATTACATCAAAGATGCAAAGGTCGTAAGTACCGCCATCGAATTTTTCCATTCCTTTTTCACCATCAACAGCTAGGGTTACGTCATAATCATACATTTCTAGGTACGATTTTAACACATCCCCAAAGTTCATATCGTCTTCAACAAGCAGTATTTTTTGATTTGACATGTTTCGAATTTGAGTATTAAGTTTTCTAATAACAATTAACAATTGTTGTATAAATAGGTAGGAATTGACTCAAATAGGGACTAAAATCTATTATTTAGATGTAAAAAACAAGTTTTAGTCACATTTTTCTTAATAAAAATCTTAACAGCTACTGGTTAAACGGAAAAAAGACTAGAAAGCTGCTTCCTTTATTTAATTCACTTTCCACAGAAATAGTTCCCTTATGGGCAGTAACTAAAGCTTTAACATAACTTAAGCCTAAACCAAAGCCCTTTACGTCGTGTCTATTACCCGTATGGACCCTATAAAATTTGTCAAAAATGTTTTTGATGGAATCTTTAGTCATACCTATTCCATTGTCTTTGACTGTAATTTCAATACCATTTTTCTTGTTTCTTGAACTAATGGTGATTTCAGGCTTTTCGCTGGAATATTTTTCAGCGTTGTCGAGGAGATTATGGAAAATATTAGAAATGTGGTTTTTATCGCCTTCTATGATGGATTGTTTGGCTTGCAGGTTAGAATGTAAAGTTCCGCCTCTGTGTTCAACCTTTAGGTTCATATTCTGAGCGGCAGTAGTTATTAAATCATGAATATCAATCATGCTTAGCTTAAGCTTAAATTCTTCTTTATCAATGGTCGCCATCTGTAGAACTTTTTCTACCTGATTCAGCATTCTTTTATTTTCCTGTTTAATGATTCCTGCAAATCGCTTAATCTTGGATTCGTCGTGAATAATTTTATCACTCGTGATGGAATCTGTCGCCAAGGAGATGGTTGCGATTGGCGTTTTAAATTCATGGGTCATATTATTTATGAAGTCTGATTTCATTTCTGAAACTTTCTTTTGACGGAAGTTTATCCAAACAACATAAACGAAGCAAAAAAGTATAAGTCCCGTAAAAAATAAAGAGCTAAGTAATGATACCCAAACCTTAGACCATAGGTAGCCGGTCTTGTTGGCAAAAAATAATTTTAGGGAACCAGGGCTTTCCGACTCGGTATTAAATAAAGTGATGGCATAATTAGAATTATAAAGCGATCTATTTTCTTGAGTTTCGATGTGGCTAGATTCACCCATTTGAGCGACATGATAATTCCCGTTAACGATTAAGAAATCTTCATTTTCGTTTGAATATATTCCGTAGTCGTGATCGATGTTCAGTCCATTATTTTTGAGCTCTTCTTCTATGTAGCTATCTAATTTATCTTTGTCAATGTTCTCTATCTTAGTTTGCGGAGAAAGGAAAAGAGCTGTGCTTTTATATTGTTGTCTAAGCCGATTCGATTTAAAATCATCGTTTACAGAGTTGAGGATTCTACCGACGATTGGATTGTCTTTATTTTTATTCGGGTTCTTGAGTGTAAAAAGTTCACTTGATTCTTCTTTACGTTTAAAATCTTCTTCAAGTTTAACCTTCACCTGATTAAGGACCATTGTGATTTTATCCTCAAATGCTGTTTCATTTAGATCGACCTGCCACTTGATCCAGAATGCTTGCATAATGGCAATCCCAATCAATGCCGTACTCATCAAGCCAATAATGATCAAAATGATTTTCTTATCCATGTTTCAAAGCTAAATTTATTTCAAAGGTAATGGAAAGTACACGTAGAGTTTATGAATAAACTAACGAATAGTTGCTAGTTTTAATGATTACTTAAAATATGATTATGAAAAATTTATCACTTTTAATGATGGTATTTTTCTGTTTTTCATGTGGAGACAGAGATTTACCAAATTGCATCAATGATTTAAACCGTGAATTTCGGAATGATAATCGTACGTGTGATAATGCTTCAATTATCAGTTATGATTTTCAGAGTGAGCGTGTTTATGCTTATGCCGATGGAACTTGTATTAGTGATGGGGGAGTAAGAATCGTGAATGCAGATTGTGAAGATGTTTGCTTTTTAGGAGGTATAGGAGGATTTACTGATTGTAATGGAGATGAGTTTTTTGATACTGCAGTTGAGGTTGAAGTAATCTGGGAGCAATAGATGGTTAAATTTTAGAAATGCAAAAAATTGAACATATAGGAATTGCGGTTAAAGATCTTGATCAGGCGGAGAAGCTGTATGCAGGAATTTTAGGAGCTAAGCCTTACAAACGTGAAGAGGTTAAATCTGAAGGAGTATTGACTTCTTTTCTTAGGAATGGACCCAATAAAATTGAGTTATTACAGTCTACTAAACCCGATGGCCCTATCGCCAAGTTTATTGAAAAGAAAGGGGAAGGAATGCATCATGTTGCTTTTGCTGTTCAGGATATAAAATCGGAAATGAAAAGACTTGCAGCTGAAGGATTTAGATTACTGAATGAAGAACCTAAAAAAGGGGCAGATAATAAGTGGATATGTTTTGTGCATCCTAAATCTGCTAATGGAGTCCTCATTGAATTATGTCAAGAACGTAAGGAAGATATCTAATGGATCCGATCATACTTTTGATTGGTTTTACGGGTGGTTTGGTCGCAGGAGTGATGAACACTTTTGCTGGTTTTGGATCTGTGATTACTTTATCCATATTGATGGAGTTGATGGGCCTTCCGGCAAATGTAGCTAATGGAACAAATCGACTGACCATTATTTTTGCTGGCATTACAAGTACGTATACTTTTTATAAAAATGGTAAGCTGAAAATTACCAAGGGTCGCTTGTACATCATCTGTACTTTTATTGGAGCGCTCATTGGCGTTGCGTTAGCGTTGATGGTGAGTAATGAGCAGTTTAAAGTTATTTTCAAATTTCTAATTGTTTTCCTACTTTTTGTTCTCCTCTTGAATCCAAAGAGAATGTTACGCGAGCAGACGGAGGATTTTGATTTACCTTCTTATATTTTAATTCCAGTGTTTCTTTGTTTAGGAATATATGGGGGTTTCATACAGATGGGCATGGGTGTATTTTTTATTGTTTCGATTGTGGTTTTGGGACGATTTAATATGGTCGAAGGGAATGCCTTAAAGGCCTTTATTGTTTTAGTTTACACTTTGGTAGCCCTGGCCATTTTTTGGTTTAATGGTCTAGTGGATTGGAGGGCTGGTTTGTCGATTGCCCTAGGACAAGGTGTTGGTGCTTACTTAGCAGCAAGATTTGCCTCAGAAAACAAGCAGGCGAATTTATGGGCTTATCGTGTGCTGGTTGTGATCATTGTATTTGTGATATTGTATTACTTTAAAGCTTTTGAGTTTATCGGTGGGTTATGGAAATAGCGCTCCGCTGGAGCGCTGGTTAAGTGGTGTGCATTGGGGTTATAAATATTGCGCTCCGCTGGAGCGTTGAGGGAGCAGTTGGCTTTAGGGTTACGGATATATGCCCCTTTGATGCGCTATTGGGTGATGTCTTTGAAGTTGTAGATATTGCGTACCGCTGGAATGATTTTGAGTGATGTATTTGGAGTTTTGAATATTATGCTTCGGCTGAATGCTTTTCAGAGGTGTGTTAAGTGGTTATAAATAGGGCTCTTCTTTGTAACGCTGGGTTTTGACATATGGAATGTTCTGCTAAGGCAGACTGGTATTTTCATGAATCTAGAAAGTGCTTGTTGCCAGCAAAGCATAATACACGAAAAGCTGTAGTTTAAAAGACTTGAGATAAACTTTAAGAATATTGTTTACCATTCCTTGGTTTTTTTCATTAACTATATGAAGCACTATAAAATCATCAACTATGTTCAACACACACACACACAGAATTTTTCAACAAAATTCATTGTCCTATTGTTAAGCCTCTTTTCTTTTCAACTGAATGCTCAAGAACCGGTATGTGAAGAAAATGGATTACCTGATCTAACTTATTTTGACTTGAATACTAATTATGATCAAAACGAATATACAGTCAAAGTTTATTTCAGGATTTTTAGAAAGAATGACGGAACAGGAGGATATGATAAAGATAAGCTCATAATTGTTCAAGGAATTTTAAATAGTGCTTATAATCCCCATGGTATATATTTTGATTTTGTTTGTAATGAAGAATATATAGAAGATCCTAGTTCAGATCCAGATGGGAGTTTATTTATAGATAATTTTGAATTAGCAAAACTTGCCTGGGATGGAGCTGCCCCTATTTCTTCACAATATCCAACTATAGAAGAAGATTGGTGTGATTTTTTAAGTCAAGCTCCAATCATAGCGGATGGTATTAATATTTTTATCGGTGATGATTTAGGTATTTCATCATTTACAACTAAAGCAAGAGCTGGGAATATTCCGTCAAATGTAATTGCTGTTTTTGATGAACTTGCAATTGAGACTTCGACCATTATACATGAAATGGGTCATGCTTTAGGTCTTCTACATACAGCGACTGGTTCATTACAAAACCATCTTGTTTGGCCATCTGATGTATGTAATGCTAATGCACTTCCTTGCTTCGCTTGTCCAGATATTGTTTACGAATCCTATAATTGCTTATCAGCGTCATATGTTGCAGGAAACTACTGTGCTGAACATACGAATAATGGCCATGAGGCTGGTGACTTTATTCCAGATACACCGCCTACAATTCAATTTATAGAGAGTGGACATGCTGTTAATGATTGTATACTTGATCAGGGGCCAATTTACAATCCTTTATATTTACCAATGCAACAAATTCCATTGGTTGATCCACTAGGTGATCCATTTAATCCGTCTTTATCTAACTATATGTCTACCTCATTTCGGACATGTAGAGATAATTTCACGGACAACCAAGTCCATGTCATGAAGAATCACCTTGAATTGTGTCCAGTCCTTATCCCTGTACTTAGTCCTAATTCAGCCAAAGGCAGATGCGTATGTCCTTATGACGTTGAGCAAATTTTTCTAGATGATTTGGTGACATGGTCTGAGGTTATTACGGAATATCAATTAGATCCACAAGAGCTGAATCAAGTGGAATTAGTGATTGATCATGATTTAATCATTGATGTTGATTATACTTTTGATGAAGTGACTTTTAACTTTTCTGAAAATGCTTCAATGACCATTGATAATTTTTCCGATGTACTAATAAAGGGGAATTCTGTACTTACAAGTTGTGGAGAAATTTGGGATGGAGTAAGAGTTCTAGGAGGTTCGAGGCTTGAGACTTTTGAGGTATTGTTTGAAAAAGCACATACCTCGATTAAGGCAGAAAATTTTAGTAACGTTAAAATCCGACATACGGATATAGTTCAGCATCCTTTGGGTTTTGCAGGAATTGAATTGAATGATATTGTGAATGTTGATTTAATCAGCAGCGTCAACATATCTAATGGATTTTATGGCATTTATGCAGATGGATATTTTGCGCAATTACCAATCTTTGATGGCTCGATAACTGTAGATGGAATAGGTATCCGAATTATTCAGACACCAAGTAGTTTTTCAAGCATTGTTGATGTAACCATCAATGCTTATAGTGGAATTTCAATAAATGGGGGAACAGGGAATATGATGGTATGGAATAGTATCTCTTATAAACAACTAGGTCATGGAATATTCACCAATGGATCTAATGGTGTATTCATATCAAGAAATGATATCGGATATCAATATATATATGGATTGACTGGGATTAGAGTCACCTCTTCAACTGGAGCGGCCATTGTAGAGAATCCGAGTATTAAGGCATACTGTACTGGAGTCATCGCAGAAAATTTTGTAGGCACCATAAATAATAATCCTTTTATAAAAGTCGATGGTTTGTGTGATCAAAATGGTGGAGGTATTGCGCTTTCTAATTCTGTGGGCGTGTCTAATGCTGAATCAGAAATTAATGGAAATAGCTTGTATGTGAATAATTCCATTTTTGGCATATCGGCACAAGCTTCAGAATATTATTCAATAAAAAATAATGAAATAAATATAGAAGGATCATCCGGCTTAAGAGGTGTTGAAGTCCTTGGCTCAGATTACATAAATGTAGAAGAAAATGTCATTGTAGGAACTGAAAATGAGGTGGGTGATGATTACATTGATTTAGATCTTGGGTTTCATGGCAATGAAAATAATGTAAAATTAGAAATCATCAGAGAAGATTTTCTTTCAACGGATGTTGATATTGAGATTCATGGACCGATTGGGGAGCAAGATTCACATGGAAATAAATTTCACCAAAATGGATGGTGTTGGGCTGTAGGGATGACCAATCTAGAAATAATCAATTCAATTTTCACATACAACCCTAACCTAGGCTCTATTTTTGAGCCAGACAACCCAAATCCTACTTGGTGGTTCGATCCTAGTGGCTTTAATTCTAGTGTTTCTGGATGTAACGATAATGGTCCTAAAAATCAAGACGAGATCTTTTCATACATGAATCCAATCCTTCAGGATGCAAGACAAGAAAATGAAAATTCTTATCAGACACGCTTATTCCAAGTTTTAAATCTTGAGCATGAGTTAGTCCCTGAAACCTTTTTAAATCAATTTGAGGAGTCAGAATTTATTGCAAATTGGATTGAATATTCAGATAAATCTTCTCAAGTAATCTCAATGCATGACTTTACAAATGCAGATTTAATTTCTCAACGCCAAGCAATTTTAAGTCAAAGTACAAACCAAGAAGCGCGCCTTATTACTTTAAATGAAATAAAGGATCTAATAAAAAATGCAGAAGAAGAAATTATTTCCAATCTCAATTCTAGAAAAGAAAGAATGAATTTATTACAAGATGAAATTTCAATACAAGAAGTAGGATCAAATTGGAAACATTATTGGCAAGAAGCTTTAATACAAAAGTTAAAATATTTTACAAATCCTGAAGCTTTCGAGCAAGAATTACAAAAATCATTGGACTTAGCTTCTCTTTGTACTACAGAATTTGGTGATTTAGTTTATATAAACCGTGCCATAATAAATTCTTTAAGTCAAGAAATTGAACCAATGGATTGTTTTGAAAGCAGACATATAGAAGAAAGTATTGTCGACAAAAAATTCAATACTTTTAAAGTAATTCCTAACCCTAACCTCGGCGCATTTCGATTATTTTTTAACAATACTTTTACGGGCAATGTATCTATTTTTAATGTAAATGGGGAATTAATACTTGAACTGGATTTAAATCAACAAGTATCAACTAAGATAGATATAACTTCAATGAAATCTGGTCTTTATATTATAAAAAGTCAATCATCTGCGGGTGAAATTAGTGTTCAAAAAGCTTACATAATAAATGAGTAATAGAAATTATTTAGTCCCCATATTTCTGATTTTCTTCGCAATAAATTCTTTATTGTCTCAGGGTAAGTACGACTATGTCTGGCCTTATGGTTACGGTTTCTCAAGTACTGGACAAGATCCAAGATTGAATTTTAATGGTGGGAAACTCGATGTTGAGATAAGTAATAATTTGTATTGGTTGACAAGACAGAATGCTTCTATATGTAGCGAAGAAGGGGAACTTTTATTTTTCACTAATGGTTGTGCTATTATTCAAGAAAATGGAGTATTAATGGAAAATGGTGATAGTATAAATTTTATTGATTCAGATTGCCAAAATGGAGCCACAGGTGTTCAAGATGCTTTGATATTACCTAATAATTACTTAAAAGATGAGTATTATGTTCTACACAAGTTTTTAAGCCTTGAGAGAGATGAGAATGATGAATATCCTTCTAAGTTGTATTATTCCTACGTGGACTTAACTAATCAAGGAGAAGTTGTAAATAAGAATATTCCTTTAAATGAAGAAAGAAATATGCTTTTCTCTTACTTGACCGGGATTGCGCACAAAAACCAGATGGATTGGTGGCTTATAAACCCTCTGGTTAATGATTCAATTTTTAGTGTATTTAAAATTGATTCCACAGGAATTTGGAAGCAAGAGGATCAAAGTACTGGTGTATATTTCAACGAAGATAGATCAAGTGCTAGTGGGACTGCCCGATTTAGTCCTGATGGAACAAGGTTTGCTATATATAATTATTATGAACAACTGAATATTTATGACTTTGATCGAGAAACTGGAAAGCTAAGTAATCATCAGCAGATTTGGGTTTTTCCTGAAGAACAAATTGATACTCTAGAAAATAGGTTTGGTAGTGTTGAATGGTCACCGAATAGTCGTTTTTTATATGTGGCTTCAAGTGAGGAATTGCATCAGATTGATACCTGGGAATCAGATATTCAATCTGATGGTATTCGACTCATTGATGTTTATAATGGAACAGAGGATCCTTTTCCTACAAATTTATTTTTGATGGCTTTAGGTCCTGATTGTAGAATATACATGACCTCAAATAGTGGCTCTTATTCTAATCATATAATTCACGATCCAGATGAACTTGGAACAGAATGTAATTTTGTGCAAAATGGTCTTAAATTGCCTGAGAATTATGTAGGGAAAGGCTTACCTAATTTCCCACGATACCGTGTGGATTCAGAAGAAAAATGTGACAACACGATTACTAGAATTATCGATCATCAGATTTATGTAAAGGAAGAGATTCAAGTCTTTCCTAATCCTAGTAGAGGAAGTATTCAAGTTGATGCAGCAGCTGATCTTGATGGTGTTTATGATGCCTTGGTTTATGATTTAGAAGGGCAATTGGTCTTTGAATCTGTCTGGCGTAATCCGAGTGAAACGGTTCTGGAATTATCCGGGCTGAGTAGTGGAACTTATTTTATTGAGTTGTTCGATCAGGGGAAGAGTGTGCCGAGGTTTTATCTGGGGAAGGTGGTGTTGATTGATTGAGGTTTAGTGCTTCTGGAGTGTTTGGTGTTATAGATATAGCGCTCCGCTGGAGCGCTGGTTAAGTGGTGTGCTTTGGGGTTATAAATATTGCGCTCCGCTGGAGCGTTGAGGGAGCAGTTGGCTTTAGGGTTACGGATATTCCGCTCCGCTGGAGCGCTTTCGTAGGTTTCTACTATTTTGTTGTAGATATTGTATGCACCGTTGGAACACTTAACAGTTCGCTTAGTTCTTGTGGATATGACGATCCGTTGGAATGCTGTGGTTTGATTAAGTAGTTGCGGTAAGAAAAGTACAGTTTTCTCAATTAGTTATGGCCACTACTTTAAGGAAAATATCTCTTCCCTAAAGCAGTGGACCAATGCTAATCACTTCCTTAGATCTATCCAATCACATCTAACTGTCAAAGCATTACAGATCCTGCGGAGCACCATATATATAACTAAGAGTACAAATCACACTCTGCACTTGAGAGGAGTGCTATATCTATAAGCACACGAGATAGTCCAACATAGCGTTCTAGGAGATATCCATAACAAAAAGAACAGAACTCTAAACAACAATCAAGCGGAGTGCATATCCATCAACAAAAGAGCATACCACAAACTAAGCATTACAATAAAGTGCTTGAAGCTTCCTGCATTGAGTTGCTGAAATGGTAGTATCTATGGTTACTTGGTAATGGTCTATTGTAGGAGAATTTAGAAGTATTGGGTTCTATTCTATATTTTTAGTTTATGAAATTACTTCCGTTATGTTTTCTTCTTTCATTTGCCTTGAGCAAAATGAATTGTACCGTGGAAGCACCTCAATATCTAGACCCGCTATATGAAATTGTGGAATCTATGAAACAGGAGTATCCTATGATTGTCGCAAATCCTGAAAAGTATGAGTTGCAGGTGCGTTATACTCAAATTGAGCAATCAGATAATGGATCCTTGGATTTAAGGACTTACAGTTTTCGAGAAGATCCAACTAGTTATTTTTATCCGGCAAGTACTGTTAAAATGCCCGTTGCTTTTCTTGCAGTGGAAAAGTGCGAACGACTTAGAGCGGAGGGTCATGATATTACCATCGACACGCCCATTCAATTTTTAGATGGGGCCAATCCTATGACAGAATTTTTGAATGATCCAACGGCTAAGGATGAACAGATAACGATACGGCATCTGGTCAATCGTGTCTTTAGTGTCAGTGATAATAATGCCTACAATCGACTGTATGAGTTTTTAGGTCGAGATGAAATAAATCCTAGATTACGCGAACTTGGTTTATCAGATCTTTCTAGAATTGTTCATCGAGTTGGGACTTCTGAGTTTGATAATGAATCAAACAAAAATGCCAATGCCTTTGAATTTTATAAGGATGAAAATGTTTCTGGAGAGACTACTTTTTATTCTGAAAATTGCAGGTACTCTAAGGGAAATTATTTTAGCGAAGTACTTAAAAACACCATCAAAGGTGTAGCTTATTTGAATGGTGAGAACGAAATTATCAATGAGCCCTTTGACATGAGTTTAAAGAATTTTATTCATTTAAAAGATTTAGAAAATTGCCTTCAACGAATCACTTTCCCAGAACTTTTTTCGGAGGACAAACGCTTTGATATTAGCGAGGAAAACCTAAATTTTTTGAGGCATTCCATGGCTCGATTGCCACGTGAACATATATATCCAAAGTATGATCGAGGAGAATTTTACGATGGGTATGGAAAGTTCTTTTTATATGGTGATGATGAAGATGCAGTCATTTCAGATGATATAAGAATTTTTAATAAAGTTGGTTATGCCTATGGTACCCTTACGGATGCCGCCCTGATTGTTGATTTTAAAAACGAACTGGCATTTTTCCTTACGGCTACTATCCTGGTGAATGATAATCAAATTTTCAATGATGGTGTTTATGAATATGATGAATTAGGCATACCATTTCTTTCAAGCCTTGGTCGCAAGGTGCATGAATATGAATTAGCAAGAGAACGAAAGAGCCTCGATTTAAATCGATTTAAATTTGATTTTAGTAAAGAGTACTAGCTTAATTTAAAAGCTTGTCTAGTTCGACCTTAAGATTTTCTGGACTGCTAAAAAGAATTCCTTTAATACCCATTCTATTTGCTGTTGTAATATTCTTGGGGTTATCATCGATGAAGATACATTCCTCAGGATTTAGTTGATAACGGTTCAGGAGTATGTTGTATATTTTAGTTTCTGGTTTTTTACATTTTTCGATCCCTGAGACGACAATTCCTTCAAACCAATTTAAAAATTCATAACGTTCTTGAGCGATGGGAAAAGTTTCTGCTGACCAGTTGGTGAGTGCAAGAAGTCGATATTTTTTTGTGTCAAACAGTCCCTTTAGAATTTCTTCAGTTCCTTTAATTGTTCCTCTAAGCATTTCTGTCCAACGGCCATAGTATGCGGAAATTTCTTCTGCGTGATCAGGGAATTTGGCGATAAGAATACGGGTAGCCTCTTCTAAAGTTCTACCCGCATCTTGTTGTTCGTTCCAGTCCATGGTACAGATGTTTTCAAGAAACCATTCCGTTTCTTTTTCTGTGGAAAAAATGTCTCTATAAACATATCTTGGATCCCAATCGACCAATACTCCACCAAGGTCAAAAATTATATTTTTTATAGTAGCCAGCTATTCGAAAATTTCAATGTTTAAAATTTCATCTCCCATTCTGATATCGTTGATGGTTGATTGATCTTCTTCACTTTTAATTTTTCCAAAAACTGTATGATTGCCATCAAGCCACGGAGTTGCGACATGGGTAAGGAAAAATTGACTTCCGTTGGTTCCGGGTCCTGCATTGGCCATTGATAGAATCCCTCCAGAATCATGTTTCAGATCTTCGTGAAATTCATCTGCAAACTTGTATCCAGGTCCACCAGTTCCAGTTCCTAATGGGCAACCGCCTTGAACCATAAATTCTGGAATAACTCTATGAAAGGTCAATCCGTCATAGTATCCTTTTTTAGCTAGTTCTATGAAGTTAGAGACAGTTAGAGGGCACTTTTGTGCAAATAGGGTTAGATTGATTTTACCCTTATTAGTATGGATGCAGAGGTCAATATCTTTATCAAAGCTTGCTGCATGCATGAGCATTTGGATTTCTGCAATGTCTATTTTGTCAGTAGCGGACATATGTTTGTGTTTGTTTAAGCCCTAAAAGTAAAGGAAACTAAGCAGTTTACCTTGTAAAAACCCTAGTTTCAGAGAGTTATCTAAAATTATTCTAAATAAGATGATTGATGATTGCAATACATTTCTTCCAATCCATTATTTTAAATTTGTCTAACCGAAAAACAACGAAAACATGTGGATCATAAAATTTCTTACATCAAGTATCGGTCGAAAGTTGATCATGAGCCTTACGGGGCTATTCTTATGCTTATTTCTTGTTGTTCACCTAATTGGTAATCTGCAATTGCTGATTCCAGATGGAGGAGAAACTTTTAATAGGTATGCCTACATGATGACTCACAGTCCATTAATTAAAATCATCGCCTACGGTAACTACTTTTTTATTTTGTTGCACGCCGTTCAAGGAATTTTGATTTCCTTATCTAATAAATCTGCGAAATCTCAAAAATACGCGGTATCAACCAATGCTAACTCTTCTTGGGCATCCAAGAATATGATGCTTCTAGGATTGCTTGTATTGGCCTTTATTTTAATTCATATGGGAGACTTTTGGTTCAGAATGAAAGCTGAAGGAGGTTTCTTAGGAGAAGGATGGGTTGCCATGTTGACTTATGAAGGCATCGGAGAACCGGTTGCTAATTTGTATGATAGAGTAGTTATTACTTTTTCTCAATTATGGATTGTTATTGTTTATCTCATAGGCCTTGTTGCTTTGGCTATCCATTTAAATCATGGATTTGCTAGTGCTTTTCAAAGTCTTGGATTGAACCATAAGAAATATACGCCGTTAATAAAGGGACTAGGAAAAGCTTATTCGATTCTTATTCCACTTGGTTTTGCGATCATTCCATTGTACGTCTTTTTCACTAATCTATAATCAGGCCCATGATAAAATTAGAATCAAATATACCCGCTGGAGAGTTGGCCGAAAAATGGACCAATTATAAAGGTTCGATGAACCTAGTGGCACCGAATAACAAAAGAAGAATTGAAGTCATCGTCGTAGGCACTGGACTGGCGGGAGCCTCTGCAGCGGCTACTTTAGGTGAGTTAGGATATAATGTGAAAGTATTTACCTTTCACGATTCTCCACGTAGAGCGCACAGTATTGCTGCTCAGGGTGGTATTAACGCGGCAAAGAATTACCAGAATGATGGTGACTCCATCTGGAGACTATTTTACGATACCATTAAAGGAGGAGATTATAGATCAAGAGAGGCCAACGTTCATAGACTTGCAGAAGCGAGTAAGGATATTATTGACCAGTGTGTAGCACAAGGAGTTCCATTTGCGAGAGAATATGGTGGACTTTTAGCCAATCGTTCATTCGGTGGTGTTCAGGTGTCTCGTACTTTTTATGCGAGAGGTCAGACCGGTCAACAACTTTTGATTGGCGCTTACCAAGCCTTGGCAAGACAAGCGAATGTTGGAAAATGTAAGATTTACAACAGACATGAAATGCTTGATTTGGTAAAAGTCGATGGTAAGGCTAGAGGAATCATTGCAAGAAACTTATTAACAGGAGAAATCGAAAGACATGCGGCTCACTGTGTTGTCTTGGCTACTGGAGGATATGGAAATGTATTTTATCTTTCCACAAATGCGATGGGTTCAAATGTAAGTGCTTCATGGAGAGCGGTAAGAAAAGGAGCTTTAATGGCTAATCCTTGTTTTACTCAAATTCACCCAACTTGTATTCCTGTATCTGGCGAGTATCAATCCAAGCTTACCTTGATGTCTGAGTCACTCAGAAATGATGGTCGAGTGTGGGTGCCGAAGAAAAAAGAAGATGCAGTAGCGATCCGAGAAAGAAGGATGAAAGGAAATGATATAGCAGAAGAAGATAGAGACTACTACTTAGAGCGAAGATACCCTGCCTTTGGAAACTTAGTACCGAGAGATGTCGCCTCAAGAGCAGCGAAAGTAGCTTGTGATGAGGGTAACGGGGTTTCACCGACAGGATTGGCTGTATTTTTAGATTTTGCCTCTGCGATTGAGCGGTATGGAAAAGCTGAAGCCTATTCTCAAGGAAACACCAGTCCTTCAGAAGCTCAGGTGACTGCACTAGGTGAGGCAGTGGTTAAAAGTAAGTACGGTAACCTTTTCCAGATGTATGAGAAAATTACAGGAGAAGATCCATATAAAAACCCAATGAAGATTTATCCAGCAGTTCACTACACGATGGGTGGTCTTTGGGTAGATTATAATTTGGAAACCAATGTTCCTGGATTATTTGCTTTAGGAGAAGCTAATTTCTCGGATCATGGAGCAAATAGATTAGGAGCTTCTGCATTGATGCAGGGATTGGCTGATGGATATTTTGTGATTCCATATACAATTGGACAGTTTTTGAGCGGAGAAATTAGAACTCCAAAAATTAGTGCAGATACTCCAGAATTTATGGAGGCTGAAAAGGCAGTGCAAGACCGATTGGCAAAAATTAAGAATATCAATGGAAATCAATCTGTTGAAAGTTTCCACAGACGTCTTGGTAAAATCATGTGGGAGTATTGTGGGATGTCAAGAAATGCTGAAGGTCTGAAGAAGGGACAGCAGATGATTCGCGAATTGCGAGCAGAATTCTACAAAGATGTTTTTGTGCCGGGAGAATTAGATGAATACAATCCGGAATTAGAAAAAGCATTGAGAGTTGCAGATTTCCTAGAATTAGGAGAAACGATGATGGTGGATGCTTTGAATAGAAATGAGAGTTGTGGTGGTCACTTTAGAGAGGAATACACAACAGAAGATGGTGAAGCAAAGAGAATGGATGAAGAATATACCTATGTTGCTGCTTGGGAATGGAATGACCAAGGAGAGATTATTCTTCACAAGGAAGATTTAAAATTTGATAACGTTGAATTGAAAACAAGGTCTTACAAGTAAGCCTAAAAAAATAGCCTATGAAACTTCAATTAAAAATTTGGCGACAAAAATCTGCAGACAGTACCGGTCGATTTGAAACCTATACTGTGGAGGCGGATGAGCATATGTCTTTTCTTGAAATGTTAGATGTTTTAAATGAGACACTGATACATGAAAAGAAAGAGCCGGTTGTTTTTGAGCATGATTGTAGAGAAGGAATTTGTGGATCTTGTAGCATGGTCATTAATGGTAGACCGCATGGACCTATGCAGGGAACTACTGCTTGCCAGTTGCACATGCGTTCTTTTAAAAATGGTGATACGATTACGATAGAACCATTCAGAGCAAAGTCTTTTCCAGTACTAAAAGATTTATCTGTCGATCGATCTGCTTTTGATAGAATTATTGAGTCTGGTGGGTATATATCTGTCAATACAGGACAAGCACCCGATGGTAATTCATTACCTATCGAAAAGGATTTAGCAGGAAAGGCTTTTGAAGCTGCGGCTTGTATTGGATGTGGAGCCTGCGTTGCAGCATGTCCCAATGGATCTGCTATGCTTTTTACCTCTGCGAAAGTTTCTCACCTAGGTCTTTTACCTCAAGGTGCCGTAGAACATTCAGCCAGAGTCCAGAATATGGTTAATCAGATGGATAAGGAAGGATTTGGAATGTGTTCCAATACCGAAGCTTGTGAGGCAGAATGTCCAAAAGAAATTTCTGTTGAAAATATCGCAAGATTAAATAGAAGTTATATGGCTTCTATCATGGGGTCAGAAAAGTAATTGACGCCTCTAGCGATAACAATAAAATAAATTCTGATAGGTCTAAGCTTAATTGTTTGGACCTATTTTTTTTGCTAAAGTTATCTTAGGATTCTTTGCTCTCTACGATTTCGTAGCTTGATGTAATCGCCGCTGATTTCTCAATCATTTTAGATACAGAGCAATATTTTTCTAGAGAAGAATTGATTGCTTGTTCCACCTTCGCAACTTTAAGATTACCAGTCAAGATATAGTGTAATTTAATATCAGTGAAGGTGCGAGGTATTTCTTCTCTTCGTTCTGCTTCAACTTTTACATCAATATTTTCTAGAGGTTGGCGCATTTTTTCTAAGATCATTACAATGTCTATGGTGCTACATCCAGCAATTGCCATTAGCACAGATTCCATTGGACCAGTTGCAGTTCCATCACCTGAAAGCTTTACTTGGTGTCCTTTTTCATTGGTTGCTACAAAAGAATGTAAGGAACCCTCGTTTGATAATTGAATTTTCATTTATACCAGTTTGATTGCAAAGGTATAAGATTCTTTAGGGAAGCGTGTATTCCTTCCGACTAGATCGTCTAGTTATTGCAAGAGCCAGTTTCTATTTGAAGTGCTGAACCACTCTCAGAATGGAAACCTGTATTTATTTCAATGCCCATCCCTGCTCTTAAGGTTACATTCCCATTCGATGGGATGGTGCCTGCCGTGTGAATCATTTGTATGGATTCATGAACCCCATCTGCAATAGGGTTTTCATTTAGGTCTAAATTTTGAGGACAAGTACTTCCACCAATGAAGCAATATTCTAGTTCCCATGCATTGATAGCGCCTCCGTCATGGTTATAATTGTCATGAACTTCTAAGGTCCAAAGTCCTTGGACTTCTTCATTTGCGAAAGCGGAAAAAAGATGCTCAGGGAGATAAATTAATCCATCGGTAGGGGGACAGGAAATTCCATCGATACCATTATCATCTAAGGAAAGAAATAGATTGTCATTGCTTCCGCAAATGTTATCTATCAAAGTAATTTCAGTTCCCTGTGGGCTAATTAATTTTATTTCTAAATCGCTGATATAGGTATGTCCTATGTCAAGATTATTAATTTTTATATTTGAAATTGAACCTTGGTCAGTTATGTTCACCGTTGAAGTGACCGTAGGTGTTCCTGAGCTAGGAATTGTAACAGGGGTATCACTTGAAGCAAGTATGTTACAAGTTTCTGCGCCTGTGGTGAAGCTGCGTACTTCTGAATAATTGGATATGTTACAGACATTGTATCCAGTAACTCGCCAAAAATATTGTTGGTTTTGATTCAGTGAAGTAGTCATCTGAAGTTCGCTCGTCGGGAGTTCCGTTGCATCTAGGATAAGGATGGTGAAATTTGAATCCATGGCAACTTCAAGATTATATCCATTGGCTTGAGGTATATCCACCCAATCGAAGTAGGCTTGATAACTGACCGTTTGATTTCCATCCGTAGGAATGAGCAATTGGGCAGTTTGATTAATCGTTTCTTCAATTTCAAATTGAAGTTGTATAATGCTTGTATCTGTTGGTGTTTCTGCCACTATTTCAAAATCGTAACTACCCATTGGAGTGTTCTGTGTGCCTGATATGTTTAGATTATATATGCCACTAGTATTTGTATTTGACGGATTAAAATTTGCCGAAAGGCTACTCGGTAAATTGTTGGTTGAAAAATTAGTTGTGCCGGTGTATCCACCTAGGTAGGCAAGTTCGAAATCAAAGTTTAAATTGTTTCCAGAACAAACAATGAGGCTATCTGTCTGCTTGTAAATGGCGATGCCAAAACAATCATCAATGATATTAAAATTACCGATGTGGGTGTCCCAGAAATTATTTTTTGCATATGCTGCCGTGAACCAAAATGATCCATCAATTGGGTCTACATCCATGCACGAATAATCTCCCCATCGATTACTATTACTTTTACTTGTTCCGTCTTTAATTGTTGTTTCACCTAAGGTCATCTGATTCAACGGATCGCATTCCATTCTACCCGTATATCTGATGGAAGGATAGATAGATGTTGATGAAACATTATATGCTAGTCCGATTGAACCATCTTGATTAATGGCGCTGGCAGCCATCCACCTTGAAGCATCATCTGTATTGGGTGCATACGTGCTCTGTTGATGAATGCTCCATCCACTTCCATAGTTTCTTAGTTCATACCATCGAATACCTGCACGATCATTTCCGTCCACATCTGTTACATGATTACACACGATGCTCTGGTGTGTTCCAAAATTTCGATATTGAATTTTATTCATCAATATCTCTTCTAAGGGATCAAGAGGTATTCCATTGTCTGGTTGAGGAATGCAAGAATAATTACTGAGTCCGCAAAGGTTGCTATCAAATGGATCGACGATAAGATTGGTAGGACCACTCAAAACAGAATTATTAGGATCATTGAAATCTACGTGAAATTCCCACATCTCCAGTCTATCTTCTGGGATATCAGTACTCCATGCATCATCTGCCATTCTCATCAAAAGACCTGCTGTTCCAGCTGGAGGTAAAACATCGCCGGTCAGGCCAACTGGTGTCGCTGCTTGGAAAGCAATAGAAGGTATTTCGGGTAAGGTAAATCTTTGGGCTGTCGGTGCTGGATCGCCATTTAGCATTTTTGTTCTGTCAAGTGCGTAGACCGGTGAGACTCCATTTTCATTGGTGGTGACAAAATAAGCATTGGACCAGATGGCGTATTTGGGATAGTCTGGAAAATCTGGAGTATCATAGCTATAAATGTGATAACCTCCTGTAGGATCATTGGTGACTGAAATGGCAACAATCAATTGATTGGTTCCGCTGGCAAATTCAGAAACCAACCATCGATCGGCTACTTGATCGTAAAGGACAATTGGGTCACCTGCGCCATTTATTCCAGTGATTCCATCAAGGTAAATATTGTTCTGAGCGATGGTGCCATCCTTGTTCCATATTTTTAGATACGCACCAGATGTTGCATTGACCATCTGCACTACATGAAGGGGACCTACGGCAAGACATGGATCTGCTGGATTTACACTTAATGGTCCTATTCCATCAAAATCCATAGCAAGTGATCTAGATACAGATGCCGGTTTATAATCTTTCTGTAAAGCTGGATCCTTGCCATTGGGTAGAGCTGTAAAGTCTACATATGAATTTAATGGCCAATCTCCTTTTGGATGATATCCAGGTTTTGCTTTTTTAGTAATGTCTAATTCTAGCTTAGGGGAGATTTGAATTTTGGACAATTCATTACTCGTCTTAACCAACGTTCCGCTGATTATAGTGGGTTCAAAAAGGGGGGGTGGCTGTGCTGCTATTAGGTAGGGTAAACCCAATAGTGTCACAGTCATAAATAGCCGCGCTATCATGTCTCAGGTGTCTAAAAATTATTCAAACACAAGTTGGTTATTAGATGCTGACTTACCTAATACGCTCGACGCTGAATCACAAAATGTTAACCAGTTTACATTATTTTACCCTTCTACCTTTCCATTCATAGTTGGACTGAAACAAACTCCAAAGACCAATACCAAAAAAATAAAGAGGGTAAAGTAAGGATGAGCTTATGAAAAATTTCATTTTTGGATTGTTGCTGATTTCATGGTTGACATAATTAAGAAGCGCATGGTCCATTAAAATCTTAATGAGCAGTAGGCATAAGAGTATCCATCCTGTTGCCGGATGACCTATGATGGATAGGATTAATAATATTAAACACCATAAATAAAAGAGCGTTGGAATGATGAGTGCTTTTGACATTGAGGTATTGACCAGTGATTTATTTTTGCCTGCCCATCGGATTCTTTGTTGGATAAATTCGGATGGTTTATTTACTGGTTTTGTTTTTACCGTAATGTTTTTCTCATAGTGGATTTTATTAGGGTGCGCTTTTGCAAATGCATTGATAAGAAAAACGTCATCACCAGATGCGAATTTATTTGCCTCAGCAAAATAATTCTTAGGTAATTTATCTTTTAGGAAGGCGAGATTTGCACCATTAGCTAAAAACCATTTTGATCGACGAATCCCTGCATTGGTTGTTGCCATCATTGAAAGGATATCTAATTCTTGAAACCAGTGTAGAAATTTATAAATCGGAGAAAAGGTTACCGAAGCAGTTTGGAAGACTATTTCTTTTGTTTGGAAATTAAAGGCAGTTCTTCTAATCCAATCATTTGGAACCCAACAGTCTGCATCGGTCATCATTATAAGTTCACCTTTTGATTTTTTTATGCCTAATTGGATTGCTGCCTTTTTATAGGCATTAATTTTTTGATCTAAGTGGTCAGAAAGATGAATGAGGCTTAGATTAGAAATGTCTAAACTTTTGACTTTTTCAACGGTGTCATCAGTAGAATGGTCGTCGATGAAAATTATCTCATAGCCATTTTGAGGAAAGGAATTTTCTTGAATAGATTTCAGACAGGCTTGGATATTTAAAGATTCATTTCTGCCTACGATAATTATACTAACGAAGTAATCTGATTGAAAATCTTCTGGAATTTGTTGTTGATCTATTTCCTCCCAGGCTTTAAATAGGTAGGTAATTAGACCACAATAGAGTGCACTCGCAAGAATGCTAAGGACAAAAATCATTTATTAGAATAGATCCTCGTACTCATTAGCAGAACTAGATCCTCTGGATTGTTTGACTTTTTCAATTTCAGGTAGTTCAAGAAAATCTTCGTCTTCTACTTCCTCTTCTACAACTTCATATTCATTATACTCTGGTTCCTGAGGACCAAACTTTTTTTCTAGTTGGTGTGCAATTAAGGCCTTGACAAATAGATAAGCACAAACCAATGGGAAAGCGATAAAAGTACCAATTCCGTAAAGGGCGCCAATTCCTACATTTTCTCTAAACTTCGATCCTAGGAACCTCATGTAGTCGGTAATGACAGATCTTTTAATAAGTATGGTTATGATTAAAAGGAAAGGAGCTACGAAAGATAGGATGCTGAATATTCCTTTGACAGCAAACCATGCAACGGCTAAAAAGGCAAGAAGCATAACGATTGCTATGATTGATCCACCAAATCCAACATTTGACTTTCTTCTTCTATTGGTCATTTTAAACTTGTTTCTCTAAAATTAATACTATTGTTGTAATAATAACAAAGAAAATTAGGCAACAGGTTCCGATTCAAACTGTAATTCGTAGAGACTTTTATATTTTCCGTCTGGAATCTGCATCAGTTCTTCATGCTTGCCCATTTCTTTAGCCTCTCCGTCCTCCATAACTAGAATCTTATCTGCATGTCTGATGGTCGAAAGGCGGTGGGCGATGATGATAGAACTCCTCTTATCAATGAGTTGTTCTATGGCATATTGAATTATGGACTCGGTTTCTGTATCTACCGACGAGGTGGCTTCATCTAGGATTAGTACATCTGGATTTATGACTAGGGCCCTAACAAAGGAAATTAGTTGTCGCTGACCCATTGATAGGTTGTTTCCTCGTTCTGTAATTTTAAAGTCGTATTGACCTGGCATATTCATAATGAATTCATGCGCACCAATTTTCTTTGCCGCCTCATGCACTTCAGCATCCGTAATTTCATTATCTCTTAGTTTGATATTTTCCATCACGGTTCCATCAAAAAGAAATACATCTTGAAGTACTAAAGCCAATCGACGGCGTAGAAACTTCAACTCATATTTTTCAAGTTTTTGATCATCTAAAAGAATGCTACCATCATTGATGTCATAATATCGTCCAAGGAGATTGATAATTGTCGTTTTGCCTGAGCCCGTACTTCCTACGATGGCTAGGGTTTCACCAGGATTTATTTGAAAGGAAAGATTTTTAAGAACATAGTTTTCATCATCATAAGCAAAACCAACTTTTTGAAATTCTATTTTCCCAGAGATGTCTATGTCTTTTATGGTGCCCCGGTTTTTAATCAATGATTTATTGTCTAAGATATTGTATACTCGTTCTGCAGCAACTAGACCCATTTGCATTTCATTGAAACGATTGGCAAGCATACGTATGGGGCGAAAAATCATGTTAAGGAACAAAGGAAAGGCAATGACTGCACCTGGGCTGATATTACTATTCCAGATACCCTTGGTTCCCCAATAGACCAATAGTGCCAAGGCAATGGCGTTTATCAATTCCACGACAGGGAAGAAAACAGCATAGTATAGTATTGAATCTAAGTTGGCCTGTGTATATGATCGATTGATTTTTTTAAACTTGGTCATTTCCTGTTCTTCTGCATTGAAGATTTGGACCATTCGCATTCCTGTAATTCTTTCTTGAAGAAAGGCATTCATTTCTGAAATGTGTTGCCGTACTTTTTGATAGGCTTCTTTTACTTTTTCTTTAAAGATGTAGGTTGCAATAATAAGGAGCGGCACCGTCAACAAGAAGATAATGGTGAGTCTCCAGCTGGAGTAGAACATCATGCCCAACACCATGAAAATGGAAAGGACATCAGCTACGATAGTAATTGATCCTTGTTCAAAAATTCTTTTTACAGCCTCAACATCATTGATGGTCCTTGTAGTGGCAGTCCCAATAGGTGTCTGATCAAAAAATCGAAGTTTCAACTTAGTAATATGATCAAATACTTGGACTCTGAAATCTTGGATGATGCTTTGGCCTAATAGTGCAGTACTGTAAATAAAGAAGTATCGCATGAGTGTATTAAGAATGGTAATCCCGATATAAATCATAGCCATTATGGTCAAACCATCTAGATCGTTATTGAAGATGTTAACATCAACCATTTCCTTGACCAAATAGGGTCTAAGTGCTGTGATAGGCGCTAGTGTAACAGCCAAGAATACAGTCCACCAAAAAAGTTTGCTGTAGGGCTTAGCTAGTTTCAATACCCTTGCTAAGATGTGCAAGTCTAATTTGTTCTTATCCTTTTTCTCTTTTTCTGTCATTGCGAAGGCGCTAAGATAAGAACAGATGGGAAGGGGCTAAGGTTTTGGCCCATAAATACTTATTCAAACTAAAAATTGATGAATTATCTAGCTTACGTTTTTCAATTTATATGGTCGGAGGAAAACGGCAAAATTCAGCTTAAATTCAGAACTTAATTTATAAGCCAGATTTTTTGTAATCTCTCTTCGGTATTTTAAAATATCAGTAAGTAGTTGTGGAGATATTTTAAGCTTTTTTGAAAGAGCAACTTGAGTAGTTTTGTGTTCCTTTATCAAGGATTTTAATAATTCAACTGGATTTAGATTAGAAATATGATTCTCCATCGCTCGAGTGTTATATTCATCTATTAGAAGACCAAGCAAGTCTATTTCATCTAAATCTTTCTTGTAGTTTTTTATTACTAATGCTTCCAGTATATCGCAATATTTGTCATACTGTTTTTGATTTTTAATAACACTGTATATTAAACTACCCATTTTTAAACATGTCTATTTTGCAAATATCAATTCTTTCATATTCCTTGTGTGTGCCAATAAATTTAACAAATAGAAAATTGTAAGAACGTCCGAAATGGTAACCACACACTAAACGATACTTATTTCCTCCAATGTTAAATATGATTCTATTTCCATCAATACACTTTACGATATCTGCATCATTAAAGCTTTTAAGAATATCATTTGGCCTTGTCCATTTTGTTTCTTTTAGTCTTGCATAGAATTTCAAAAAAGCATTAAGCATAATTTTATCGTCCTGGACAATTGATAGAACATTAACCCATTTGACTACATTAATCTTCACAGTATAAAAGTAATTGAAATTATCAATATATGCAATTTGCGTATTTTATTTACCTACATCATGCCTTCATCCGCAAAGCTATAATAGCCTTTGGCTGAAATTATGAGGTGGTCAAGAACACTTATGTCTAACAATTTTCCTGAGGCGACAATTTGCTTGGTAATCTTTATGTCCGCTTCACTTGGTTTTAAATTCCCTGAAGGATGATTATGACTAAGAATAATTGAACAAGCCTCATGATCCAATGCAGCCTTATAAATTACTTTTGGGTCGACCACTGTTCCTGCGATTCCTCCATCGCTGATGGTATGTTTTTTAATCATTCGATTGTTGCGATTGAGCATTAAGATTTGGAATCTTTCTTTTCTAAGGTCACTTAGGTCTGGCGATAATAAGTGGTAGGCATCTTCGCTGGTTTTAATCTGCGGACGACCAATATAAGGTGCAGCAGCTTTTCTTTTTCCAAGTTCAAATGCAGCAACAATTTTGATGGCTTTTGCTTCACCTATCCCTTCAAACTTCATTAGTTCTTTGACATTTAACTTGCCGAGAAATTGGAGTTCATTTTCTAGCGAGGATAAGATTAATTGTGCGACTTGCAATGCTGAATATTTTTGAGATCCAGCATTGATTAATATGGCTAATAGCTCAGCATTTGTTAAAGTTTCTTTTCCAAATTGTAGGAGTTTTTCTCTGGGTCTATCATCGACTGGTAGGTTTCTTATTTTGAGATTGGTATTCATATTGTATATGAAAAGAAATGGAAGAAGGTTAACAAAGTATGGATTGTAGAATTCCTTTATATTACAATTCAATTAACTAACTAATTAGTCCAAAACCCGATGGATTGAACTAGGATCTATAAAATCAACCAAATGCGAACAACCATTCTTCTTCTTTTAACCCTTGTTTTTATTCTCCCAATAGTTGCACAAACTGATGCTGAATCAAAAATTCTTCTGATTGAGAAACAGGCGGCAGAGGCCATGGATCAATCGGATTTTGCTTCTGCAATTATGCATTATGAAGAAGCTTTATTGCAACGGCAATCGAAGTTTTCAGATCAAGAATTATCTGAGGATATAAATGCTTTAAAAGAAGTTGCTAAGGCATTGGATAAACTAATTACCGCACATTTTGAGGCAGGAAATATAGAAAAACGTTTAGAATTGTCTACACAACATTTAGAATGGTTGCAAGCGGGCATGGAGATGGATGAGGAGGATTCTCAAATAAAGTTGGATCATATTTTTTCTAGTTTGAGAGTTATTGAATCGCATGAATCTTTAGGTGATTTGAATACTGCACTACGTTTGTCTAATAATCTAATAGCCTCTTTGGAAAATGAAACCAATAAAAGTTACAAGGTAGCCATTGATGAGACTTTACCTTTAGCCTACTCAAGAAGAGGAGATATTTTAAAGGGTAGGGCTGATACCACACTATCAATCAAGGATCATGAAAAGAGTCTTTCATTATATGATGCGAGATATGAAGAGACAGGTATAGATTCTTATTTAAAAGATGTCGGTCTTCAGTCTCATATTTTAGTTCAGAGGTATGCGCCTTTAAAGGATACATCTAATGCTTTAAAATATGCTATAAAAGCAGCCGATGCCTATGGAATGTATATTGAAGAAAATCCAGATGATCAAGCCATTATAGAAAAATACATATTGAGTTGTAATGGAGCAGCTGGTTACTTAACTGATTTAGGAAACTTAGAGGATGGTACTTCATTCTTTAAAGAGAGTTGGAAGTACAACGATAAAATTTATACAGAGACTGGCGACCCAGATCGAGGTCTCCAAGTAGCTGCCATAAGTACTAAACTATGGATCAACTTAAGGAAGCTAAATTATCTACGTCAAGGAGTAAAGTATCTTGAAAGACGGGTGGCTATTTTGACTGAGATACAAGAGCGATTGCCATCAAATGATTATTCTTCCTACCTCACTCGAGATCAATTTAATTTGGCAAAAGCTTATCAGGAAATAGGAGATTTGAAAGCTTCTTTAGATTGGGTTGATCAGTCTATTCAGACTGGAAGTAGTTCAGTTGAAAAAGATCCAGTAAGTGCAACGGTTAGGCAATATATGATTGTCCGCGAACATCAGCGTTATGAGATTTTGAGAGAACTAGGAGAATATGATCATGCTTATTCTTCTCTTGAAAAGGTCAATGAAATTTTTAGTGCGCTTCAAAAAATTGAAACAGAAGAAGATTATTCAGAAGAGATTAAGGATATTAAGATAACTCAGACTGAACTGGCTTATCCTGATCTTGTGAAATTGGATGATAGAATATCTAGAGTTGAGAATAAAGAGACAAAGGCAACACTTCAGAAGAAATTATTGAAACTTATAAAAAAGAAGCTGAAGAAGAATGAAGAACTTATTCCATCTTTTGTAAAGCATACCAATAAAAAGGCCTGGGATGGATTGTTTATCAATAATTTCAAATCCTCAGAAAAGGAGATTAAGAAGGCCATGAAATTCAATACAAGTGATCCATATTTAATAACTAATTTGGCTCCGAGCCTACTTTTTCAAGGTAAATATGAAGAAGCGGAAGAGGTATATATGAATAATTATAGTAAACCATTTAGGCCAGGTGAGATCATATTGGATGGCTTTTTAGCTGATTTTGATGAGTTTTTAGCTGAAAACGTAGTTCCTGCAGAGCATAAATCAAAGGTCATTTCCCTAAAAAACCGGCTTGAAGGCCTGAGAAAATAGGGTAGAATGGTCCAGAGCTTGCTGTTTTACATCCAAATGAAGTAAAAGAGGGGATTTTTTGATAAAAAATTGAAAAATCAGAGAATTCGGCTTAATTTCGCCGTCCATTAAAAATGTTCTTTAAATGCGAGCGAATGACCATTTTTCAATACCTCTTAAGGGCTTGACAGATGGAACTTATCGATTTGAATTTGAAGCTGCGGAGAATTTTTTCAAAAAGTATGAAAATTCACCGGTAGGAAAAGGAAAATTTGATGTGGAAGCGGAATTGCAGAAAAAGTCCGACCACTTAGAATTAAACTTTAGCATCACAGGTAAGATTGCAACAAACTGCGATCGTTGCACGGCGGATATAATGCTGCCAGTGGAAGGTGAACATCAATTGATTGTAAAATATACGATGGATGAGGTGACTCAAGAAGAGGAAGTCTGGACCATCACTTATGATACAAATGAATTGGTACTTGACAGGGCAATACATGAATTTATTATTCTTTCAATGCCGATTGTTAAAACCTTCGATTGTGATCTAGAAATGCCTAGGCCTTGTAATGATGCAGTGATGGATAAATTGGATGAGGAAGTAGAAATTGAAGATGAACCGATGAATCCATTTGCGGAAGCGCTAAAGAATATAGAATTAAACTAAGAAAACAATAGTGTCATGGCACATCCAAAGAGTAGAATCTCTAAACAACGAAAAAGAAAAAGAAGAACTCACCTAAAGGCTGAGATTCCTCAACTAGCCGTATGTAAAAATACAGGCGAAACACATAGATTCCATAGAGCATATTTTGTTGATGGAGATATGTACTATAAAGGACAAGTCATCGTAAAGGCGCCGGAAGATCAAGATTAGATCTTCGAGTAAAAAATATATAAAGAGCCCCATCCTCCAAGGACGGGGCTTTTTTTAATTATATACGAAATAATATAATATGTCCAAGACCATCATCAATTCTGATAAGGCTCCAAAACCAGTAGGCCCATACAATCATTCTGTACTAGTCAATGGAATTTTGTTCATCTCAGGACAGATTGCCATTGATCCAACAAATGGAGAATTAATACAAGACAACATTGAAGCAGAGACTCATCAGGTTCTTAAAAACTTAGGAGCTATTTTAGAAGAAGCAGGTTGTACTTATGAAGACGTTGTGAAGTGTTCAGTCTTTGTTTCAGACATGGGAATGTATGGTAGAATTAATGCCATTTATGCAGAATATTTCAATGAGGATACTGCGCCTGCCAGAGAACTGGTAGAAGTGGCCAATCTTCCAAAATATGTTAATGTAGAAATTTCTGCGATCGCTTCTAAATCTTAACCAATGACAGATTCACAGAAAACCATTCTTTCATGTATCCAACCTACCGGGGACATGCATTTGGGGAATTACTTTGGGGCAGTAAAAAATTGGGTTGATCTACAAGCGGAATATCGTTGTTACTATGGTGTCGTTGATTATCACGCAATGACGATGCCCTACGACCCTAAGAAACTAAGAAACAATACTTGGGAGTTGATTTATAACCTTTTGGCTGTAGGTGTTAAGACTGATAATTTATTTATTCAATCCTTAGTTCCAGAGCATACCGAGCTTTGCTGGATATTTAATTGTTTTTGTTCTTTTGGAAATCTGTCGCGGATGACTCAGTTTAAAGACAAGAGTACTCAATCAAAAGAGACAAGTAAAGAAGATTTTATATCTGCTGGAATATTTGATTATCCTGTATTGCAGGCTGCAGATATTCTTGTTTACAAAGCTAGTGCGGTGCCGGTAGGTGGTGATCAAGATCAGCATTTAGAATTATCAAGAACCATCGCTCAGAGGTTTAATAATCAGGTAGGGAAAGAATATTTTGTCCTTCCAGAAACTTTGCATACAGAAACACCGAAAATTTTATCTACGGCGGATCCAAGTAAAAAGATGAGTAAAAGTGCTGGAGAAAAGCACTACATCTCTTTGTTCAGTCCAGAAGAAAGAATAAGAAAACAGATTAAGTCTGCGGTAACCGATACCGGAGAATCTACGGACGGTGAAATGAGTCCAGGGATTGCAAATTTATTTCTCTTAATGAAAGCAGCTGGTAAGGATCTTGAAAATGGAGCAACACATTTAACAGCACATGATCAATTAATGGATCACTATAAATCTGGCGATTTAAAATATGTTGATTTAAAAGAAGCCACTGCTCAAGCCTTGGTTGATTTAACCAATAAATTTAAGGCCAACAAAGAAGCCTTGATACAAGATAAGAAAGCGGTAAAGAATCAAATAAAGGCTTCATCAAGTGAGATAAGAAAAGTAGCGCAAACTACCTTGAGGGAAGTAAAAGAATTGACGGGACTTTTGAATGTAAAAATGTAGGATGAAGATTTTTTGTATCGGACGAAACTATGCAGATCATGCAAAAGAGATGAATAGCTCGGTGCCTGAAAAACCGATGGTGTTTATGAAACCTAGTTCTGCATTGCTATTGGATGATAAACCTTTTTATTATCCAGAATTCTCTCAGAACATTCATTATGAAGTAGAGATAGTTTTAAAGATTAATAAGCATGGAAGACACATTGAACCGAAGTATGCGTTAAGCTATTTTGATGAGATTGGTTTGGGTATAGATTTTACGGCAAGAGATATACAAGCAGAATGCAAGAAGAAAGGTCATCCTTGGGAGATTGCAAAGGCTTTTGATAACTCTGCGGTGATTGGTAAATTTTTACCAAAGGAAGGTCTTGATTTGAATGCGATTAAATTTCGTCTTTTAGTTAATGGTACTGAAGTTCAAACAGGAAATACGGCAGATTTGATGTTTGATTTTCAAAAAATCATATCCTACATTTCTACCATATTTACACTTCAAAATGGTGATTTTATCATGACTGGGACTCCTGCTGGTGTCGGTTCTGTTAAAATTGGAGATATCTTGGAGGGTTTTATAGGAGAACACAAAATGTTTGAATGCGAAGTGAAGTAATCTTCAAAGAAATTATATTTTTGCAGCACAAATAATAATAACAAAAACAAACAATAATAATGTCATATTTATTTACCTCAGAATCAGTATCAGAAGGACATCCTGATAAAGTAGCGGATCAAATTTCAGATGCGCTTGTAGATCATTTTTTAGCCTTTGATGCCAATTCAAAGATTGCTTGTGAAACCTTGGTTACAACTGGTCAAGTAGTTCTTGCAGGTGAAGTAAAGACAAAAACATATTTAGACGTTCAGCAAATTGCAAGAGATGTGATCAAGAGAATTGGTTACACCAAATCTGAGTACATGTTTGAAGCAAATAGCTGTGGTGTATTTTCAAGCATACATGAACAGTCTCCTGACATTAATCAAGGAGTAGAGCGTAAGAAGAAAATTGATCAAGGTGCAGGTGACCAAGGAATGATGTTTGGTTATGCGTCTAATGAAACAGAAAATTACATGCCTCTTCCATTGGATCTTTCTCATAAGATCTTAGAAGAGCTTGCGGCGATAAGAAAGGCAGGAAAAGTAATGACTTACCTAAGGCCTGATTCTAAGTCACAAGTGACCATCGAATATTCAGATGCAGGTAAACCGATTAGAATTGACTCAATTGTTGTAAGTACCCAACATGATGACTTTGCGGCAGATAAAAAGATGTTGGCTCAGATCAAAAAGGATGTCATTGAAATAGTGATTCCTAAAGTTGTTAGAAAACAAAAAGCGAGCATTAAGAAGCTTTTCAAGACTAGTAAAATAAAGTACCACGTTAATCCTACAGGTAAGTTTGTTATCGGAGGACCTCATGGTGATACTGGTCTGACTGGAAGAAAAATAATTGTTGATACTTACGGCGGTAAAGGTGCACATGGGGGAGGTGCTTTCTCTGGAAAAGATCCTTCAAAAGTAGATAGATCAGCAGCTTATGCTACTAGACATATTGCAAAGAATTTAGTTGCAGCAGGTGTGTGTGAAGAAGTATTAGTACAAGTATCATATGCTATCGGAGTAGCTAAACCGACTAACATTTATGTTAATACCTATGGTACTAGCAAAGTAAAGTTAACGGATGCTCAGATTGCTAAAAAGATAAACAAGGTGTTTGATATGAGACCTTATGCTATCGAAACTAGATTGAAGTTGAGAAACCCAATCTATAGTGAGACTGCTGCTTATGGTCACATGGGAAGAACACCAAAAACGAAAACTTTAAGTTTCGTAGATGGATCTGGTAAGACTAAAAAAGTGAAGGTTGAAACTTTTACTTGGGAGAAGCTAGATTACGTATCTAAATTGAAAAAAGAATTTAAAATCAAATAGACCCTGCTTAAAGCTGGGTTAACATATGAAGATGAAAACCTGGATATTTAGCTTTTTGTTTTGTGTTGCTATCTGTGATATTTACTCACAGAGTCTTTCAGCATCCGTAAGTTCTGATTCTATTTTACTCGGAAATGTATTTATTCTTGAGGTAACACTTGAAGATGTCAATGTGGACTTGCCTAATATTAATGTATCAGAGTTTGATTTAATTTCTGGTCCTAATATGAGTACTTCCATGTCTATCATCAATGGTCAAACTCAGAGTTCGAAATCAATGAGTTATTATCTGAAACCTAAAGATCTGGGAAGCTATTTTATAGAGCCAATATTTTTGGAGGTAGAAGGAGAAACCTTGGAGACCGAACCAATAGAAATTAATGTGTACCCGAATCCAGATGGCCTCATTATTGAGCCGGAACAGAAAAACAGTATGGATGATTTTTTCAATTTGAAAATGCCTCCAATTTTTGGTCAAGAAAAGCCTAGAGTTCAGGAAGAGAATCAGACAAAGAAAAAATATCCAAATAGGGTTTTAAAGAAGGGATAATATGATAAAACGAATTTCATTTTTGGTTTTCATTTTCCTTTTAGTTTCAGGTAAAGGCTTTTCTCAAAAGGTGAAATTTACGGCGAGTGCAGATGGTAAACAGGTTTTAGAAAATGGAATGTTTACTGTTGAATACAAAATTCAAAACGCTGATCCAGATAACTTCACACCTCCTGATTTCAGTCCATTTAAATCAACCGGGACTCCTTCAACTCAGAGTTCGATGCAGATCATCAATGGTGTGATGAAAAAGTCGATGTCTTATACCTTTCAACTTTTTGCAACCAACCTAGGAAAATTTACCATCCCTCCTGCGACCATTACTTTAGGCGGAAAAAGCATGAAGTCTAATTCAGTGACCGTTGAAGTTATCAAAGGAAAAGAAAAAGTAGCAGGTGATCAAGGCGATTTTTTCGTTGAAATTAAAGTGGATCATGAAGAAGCTTTCTTGGGCCAACAAATTACTGTTGATTATGTGATTTATACCAAAGTAAATGTTCGCCGTTTTGATATAGTGAATGAGTCTGAGTATGATGGCTTTTTTGCGACGACAATGAATATTAGAAGTTCTGCGCAGAGGGAAATTGTCGGAGGAGTTGAGTATTCAACGAAGATCATGGCCAGACGAATATTGTTTCCACAACAGACTGGTACGTACACCATTGGACCTACAAATGTGAGGATAGGTGTTGTTGATCCAAATTCTCCACAACGAGGATTTATATTTAATTCAAGACTTATAAACCGTGTTGTCATAACTAATGAGGTTACCCTAAGAGTAAGAGATTTACCGACATCAACTGATCCAGCATTCTCTAATGCTGTAGGGAAATACTACATGAGTTCTGATATCAAAAATCAAGGGGTCACCACTGATGATGCCATTACCATAAATGTTGAAGTGAGGGGAGATGGAGATGCAAAGTTTGTAACGCCTCCTAATTTTGTGGATGAAGACGTCTTTGATATTTATGATCCGAACATAACGCTAGATGAAAATTTCAACGAAGGAGGGAAAATTTATCATCGGAAGAATTTTGAATATTTGATAGTTCCTAAAAAGCCAGGAAACTACATGGTCCAACCAAAATTCCAATACTATGATGTGGATAGTGCGGCATACATCACCTTACAAGTTCCAGCTAAACGTATCGGTGTTACGCAAGGAATAGGTAACAAGGATGCCGCCTTACTTGAGGAAGATCAAAAAATAGTTCTTGAGCCCATACGGAATTCAACTAAATTTGAATCTCAGGGATCTGGGTTTTTTAAATCTCTTCCATATTGGATAATTTTGAGTTTAGGTCTGCTTTCTATGATATTGACTGGAGGTTTATATTACAAGAAACAAACAGCCCCAGAGGTTGATCCGACGGAATTACGGAGACAGCAGGCAGATCAATTGGCTGAAGAAAAACTTGCCGCTGCCCAAAATTTTCTAGATTCTGGGAATTCTTCCAAATTCCACGAAGAAATTATCAGAGCTGTAAAGGAATACATTGCCGATAAGTATAATATACCAGCTACTTATTTAAAGAAAGAGTCCATACGCTCATCACTTGCTGCTCAGCAGGTTCCCGATGAGACCATTGCTTCATTGGAAAATCTGATTAATACCTGTGAATTGAATCTATATGCAGGCGGTTCTAATGAAAAAATGAGTCATACATTTGCGCAAGCGAAAGAAATAATCGCCTCCCTCGTATAGTTCTGTTAAGTTTCTGACCCATTGCTTGAAGATTAGGGATAAAATCCACTAATAAATAATATTTTTGTCATCACAAACAATGAATGAACATGGCGAAGCGAACAAAGATTAAACAGATTCTTTCTTCTGACAAGGAAGGGTATGAAGCAACGGTTAAAGGTTGGGTACGGACTTTTAGGAACAATCAATTTGTGGCCTTAAATGATGGGTCTTGCTTATCAACACTTCAATTGGTTGTTGATTATGAGAATGAAGATGCAGCCAAGCTGAAAAGAATTACGACTGGTTCTGCGATTAGTGCTACTGGTCAAATTGTCCCAAGTCAGGGTAGAGGACAGAAGTATGAAATGACGGTCAAAGAAATTGAAATTTTGGGTGACGCAGATCCAGAGAAGTATCCGCTACAGCCCAAAAGACATAGCCTTGAGTTCTTAAGAGAGATCGCTCACTTGAGATTTAGGACGAATACTTTTAGTGCCATTTTTAGAATACGCCATCAGTTGGCTTTTGCCATTCATCAGTTTTTTCATGAGAAGGGATTCGTATATATCCACAGCCCAATTATCACTGGATCCGATGCTGAGGGTGCTGGTGAAATGTTTCATGTGACGGCGATGGATTTAAATGAAATTCCAAGAACTGAGGATGGCCAAGTCGATTATAAAAAAGACTTTTTCAATAAAGAAACCAATCTAACGGTTTCGGGTCAGCTGGAAGCAGAGCTCGGCGCTTTGGCTTTAAGTGAAGTGTATACTTTTGGACCTACGTTTAGAGCGGAAAATTCGAATACTTCAAGACACTTGGCTGAATTCTGGATGATTGAACCAGAAGTGGCTTTTAATGATCTGTCTGATAACATGGATCTTGCGGAGGAGATGATGAAGTATGTGATCAAGCATGCATTGGATCATTGTGCAGAAGATCTTGAGTTTTTGCAGCAGAGATTAGAAAATGAAGAAAAGCAAAAGCCTCAAAAGGATCGTAGCCCGATGCCTTTAATTGAAAAACTAAACTTCTGTATTGATAACGAATTTGTGCGTTTGCCATATACGGAGGCTATTAATATTCTTAAAAATTCTAAGCCAAATAAAAAAGGAAAATTCCAATTTCCGATTGATGAATGGGGAGCTGATTTGCAATCAGAGCATGAAAGGTATTTGGTTGAAAAACACTTTAAAAAGCCAGTCATTTTAATTGACTATCCGAAGGACATCAAGGCTTTTTACATGCGGATGAATGAAGACGATAAAACTGTGGCTGCTATGGATGTTTTATTTCCAGGAATCGGTGAGATCATCGGTGGATCGCAAAGAGAAGAACGTCTAGATATGTTGTTGAAGCGAATGGACGAAATGGATATTCCCCAACATGAAATGGAATGGTTCTTAGATACGCGAAGGTTCGGTACTTGTCAGCATGCGGGATATGGATTAGGGTTTGAGCGATTGGTATTGTTTGTTACTGGAATGAGTAATATTAGAGATGTTATTCCTTTTCCTCGTTTTCCAGGGCATGCGGAATTTTAATCTATTGCAAGAGAAATATCTAATCATCCAAAAATTAATCAATGTCTCAAATAAAAGAATTCAACGACTATAGAGAAAAAATGAATGAGCGGATTCTAGCTCAGGATAATAAGGTTTTAAAAAGATTTTTCAGCCTTGATAACCAAACCTATCAAGACGGTGCCTTGGATGTCAAGACCAAAGAATTATTAGGTTTAGTTGCCTCTATGGTTTTAAGATGTGACGATTGTATTAAGTATCATCTTGGAACGGCGCATGAATTGGGAACAACCTCTGAGGAAGTCTATGAAGTATTTTCGATTGCAAACCTCGTAGGTGGATCTATCTGTATACCACATACACGTAGGGCTGTAGAATATTGGGATGAATTAGAAGAAGCAAAAACAAAAGGGGAATAAAGTTGTTACAAGACTTAACGCTAGAGCTACACAAAAGATGAATAACAAGTTTACCTTTTTTATAATTAGTTGGGTCATTACCTTTTTGATTGTGGCGCTTGTGATGTTGCCGATTTATTCTCAGATTGGCGACGCATATCCCTTTTACGTTGAGAACATTGCTTTCATTGTTATTTTGGTAAGCTTTGCAAGATTTATCTTTTTGACCAAGCATCATTGGTTCTCTCATAATGTATATTTTAAAGTCGTCATGGTGTTTGCCATGATTCCTGTCTTGTTATATGTAGTGGATAACCTTTGGGATTTTCAAGCGTTCATGGATGAAAGAGGTATCGGCAGTATTATGCAAAATATTTCAGCGGACGCTCAAAAATCTTTGGCTAAATACATAAAGGCAGAAATGACCTTTTTTTGGGCAGGTGCATTTGTAGGTTCGATTGCTATGGCCTTTCGTATGATGCATTCAATTTTTAGCCTCATGCACAGAGGAAAAGTTTAAGTAACACTCCAAGTTTTTACTTCAATTCTAAGCCATGTTTTTTATACCACACCGTCTGCAAAATTCCTCTGGCGAATAGAAAGATCATCATCGCCATCCAGATTGCTTTATTAGGAGTCTGGTTCAGAAGAGCATAGTATGAAATAAGGTAAATTCCAAACGCGAGAATCATGGTATTTCTCATAGATTTAGAAGCGGTTAATCCAATATAGACACCATCCCACATATAACAAATAAAAGCCACTACGGGAAAGACGACCATCCACCATTTAAATTCCAGCGAAGCTTGGATGACGGTAGAATCTTCACTGAATAATCCAACGATGTCGAGGAAGAAAAATATATAGCAAAGACTAAATCCAATGGCCAAAGCCAATCCCCAAAGGAAAGAAATCTTGATGGCATGACGTGTATTTTTATGATCGGTTGCACCAAAATATTTGCCGACAAGGCTCTCGGCTGCGTAACCAAATCCGTCAATTCCAAAAGACATCCAATTTAAAAATTGAAGTAGGATTACATTGATCGCCAGAATCGTTTCTCCGGCTTCGGCACTTTTACTATAGAAGAAACCGAAGGCTAGGGTAAGGAAAACTGTACGGATAAATATATCCCCATTGACTTTTAAAAATCGTTGAAAAGCTTCTTTCTTTTTCCATCCTTTATCTATGAGTTTTCTTAAATGGCCGTACTTCCATAGAAATAAAATAAAAGCTAGAAGTAGTCCAAAGTATTGAGAGAGTACAGTACCCATTGCCACTCCCTTCATTTCTAGTCCTTGATATTTTACTAGGTATATGCTTGCGCAAATGTTTATGAGATTTACAGCAACAGTAATTATTAATGGAAAAATTGAATTCTGCATACCGAAGAACCAACCGGAAATTACATAAATGAGAAGTGTCGCGGGTGCCGCCCAAATTCGAACATAGAAGTATTCTTGAACCAACCGTGCTTGTTCTCCTTCAACATTGAAGGCAAGAGTCGCCAGTTTTTCGAAAGGCACCATGAGGCAGAGCATCAATATTGCTAAAAGGATGGCAATCGAAGATGCTCTTAGAAAGTTATTTACTTGTTCTGCTTGATTTTTGGCACCAAAGGCTTGGGCAGTCATGCCTGTAGTTCCCATCCTTAGGAAGCCAAAGTTCCAGTAAATGAAATTAAAAATCATGGAGCCAATTCCAACGGCGCCTAAGTGTCTAGGGGATAAAGTGCCCATAAGCACGGTGTCAACTGTAGATAAAAGAGGAATAGATATGTTGCTGAGAATATTGGGTATGGCCAATCTCAGTATTTCTTTGTTCATCAGGGTTCCAAAACTTCGCGATTATTGATATCTTGCATATGATTTCCAGCCTGACTTGCTGTCCATGCAAGCTTTAATCACTACAAGTTATTGTTAGTAACAACATGAACAAAATTAAGGTAGGTATATTTTTCGGTGGTTCTTCCAGGGAAAGAGAGATTTCCTTTGCAGGAGGCAGAACGGTATACGACAACTTAGATAAGTCAATATTTGAGGCTATTCCGATTTTTGTGGATAGTAATCATCAGCTGGTTCTTTTGGATTGGGAATATATTTATAAGGGTACGATCAGAGATTTTTATCCACCCATTCAAAAAATTCCCAAAAGCAAATATGGGTTTCAGATTTATGTCGAAAGCCTAGAAGAAAAGGATCAAGCAGGTCTCATCGAGGCAATAGGTCGACCTTTAAAATTAGAAGATTTAAGTACGTTGATGGATCTTGCTTTTCTCGCACTGCATGGAAGTGGAGGAGAGGATGGTCAACTTCAAGGACTTTTAGAGTTTTTGAAAATTCCATATACTGGTAGTGGTATTTATCCATCGGCCTTAGGTATAAATAAAGCAATTCAGAAAGATCTTATGAAGAGATCTGGATTTGATGTTCCAGCGTCTTTTGTGTTGACAAAAGCAGATTGGATTAATGAATCGGAGAGTTATGAAAGAGCCGCGAAGGAGATTGGATTTCCTTTAGTGATCCGTCCCGCGAATCAAGGTTCTTCCATTGGAGTTTCTATTGTGTCTGATGATAAAGTAGAATTTGCGAAAGCGATGAATCTCGCCTTTTTCTCTAGCAAGTTGAAAAGAGAAGAATGGAATGGATTAAATGAAGAGGGAAAAATTCAATGGGTTACTCAGATGAGTGACATAAAGGAAGGACTCGGAATGCCGATTCAATTGGAAGATACTTGGATTAAGCATCCGGATGAATTGTACCATAGAATTGATGAATTATTTTCTACAAAAGAAACGCTAATCTTTCAAGCCGAGCAATCGGAATCAGAAGTGCTCATTGAATCTTTCATTTCGGGAAGAGAATTTTCGTGCATTGTTATGCGAAAAGAAGATGGAAGCTGTGTCGCTTTGCCACCGACTGAAATTATCAAAGGACAAGAAGTCTACGACTATCGATCAAAATATTTGCCTGGACTTAGTAGAAAATTGACACCGATCGATTTATCTATCCAAGAAATTGAACGCATTCAAACAGCTTGTGTAGAGCTTTTCGAATTTTTTAGATTCGATACTTATGCACGTATTGACGGTTTCTATGATGTGGATCAAAAAATATTCTTGAATGATCCCAACACAACTTCTGGGATGTTGCCTTCCTCGTTCTTTTTCCATCAGGCGGCAGAATTAGGTTTGAATCCTTCCCAGTTCTTAAGTTACATCGTGAGAATGTCGCTGCAAGAGAGAATTAAGGGAGGAATGTTGGCTTCTAATATCCAGCCTTTAATAGAACGCCTTGACGCTTTGTTAAGTAATAAATTGAAGGGAGGCAAGGAAAGTAAAAAGGTCGCTGTAATTTTTGGTGGATATTCCTCCGAAAGACACATCTCTGTAGAGAGTGGTCGCAACATCTATGAAAAATTAGCAAGCTCGGAAAGCTACGATCCGATTCCAGTTTTTTTGCTCGGTGATAGTGAGCAATTTGAATTGTATAAAATTCCAATCAATATTTTACTCAAGGATAATGCAGATGACATTCGTGATAAAATTTTGAATCATAAGTCTCATCCACTGGTAGAATCATTACGCGGAGCAGAACAGGAATTACTTGATAAATATGTGGGGAAAGAATTTGTGGATAAGCCGGAATTGATAAAAATAGAGGAGTTGTCTAACATGGTGAGCTCAGTTTTTATTGCCTTACACGGACGTCCAGGAGAAGATGGAAATCTACAAAGACAACTAAAAGATAACGGCATACCGTTTAATGGATCACCACCAGAAAGCGCGGCATTAACTATAGATAAATATCAGACCTTACAGAAGTTAAAGGAACATGGATTTCCAGTCGCGAAACAAATGTTATTGAGTAAAGAAGATTATGATGGAGGTAATGGATTTGGGAAATCTAAAATTCTTGGTGCCTACCAATATCCATTTATAATGAAGCCTGTCGATGATGGTTGTAGTTCAGCGGTTGTAATCATTAAGTCAGAAGAGCAACTGGATTTTTATTTGGAAGGAATTTTTAGGGATGATGAATTGAAGCAAGAGTGGCGAAGAGGATTAGACCTAAAAAAGAATGAAGAATTTCCTTCAAAACCTGTGGTTTTGATTGAAGAGTTGATTAGAGCGAATGGGGCAGAACAATTCATGGAAATTACCTGTGGATTATTGACACATGTGGAAGGTGATAAGATTCGGTACGAAGTCTTTGAGCCATCTGAAGCTTTATCGGCTGGAGAAGTTTTAAGTCTTGAAGAAAAGTTCTTAGCAGGTCAGGGTCAAAATATTACTCCTGCAAGATTTGGAACTGAAAAAATGAACTACAAAGATATTGCAGCTGTTGTAAAGTCAGATTTAGAGCGTGCGGCAATAATTTTGGGTGTAAGTGGTTATGCTAGAATAGATGCCTTTGTAAGAGTTTATGATGATGGTAAAATTGAAACGGTCATCATTGAAATAAATTCCTTACCAGGAATGACTCCAGCAACTTGTATCTTTCATCAATGCGCGATTAACGGATACAAGCCATTCGAGTTTATTGATGAAATATTGACCTTTGCTGTAGAAAATAGAACAGAAGAAATTATTGCTTAGTTTATAAATAAAGAAACCTTGACACTTAAACGATTTATTATACATCTAATCATCATGGCAGTTTTACTTGCCCTCGTGATTATTGCCGTTTTAACTTGGTTGCGTTTTTATACCAATCATGGACAAAAATTAGAATTGGCGGACTACATTGGAATGAATTATGAAGAGGCAAAAAAAGATGCTTCGGATAATACTTTCGAGTTAATCATCAATGATAGTATTCATAAAGTTGGAGTTCCTGGCGGTGAAATCTTAAGCCAGAATCCTACTCCTTTTTCTAAAGTAAAGGAGAAAAGAAAAGTCTATGTCACAACGGCTAAATATAATGCGGATGTTTTGACGCTAGATGAATTGCCTTCCTTGTATGGAAAAGAATTTGAAAGTAAGAAACGCGAACTATCATTTCTTAGCATTGATTCTGAGATTAAGGATTATAAATATGATACGGGTGAGCCAGATCATATTTTGGAGGTTTGGCAAGATGGGAAGCGAATTGTGAGTGCCGCAGGTAAAGCGAAAGGTGTAACCATAGAAAAAGGCAGTAAGCTTTCCTTTGTGTTGAGTAAAAGAGGGGGTGGTACTTTTGAAATCCCTGATCTTTTATGCATGCAATACAGTGCGGCAAAATTCGTCTTAGATTCAAGACAACTAAATTTTGGGCAGGTGATGACAGAGGGAGAGATATCGAATGAATCATCAGCTTATATTATTGCCCAAGACCCTCCATACCGCGTTGGAGGAACGATTCAGATGGGTGAAACGATTAATATTACCATAAGTTCAACAAAACCTAATTTCTGTAGATAATGGAAGATATCGATGTAATTGCGCTTAAAGCAAAAATGGATGCCGGTGAAAAATTTGTTTTCATCGATGTAAGAGAAACTTGGGAATATGCGGACGATAATCTAGGCGCCATAAATATTCCTTTAGGAGAAATCCCTGGTAAACTCAATGAATTACGAGAACATGAGGATGAAGAAATTATTATCCATTGTAGGTCAGGAGCAAGGAGCGGAAATGCGAAGCAATTTTTATTACAAGCAGGCTTCACAAAGGTTCGCAATGTGTTGGGTGGAATTTTAGATTGGAATGATAAAGTGAAAGGTAAAAAGTAACCTTGGTTCTCTTTTTGCGTCCTAAGAATAACAATAAACATAAAACAACCGATTCTGGGAAGACAAGCAATTGTCTTCTTTTTTTTGCACTAGTATTAACTCAACCCAACTTTTTGGTGCAGCGTTTAGTAACTTAAGTGACTATAATATATAGGCAGTCACTTTACACACTAATTATGAATCGTTATTTATTCTTTCTACTTCCATTTTTAGCCTTCCAGTCTTCTGCGCAAGATGATTACTTTCCTATGGATTCTGTAACTACTTGGAACTATACGGTTGGTTCTTTAATTGGGAGTTCTTCTTTAACCTTGGAGGAATATGGAGATACGATCATCAATGGACTTCAGTATCGAAGGATCGGATATTACATCAATCCTGATTTTCTCTTTGAGTATTACATGAGAGAGGACCGCCAAGAAAGAAAGGTTTATGCCTTCAATAATTTTATGGATGAAGAAGAACTCTATTATGATTTTAGTTTAGAGGTTGGAGATTTTTTTGTGAGCCCGAGATTTCCTGAGCCCGTTGAAGTTATTGAAAAAAGTACGGTGATGACAGCATGTGGCGAACTAGATCATTGGCGCTTACAAATTCAGAATTATGTGTTTGAATACACGGAAGCCTTAGATGCAGATTTTTTATTTTATCAACCCTTCATTTCTGATCCTGTTTATTTTCTAGACTGTGCCTATTCCGGATCCAAAAAAATCGTTGGTGATTCGACTTGTATGGTTTCCAATTGCCAAGGGGAGATCTTGTTAAATGGCGGAGGCGCTGGGTCATTTGCAAATACAGATGCACCGATCACTGAAGAATATAGTTTCGATTTAGATGGATGTGAGATGGTCTGCATTTCTGTGGAAGTCTCAACGAACGGTCAAGAATGGATTGGTTCTGGGAATTTAGAAACGAGTCAAGAATGTTTGCTTGGGCAACCGGATGAATGTGTGCCTGATCCATTTAATTCTACGGCAGGAAGTTGCGATATGTGCTGGGACTTTCTATATGCTCGCTTCTTTATAGGTGACTCAATGGTGTACGAGAATCTTTTGGGCGATGATCCGAATGATGCTTTAGAGGCCACTTGGGAAGTACAAGTGAACACAACAGATTATCCTAGTGTATCTGAAGGCTCAGTAATTATTATGGGACAGACTTTCGCTGCTAACGAAAACCTTAGTTATCAAAATTTGCGGGTTACTTGCTTGGATGATGCTGGGAGTATTATTGATAACGATGGGGATGGTTTTGATGCAAGTATAGATTGTAATGATAACAATCCCAGCATAAATCCTGATGCAGTTGAAATCTGCGATGACGTAGATAATGATTGTAATGGAATGATTGATGAAGGATTATTGGTCAACTATTATGCGGACAACGATGGGGATGGGTTCGGCGATTCGTTGATAGTAATTCAAAGCTGTTCTGATGTGATGGGTTTTACACTCAATAATACAGATTGTGATGATAGTAACGCTGATATTAATCCTGATGCTGATGAAATTTGTGATGGGGTAGACAACAATTGTGATGGGGAAATCGATGAAGGATTTGTTCTAGAAACTTATTATACCGATGGAGACATGGATGGATATGGGGCGGGTGTAGGGTTTACTGAATGTTTTCAACCACCTGGTACAAGTACTGAAGGTGGAGATTGTGATGATGAAGATCCTAACATCAATCCCGGAGCTGCTGAAATACCTAACAATGATATTGATGAGGATTGTGACGGTGAAGCCAATGTTATAGACTTGGATGGGGATGGTTGGAATTCCGATGAAGATTGTGATGATATCAATGCAGACATAAATCCTGATGCTACGGAGATTAACGGTAATGGAATTGATGAGGATTGTGATGGAGTAGATGGAGCTTCTTCTGTGTATGAAACTGAAACCTTTTCTATCGAGATATTTCCTAATCCAGTTTTGAATGAACTTTACTTAAAGACAAACGAGGTTGGTTTAAATTTTGAAATTTACTCAATGGACGGGATTAAAGTCATTTGCGAAAGCGTTGAAGAAAGAGTGGATTTATCAGATATTCCTGAAGGTATTTATTTAATAAAAGTCTATGGGAGTGATTCTGACGGGTTTATTATTCATAAGATGATGAAATTGTAGAACAGGATGCTAGGATTTTTTAGATGGACAGGATTTTCTTTTTAGAACAGGATGCTAGGATTTTTAGAGGATGGACAGGATTTTAATCTCTTATTAAGAGACAGACTGCCATCCCTAACCGTCAGCACCTTTGAACAGGATACTAGGATTTCTAGAGGATGGACAGGATTTAATTTTTCTTAAAAAGACAGACTCCAGTCCTTTTTCTCTTTGATCAAGCAAAGAAAATGAAAGAATTTAATTGAATAAGAAATACTTAATCCTGTATGTCTCGCTCAACGAGACAATTTTCAAAAATCCTGATATCCTGTTCAAAACATTTCTTTGAACAGGATACTAGGATTTTTTAGATAGACAGGATTTCAATTTCTTATTAAAAGACGGACTCCAGTCCTTTCTCACCAGCACGTGGCGAAATATTTCCGTCAACGGCTTGGG
>JAHDGF010000035.1 GCA_020627785.1 Saprospiraceae bacterium
AAAACAATAAATTAGTGGAATTATAAATGGTTCTAATTGGGGGAAGCCTACAATTGGGGCATATGATTATGAATATGTGAATAAAGATGATGATTTTAAATTTTGCTTTGATCAAATAATTGATGGTCATGAACTGGTAATATTTGCTACACCGGTTTATTGGTATACGATGAGTGGTATTTTGAAAAATTTTATAGATAGAATTTCAGATTGTCTTAGTATCTATAGGCAAGATGGCCGTAAACTGCGAGGTATGAAAATGGCTATGTTAAGTTGTAGTCTGAATGATGATCGTCCTAAACATTTTGTGGAGCCATCTAAATTATCAGCGTCGTATTTAGGAATGGAATACTTTGGAGATATCCATTGCTTCATGGATGGTGAATTACTTGATGATACTTCCATTAAAAGGATAAGTAATTTTGCATCACTAATGAAATAGAGTTTTGGTAAACTTTCTTTTATTTACGTTTTGATTTGTTCTTAGAATTTGAGTGTTTGCCAGAACCTTTCTTCCCGATTCTTCTCGAGTTTTTGCCCTTATAATTTGAACGACCTCCTGACCTACTTCCGCGATAATTAGGATTCCATTCTGGCCCTTCACCAAGTTCTTTTGGTAATGGAACTTTCATAACCTCACTTTCAATCAGATCTTCAATCTTTTTGAATTTTGGCATGTCGTCCTGGTTGATTAAAGTTAAAGCAACACCTGTACTATCTGCCCTTGCAGTCCGCCCTATTCTATGAATATAGTCTTCTGCATCATTGGGTACATCATAATTAATAACTAGGTTAATACCTTTTATGTCTATACCTCGACTTAATACATCAGTTGCAACCACTACTCTAGTTTCCTTTGACCTAAATTTGCGCAGAGCATCTTCTCGTTCCTTTTGTTGTAAATCAGAAGAAATTGCTTGGACTTGATAACCTTGTCCTTTTAGTGCCCTTACTATGTCGCCTACTTTCTTTTTTGTTGAGGTAAAAACAATAATACTTTCATATGTTGGCTTTTCTTTAATTAGTTGTCTGATTAAGGCACTTTTCTGAGAATCGTAGGTAAGATATGCCGCTTGTAATACACCTTCAGCAGGCTTAGAAATAGCGATACTAATCTCAAATGGGTTATTTAAGATGGCCTTAGAAAGCTTTCTAATTTTAGGAGGCATGGTTGCACTAAAAAGTAATGTTTGATGCTTGTTTTTTATATGGGAACTGATTGTCTGGATGTCATCAAAAAATCCCATATCCAACATCCGATCTGCTTCATCCAATATAAAGTAGTCAATCTCACTGAAATCTACATAACCCATATTTAAGTGTGATATCAATTTACCAGGTGTTGCAACAATTACTTCAGTCCCTCTTTCAATGGCCTTTCGTTGTTGCACGAAATCCTTGCCATCTCCACCACCATACACTGCAATGGAACCAACATTTAGGAAATATGAAAACCCCTGAATTTGCTGTTCAATTTGCATTGCTAATTCTCTTGTAGGACAAACAACTAGGGCTTTAATTTTTTTATGATCCTTGTTAGCTAATTGGTTTAATACTGGCAAAATAAAGGCTGCGGTCTTGCCAGTACCTGTTTGGGCACAGGCTAACAAATCTTTTCCTTCTAAAATATTCGGAATGGCTTGTTCCTGGATTGGTGTAGCTTTTTCGAATCCCATGTACGAAAGTGCTTCCAATATAGAGTCATCAAGCCCAAGTTCACTAAATGTCATTTAACAGGCAATTTCCACGAAGGTAATTAATCCTAGCTCTTGAACGCACTTACAAATATTATTTCACTGCAGCTGATTGTCAATCACTTGACTAATTTCTAACACATATTCCCATCCGTAGGGTTCTTGTAGTGATGATATAGGGTTGTTGTAGGGTCTAAATCACAGGAATGTCTCTCTATACAGTTGTCATCTAAGTACAAAACATAAGTGTTATGAAAAACCTTTTATTAATTCTTTTTACCATAGTAGGCATTTCAAGTACAGTCTTGTCCTCTGGAGAACCGCGAACATTAATATCTCATGCTGATGTTAACGCTGTCATGGATAGTGAAGCATCATCTAGCTATATTTTGTTTTCTTCTTATAATATTGAAAATAAGATGATGGATTTTATTACAAAAAATCCAGTTAGCATGATTCAGATATTTAAAGAAAATGGAGACCTTGAAATGGTTGTACCTATTTATTCTGACGAGGTAAGTGTCGGATTATCTCAATTCCAAAAGGGTAAATACAAAATCGGATTTATTATCGATGGTGTAGATTCTCCTCAATTTATGGATATAGATGTAAAATAATAACTAATGAAAATTATTTAAAAGGGTCAGGACTGTGTTCTGCCCCTTTTGTTGTTTTATAACAGAAATAATTTCTGACTTTAAAGTTCTATTTTACCAACCTAAATTTGAATTTTGGAATTAATAGAACCAATATTATACTTTTTAGCATACACAATAGGTGTAATTACAATTTTCCTTGAATTAATATGTTACAATAAAAAGATAGAATATTTAGAAACAATATTTTTTACGTGTGCTTTTCTGTTTTTCATAATTTCCTTAAGCTATTCTCTTTTTATTGATCAGCATGCTACTGAATCAAGCTCTTCAAATAATCTAGTACTATTTTCACTCGTTTTACTGGGTTTATCCACAGTATTAAATGCATTTGCCGAAAGGCAAATTAACGTTCCATCTAAAGTGAAAATTGGATTCATAATGATTGGATGTTTTCTAATCCTTCTAATTCTATTTAATGCATTAGGGTATTCAGATTTTTATACTGAATATTTAGTCTATATTTTTCTTGTCTTCTCAGTCTTAGGATCTATGTTCCTAGTCAGAAAAACTAAGCCTGAGAAGCGAATACTTCATAGAGAACGTTCCGAAAGAAACATTGCTTTATTCATACTCATTATAATTCCTGTTGCCATATTATTAGAATTTTTGGGGACTAAATACTGGGGCATTGAATCAAGTAAAATATCTATTATCCCACCGATCATTTTTATAACTCTTGCTTGTAGTAAATTAATGGATGACATTACCCGCCTGTCATTATTTACCAACTCAAATACTGTTGAAAGTCAAAATGCTCAAAATTATAATTTAACACCTCGAGAAACCGAAATTGCAGAATTGTTGATTAAGGGGTCATCTTACGCAGATATAAGTTCTTCTTTATTCATAGCAATACCTACCGTAAAGTCCCATGTGACTAATATTTATCGAAAAGTGCAAGTCAAAAATAAAATTGAACTACTTCATGCACTTAAAAGTTAACTAACTAAATATCAGCTCTTTAGACTTCTAATACTTTTGTATGAGATGTGCTTTTATTGGATAATTCATACCTTTTCCTGATTGTGGTTACTAGTTAAAAGGATTTTCATTGTAGAAAATTTAATTAACAGTTAACCTCTATCAAAAATGACCTTCAAACAAATACTAATCATCATTTTCTTAATCCTTATAGTCTTGATTTCAAAAACTCAAGGACAGGAGCCATCTTCTACTAAAAAACAAGACTTTCCATTCTATTTAAGTTACAATAACCATTCTTGGGCTTTCCCCTTTAATTCAATTTTTAGACTTAATCCACAATATCCAGGACTAACTACTGGCATTGAGATTAATTACAGAGTTAGATCAAAATCCAAATTATTTCAAACTTTTGAGCTGGGAGGATTCTTAAACCAAGCCTCTGGGAATGCTCTTTATTTTAATTCAAATCTGGCTTTTAGATACTCTTTTGTACCAGCCATTCATTTTGATATTGGTTTGGGGTTAGGTGCATTTAATAGTTATCGTATAAATGATATTTACAGACTCACTGAATCAGGAAATTATATCTCAATCAAAGATCGGGGAGTTAGTGCTTTATCCAACAATCTGTTCTTAAGTCTTGGATATAATTTGTCTACCGCATTCAATAAAGAACTTACTCTTTACGTCAGGTATCAATGGATTGCAAGTGGGGCTTATTGGGACTTAACAACCATTAGACCTAGTGGACTTTTACATATTGGAATAAGAACATCATTAAGAAAAAATTAAAAACTATTATCATGAGATTTTATTTTAAAGCATTTATCGTTATCTCAATTCTTCTTTGTGTGACAAGTTCCTGCCAAAAAGAAGAATATCAAACTCAATTAAATGGTGTTTGTTTTTTGAATTCATTTGACAACCCCAAACACGATTCTTATCAAGAAATACTAGACGAATTTTCTGAAAGTGGGATTGTGGGATTATCTGTTGTCTTAGATAAGAAAGGAGAAGAGTCTTGGTTTGGGACATCTGGATTTTCAAGTGTTGAAGAAAATATTGAAATGAACAATTGTAATATTTTTCAAACAGCCAGTTTGGCAAAGTCATTTATTGCTGTAATCACTCTTCAATTAATTGAAGAAGGTTCGCTAAATATTACAGATGATATCAGCCAATATCTTCCGCAAGAAATATTAAACTTACTCCCCCTTTTCGAAGGTATTACAATCAAAAACCTACTTCAACAGACTTCAGGTCTGCAGGATATTTTTGATTTGAATTTCATCTCAGATTTCATGAATGATCCTAGTAAAATTTATTCAAGAGAAGAACTATTAGGTTATGTGAGCAAGAAAGAATTATTGAATGCTCCAGGCGAAAAGCATCATTATGCTGATACCAATTATATTTTACTTTCCTTGATTATCGATCGAGTTGAGGGAGATCATATTAAGGCCATGGACAATCGAATTATAAAACCTTTAAACCTAGACAAAACATTTTATCATTCATCCTCCTACCCTGATTTTGAGGAATTACCACAAAGTTATTGGGATCAATATAATAGTGGGGAAATTGAAAACATCTCTATGTTACAAAAACGCGTAAGTAGCTACATTATGGGTTCTGATGGGATCATTGCTTCTCCGCAAAATATGGTAACATTTTTTAAATCAGTCTTCGAAGATGATTTGTTATCAGATTTTTCAAAAGAAATGATTTTAAATGAATTTGTAATAGAGGAGGAAGCTTTTCGGATGAACAATTCTTATAGTCACGGTTTTATGGTCATTGAATCAAGTGATGAAACTTGGATTGGACATGCTGGAAATCAATTAGGCACCTCTTGTTATGTTTTTTATAATTTGGAAACAGAGGATTGTATTGGTGTTTTCACAAATATTGGGACTTTCTTTTTTCAAGAGAAGCAAGCCTTGATATTTTCTGAGCTGTGGGAAAACCTAAAATTATTAATACAGTAAAAGCAGCAGGATAATGAATCGGACTTCTGGGAACGGAAGTCCGCCATTATTTGGAAACCAATGATTCAGAATCAAGCAATTTATGCTTTCCATTTTCACCAATGGCATAATTAAATCCTGGTTGTATACAGTATGCCCCTGTTGTACCATATTTATCAATAGCAATGAAACCAACTTGAAGATCTTTTACAGTTGCATGCTTTTGCTGAATTCTTTTCACAGCCTGAATGCAAGCTTGTTTTGGGGACAAACCATTACGCATACCTTCAACAACTAGTGCGGAACCGACGGTTCTTATAACCGCTTCCCCCCAGCCTGTAGCAGCTGCTGCACCTACCTCATTATCGACAAATAAGCCAGCGCCAATTATGGGACTATCTCCTACTCTTCCGTGTAATTTCCACGCTGCACCACTTGTAGTGCATGCTCCTGCCAGATCTCCGTTTAGATCCAAGGCCAAGGTGCTTATGGTATCATGATTTTCAATATTTATATTTGGGATGTAGTCACTTTTTTCCAGCCATTTTAAATAATCGGCTTTTGACTTTTCTGTCAGTAGATTCGTTTCTGTAAACCCCTTTTCAAGAGCAAACTTTTTAGCTCCTTTACCAACAAGCATAATGTGTCTAGTCTCTTCCATTACTTTTCTGGCAACAGAGATTGGATTCTGTATATCTTGGAGAAAAGCTACCGAGCCACAACTACCATCTCCTTTCATTATGCAAGCATCAAGTGTAACAATTCCATCTCTGTCTGGGAAACCGCCAAGACCAACTGTTTGAGATTCAGGATCGTTCTCAACCACATTTACTCCTTTCTCAACGGCATCAATTGCTGAGCCACCATTTTCGATAATTTCTAAGCCTATTTTATTTGCATCCATGCCATGGCTCCAAGTACTAATTATCTTTGCAGCACTTCGATTTTCAGAAGAATATGCGTTCAGCTGATTTTGGCCAAGTATGATACTAGAAAGGGCAACTTTTTTGATGAAAGATCTACGATTATTCATAATGTTGAATTTTAAGCTAACTTAAAGTAATATGTATTCTATAGTTAGCCTAATAACTAGGATTTTTTCAAAATCTCTTTCAATTCAAGTAAATAAAAATTATCTTTGCACACTGATTCCTAGGAATTGGAACTTTCTGCCTTATATTAAGCATTTAGTAATACGTAAGGCTCCGTGGCTCAACTGGATAGAGCACCTGACTACGGATCAGGAGGTTGAGGGTTCGAATCCTTCCGGAGTCACTATAAAAAGATAGAATTATGAGTAGAGTATGTCAATTAACAGGGAAGAGACCTATTTCAGGTAATAATGTCTCTCACTCTAACAGAAAAACAAAAAGAAGATTTTTACCTAATCTTCACAAGAAGAGGTTTTACATTCAAGAAAAAGATGAGTGGGTAACCTTAAAGGTATCTTCAGCTGCCTTAAGAACAATAAACAAACTAGGATTATATGCCTATTTGCAGAAGCTGGAGAAAAAAGGAATGAATAACACTGGGATTAAACTATAATCCTTTAAATAGATAAATCATGGCTAAAAAATCCAAAGGAAATAGACTTCAAATTATTCTGGAGTGTACCGAGCATAAAGCAAGCGGGATGGCTGGAACTTCTCGATATGTAACACAAAAGAATCGTAAGAATTCACCAGATCGATTAGAGATTAAGAAGTATAACCCTATTCTTAGAAAACATACTATTCACAAAGAAATCAAATAAACATGGCTAAAGTATCGAAAAACTCAAGGGTCGGCCAAAGAGCTGCCAATGCAGGATCTGGAAGAGATTTTGTGAAAATCGTTAGAAGTATTAAAAATCCTGAAACTGGAAAGTATTCTTACAAAGAAGTAATGGTACACAAGGATAAGGTGAAAGAATACATGGAAGCAAACAAATAAATTGCTTTTAAAAAAGTAAACTAGTCAAGGGCTTTCTCATGTAGAAAGCCTTTTTCATTTAACAATAATTAATCATGGGATTTTTCGATAAGTTTTTCACAAAAGATAAAAAAGAGGATCTTGATAAAGGCCTCGAAAAAACAAAGTCAAATATTTTCGGACAGATTGCAAAAGCAGTTGCTGGAAAGTCTACCGTTGATGTTAGTTTTTTAGATGAGCTAGAGCAAATATTAATTTCTGCAGATGTAGGTCTGGATACCACCATCAAAATTATTGACAGACTAGAAGTTAGAGTTTCTAAAGACAAGTATTTTAATACCAATGAATTAAATAGAATACTCAAAGAAGAAATTGTAAATCTGCTCTCTGAAAATAATACATACGATACTGAGGACTTCAATCTACCTTCCCAAGAAAAACCCTTTATTACCCTTGTTGTTGGTGTTAATGGTGTAGGTAAAACAACAACTATTGGAAAACTAACACATCAATATAAAGCATTAGGGCACAAAACCCTATTGGGTGCAGCTGATACATTTAGAGCAGCAGCTGTTGATCAATTAAAAATTTGGGCTCAAAGGAATGATGCAGGATTTTATGATAAAGGAATGCATGCAGATCCTGCAGCTGTTGCTTATGAAGCTACCCAAGAAGCAATGAATGGTAACTATGATGCAGCGATCATTGATACAGCAGGAAGATTGCACACCAAGAAACATCTGATGGGTGAGCTAACTAAAATTAAAAATAGTATTGACAAGAAAATGCCAGGAGCTCCACATGAGGTCCTTCTTGTTTTAGATGCTACTACTGGTCAAAATGCCATAGAACAAGCCAAGCATTTTACTGAGGCAACGGAGGTTACCGCAATTGCATTAACCAAACTTGATGGTTCTGCAAAAGGTGGAGTTGTATTAGGTATTTCTGATCTTTTTAAAATTCCAATTAAATATATTGGAGTTGGTGAAGGAATTGAACACCTCCAGGTATTTAACAGGCAAGCTTTTATTGACTCCTTGTTCAAATAGACTAAATACATTTAGCTTTAGTGTAATACAAACAGTACTTTTGATTCATATTAATAAGTAATCTAAAGTTTTGTTTATGTTCAATTTAAACCTCAAGGGAATAGTACTTTCAACTGTGGCTATTCTTGCTCTACTTTCAAATGCGAGTAATCCTCCAAATGGAAGGACTGGTGCTCCTGGAGATGGGAACTGTCAAGGATGTCATAATCCCCCTTCAACAAGTATATCTGGTTTTTTAGATATAACTGGAGTTCCTTCTACCATCGATCCAAACACTACCTATACCTTGGAGGTTACCACAGAGTTAGCATCTGGTGCAGCAACTCGAGCTGGGTTCCAAATGGTTGCTTTAGATGGCAATAATGACAATGCAGGTACACTTAGCAATGCAGGACCTTCTTCAACAATCACCACAAGTGGTTCAAGAACTTATTTTGAGCATAGTCCTTCAATTAATTTTAACGGGGGCTCTACCGTAAGTTGGACAGTTGACTGGACCTCTCCAGCAGGCCCCAACAATGAGGATATTACATTCTATGCGTCAACGATACTTGCCAATGGCAATGGCAATACAAGCGGTGACCAGATGGAGCTGACTGATGTCACAGGAACTTTAGATGTTGGAGTAGCTCCATTATCGTTGACCATCGTATTCATTAATGGTGTTTCTTGCCCAGGAATAGATGATGGTTCAGCTGAAATTATGATTAATGGTGGTACACCACCTTTCGACGTAAACTGGGATAATGGTGAAACTGGAGTAACAGCGACAATGCTTCCTGCTGGATGGGTTGAAGTTTTTGTAGAAGATGATAATGGAGAAATGACAGCAAGTTCTATTTTCATAGGAGAGCCTGATCCTATTTCTGTTATTGGAACAATTCTTTTGGATCCATCATGTGGTAATCCAGGCTCAATAGAACTAGAGTTGGACGGAGGGACTTCTCCATATAACTTTAACTGGAGCACAGGCTCTACAGATAATCCGATCACCAATTTAAGTGGTGGCGATTATGATGTAACCATCACTGATAGCAATGGATGCGAGATGTTTGAAAGTTATACTTTATTTGAATCTGGAGGAGATATTGAAACTAGTCCTCAAGTATCTAATGTTAGTTGCTTTGGTGGTAATAATGGTCAAATAACATTAAACATAAATGCTCCTGCTGGGGTATCTGATATAATTTGGAATACTGGACAGAATACAGAAACCATTTCTAATTTATCAGCAGGCACATACAGTGTTACCGTTACAGATAACGGGGGGTGTGAATATTCTGAATCAATATCAGTTGGACAAGCAAATCCAATAACATTATCAACCGTTGCTTCAAACGGTATTTCTTGTTTTGGTGAAACGATAGATACACTTTTCTTATTTCCTTCAGGTGGTAATGGAATATATGAAGTTATATATAATAACCAAGTTGTTAATGATACCTTATTGAATTGGCCGGGCGGTATGCATACCTTTTTTATTACAGACCAATTCATGTGTCAAGATAGTGCTGTTGTAAACATACCAGTTCCACCAATGCTGACTGCAAGTAGTACAGTAAATGGAGCAAGTGGACCGGGAGCAGCTGATGGATGTATAAGCGTTACTTTAAGTGGTGGAACTCCACCTTACTCATATAATGGTACAGTAGTCCAGAATCCATTTAACCTAGAGAATCTGGTAGAAGGAACCTATACTTTAGAATTTATTGATGCCAATGGATGTACAATTACAGTTACTGAAATTATAGGTTCAACACCCTGTGTAGATAATGCAATTGCCACAGTAATTGATGCAACTTGCTTTGGATTAGCGAATGGCTCAATTTCTTTAAATGTGAGTACTGGATTCACTTTTGAATGGTCTAATGGCGCTACTGACCCAACAATTTCTGGTTTGCCAGCGGGCACATATTCAGTGGCTGTTTCTGAAACAAGTACAGGCTGTGTTCAAATGATTAGTAATTTACAAGTGAGTTCTCCAAGTGCTTTAGAAATAAGTTTGATAGATATTACACAACCTGAGTGCATATCTGGCTTTGGTGTTTTGGATAATATCGTAGCTATAGGAGGTACACCACCCTATACTTTTGATCTTCCCACTGGTGCTTTAATTCCTGGAACCTATACTTTTGGAGTTGTAGATGCTAATGGTTGTATATCCCAAACAAGTGTTGATGTTTCCACTCAAGATCTCACACCACCAGTTATAATATTGAATGACATTACTACATACATTGATGCAGCTGGTGAATTAGAAATAACAGGAGTTGATGGAGGTAGTTCAGATAATTGTAATGAAACCTTGTTTTTCGATTATAATAATGTTCCAAATTGTACAGTAGGTAATGGAGCTACTGAAATTGAAGTCATAGTAACAGATCAAAGTATGAATTCAACGGTAGGCACGACATTGTTAACACTATTGGACACCATTCCTCCTTCTTTCATTTGTCCAAATAGTCAAACAATTTCTAACTGTAGTACTTTTTCCATCCCAATGCCAGAGGCTAATGATAATTGTGGAGTTTCAAGTTTGATTCAAATTGCTGGACCTACCACCTCATCAGAATTAATAACAGGACTAAATGAAATAATTTTTGAAGCCACAGACTTTCATGGAAATGTATCAACCTGTTCATACACTATAGAATTCATTTCAGATCTAAATTTTGATATTGAAATAATTCAGCCAACCTGTCCGGATGGGATGGATGGAAGTTTTATAATTATCACCAATGATTCTTTAAGTACAAGTATTACCTATCTAGATGGTAATGAAAATTTAGGTAGCGGAATCTACTTTTATGAAATTAATGATAGCATCACCAATTGCTCCTTGACTGATTCAGTTCAAATTATTGCTCCAGATTTTATTGGAGTTGATACTTTAAATATATCTATGCCATCATCAAATTCTGCTACTGATGGAGAAATTGAAGTTTCAATAAATGGCGGCACTGAACCATATACATTTGAATGGACAGACTCTGAAGGGAATGTCGTATCTACAGATCAGAATTTAACAGGGGTTTCAGCTGGAGAATATACCCTGATTGTTTTTGATGCAAATGGATGTGTTTCAGAACAGTTCAGTTACTTAATTCCAATGAGCACGAGTATAAATTCTGCAGAAGAATATTCTATAAAAGTCTATCCTAACCCAGTAACTGATGTGCTATTTATTGAAACGGATCAAGATATTAATGAGGTTGTGATTTATGATGCTCAAGGCAAATATTTAAGCCTTCAAAAAAATAAAGATGGTCTAATTGATATGAGCACTTTTGAAACAGGCTTGAAAATCTTAGAGATAAAAATTAAAGACCACGTCACCTATTTCAAAATTTTCAAAAACTAAATAAAAAGCACCAATGTTTATTCATTGGTGTTTCTTTGTTAATAACTAATAACGATAGATTATTGCTCGGATAAGAGACAATGCTTAATTTGCCCTTATGATTAGCCAACGTTCAATTCAAGATGTACTGAATGCTGCCCAAGTAGAAGAGGTAGTTGGTGAATTCGTAAATCTTAAAAGAAGAGGCGTTAACAGGATCGGTCTGTGTCCTTTTCACGATGAAAAGACACCATCATTCACTGTATCCCCAACAAAGAATATATATAAGTGTTTTGGCTGTGGAAAAGGAGGAAATTCAGCCCAGTTTCTTATGGAGGCTGAAAAAATGAGCTTTGTTGAATCCATAAGATATTTAGCCGCCAAATACAACATTAAGCTAGAAGAATCTCAAGTCAACAAGGAAGAATACGAAGAAGAAAAGAAGCATAGAGACAGTTTATTTATAGTCAATGATTTTGCAGAGAAGTACTTTCATGAGCAACTCATGAAAGAAAAGGAAGGAAGAGATATTGGCTTAAGTTATTTTAGAGAAAGAGGATATCGTGAAAACATCATAAATAAATTTGGTCTCGGGTACGCTCCAACTAAAAGAGATCACTTTACGGCTACAGCAGCCTTAAAGCAATTTAAATCTGAATACTTAGAAGAACTTGGTTTAACGACGCAAAGAGGGATGGATTTCTTTAACGAACGTGTTATGTTTACCATACATAATCTGAGTGGAAAGCCGATTGCTTTTGCAGGTAGGATCCTAAAGGTCAATAAAAAATCACCGAAATACCTCAATTCACCAGAATCTGAAATTTATAACAAACGGAAGATTCTTTATGGAATGTATCAGGCAAAGACCGCAATAAGGAAAGAGGATAACTGCATTCTTGTAGAAGGATATACCGATGTTATTAGTTTAAGTCAATATGGGATTGAAAATGTCGTTGCTTCTTCAGGTACTGCGTTAACTTCAGAACAACTTAGATTGGTTAAAAGGTTTACCGACAATCTAACCATTCTTTTTGATGGGGATAGTGCTGGAATTAAAGCAGCAATGAAAGGTATGGATTTAGCTTTGGAGGCAGATTTGAATCCCAAGATAGTTTTATTGCCACCTGAAGATGACCCAGATTCTTTTGTAAAAAGAGAAGGATATGAAAAGAGTAAAGCTTATTTAGAAGAAAACGCTAAAGATTTTATTCTTTTTAAGCTTGATCGATCACTAGAAGAATCAAAAGACGATCCTATTAAGAAATCAGAAATGATTCGGGACATGATTCAGAGCATTTCAAAAATAAGGGATTCAATAAAGAGGTCTGCATACATTCAGCAATGTAGCAACCTGCTTGGAATGGATGAAAAGATTCTAGTTAAAGAGAGTAATAAAATTATCCGAGAAGACATACGTCGCAAAAAAAATCAAAAAGAAAGAAGTAAGGAACGTGAGGCGATCAAAAATGAAGTTGCACCAGATGTACCCTTCCCTGATGCTAACACTTATGAAGGCTTAGAAGAAGAGGCTTACTACGGTAGACAAGAAAAACAACAACATAAACAAAAGAAATTTGAGTCTCAAGATGTTTACCAAGAAAAAGATTTAGTACGCATTGTTATATCGCATGGAGCCAATGAGTTAGAAGATGAAGAAGGTACAATGTGTGTGGCAGAATTTGTCTATAGCCAAATAGTAGATGTGATCGAATATTTTGACAATCCACTTTATAAAGAAATTATCCTAGAAACAGTCCAGCGGGTAGAAGATGGTCAGAGTATTGAAACATCATTCTTTACCAATCATCCAAATGAAGAAATTCAAAAAGTTGCCATTGATTTATTGAGTACACCGCATACCTATGCCGGTTGGGAAAAGAAAAGTATTTTCTTGCAGACTCAAGATATACCTGAGAACAATTATTTCAGCGACACCGAACAAGCAATTAGACGTTTTAAATTTCGTAAGTGCAAAAGGATGATTGAATTACTGAAAACAAAAATAGATAAGGCGCAGGCTGAAGGAAACTTTACAGAAGTATCACATCTTTTAAAAGCTTATCAAAAGCTATTGGAAGAAAAAGCAAATTTTGCAGAGAAAACAGGACTAGTTATTGGTTAACAAAATTCTGAAAATACAAAAAGAAAAAGAGGCGACATCACAAAAATGATTCGCCTCTTTTTCTTTTAAGTTGTATTATGCCATCAAGACAATACGCCTACACTATTTAAATCCTCATATGCCTTGGATAATCTTTTCATAAATGACTTCTCCCCTTCTCTTAACCATTTTCTAGGATCATAATTCTTCTTGTTAGGTACATCTTCCCCGTCTGGATTACCAATTTGTGTTTGCATAAATCCTACTCTTGGTTCGTAATAGTCTCTCACGCCGGTCCAAAATGCCCATTGTAAATCTGTATCAATATTCATTTTTACTGCACCATATTCTATTGCTTCTCTGATTTCTTCTCTTGTCGATCCTGAACCACCATGGAAAACAAAATTTATTGGATTGACTCCAGTATTAAATTTCTTCTGAACATAATCCTGAGAGTTCTTTAATATTATTGGCTTAAGCTCGACATTTCCTGGTTTGTAAACTCCGTGCACATTGCCGAAAGCAGCCGCAATTGTAAATTTATCTGATACAGCATTTAGCTTTTCATAAGCATAAGAAACTTCTTCAGGTTGCGTATACAACTTTGCGTTATCAATGTCAGTATTATCAACTCCATCTTCCTCTCCGCCAGTTACCCCTAATTCAATTTCAAGAGTGATTCCAACTGCCGCCATTCTTGCTAAATACTTTTCACAAATTTCTACATTTTCTTCAACTGGTTCCTCTGATAAATCCAACATATGTGAACTGTATAGAGGTTGCTTGTGTGTTTCAAAATGCTTTTCACTTGCTTCAACCAAACCATCAATCCAAGGAAGTAATTTCTTAGCGCAGTGATCTGTATGTAGAATAACGGGGACACCGTAAGCTTCAGCCATTTGATGTACATGCATGGCTCCTGATATACCACCCAAGATTGCAATTTTCTGATTGTCATTACTTAAGGATTTTCCTCCATAAAAGGTTGATCCCCCATTTGAAAATTGAATAATAATTGGACTATTGACTGCTTTCGCTGTTTCTAAAGCAGCATTCACAGTATTTGTTCCAACTACATTAACTGCTGGCAGAGCTACATTCTTCTCATTGCAATAATTTAGAAGGTCAGTTACTTCCTGCCCATGAAGAACGCCTGGTCGAAATTTTGATGACATCGTATATGTTTTAAATGATTCCTTTTTCGGTTAAATATCTCTCTGCATCTAAAGCAGCCATACAACCAGTACCTGCTGCAGTAATCGCTTGTCTATATGTTTTATCTTGCGCATCACCCGAGGCGAATACTCCTTCTACATTGGTAAAGGTTGTACCTGGCTTAACCTGCAAATATCCGGTTTCATCTTGATCCAACCAATCATTAAAAATGGCAGTATTTGGCGTGTGTCCAATGGCTACGAAGAATCCTTTCACAGGTATTTCCTTAATTTCTTCGGTTTTATTATTTCTTACAATAACACCAGTAACACCTTCTGAATCTCCGACAATCTCATTGGTTTCTGTATTCCAATGTATCTCTATATTTTCAGCTTTTATCACTCGCTCTTGCATAATCTTGGATGCTCTCATTTCATCTCGTCGAACAATCAAATGTACTTTAGGACATAATTTTGCTAAATAACTTGCTTCTTCTGCTGCGGAATCTCCACCACCTACTACTGCAACTTCCATTCCTCTGAAAAAGAAACCATCACAGACTGCACAAGCACTAACGCCTATATTCATAAATTTTTTCTCGGACTCAAGGCCTAACCATTTTGCACTTGCACCAGTTGAGATTATAATTGTATGGGCGTGTACTTCTTCTCCAGACTCAGTCCATATCTTGTGTACTGGACCAGAAAAATCAACCTTTGTTACCATGTCACTTATGACCTTGGTATCAAACCTTTCTGCTTGTTTTCTTAAATCTTCCATCATCTCTGGCCCCATAATTCCTTCCGGGTATCCTGGAAAATTCTCAACATCTGTTGTTATCATTAACTGACCTCCTGGTTCGTGTCCTGTATATAAGACAGGTGCCATATTAGCTCTGGCTGCATAAATAGCCGCAGTATAACCTGCAGGCCCTGAACCAATAATCACACAGTTGTGTACCATTTCTTCTTTTTTAATTGTTGCCAAAAATATAATAAATATTGATAATATAAGTATTCATTGTATTATGAACCAATTCACAAGGAATTGATGTTATAGATATACTACCTATATACATTCGAGATGGAACATTTGTTATCAATAACCATGGGATTCTTATTCATTGGAATATGGTATCTCAACCCGAAGAGAGGATTTATCCTTATTCCTGCTTTGATAGCCTTAGTTTCTTCTGGTTTCAGCCTATATAATCAAGGATTTGTCGAATACAAGGATTTTTTACAACATTTATCTCTGGATCTAATCCTTTTGGCAGTTTTCCTCTATGTTTTCCAATTTTTTAAGCACTTGCAATGGGCCATTTTATTGTTAATATTTTTGGCATCTATTTTTATGCTTTCTCATTCCCAAATACCTAAGCCAGCATCCTCAATCACCGAGAGACCTGAATTATTAATTCATTTAAAAAATGAAGAATGGAAACAGACTATTTTAGATAAATATGAAAATGAGATTGTTGGTGTAAGACACGCATTTGCCTTGAGCGATAAAGAAATAACTGATCTAGAAGAATATCTTACCATTGATATAAAAAATAGCATCGATCCATTTAAGCTTGTCCTAGAACTCCAACGTATGGAAGGAGTAATTTGGGTTGAGGAAAATCAAGAAATAAAACTTCCAGAATTAGTTGAAAATCAAATATCAGAACATAACTCTATAGCAGAATTTAACGATCCTCTTGCCAAAAATCAATGGCACGTTTCCAAATTTTCCATTTCATCGATGCATGAAAAGTTAAAGAAAATAAAGAAGCAAAGGAAAAATGAGACGATAATAGCCATCCTTGACACAGGTATTGATGCGAATCATGAAGACTTGCGAGCAGCATACAAGTCTAGTGGTGTAAAATCTTATGATACAGATCCCAAAGGGCATGGAACGCATTGTGCTGGCGTGGCTAATGCTATATCCAACAATTCTAAAGGTGTTGCATCACTTAACCCTGATCCAAATGCGATTAAAACTATGAGTATTCAAGTCTTAAATAATTTTGGCTTTGGATCACAACAAACTATTATTAATGGGATCCTAAAAGCTGCTGATTTAGGCGCTGACGTCATTTCTCTTTCCTTAGGTGGAATGACATCAGAAAGTAAGGAAAAGGCCTATCATGAGGCTGTAAAGTATGCAAATAATAAGGGAGCTATCGTTGTTGTTGCCGCTGGTAATTCTGGTAAAAGCGCTACCCAATTTTCTCCTGCAAATACTAAGGGCGTAATAGCGGTTACAGCCATTGATAAAAACCTATCACTTGCAAACTTTGCCAATGATGTTACTGGATTAGACATGGGATTGGCTGCTCCAGGGGTTAATATTTTATCTACCTTCCCAAATAATGATTACAAGTCAATGAATGGCACCTCAATGGCCGCTCCGTTTGTGAGTGGTATGATTGGGCTTATAAGATCCTATTATCCTGATATTAACACAGAGGATGTCTATAAAATGTTGATCAAAGGAGACTTAACTGCTTCGAACAATCAAACAACTCCAATCATGCTCCCAGATCAAGTCGTAGATGAATTTAAATAACCTATAAATGTCCTGATTTCAGAAAATACTTCTTCAGGATCAACTACCCCATCGAGCGTGAGATTAGCCATAGCATAGAATGATTCTCTTTGATTTAAATGTCTTTGAATAAATTCTTGCAGATCGTCAACACCATTCAAAATAGGCCTTGATTGTTTTTCAGATTTTAGACGATCAAAAATGACCTGAGGACTTAATTTTAAGTAGCATACCAGGATATTTTTATTTTTATTTAAATCGTCTGCAATCCCAGAATGACACACAGTTCCACCACCTAATGATAAAATCAAAGGAACATCCATAGTCAGAATAGAATTTAGTGCTACTCTCTCCAACTTTCTAAAGTAATCCTCTCCTTTTAGCTGAAAGATTTCAGAAATCGTGAGTGATTCTTTTTCTTCAATCGATTTATCCAAATCAATGAACTCCCATTGAAAACGCTCGGCAAGTATTTTACCTATAGTACTTTTACCACAGCCCATGTAACCACTTAACAATATCTTATCTATCAAAATTTACAATTTGACATAAACATAAATATTAGGTGATTTTTAAAAGAACTTCTTTGGTATATTTACGAAGAATTAAATTAACTATGAATCAAATGATATACCTACAAGCAGGAGATCCTGTGACATTTAACCTGTTCTTTATAACAGCTATGTTGTCCGTTGTTTTCTTCTTCTTTATAAGACCTCAGGCAAAGAAGCAAAAGGCTCAAGACAACTTCATTAAAGAATTGAGTAAAGGAGATGAGGTTGTTACCGGCAGCGGTATAATCGGTAAAATTTCAAAAATTGAACAACACTCAATTAGTTTGCAATTAGATCAAAAAACTTTTATTTCTGTTCTGCCTGGTTCTATATCTCATGAACTCACAGAAAATTATCAAAAGAAAAAGCAAGGTGCATAAAAAAAGGTCCAACTTATAAAAGTTGGACCTTTTTAGAGTGATTCTTCTTTTGTTTTATTTCAGCAAGGATACATTACCCACTTGGGTAAATTCTGTTCCATCAATGCAAGTTCCTTTGATGCAATAAGCATACACATCTGGCTCCAGTTCATTGTTTTGGAAAGTTCCATCCCATCCATCAAGTAATCCATTTGCATTATAAACTTCTTCACCCCATCTATCGTATACTATGAAGACATCTATGTCATCAATCCATAAACTTCGTAGTATCAGTCGATCATTTATACCATCGTTATTGGGACTAAATGCTGTCGGCAAGAATACACCCTCTTCTCCACAGTTAACCTGTCTAACTTCAACATCTTTAGTTGCTACATCTGTACAACCGATTGCATCTGTAACGGTCACTGAATAAGATGTATCATCTGTTGGTGATACTTCTATACTAGAGCCTGTCTCACCGTTACTCCAAGAGTAAACAGCGCCATCCGGAGCATTTGCGACAGATATAGTACCTGTAGATCCCCAGTTTATAATACCATCATCAAAGTCACATTCTAGCTCAATATCAACGATATTCACTGTTACCAAATAGGTGATGGTTGTATCCATCATTGTAAGAGTATCGGTTACCACAACTGTGAATTCCTTATCGGTATCTCCAACAGTAACAGTCACAATCGTATCTATAGCAGTGCCTATAATGCAATCATCTGGTCCCCAAAGGAATGTATAAGCACCAGGGTCTTCAACTTCCAATTGTAGAGTGAAAGTGTCCATAGGACATACGCCATCATCCGCTCCGAAAACATCGCCAACGTCACTAAACGGTGGGTCATCTTCCGTGGAGTCTACCTCAAGTGTAGCTGAATCCTCACACCCGTACCCAAATTCATCTTCAATTTTGCCAGTCACCATCATGATACTATCAGATGCAGGAATCTCTAAAATAGGTCCTGTCCCAATTTGATCACCATTTTCATCACACCACGTAACATCTTCGGGATCTGCATTTACCACGGTTGCTTCAAAAATTAAAGGGTCCGGACCACTCGTTTGCTCTATTGAAATGCTAGGTTCTAATGGAACGCCAATCTCAATTTCTACTGGAAATCCTGGGCACAATTCTGCTTTGTCAATTAAAACAACAACATACAATCCAGTATCTGGATACGTGTAACATGGATTAAACATAGTTGATGTGTCTGCATCCGTTGACAAGTCTCCAAAATCCCAACATGGAACACCACTTAGAGAATCTATATTTAATGCTTCGAAACAAATAGTATATTCTCCACATTCTTCCAGGCTCCAATCAAAATCCAATTGCTCATTCATTGTTGGTAGAATTTCTAATGTATCTTCAAGAATACAGAATTCATTTGCAATAGTAAATGGAATTGTTACTACTGTATCCTTATCTCCCATACCAAGAATTGGTATTCCATCTGCATCGAAACCAACGATGTGTGGATCGTCTTCAAAGGTATATACTAGGACTTCAGATGGGTCATTATTTATTATTTCATATTGAACAGTGTCTCCAGGACACATTTCAAATGGGTTCTGATATGTCACATCCGGATTCCCATTAATGACTGTTACACAACTTGAGATATCACAAGCTGCGGTAGTCGCAATGCTTGCGCAAATTTCTTTAGTAGTAAAATCTGATGGAGGATCGTAGTCTAATATAGTCCCAGTACCTATTACAGTTCCTTCACAAGTCCATTCATAATTGACACCTGGTATTGGATTAAGAATTTCGATAACCACATTATCGCAAAATAGATTTCCATTAACTCCTAAACCACCTACTTCTAAATCTGGGATAGACAAGTCTTCAGGAATTACCATTATGCTTGTGTCAATGAAGCAAGGTCCATCTGTTATCGTAACGTTATATACTGTTATCTCTGTAACACTTACAACTGGATCTGAAAAGCTAACTAGATCGGTAAAAGTCAATCCAGTAGTTGGATCCCAAGAATAAGTATAATTTGGGTTAGGATTTAATAATACTGGTGTAACATCTCCATTACAATCAATGACTGGATTCCCATTAAAGTTTACATCGATGTTACTCATTCCTCCACCTCCAAAATCTCCAGGTGTGTATGTTTTTGTAACGGTGAAAGAACATCCATTATCATAATTAATGGTGGCTGTAACAACTGCAGTCCCAGTAATTAATCCCATTAAATCCACGGGATTACCAGTGAACGTAAAAGTCTGTCCGTTTAATGTTACAACCCAATCAATGGATGTGACATTTCCAGAGATACTGCCACCTGTAATTGTGATTTCTAAAACTTGGTCAACTCCATTTTCACAATCAATTGTGCCGCCGCCTCCGCCGCTACCAGGGCCTCCGCCCACAATGTTCATTTCAAAAACTGGAACCAAATTATTGATTACTGAAATAGAATCAGAAACAGTTGATGAACAACCATTAGTGTATGTATTAGTATGCGTTACAGATATTACATCTGAAATTGTTTCTACAGTAAATGTTGGCACATTTCCAGGATCGATGGTCTGACCATCTACTAAAACTGACCAACCATAATTAGCAACTTGAAGATTTCCCAAATTAGTGTTGTCAGAAATCTGAATGATGAATCCTGTGTCAGTACATTCAATTAGAGTTGCTACAAATGAAACAGGCGGCAATAGATCAGCTGCATTAAAACTGCCACTAAAAGTTCCAGAACAACCAGAAGTGCTTAAAACATCTAATGTCACAGAAACTGCATCCGTGCTATTTACCACGATACTAATTGATTCGCCGGTTACTGCTTGAGGAACCCCATTTATCGTAATTAGCCAGTTCCAAGAATTAACTGCGAAGCCGGCATTTGTATCAAACGCAGTACTAGTTAGATTGACAGTATATTGATTAGCATTACATGCAGACAACACGATATCCATTCCCGCAATACCTGGGCCTCCTCCGCTGATGGTTGAAGAACCGGCTTCTATTCCAGTATCAAATGCTGATACCTGCATTTCAAATGAATCAAAACAATTGCCGAAACTAATTTCTTTTCTTACTGTATAAATTCCTTCTGCAGGAAAAGTATATGTTGGGTTTTCACCAATAAAGGTTGTTGAAGGATCGGTATTAGGCCAATCAAAGTACCATGTACAAGTTGAACCTGAAGGAGCCGAAGTCCCATTTACAAATGAGAAAGTAGTGCCATTACAAGAACTTGCGGTTTGACCACCCGCAATTTGAAAAGTTGCATCAATCGTCGCTGGAATACTTTCACAAGTTGTCGCAACTTGAATTTCATCAAGATCCCAAACTGCAACATCGAATCCATTGTTTATTCTACAGTATGCTGTTAGTTCAAATTCAAAAGTTGTTGGCTGATTAACCGTAAAAGCAGGATTCCCTACGAAATCAAAAACCTCCAGACTCCAATCGGTTGAAGTAGCAATATCTTGCTCCAAAAATACTTCCACACCATTTACTACAACACGCACTGCATATTGGGTTGGATAGTTATTTGTTCCGCTTATCCCACCTAGATAAGTGAATGTCTCCGGAGCTAATTCATAAAAGCTTAAACCAAGTAGTGAAGTTGGTCCATTTAAAGGTTCCACTACAACATCAAATCTTACTGCACGATCTGAGTCTGGAATATAATCACAACCTTGATCATACTCAACACACATTGCTGGTGTTCCATTTATACCAGGAGCACATGAATGAGGATTTTCAGTTGGATTATTTCTATATATGTTCTGACCATTAGGTCCTGCAGCTAAGAACACATTATTACAAATGCCCGCATTTGAAGTGCTAGCCGTCAACTCAGAATAGTCAACATTTGTTCCTGCAATAGTATTGGAGGCACAAGCGTCCATATTTATAGTCAATGCGGAATTTATGGTCTCTGATTCACATTGACCATTTATGCTTGTAAAAAGAGACAAACATAATGCGAGGGTAAAACAATATTTCATAGACTTAAGCGCCATAATTAAAAGCTTATTCTTTAATTCAATTTTCTAACACTTACAATTTGAGCTTTCCTTTCTTTGGAAGCCTCAACACTATAAATTGACTTAGTCACATTAGAATTACTATCACTTATTCCTGAAGGTGCTAATTCTTCACCATAGGATACATCAGATAAAATCAATTGACCAGTATTTAAATACTGCTCGAAAGCACCAGATGCAAAATCTCTAAGTTCATTTCGTAAACTGTAAACCCTTCTTTGTCCTAACGCAAGATTATACTTGTTTGTAGATTTCGGACTTGCAAATCCTCTAATTGCCACTTCAAATGAATCTCCGTTTCTAAGTCTTTCTAATAATTTATCAAAGAAGATCTGCATTTTATTAAATTCCCCTTTCACATCATCTTCAAAAAAGAAATCTACATTTTGGGCTGCACTGTATTTTAAGTCGCCACTCATTCCTTCTGAATACTTCTGCTTAAACTCTTCTTTTTTTGCAAAATAAGGATAATACGTTTCAGAATAATTTGACAAAGTATACATGTTCCTTGACCTTGGATCTGGATAATCATTATCAAAATATAAAGTCACTGGCAAATAAATATTTAGATTTGGTTTGCCCATAAACAACTCTTTCTTAATGGTTCCTTGACTTGAAGGATCACAGGTGTCTATTAAGAACGTTTGTGATTCAAAACCATCTTTAAAGGCAGTAACTCTGTATTTAGTGCATGGATCTAATTCAAATTGAAAATCATTCCCAAGTTCATTAAATCTAATCACATCTATTTTAGAAGGATCATCTAGATTTTCTAATATGATTGTTACTCCAGATAAATCTGCATTTGTCTCAGAATCAAATGTTGTGATGTCGAGTATGGTAATTTCTTGATCGAGATATAACTTTTTTATAATCTCTTCGTCTTTTCTCACATTCTTAGTAGATACATTGATTGTATCTGAACTGAACCCATTTCTTTCCGCGATAACAATGTAATCCTTTTGAGAAGGAAGCATGAATATATGGTCATTCTCATCTGGATTTGTTAAAGAAGCTATTTCTTCTCCTGTAACAGCATCAATCACGCGAACTGTTACCATCAATAATGAATCACCGGTTGTTTTATTGAATGTCAATGCATTAAAAGGTACTTCAAATTCTTCTATATCAACTCGATAGATATCGTAACAACATGCCTCTACTTGATCTTCTAAGTATTGTGAACCAATTCTATTTGAAGACATGAAAGCTTCCGAACCTTCATCATTTAAAGTGTAGTACAAATCATTATAACTCGTGTTTACCGGAGACCCAAGATTTGTGATATTTACAAGACTACCATCTTCCATGCTATCGGCACTATAAACATCAAAACCACCAAAGCCTAAATATCCTTCGGAACTAAAGAAGAATGTACGGCTATCGGCATGCCAGAACGGAGATAATTCATTTTCACCTGTATTTACTGAAGATAGATTTCTTGGCTCACCAAAGTCAGTATCGGATTGGATGACACTGTACCAGATATCTAATTTACCTTCACCACCTTCTCTATCGGATACAAAATACAACACCTCCCTTCCTAATTGACTATCATAGCCCAAAGCAGGTTGCGTACTCGTGGATCCTTCCTGATTTATATTTCCAGGAACTCTTACAGCATTCCCTAATTGACCATCATCAAGCAACGGTCTGTAGAAAATATCGCAAGTAATATCATAGGTGTTTATATAATCACAAAGTGTATAATATACTCTTGTTTTATTCATATTGAAAGCAGTATGGCCAACTAGTGAATTGCTGCCATTTATTTCTCCTTCCAACAAATCATTAACTCCTTCAGAATTTACTTTTAAGAGCTTACTAATTTTCTTTGGATCATAGACGTCTTCTTTTTGATTTTCAAATCTTAATGAAGAATAATATAAATCACCATCTACTTTATATGCTCCAAACTCTGAGTATGGTGTATTGATTTCTGATCCTGCATTTTCAACAGTGATGTAATCATATTCTTGATCTTGTTGTTCAATAGCCCATGTGCATGCTTCAATCTCTTTCCCAGCCCTTAAACTTAAATATTCGTCCTCTCCATTATACTCACTCAAGTATAATTCATATTGAGTTTTTGCTTCTTCGTACCTTCCCAGTTTCTGGTACATTTCTGCTAAATAAAATTGAGTTTTAGGATATTCATTTTCAGTATCTAGTTCTAATACTCTTTCATATTTGTCTGACGCAAATGTATAAGCATTAAAATTTTTGGCTGCGTCTGCGGATGCAGCTAATACTGTAATGTCCGCTGTATCAAATTCCAGCGCGGTTTTGAAGAACTCCGTAGCAGAGTGGAAGTCTTTATCTTCCAAGGCTATTTCTGCAGCTTCTAACCATGCCTTCTTGGTCTGTGCTGTCAGAGAGACACAGAAGCCTAAAAGGATGAGTGATATGATTTTAATTCGCAAGTTCATTGTTTTGGGACACAATTTTTTTATTCACTAATATATCGGGCAAACTTTGAAAGGCTTCAATGGCTTAACATCTGTGATTAAGTAATTGAAGTGAATTTCAGGTCCTCCTCTATAATTTGTATGTTGGTTAAATTCTGAAAAGTCAATGTCATAACTAAGAGCTACAAAATATCTTTGCTGCCATTCTAAAGCAATCTTTGGATATAGAGCTCTTGAAGTTCTCCACCCTACTCCCAGATGTAGATTTTTTTCTTGTCCTCTGTCTTTATCTAAGTATACGTTAACATAACCGCCCACTAAAATTTCTGTGTATGTTGCTTGGTCTTGCACCAATACATCTAATTGAAGGTCAAGTCTTTCAGTTAATTCTACACTACCAATTCCATAAATTGAAAATCTCATGGGTAGATTTGATGTAACAGCTCTATTATAGAACTGATCCTTCGGGGTTGTTAAATGCCAAGCACCAACTCCAATGTCCATTTTTGTTCTAGAACTCTTCTGATATCTATAGTTTAAGCCTAGTGCTGTTTCAATGTATCCAATACGTGTAAGGGAGAAGTTTTCACCTGATCCTAAGTTTTGATCCCATGTAACTCCATTCCATTGGGAATCCCAAGATAAAGCGCTCGTATTAAAGCCTTTGTTGGCATATCCTAAAGTTAAACCTCCGGTGATAATGTGTCTTTGTGTTAACAACTTGGTGATAGAACCACTCAGGTTTATATTTCCAAGGTTTAAATTAGAATCTCCTTGTCTATCATAGTTGAAGAACCCTCCAAGACCTAGAAATAGGTCATCTCTTTTGTTTAAATATACTTTTTGGTCGTACCCTATGGTAAAGGTAGTCCAAGGCACAGGTATAGACCTCCATTGATCCCTTAGGGAAATGGATACCCTTTTGTCTCCCTTGAAAATTCCTGTCAGCGCTGGATTAATAACAAGCGGTGCATTATAAAACTGCGAATAATGCAAATCCTGTGTCTTTGCGACATTAATTAGGGTACCAAAAGCAAAACAAAAGATTAAAATCTTTTTGCAAATCATACTCAGGTTCGGTTTTGTATTATATTATAAAAAAATATAATGGATAATATGCTGAATATCATAACAGTATGATAAACAGTTACTTATCGGTAATAAAAGTACAAAAACTATGCTACAACCTTAAAGTTTCTCCAAATGATAAAATGGTAAAAAACAAATGTCACATTGTCACCATTTAACAATTTTGATAGTAATCAACTTCATTTGAATTTCTTCAAGTCTTCAGATTTCTATTTTGACCCTTAACAAACATAGAACATTTTACTCTGCTAAACTCTCAGGGTATTCCTTTAATTTTAAGCAAAATACGAAGAGCATGAAAATCACCATTCTAACAGGAGCTGGCATTAGCGCTGAAAGTGGCATTAAAACTTTTAGAGACGCTTATGGATTATGGGAAGGTCATGATGTGATGGAAGTGGCCTCCCCTCAAGGTTGGAATGCTAATCAAGACCTAGTTTTAGACTTTTATAATCAAAGAAGAAGGCAATTGTTAAGTGTCAATCCAAATCAGGCTCATTTATCAATTTCTGAGCTTCAGCAATACTTTGAGGCAAACATTATAACTCAAAACGTTGATGATTTACATGAAAGGGCCGGGAATAGGAATGTCATTCACTTGCATGGTGAACTTTTGAAGGTACGGAGCATCAAGGATGAAACTTTAGTTTATAAGTGGGATAAAGACTTGAACTCTGGTGATACTGCAGAAGATGGTGCTCAATTACGACCTCATATTGTTTGGTTTGGTGAAGCCGTACCTATGATTTCTACAGCTATGGAAATAATGACAACTACAGAAGTTTGCATTGTGATTGGAACTTCGATGCAGGTATATCCCGCTGCAAGTTTAACTTCATATTTGCCTCCGAGCGCAAAAATATACTACATCGATCCAAACCCTCAACTGAATTATGAATTGAAGAGCGCAGTTGATCGATTGACGATAATTGAAAAAAAGGCCACCATCGGTCTACCTGAGCTAGTCAAGGAATTGATTAAATAAGCTTGACTTTAACTTCTTATTAATAACAATTGCAGGACTTTCGTATGATATTTGCACAAGATATTTAGCTATGAAAACAATAATTCTAAATCTTATAGTTTGTTTCTCTTTTAGTTCGCTTCATGCGCAAATGGAAGATTCAAATCCAAAAATTGGTTTAACCTTTAAAACAGAATCGATTGAACTAGGTACTGTTAAACGAGGAGAAAAAAGAGAAATGGTTTTCGAATTTACGAATGATGGTTCTGAGGATATTGAAATAGAATTGGTCTCCTCTTGTGAATGTACGACCATTGACTACCCAAGAGGAATTATAAAAGTTGGCGAAGCTTCAAAGCTTGAAGTCGTGTTTGATAGTACTGAAAAAGAGCAATCAGAAACAGTTGATGTAGATGTCATTTTAAAAAACATTGACCCGAAAACGGAAGGTCAAATCATGCACTTTTTGAGCTACTCTTTTACGTTGGAACAATAGCCTAATACTGCTTAATCTGTTATTTTTAATACCTCTAAAAATGTTTTCTGAGGCACCTGAACTGTTCCGATCTGTCTCATCTTTTTCTTCCCCTTCTTTTGCTTTTCTAACAATTTTCTTTTCCTAGTAATATCACCTCCATAACACTTGGCGGTAACATCTTTTCTAAGTGCAGAAATAGTTTCTCTTGCAATAATCTTCGCTCCTATAGAAGCTTGAATGGCAATTACAAACTGCTGTCTCGGCAATAGTTCTTTTAATTTCTTACAAATCCTCCTCCCGAAAGATGCCGCTTTATCCCTGTGCACTAAAGACGTCAAAGCATCAACCGGTTCAGCATTCAATCGTATATCGAGCTTCACTAAATCCGATGCTCTAAAGTCTACAATCTGATAATCAAACGAAGCATATCCCCTGGAGATGGATTTTAAACGATCATAAAAATCAAAAACAATCTCTGCCAAAGGCATTTCAAAAGTCATCTCTACCCGATCTTGAGTCAGATATGTCTGTTTAGTCATCATGCCACGCTTATCCATGCATAATTTCATAATTGCACCGATGAATTCTGGCTTAGTAATTATTTGCGCTCTTATGTACGGTTCTTCTACTTTTTCTAAAGAAGTGGGATCGGGAAGATCATTAGGAGTATTTATATGTAGATGTTCCCCTTTTTTGGTGTACGCTTGGTAAGATACATTCGGAACGGTGGTAATCACCTCCTGGTCGAATTCCCTTGATAGTCTTTCTTGAATGATTTCCAAATGCAGCATTCCTAAGAATCCACATCTAAAACCAAACCCTAAGGCAATAGAAGATTCCGGCTCGAATATCAAAGAAGCATCGTTCAATTGCAATTTCCCCATACTATCTCTCAGATCTTCAAAATCTTCATTCTCAATAGGATAAATACCAGCAAAAACCATAGGCTTGACAAGCTCAAAACCGTCGATTCCTGATTCACAAGGATTTTCTTGACTGGTTATGGTGTCTCCTACCTTAATTTCTGCACTTTCTTTAATTCCAGTAATAATGTATCCTACATTTCCAGCATGCAAGGTCTTTTTTGGAACTTGATCTAATTGCAATATTCCAATCTCATCTGCAAAGTACTCTTTGCCAGTATTAAAAAATCTTACTTTTTCTCCTTTGGATAATTTTCCATTTAGAATTCGGAAGTATGCAATAACACCTCTAAAAGAATTAAATACAGAATCAAAGATTAAAGCCTGTAGTGGTGCCTCAGGATCTCCTTTAGGGGCCGGGATTCTACCAACAGCAGCATCTAAAATATCTTGAATACCAATTCCAGCTTTTCCAGAAGCATGAATAATATCTTCTTTTTTACAGCCGATTAGATCAATGATTTGATCTGAGACTTCTTCGATCATAGCACTTTCCATATCCACCTTGTTAAGGACAGGTATTATTTCTAAATCATGTTCAAGTGCTAGATATAAATTTGAAATCGTCTGTGCTTGGATCCCTTGACTTGCATCAACAAGGAGCAAGGCTCCTTCACATGCAGCTATTGATCTTGAAACTTCATAAGAAAAATCAACATGACCTGGAGTGTCAATTAGATTCAAAGTGTAATTATTCCCATTTTCATGAGCATAATACATTTGAATCGCATGACTTTTAATTGTGATTCCTCTTTCCCTTTCAATATCCATATCATCCAAAGCCTGATCTTTCATTTTACGTTCAGATATGGTCTGGGTAAACTCTAACAGTCTGTCAGATAAGGTACTTTTACCGTGATCGATATGGGCTATAACACAAAAATTTCTAATAAATTCCATAAGCACACAAAGATATGCTAAAGAACCGTTGCCATTTGACATCCGAGTAAAAATATTTTAATTTTGATTGTAACAGCGTTAAAAAATCCTACCTATATAGATATGAGTCAATTATTTAAGTTTTCAATCCTTGTGACATCAATATTAATGAGCTTAATCACCGAATCTAAAGCTCAATACAATTTCGAAATAATTCATCAAGTAGATAATACGGGGATTAAAAATCAAGGCAAAACCGGAACATGCTGGTCTTTCGCTTCTATTTCATTTCTTGAATCTGAATTAATCAGAGAAACTGGAGATCATTTAGACCTATCAGAAATGTTTATTGTAAGAGATGTTTATAAGGATAAAGCAAGAAATTATATCCTTAGGCAAGGAAAAGCTAATTTCTCCGAAGGTGCTTTGGCTCATGATATGTTGAATGCTGCTGGAAGAAAAGGAATTGTTCCAGAATCTAGCTATGCTGGAAAGAAATCTGATGGTCACAACCATAAAGCTTTATTTAAAGATTTAAAAACATACCTAGATTCAATTGTTGCAAAAAAAGAAGTACCTACTAATTGGGAAGAAGAAATCGATCATCTTTTGGACGAACATCTGCAGCCTGTAGATGATAAATTCTTAATCAAAGAGAAGCAATACTCAAGCAAGGAATATTATGATTATCTAAATCTTGATGTCAATAAATATGTAAACGTTACATCATTTAACCACCATCCATTTAATGAAGAAATAATCTTAGAAATACCGGACAACTACTCTAATGGCAGATATTTAAACCTCGAAATTGAAAAACTTGAGACGTTGGTTGATGTAGCTATTGAAAATGGACACTCGGTAATTTGGGACGGTGATGTGAGCGAAAAAGGATTTTCTGCAAGAAAAGGTTTAGCCATATATCCAGAGGAGTTTGATGAAAAATGCTTTGATAAACCTTGTAAAGAAAAACTTGCCACACAAGAGGATCGTCAAAAAGACTTTGAATCGTATGTGACTACCGATGACCATCTAATGCATTTGGTTGGTATCGCTAAAAATGAAGAAGGAGATAAATTTTACATTATCAAAAATTCATGGGGAGAGATGAGCGATTACAAAGGCTACTTAATGATGTCTGAGGCTTACTTTAGATCTAAAACTGTTGCAATAACTGTAAATAAAGAATTTTTAAAGGCAGTAGATAGCGAATAATTATATCTCAAAAGTAAAACCTTCTTCTACAGCCTTACGGTACATATCTTCGTCAAAGCAGAAAAGTCTTGCAGGCCTGTGAGCGACTCCAGTTTGGTATTTATTGGAATCTTTAATGATGCCCATCTTAGAAATCTTCTTTCTAAAATTTCTCTTATCCAAACTTTCCCCAATTACTGTTTCATAAAGTAATTGAAGTTCAGTTAAAGTAAATTGCTCTGGCAAAAGCTCAAACCCAATTGGTTTTAGTTTTAGATTTTGCTTCAATTGGGCAAGACATGCATTCATAATTTCAAAGTGATCAAAAGCTAGATAGTCTATGCTTTTAACACTAACCCATTCGATTTCTTTGGCAAACATAGATGCCTTTGGGTTGAGTTTATTTTTATTCACTAATGAAAAGTATGCAACTGTTATTACTCTGCCTTTTGGATGTCTGCTAACACCACCAAAAGTTTTTACTTGCTCGAGGTATACGTTTGAAATGGCTGTTAAATCATAAAGAATTCGATTTGCTGCATCCTCTAATTCTTCTTCTAAAAGTACTAGATCACCGGGTAGCGCCCAGTCACCTAGGAAAGGTTCTTCACCCCTCTTTATCAATAGTACTTTAAGATCTCCATTATCAAAACCAAAAACTACGTTGTCTACAGAAATCGCTGACTTAAAATATTCCCTAGAATTTGTCACTCAATGATTATATTTGGCTAATACAAAATTACAAAAAATAAAGAGGGATTTATTGATAAACTTAATAAGTGATACAGTAACTAAGCCGACAGCTGAAATGATTAATGTCATGATGACTGCAGAGGTAGGAGATGATGTTTTTAAAGCCGATCCCTCGATTAACAAGTTAGAATTAACGCTTTCGCAAATGTTTGGCAAGTCTAGTGGACTATTTTGTCCCTCAGGTACAATGACCAATCAAATTGCAATTAAGACGCATACCAATCCGATGGATGAACTCATTTGCGATAAGCTATCACATGTCTATAAATATGAAAATGGTGGTTACGCCTATAATTCAGGAATAGGCTTAAAGCTAATTGAAGGAACGAATGGAAAAATTAAACCGGATCAGCTGAATAATGTTATAAATCCAGATTATGATTGGTTACCCACCTCAAAATTAGTATGTATTGAGAATTCTTGTAATGCAGGAGGCGGTTCTTACTATACACTTGAAGAAACAAAAGCTATTTCAGATAAAACAAAAGAACTAGGGTTATTACTTCACCTTGACGGCGCTAGACTTTTCAATGTTTTGGCTGAGACTGGAGATTCTCCTTTAGAAGTTGGTAAATGCTTTGACAGTATTTCAATTTGTTTTTCAAAAGGTTTAGGTGCACCTGTTGGATCTATACTATTAGGCGATGAGGCCTTTATAAAGAAAGCCAGAAAAATAAGAAAGGCTATGGGAGGTGGTATGCGTCAAGCTGGATATTTAGCCAGTGCATGCCAATATGCTATTGAAAACAATGTAAGCCGATTGAAAATTGACAATGAAAGGGCTAAAGATTTAGGAGATACTTTGGAGGATTGTTCATTTGTAAAAAAGGTAATACCTGTTCACACAAACATATTGATTTTTGATTTACGAGAGGATTTGTATGCCGAAGAATTCCTTAAGCGATTGGAAGAAAAGGGAGTCCTAGCATCTGCATTTGGCCCTCAAAAAATAAGATTTGTCACGCATTTGGATGTGAGTGAAGAAAATATTGAAACTGTAAAATCAGTTTTAAAGGAGTTAAGTTATGATTTTCATAATTAACCTAAATAGTTACCGACTTCCCTTATATTTACACGCTATCATAATTATATTTTCTAAAGATATTTAATATAAAATCTAGAATGAGACTTAGTTATCACTTAATTGCATGCACTATTCTAAGTCTTACAATATTATCCAGTTGTCAATCGGAGAATAATAAAATGCAAACAAAAAACGAAGCGAGCTCAGATAGGAATGACACTCATAGCTCAGCTCAACCGGATAAGGCTGTTTCCCAGCATTTGTCATTAGATCTTGTGGTTGATTTCGAATCAAAAACAATGGAAGGTTCTGTTCTTCATAAAATTGAAAATAAAGGCTCCAATGAAATCATATTTGATACGAAGGGACTAAAGATTTCTAAAGTTGAAATAGATACAAGATCAGAGCCAGTAGATTTCGAATTAGCTGCAGACAAAAAGTTTTTAGGGAGTGCATTGACGGTTCCAATTGATGAAGAAACAAAGGAAGTTAAAATCTTTTATTCAACTACGTCTGAATCATCTGCTGTCCAATGGTTAAATCCAATTCAGACTACAGATAAAATCCATCCATTTTTATTCACTCAAGGACAAGCGATTCTCACTAGGACTTGGATTCCATGCCAAGATAGCCCTGGAATTAGAGTAACCTACGATGCCAAACTTCAAGTACCGGAGGAATTAATGGCAGTTATGTCTGCTGAAAATCCAAAGACAAAATCTGCAGATGGTGTGTACAATTTTAGAATGGAACAAGCCATCCCCCCCTACCTTATTGCCCTCGCGATTGGTGACCTAGAATTCAAGGCAGTGGGTCCTAGGACAGGCGTTTATTCCGAACCTTCCATGTTAGAAAAATCTCACTATGAGTTTGGAGATATGGAAAAAATGTTGGTTTCTGCAGAAGAGTTATATGGACCTTATTTGTGGGATCAATACGATGTAATTGTTCTACCTGCTAGTTTTCCATTTGGAGGAATGGAGAATCCTAGGTTAACATTTGCTACGCCTACTATTCTGGCTGGTGATAGATCCTTAACGGCATTGATTGCACATGAACTAGCGCACTCATGGTCTGGGAATTTAGTCACCAATGCTACTTGGGATGACTTTTGGTTAAATGAAGGATTTACAGTTTACTTTGAGCGAAGAATTATGGAAGCATTGTATGGAGTGCCATACGTAAAAATGCTTACCCAATTAGGGTTGCAAGATCTAGATGGTGAAATCGAAGACTTAGGTTCGCATAGCCATGATACTCATCTGAAATTAAATTTGGAAGGTAGAGATCCTGATGATGGCATGACAGATATTGCGTATGAGAAAGGAGCTTTGTTTTTAATGGCCTTAGAAGAGCAAGTTGGCAGAGAACGATTTGATCAGTTTCTGAAAAAATATTTCAATGACCACAAATTTCAAACACTCACTACTGAAGAGTTCATTGAGTATCTACAAACGAACCTTATTGAAACGGACAAGGTAGAAATAGATTTAAATGCATGGATATATGGCCCAGGTCTTCCTGCTAAAAAACCTTCTGTAACTTCTGATAGATTCAGCAAAGTAGAAAGCTTTTCTGCTAATGCGTTAAAAGATAAAAATTGGAACAAATCAAAGACGAAGGATTGGACTACCCATGAATGGCTTCATTTTATACGGACTTTAGATGAAGAAATAGACCTTAAGGATATTCAAAAAATACAAGAGGTTTTCCAATTTAATACTTCAGGGAATTCTGAAATTCTAGCAGCTTGGTTAGAGTTCTCAATAAATACGGGACATTACAAAGAGATAACAAATGAGCTTGAAGAATTCTTGGTGAGCGTAGGCAGACGAAAATTCTTGACACCATTGTATAAAGCTTTAAAGAACTCTGATGATCTGAAATTGGCAAAAGATATTTATACCAAGGCTAGACCTAACTACCATTCTGTTTCGCAGCAAACAATGGATGCACTATTAAATGAATAATCAATTTGAAACACAAATATTAAAAAATGATGAGTAATTCACTTTTTAAAAATCTATTATTAATTGGCCTGACATTAAGCACAATAGTGCTTTTCGGTCAGGAAAAAGAACCAAGTCCTTTTGACTATGGAAGAATGTGGACTTTCGAGAATCCTCCTAAAGAATGGTTTAAAGAAGCCTATGATTTTGCTCCAGAAGATGAGTGGTTTGATTTTGTTAGAAAATCTTCTTTAAGATTTGCTTCCTGGTGTTCTGCGTCGTTTGTATCACCAGACGGTTTGATAATGACGAATCATCTCAAGAGATGAAGGAATATCCATCCAAGAAGCGGGTGAAAACTTTGATGAGAACGGTTTTTATGCAACAACTCTTGCTGACGAAAGACGCGTACCTGATCTATACGTAGAACAAATGATAAAGGCAATAGATGTCACAGATGATGTTAATACGGCTATTAAAAGTTTTATGGGTGATAACATGGAAGAGAAGCGAACTAAAGCCATGAAGCAAGTCGAAGATCTATACGCATCGAAAGAAGGCTGGGAAGGTTTACGGCTTCAGACTGTAAGCTTTTATAGTGGTGTGAAATACTCTATCTATGGTTATAAAAGATTTGATGATATACGATTGGTATGTATGCCTGAGAATAGCATCGGTTTTTATGGAGGTGATCCGGATAACTTCACTTACCCTAGATATAATCTTGATTTTACTTTTTGGAGAGCTTATGATGAGTCTGGAAATCCTCTAAACACCGCGGACAACTATTTAAAATTTAATCCTGCGGGAGCTGAAGAAGGAGAAGCTGTTTTTGTTGTAGGAAATCCAGGTAGAACTGAAAGATATAGAACAGCTTCACAATTGGCCTATGATAGAGATCACAGATACAATGGGACTTTAGAAATGTTGACTAACAGAATTAATCTGATGCAGGAAGAATATGCAGAGATTAAAGATGTCCCTGAAAAGCAACAAGAAGCGCAAGAACTACTCGGAAGAATAACGAATTTTGCAAATGGACAAAAAGCTTATCGAGGAATTTTAGGTGGTCTACGAAACCCGGACTTATATGGGAGAAAAGTTGCGATGGAAAACTTGATCAAGGAAAAATCAGGCAACACAGAAAGTTGGGATAAAATTGATGAAATGTACAAGGAACTTACACCACATGCATGGGCTGTTAATAACTTAGGACCTTCGCCAATTAAAGGCAATATTCTTTCCCTAATGCATGAACTACACGGTCTTGAATCAATGATTAAAGCAGAGGCACCTGCAGATGAAATTACAGCAAAGAAAGATGCGATTAAAGAGATGGCTTCTACCGCAGGAACCATGAAAGAAAAAAAGCTTTTCACAGTACTTTTATCAGAATTAAGCAAGGCAATTCCTTCAGATAACATGGCACTAAGTTCCTTAATGGGAAACAAAAGCATTTCAAGTTATGTCGATATGATCTTCAACGGCTCCCAAATTCTAGCCAATGATGACTTAGCCAAATTATTCAAAAAAGATAAGAAGCTTTTAAAAAGCGATGACCCTTTATTAAAAGCCGCAAGAACACTTGTCCCTAGATATCAAACAGCAGTTGAAAAATATCAATTATTGAGCCCGCAGATTAAAGTATTAGAGACAGATGTGGTTAATAAAGCTTTTGATGTTTTTGGTGATGCGTTACCTCCTGATGCTACTTTTACTTTGAGAATTTCAGATGGAATAGTAAAGAATTACGAATACAACGGAACAGTAGCTCCATACAAAACAACGTTCTTTGGATTGTATGATAGACACTACTCTCATGGTGAAAAATATCCATGGAATTTACCAGAGAAATGGTTAAATCCAAGCATGGAACTATTGATGTCTCCTGTAAATATTGTTTCAACAAATGATATTATTGGAGGTAATTCAGGAAGTCCAATGATTAATAAAAACAGAGAAGCAGTAGGTTTGATTTTTGATGGAAATATTGAATCGCTTCCTGGTAACTTTATATTTGACGAAGAGTCTAATAGAACAGTTTCTGTACACGCGGGTGGGATTCACGCCGCTTTGAAATATGTCTACAAAGCAGATAGACTAGTAAAAGAATTAGAAGGTAAATAAGATTTCATTTATAAGTCCCGAGCATAATCTCGGGACTTATAAATATTTTGACCCTTCACGTATTACCAATCTTGGCAAGTTTGGATTATCATCCATAAATTCTTGGACAGCTTCCTTGTTAAACTTTGAATATTGCCTAAGTGCCCACCCTCCAGCTTTATTAATAAAGAATTCTTTAGATTCTTGATGCATTAAAATAATTCTTTTGATTTCATTAAAATCTGTCCTTTCTTTAAACTTCAGTTGATAGATCAAAGAGGTACGAATCAACCATATATTTTCTCCTTCTGACCAACGTTGTATAAATTCATCTTTATTTTTAGGAAACTTTTCAAAATATGATCCAATCATATTAGATGCTAAAAAATCTACAGTATCCCACCAACTTTTTGTTTTAATTAGTTTCTCGAATAATTCAATATCCTCCTCAATGATGCTTCTCTTGATTTTCATCATTAAATCCATTGCTAAGTATTGGCATTCTCGTTGATCCATCATCCATAGCTCAACCACAAGGTGTCTCCAATCGTGTCTTATTCTTTTAGAAAATTCAGACCAAAGTCCTTTAGATATTGATTTTCGAATGGGAGAAGGAACACCATAGTAAGGAGCTATATCCTTCATATAAGCCTTCATTTCAATTGCCTTCTCGGGATCTGCTACTGATCTTAATTCAGAATCTATAAAATCTATCAAATCATTCATGCGTCTAAATTAACAGCCGAAAGCTATTTCTAATAAATTTGAGGCAGAGTTCTGAAATGAATACAATTAGAAACCCTTTAGCAGAGAGAATGAGACCAAAGAACTTGGAAAGTTACTTTGGTCAGAAACACCTGATAGGTCCAGAAGGCTTACTATATAAGGTAATTAAAAATGGCCAGATTCCATCAATGATATTATGGGGTCCTCCAGGAGTTGGAAAAACCACGCTAGCATATATTCTATCTATAGAACTAGATCGACCCTTTCATTCGCTTAGTGCTATTAATTCAGGCGTTAAAGACATTAGAGAGGTAATAAACAGAGCTGAAAAACAGCATTTATTTAGTCAACCTCATCCCATATTATTTATTGACGAGATTCATCGTTTCAGTAAATCTCAACAAGATGCATTGCTGGGTGCTGTAGAAAAAGGGGTTATTACTTTGGTTGGTGCAACCACTGAAAATCCTTCCTTTGAGGTTATTCCAGCCTTGATTTCAAGAATGCAAGTATATGTACTAGAGCAACTGAACCTAGATGAATTAAAAGGATTGGCTACATATGCATTAGAGAATGATGAGTATTTATCAACTTTAAAAATTAAAATTGAAGAATACGAAGCCTTAATAAAATACTCTACAGGTGATGCAAGGAAGCTCTTGAATTGTTTGGAATTGATTGTGAATAAAAATTTAGAAGGTAATTCATTAATTATAGACAATTCCCTTGTTGAGACTACCATCCAGCAAAATCTTGTCATGTATGATAAGACTGGTGAACAACATTACAATGTAATTTCAGCTTTTATAAAATCAATCAGAGGAAGCGATCCGAATGCGGCGGTTTACTATTTAGCCAAAATGGTAGAGGCAGGTGAAGATCCATTATTTATTTGTCGTCGGATGATTATCTCGGCATCAGAAGATATTGGCTTAGCAAATCCGAACGCCTTATTGCTTGCGAACCAGTGCTTTCAAGCCGTGCATCAAATAGGTTATCCTGAAGGAAGAATACCTATGTCGCAATGTGCTATTTATTTGGCGTGCAGCCCGAAAAGTAACAGTGCCTACATGGCGATAAATAAAGCGCAAGCAGAATTAAAAAGTAATCCTAATGAACCTGTGCCTTTAAGTTTAAGAAACGCTCCAACTCAATTAATGAAAGATCTAAATTATGGACCTGGATATAAATATGCGCATGACTATCAAAACAACTTCATAGATGAAAACTTCTTACCAGAAAGATTGGATGGAAGCATCTTTTATGAACCAAGTGATAATACTGTTGAGATAAAATTTAAAGAGGTTTTAAAAAAGCAATGGTCCAAAAGATATAAATATGAATAAAGAAAATCTTCATCAAAAAAAGATTGGTGTTTTGGGAGGTGGTCAATTGGGTAGAATGCTGAACTTGGCTGCAAGTAATTTAGGTTTTCATCTTCACTTTTTAGATAAAGAAATTGACTTCCCAGTCGGATTAGTTTCTTCAAATTTAAGTACAGGTGACTTCACAAATAAAGAGGATGTTTTGACATTTGGTCAAAACATGGATATTCTCACAATTGAGATAGAAAATGTAAATACTGAGGCTTTGCGTGAGCTTCAGGCATCTGGCATTAAAGTGTTTCCTCAGCCCAAAATCATAGACTTAATCAAAGACAAGGGTTTGCAAAAAATGTTTTATGAAAAACAAGATTTGCCAACGAGCGAATTTAAAATCTATGAAAATAACCAAGCTATAAAAAAAGCAATAAACGAAAATAAAATTGCAATTCCTTTTGTTCAAAAAGCTCGAACAGAAGGATATGATGGAAAGGGAGTACTTGTTGTGAAGAAAAAATCAGATTTAGAAAAACTGTTTACATCACCATCACTTATAGAGCCATTAGTGGATATAAAGAAAGAGCTAGCAGTAATAGTCGCACGGAATGAATCTGGTGATATTGAAACATATCCTACCGTTGATATGGTTTTTGATCAAGAGGCCAATTTAGTTGACTATCTTCAATGCCCCGCAGTCATCTCAAAAGAGGTTGATCAAAAATGCCAAATGATTGCTGTAGACCTGGCAAAAAAACTTGATTTGGTGGGTCTTCTTGCGATTGAGTTTTTCTTGACTAATTCTGGTGAAGTACTCATCAATGAAATGGCTCCGCGCACCCACAACAGTGGACATCTAAGTATGAACACATGTGTTACCTCTCAGTTTGAACAACATCTGAGATCAATTCTTAATCTACCCTTAGGAAGTACTGAAGTTATCCAACCTGGAATTATGGTAAATCTTTTAGGGGAAAAAGACTATACGGGTCCAGCCAGATATAGTTTTATTCATTCACTTTTAGAATTACCAGGAGTACACGCACATATTTATGGAAAGAAAATCTCTAAGCCCAAAAGAAAAATGGGCCATATAAATATTGTTGGCAAAGATCCAGATAAACTCAAAGAAACCTTAACTCAGGTCAAAAAATTAATCCCTTAATCTCAGACGAATCGTTACCTTAGACTTTTTAAACGGATAAGCATTGGCAAAAACGAAATCAAAAAAGGTTACTCCACTCATGAAACAATACATGAGTATAAAGCAAGTACATCCTGAGGCAATTTTACTTTTTCGAGTAGGGGATTTTTATGAAACTTTTGGAGCAGATGCTGTTACGGTTTCAAAGATTTTGGGGATTGTACTTACCAGTAGAAATAATGGGGGCTCTGACATTGAATTGGCTGGCTTTCCATATCATTCGGTAGACCTTTATCTTCCAAAAATTGTAAAGGCTGGTTATAGAGTGGCCATTTGTGAACAATTAGAAAAGCCAAGTAAAGAAAAGAAAATTGTTAAGCGTGGGGTCACTGATATAGTTACACCTGGGGTTACCTTTCATGACAATCTTCTTGACCATAGAGAAAATAATTTCCTTTGCTCCATACATTTAAATAATAAATCTAACCATGGGATTTCATTTTTAGATATTTCAACTGGAGAATATCTAGTCGCAGAAGGGAATGATAAAATGATTGCCAAGTTGGTTCAAAGTTTTAATCCTTCTGAAATTATTTTTTCTAGGCCAAATAAGAAAGCCATTGAGGAATTATTGGGCAATGAAAATTACTACTTTCAAATAGATGAATGGGTTTTCCAGAAAGATTATTGTTACGATAAATTATTAGAGCATTTCAAGGTAACTTCTTTAAAAGGTTTTGGCATAGAAGAATTAGATCAAGCCCAAATAGCCGCTGGTAGCATTCTTCATTATTTAGGAACTACCGAAAATAAAAAGTTAGATCACCTCGTCCGAATCAACCGTATTCAGACACAGGAGTTTATGTGGTTAGATCGATTTACCATAAGAAATCTCGAATTAGTTAGGAGTAATCATCCTACAGGTAGACCACTAGTTGATATTATTGATCATTGTATTTCTCCAATGGGTTCCAGGATGTTGAGGCAGTGGTTATTAATGCCCTTGATTAATCTACAGCAAATAAATGCCAGGCATGACATTGTTCATTATATGGTTCACAATTTAGAATCGTTAGAGGGTTTTGAAAATGAATTAAAGAATATAGGAGACCTTGAAAGAATCACTGCAAGGTTGGCGGCTAGGAAAATAAATCCTAAGGAAATCAAAAGCTTGGAACGGTCTCTGAAGTCTCTTTTACCAATCAAAAAATTAATAAAGAGCAGTAATGAAAGTGCTCTTATAATCCTTGGTGAATTATTGAATGCATGCCCTCAGCTATTAAAGACTGTTGAAGAAACTTTAGCGGAAGATCCACCTGCCATTTTAAATAAAGGTCAAGTTATTAAGGATGGATTTAATGAATCGTTGGATGAGTGGAGAGATATTATAAAAAATGGTAAAGGGCTCTTAGTTGAAATACAAAAGAGAGAAGCCGAAGCAACAGGTATTGCTAACTTAAAGATTGGATTCAATAATGTTTTTGGATACTATCTGGAGGTAACCAATAAATATAAAAATCAGGGATTAATACCTGACGGATGGATTAGAAAACAGACCCTAACAAATGCAGAGCGGTATATCACTGAAGAATTAAAGGAATTAGAAAATAAAATTCTCAGTGCAAACGAAAAAGTCGCAGAGTTGGAAGTACGGCTATACGATGAGTTAGTTGAATCGTTGACCCCTTACATTGAGGCAATATTACAAAATGGAAAAGTCGTTGCTCAATTAGATTGCCTATGCAATTTTGCAAGAATGGCGATCAAGCACGTGTATGTAAGACCAGAGATGACGGATGGGTTAGAATTAGAGATAATTGAAGGAAGGCATCCTGTTATTGAACAAGAATTACCAATAGGTGAATCCTACATTCCTAACGATCTACATATGAGTAATGGTGATCAACAAATAATTATGATTACTGGTCCAAATATGTCAGGTAAATCAGCCATATTACGGCAGACGGCATTGATCTGCCTACTTGCTCAGACAGGTTGTTATGTTCCAGCAACAAAAGCAAACATAGGAATTGTAGATAAGCTATTTACCAGAGTAGGCGCATCTGATAATATATCAAGTGGCGAGTCAACATTTATGGTTGAAATGATTGAAACCTCGAGTATTTTAAATAACATTTCAGAACGTAGTTTAATATTGTTGGATGAAATAGGTCGAGGCACAAGCACTTATGATGGTATATCTATCGCATGGTCGATCGCGAGTTATTTGCATAACAATGACATTGCACATCCGAAGACTCTTTTTGCAACTCATTATCTTGAATTAAATGAACTTGCAAAAGAATACGATCGCATTAAAAATTACAATGTTGCCACGAAAGAAATTGACAACCGGGTCATATTTTTAAGAAAGTTGGTTGAAGGTGGAAGTAATCATAGTTTTGGAATCCATGTTGCTAAGATGGCAGGCATGCCAAGAGAGATTCTGCAAGATGCATCTGCCCTACTCAAAGAGTTAGAGAAAAAATCTATCGGTGAACGGGAGAACATTGAAACTGCAATGAAAACTACAAGTGAATCTAAAGCAAGTGCCATGCAGCTCAGTTTTTTTAATGAAGCAGATGAACGCTGGTTGAAAATCAAAGCGGCATTAGAAAAGATGGACATTGATGCAATGACTCCTATTGAATGTATGATGAAATTGCAAGAATTAAAATCTAGTCTTTAAAGTAAATCAAACAAGTCCTTAACTCCTATGTGACGAGTGACATTGAATGCTTCTCCGTAATCAGCTCCAATCTGGCGACCATACCCTGCAGCTTTAGCTCTTATAAAATCTAAAAAATTCGAAGTTGATATAGGTGTAACAGGTTCTTTTGATTCCGGATTGTAAAATTGTGATCCAAAGCAAAGTATGGCTTCTATCTTTCTTTCCATTTGATCAGATATATCTACGACTAAATCAGGAACCAAGTTATGATCTTGAATATAATGATATACTGCTTTGGGTCTCCACACTGCTTGTAGTTGACCATTCAATTCTGTTTCAACCTTACGAAGTCCAGAGATGAAACAAGCATCTGAAATTAATTTCGCTGCTCGACCATGATCTGGATGACGGTCGGATAATGCATTGGCGAGAATTATTTCTGGTTGATAGGTTCTAATTGATTTTACAATTTTGCGAATATTTTGCTCATTGTGTTCAAAGAAACCATCCGCCATTCCCAGATTATCTCTATGATCTATGCCATAATATTGCCGTGCTTTTTCTGCTTCTTCTAATCGCAATTTAGCTGAACCTCTAGTGCCTAACTCTCCTTGAGTTAAATCAACAATTGCAGCTGTTCTACCTGCATCTAAATGCTTCAGCAATGTACCACCGCAACTAAGCTCAACGTCATCCGGATGGACGCCGATGGCTAAAATATCTACTTTATTTACCATTTAATTATGACACTACCCCATGTAAATCCACTCCCAAATGCTGCTAAGCAAATGGTATCGCCTTCTTTCACTTTTCCTTCCTCCCATGCTTCTGACAGAGCAATCGGAATGGAAGCCGCAGTAGTGTTACCGTATTTATGGATGTTATTAAAAACTTGTTCATCTTTGAGGCCTAAAACTTTTTGGATAAACTGACTGATCCTAAGATTGGCTTGATGTGGGATGAGTAAATCAATATCCTCCGCTGTCTTACCAATCTTATCTAAAGTACTTTTTATAACTTCCGGAAACTTAACAACAGCTTTTTTAAAAACAGACTTTCCATCCATGTAAGGGAAGTGATGACCATTTTCTAACATTTTATCTGTGATAAAGGTCCCGCCTAAAGTAGACTTATCCGGGAATCCAAATTGCTCTTTATCATCATGATGAACTCCCCCATGTGACCCAGGACTTAGAAGAGATAAGATTTCTGCATTTGTGCCATCAGAATGTAATTCAGAAACTAAAATTCCTTTATCTTCTTCTGTTGCTTGAACAACTGCAGCACCAGCACCATCTCCAAAAATTACTGAAACGCCTCTTCCTCTAGTTGTAAATTCTAATCCCATAGAATGCATTTCTGCTCCGACCACTAAGATATTTTTGTACATACCTGATCTAATATATTGATCAGCAACAGATAAAGCATATACGAAACCTGAGCACTGATTTCTTACATCTAAGGCTCCGATTTCGGTTTTAGTTATACCTAAAGCTCTTTGAAGAAGAACGCCGCAACCAGGAAAATAATAATCTGGACTTAGTGTAGCAAATATTATAAAATCAACTTCTTCAGCAGTAATTCCAGCCCGTTCTAAAGCAACCTTGGACGCCTCATATCCCATTGTAGTTGTTGATTCTTCATGCTTGGTTCCAAATCTTCGTTCCTTAATTCCTGTTCTTTCTTGGATCCATTCATCTGAGGTTTCCATGTGTTTTGATAAATCATCATTAGAAACCACATTATTCGGGACATAATGTCCTATACCAGCAATTTTAGCTCTTATCATTGGTTAGTTTTTGTTAGGTCTAATATAAATAATTAGAATGAAAGGGAATGTCGTTCAAGAAAGCTTGTGACCCTATCTTACACTTGACTTTTGAGGAATTAACTCAAGGTAAAGTTTTAACCCACTTTTAAATCTTTTAGTAAAACTATACTTCAAGTTTAATTTTAGATAGGTTTCATAATCTAATCCTTCAGTGGATAATTTATCCAAGATAGTATCAATGTTTTCTACCCCTAATGAGAGAATTTGATTTAACTTTTGGATGGCTTCATTTGATACATGTTTTCTTGCAATCCAAACGGCAAAAACAAAAGGTAGGTTTGTTAACTCTTTCCAATATTCTCCGAGATCATATTTATATCTAAACTGAGATTCAAATTCAAAGACTTTATCTCCAATCATAACTACCCCTGTATCTTTGGAATTTGAATGGTAGCCTAGACTTACATCTTGTTTTTTGAAGATTGGATTGATATGCCAATACTCTCTGCATAGGACTTGAACTAAGGCATTTGAGGTCATGGAATGATCATCAAGAATTACCTCATTTATATTTTCAATTGAAGTATTTGTCAATAAACAAACTGAGTTGACTGGACCATCAGAAGCAATACAAAAATCTGTGATAATTTTAACATCCGGATTATCATTAAGGAAGGCAGCTGGAACTAAGGCAATGTCAACTTTATTCTTTATAAAAGCCTCTGCACATTTGGCGGGATTATAAAGACTGAGATCAAAAGCCTTAAAGGAATTCTTGAAATGATCAAAACCATAAGCGAATGGCAAGGTATTTTTGTAACTAACCATTGCAACCTTAACTCTATGATTCATTGCCTCTTCCATTATTAAAGTAACAGCACAAATAAATAATTGTTTTTAAACAGACTCTAATGTAGGGTTTATTTAAAAATCATTGAGAATGGTATAATAGCTCACTTTTTCAAAATAGAAATAACCATTTGCGAAAGCGACTTACTCATAAATTGATATTTAAGTAGGTACTAAAATGGGAGCAGGATACTCCTTCCCTAAAGTGATTCCATAATCCTGAAACTTTTGTTGATTACTCATTGATGGATGATGTAGTAAAGAAGGTTTAATTGAATCTAATTGCGGCAACCAATATTTGATAAAAGTTGCATCAGCATCGTAGCGTTGGGATTGAAAAGTAGTACTAAAATGACGGCCTTGTTTTGGATCGGTTCCTACTCCAGCAATGTAAGCCCAATTCCCATAATTACTACATGGATCATAATCTATTAAAAGTGATTCAAAATATTCGGCACCCATTAACCAGTTCATACCCATGTCATAAATTAAAAAACTGGCAACATTCTGTCTTCCTCTATTTGACATAAAACCAGTTTCATTTAATTCTGTAAGATTAGCATCAATATAAGGGACCCCAGTCCTTGCTTCTTTCCAAATATTAAATAATGATTGATCTTCTTTATCTTGACTCGGAGTTTTTGAATTTAAACCTGAAAAAAGGAATATTTTATTACCAAACCGCTTGGCCATCAGTCTAAAAAAATCTCTCCATAATAATTCAAAGACTAACCAGTATGTAGATTCGTTTGAACCGTGTTCTTTTTCAAATTTCTTTAATTCGTGGTAAACTAACTTTGGCGATAAACAGCCTTTTGAAAGATAGGCTGAAAACTTAGAAGAGTAATCCCTTCCAAGAGATTGGTTACGAGTCTTTTTATAAGTTTTAACCAACTTCGTTTCTTCAAAATAATATCTCATCTGAGCTAAGGCTTCAGATTCACCCCCCTTTAAGTACAATCCCTTGCTTGTAGTCAGATTGTCAATACCATAATCTTTTAAAGAAGGAATTATACCTTCTTCGATTTCTTCAGAAACTGAGGTTATTTTGTTAGGTGTATCAAAAGGCTTACGAACTGGAACAAATTTTTCAACTTCTTTTCGGTAGGCAGTAAAGGTAGTTGGACTCTGCGTTATAGGAAAAGGAAGGTCTGCAGTATGATAAAGCATTTTACCTCTGGAATACCTCATCTCTACTCCGATTGTCCAAAGGTTGGATTCTAAAGTATCTTGTATCAGTACTTCTTCTTGCGTTCGTTCCCTATTACAATGGACCCAGCTTACTTTGTGCTCTCGACATAACTCTGGTATAATTTCCTCCGTAATACCCTGCCTTACGATTAAATTACTATTCTTTGCCTTTAAAGAACTTCGTAAATCTTCTAAACTTTCTAATATAAATCGTCGTCTAAATTTTCCGAGTTTAGGAAGCCCAAATGAGGTTTTACCTTTAAATAACCGGTCATCTAAAACAAAGACAAAAATCACTTCATGTGCAACATGTATTGCCTCAACCATGGCTTCATTATCGTGAAGTCTTAGATCATTTCTGAACCAAACAATTGCTCTCCTTTTATTCATTAAAGAAAATGTATTTATAGGTTAACATAATTGAGCTTTGTTTGTTGAATCCGTATCTATGCAATCAAAATTAATTTAAATGAAACTATCAAAGTTAATAACCTTAGCTTTCTTCATAATCTTTGGAATTGTCTCTTGCAAGCCTTCCGTAAGTCCAGAAAACGAAAAACTATATGCAGAAGTCATGAGGGTGCATGACGAGGTAATGCCTGAGATGGGAACCATACATAAACTTAGAAAAAAATTGAAGGCAGAAATTAAAAATGGGAATATTGACTCGGATTTGAAAGATAAATATTGGGGAATAATTGAAGAATTAGATCAGGCTGATGATGGAATGATGCTTTGGATGAAAGGTTTCAAATTGCCAGAAGGTGAAAACTTCGAAATTCAAAAAAAATATCTTTTGAAGGAACAAGATAAAATCAAAGAGGTAGACCGATCCATGAGAAATGCCATTGAAAAAGCAAAAAAGATGATTGATGAAATTAAGTAATCTTATGTGTATCCTTTGTGTTATAGGATTATATTCCTGCACACAGAAAGAATCTGGGCCACTTCCATACATAGGCCACCACGAAGTTGTAAATGGAGATACAATATTCCATAAAATCCCAAGCTTTGATTTAATCAATCAAGATTCTCAAGCTGTCAATAATAAATCATTGAGCAACAACATTTATGTCAGTGATTTTTTCTTTACTAGTTGCCCGTCTATCTGTCCTAAGGTAAAAAAACAAATGCTGAGAATTTATGACCGTTATGAAAAACAGGATTTGCTTAAACTGGTTTCTCACACCCTAGATCCCAAAAGAGATGATGTAGAGGTTCTCCATACATATGCCAAAAACTTAGGGGTAGAGAATGAAAAGTGGCTATTCTTGACAGGAGATAAAGATCAAATTTATGACTTAAATGATGACTATTTTGTCGCAGTGATCGAAGATGAACGAGCACCCGGTGGCATTGATCACTCTGGTAAGATTGTTTTAGTAGATAAGAATGGTCATGTGCGCGCTTTTGCGGAAGGAACAGATCCTGAAGATGTGACAGATTTCTTTCAAGACATTGATCGATTGATAGAAGAATATGAACAGAAATAATTTTCTACTTATAGTCTTTACTGCAGTACTCTTTTATACCTGTCAAGATGGAAGATTTAAGCAAGGAGAGGGGCTCTATGAGTTCTATTGTTCAAGTTGTCATATGCTTGATGGTTCAGGATTAGCTCAACTATATCCCCCATTAAATGCTTCGGATTGGTTAAATGAAAATAAAGATCAACTGCCTTACATTATGCGCTTTGGCATAGAGGATACCTTATATGTAAATGGTCAAGAGTATACCATACCCATGTCTGGCTTACCTGAACTTTCTGCGGTCGAAATTTCAAATATCACCAATTACATCTTGAGTGCATGGGACAATGATTTAGGAAAAATGAGCTTTAAGGAAGTTCAAAACTCTTTAGATTCTAAAAAGGACTAATTAGCGTTACGCTTGTTGATTTCGTCTCTGATTTTTGCTGCTTGTTCGTAGTCCTCATTTTCAAGAACCTTATCTAGGAGGTCACTCAACTCATCTACACTGTATTCAGAAAAGGTTTTAGGCTTTTTAGTTTTACCGGATCGTTCAATTGCAATTTTCTTCTCTTCTTCTGGGTCTAAAAGCATTCCTGCCTCCTCCATAATGTTTTCCATGGTATAAATCGGGCAATTGAACCTAACAGCCATAGCAATGGAATCGGAAGTACGACTATCTATAATTACTTCTTGTCTGCCATCAAAACAAATCAACTGGGCGTAAAATATACCATCTAACAAATTATTGATAACGACTTCTTTCAATTCTATTCCGAAAGAATCCATCGTATTTTTGAATAGATCGTGCGTTAATGGTCTGTTCGGGATCATTTTCTCCATAGCAACAGCAATGGCCTGTGCCTCAAATCCACCGATAACAACTGGCAATTTTCTATCACCATTTACCTCTCCGAGTATAACCGCATAGTTATGCGAAGAGGTTACACTATGGGTGAGGGCTACAACATCAAGTTCTATCTTTTCCATATATATCTGAACAGACCATAATATTATAAAAAATCCTCAACTATTGAGCTATCAATAGTCAATTAAAAAGTGAAATGTTCCAAACTATACTTCGCCTATGAGGCTTTAAATTTTTTGAAAGATTCAATCAATTTTGGAACAACGTCAAACAAATCTCCAAGCACACCATAATCTGCTGCTTTGAAGAAAGGTGCTTCAGGATCTTTGTTTATAACAACAATTACTTTTGAGTTATTTACACCCGCAAGATGTTGAATGGCGCCAGATATTCCGATGGCAAAATATAAATTAGGTCTGATGGCTATTCCTGTTTGTCCAACATGTTCATGGTGAGGTCTCCATCCTGTATCAGCTACAGGTCTAGAACAGGCAGTTGTTGCTCCAATCAGTTCTGCTAACTCGTCAATAATGCCCCAATTTTCGGGTCCTTTCATTCCCCTACCAGCCGAAACAACCAATTCTGCTTCAGGCAACGGTACCGTACCTTCAACAGTCTTCGTATCAAGAACTTTAATTCTAGGTTCAGGAGCACTTAAAGATATCTCTTCTGGAATTCCATCATTCCCTGTAGCTTCCGGCTGAAGTGTATTCCCCATTACCGTAATCACATGCTTATCACCTTTTAATTCGAAGGTAGCATTGGCTTTGCCTGAAAAGACTTGTTTTTGTATGGTATTACCTGATGGAAGTGCATTTACTCCACTTACTAATGAGGCATCTAATTTTATTGCCAATCGTCCAGCAATAGCTTTTCCCATGGCTGTATTCGCTAGTACAACATACGTTGCACCCGCCTTTTCTGCCGCTTGAGCTATTAAAGATGAAACAACTTGGGTGTCTGAACTATTCTCATTAGAGTTGAACCAGATTTTATCTGCGCCATAACTTCCAAATTGACCAGCGTTGGCTCCATCTCCAATAGTGAACACAACAGTTTCACCTCCTATTTGATTTGCTATTTTAGAGCCATAATAAACAGCTTCTAAAGCATTCTTTTTATAATTTCCTTTTGTCGCTTCCGCAAATATTAATACACCCATTTTATATAACTTTTGACTCTTCGTGAAGTAATCTTACCAATTCATCCATATTATCAGGATCTATCATTTTCACTTCAGTTTTACCTGGTGGAAGTGAATATTCCGAAATGGTAACTTTATCGTCGCAGGCAACTGGCTCCACTACGTTTAATGGTTTTCTTTTAGCCATCATAATTCCTTTCATATTTGGAATCCTCTGCTCTGCTAAACCCTTTGCTGCAGATATTACAAATGGCTTGCTCACTTGAATTACTTCCACCCCACCTTCAATGTCTCTGTTAATGGTTGCTGAAGTCCCATCAAATTCCATACTGCTCGCATAACTAATGTATGGTTGATCAAGCAATTCGGATACCATTGCTCCAACCTCAGAACCGTTATAGTTGATGGTTTCTTTTCCTAAGAAAGTTATATCAATCGCATTACTTTTTGCATACTCTGCAATCTGCTTAGCAACGAAGTAGGATGAGCTTGCTTCTCCATTTATTCTTACTGCCTCATCTGCTCCAATTGCGAGTGCTTTTCTGATAATAATGTCATTATCTGCTGTTCCTACATTTATTGCGATAACTTTACCGCCATGCTTTTCTTTTAATTCTATTGCCCGAACCAACGCATACCATTCATCGTATGGATTCATAATATATTGAACTCCATCCGTATTAAAAGTAGAGTTGTCAGAAGAAAATGAAATCTTTGCCGTGGTTTCTGGCGTTTTAGAAATACATACTAATATATTCATCTTGCCTGTTTAGTGAGTTGCAAATATAAGGTATTTAAACATTATACTCAGAGTTAAATTTTCATGAAAATGGAGCAAACTGAAAGATTAATACAACTACTCAACTTTTTAAAAGAATCTCCGAATGATAGCTTTTTAAAGTTTGCAATTGCAAAGGAGCATGAAAAAATGTCACAAAATGACAAAGCCTTAAAATACTACATGGACATTTATGAAAATGATCCTAAATATATTGGGCTTTATTATCATTTAGCCAAATTATATGAAAGTTTAAACGAACGAGTTTTGGCTATTAAAATATATGAAGAAGGAATAGCTATTGGAAAGGATTTAGGTGATTTTCACGCCGTTTCAGAATTAAACAATGCAAAAATGAATTTACAATTGGAAATGGACAATTAATTTAAAAACCGTCAAAACTTCCATGAAATACATAAGTAGCAGGTCCATGTAATTCTATATTTTTAAATGAACCATCTTTATAATCAAAGCTAACGCGCAAAGTTCCACCCATTGTTTTGATATTCCAATCACCACGAGATGAGCCTTGTTCTTTCTTGTGGGAAGCAATAGCAGCGGCAGTTACCCCTGTTCCGCAAGAATAGGTCTCATCTTCAACTCCTCTTTCATAAGTTCTTACAAATATTTTATTCTCGCCCAAAAGTTCAACAAAGTTCACATTGATTCCTTGTTCCTTAAAGTGAGGAGAATACCTTATTTCTGCTCCTGATTTACTTACTTGAAGACTAGATAAAGATTTGACGAAAGTCACAAAATGCGGAGAGCCTGTATTGAGAATGTAATCTTGAATATTAATATCAACTTGATTCACAGGGCTCATTTCAAGGCTAATCTCAGCACCAGATACTTTAGCCCTATGAAGACCATCAGGAGCGATAAAATTTGTTTCCGACTTAATATAACCGCGATCAAAAGCGTATTTTACGATACATCGTCCACCGTTTCCACACATAGAACTCGGAGCACCATCAGAATTATAATAAAGCATTTCAAAATCAACCTCAGAAGAAGACCTAAGAATTAGTAAACCATCTGCTCCGATTCCAAATCGTCGATGACATAGCAAGGCGATCTGTTCTTGTGTGTAATCTTGAATGACATCCTTTTGATCGAGAAGAATGAAATCATTTCCGGTGCCATGCATTTTAACAAAATCTAGTTTCACAAAAGTTGAATTCTTATATATTAAAAAAATTTATAATATTATATTTGTATATTCCGTGGCGTATCAATTTCTAGTACTCG
>JAHDGF010000074.1 GCA_020627785.1 Saprospiraceae bacterium
AAAAACAATAAATTAGTGGAATTATAAATGGTTCTAATTGGGGGAAGCCTACAAAGGAAATATAGAACTAGTTGGATTTGATTTAACAAACCAGATCAATGACTTCAGTGGAGTAACAATTGATGACACTTTTTCAGCCTCAGGAAAATACTTGATTTCAGAACTTCAAAATGCCCTTCAATATGAATTAGTTGGTGGATTTGAACTAAAGGATGAGCTTTATTTATACGGCTTGAAAAAATTTGTTAATTCATCTAATTTGAATGCGTTTATATATAAGTCTATTGGGAACCAAGAATTTGTTTCTTTTGCTGAATTCGGAGAGGTAGATAGACTTTCAATGAGTGATGTATTGAACTTGGAAGATTCATTATTAGTCGCTCATCTCGCCTACGGTGTCGAAAACGAAAGTGAACTATTTTTAATTGATTTGGATGGTAATATCTCGAGCAAGCTATTTTATGAAGAATGGCTTAATGAAAAAAATATAATAGTCGGTGATGAGTCCTCCATTTTTTTCAATTCAGATGTTTTTCCAGGCGAAGGCTTTAGTTCCAGATGGAAATCTGAAAGAATCAATAAATTCGTACTGGAAGGTGATAGCCTTGAATGGTCTTCTAGAACACCTGAGTATTATTTTTTTGATGTTAGATCACATAAAGTTCTTGACTTAAGCTTGTCTGAAAATTTTATCTTTTCTGTAGGGGCTACAGGGGATAAAGATTCATTAACTTGTACTGGACGACATCCATATGTATCAAAAATGAACAAGAATGGAGAAATTGAATGGTTGAGGATATACAAAAAACTTGATTCTGAAAATCAAAATATATCAACACCATACGCTTTAAAATCAGAACTTTTAAAATCTGTAGCGATTGCAGATAACCATATTGTAAACATTGGGTGGACTTTTTATAAAACATTAGATGGTGAATTGACTCCAAAACTTTGGTTGCTATCATTAAATGAAAATGGTTGTTTGCCATCAGAGGAGTGTAATCATAGAATATTGTTAGACAATGAAATCAATTCAGAAAATGATTCTATGTTCTCGGAGGGATTTACTTGGAATTATGATTTAATGAAGGATACCACATTTGGAGGAATTGATTATATAAATCATTCATCCATCGAGTTTAAAGTCGGTGAACGCGTTACAATTGGAAATAAGACATGTAATGTAGTTGAAAACAACAGGAACTTACCAGAACTATATATGCATCAAGATTTCGAAAAAATTTTCTTTTGGGATGAGTTAGAGCAAGAATTTAAATTGTTTTATGACTTTGATGCAATTCGAGAATATAAAGGAACTGTTTTTGACGAATGTACCGGCGACGTTTTTTTTGAAGAATTTTTTTTAGACGGTGAAGAAGGAGATTTTTATATAGCACCGAATCCAAATTTCTTTACTTTCATACAGAAAGGATTTTATAAAATTGATAATGAGCCAACTCCTAACCAAATTGAAGTTTTGATGAGAGTAGGCCAATTATATGGTGGGCTATACTTTAATAATTCAACGAATTGCAAGGAAGAAAAAATTGGATTTCTAAGGTGTTTTACCTCTGGAGATACTCTAGTTAATATAACATCAAACCATTTTGATGGATCATTTGAATGCAATGAAACCTGGGTTGAGGTAATTACTTCAACAGAAATAAATTCGTTAGAATCCACAGACCTTAAGATTTACCAGAATCCAACACATGGATCTATCTTTTTATCACATAAGTGTGACTTGATTAGAGTCCTAGATATTAGAGGTCGGGTGTTACAAACCAATTTTAATACAAATTCAATTGATTTAGAAAATTTATCAGCAGGTGTTTATATTTTAAATGCAAATGGAAAGTATCTGAAATTCATTTTGCTTGGGCCATAGACCACTTAAAAGTTAAACAGTATTAATCTAAATTTAAATAGCTACAGACGCCTTTCCTACATCAATCTTATTTAATGGCTCAAGAAATGGTTAGGTGAACACTATTCCTCAACTTTATTTTTTCATCTAATTATGACCTTAACAACCTCTTTAATTTTATTTCAAAATTTCATTTAAATTTTGTTTACCTATCAAAAATTGAAACAATTATTAATAAACAAGCTCGACTAAAAGTTAGGAACAGCTTTCAATTTTTTGTAACATTTAAAATCTAAAGAAATGAAATCATTAAAGTTTTTATTAATCGCAACACTTGGTATTCTCTTTTTTACATCCTGCACAAAGGAGTCCGAATCACTTTCTCAAACCATTGAATGTGAAACATTCTCTAATTCTGAAATTATTAATCTAGGTACTACTCATAACGAAATAGCAATAAATGCCTATAGTCAAATTGATATTCAAAGTTGTGGAAGTTGCACCGATGAATTAACCGCTGTATTGACAAACATTTGCCTCGACATGGGCGAAAGCGAAAGCAATTGCAATGAGTATTTAGCAATGTCAAAAAGCCTTGATGAAATTTTGAGAAGTTTAGGGTACCAAGTATCTAACTGGAATAATCACCCTTTCACAGAAGAGGTTTACTCAGCTATGGTTGCTATTGAAAACCTTCTTTCAACTGTAAATAATCATACCGAACTATTAACAGAACTTTCTGCTTTAGAGGATTTGAAATTGCAGATTGTTGGCTTAACTTGTACAGAGGTTAATCAGATTAGAGGGATGTTTGAAGTAGCCAGAAACTCATCATTTTTATGGATGCCAATTGATATGGGTGGTTTGGGAATGATTTCGTTTGATAATGATACCCATTTAGAAAGTGAAGGTGAAGTACATTCTAGAGATGATGGAAAGCCAATTTGGGAATCCGCAGTCTCGGCCGATGTCGCATCTTCTGCAACTTACTTTACTGTGCTTGGAATCGGAGGTGCTGTAGGAATAGTTACACCAGGATCAAATTTAGCTATTCTTGGGACCTGGGGTTTGTCAACAGCAATCGGATCTGCTTTTGGTGCAGCGACTGCATACTCAGACAGTGATTGTCCGTAAACAATAAAATGTAAATGAAAAAAATACTATCATTCAGTCTTTTGGTGCTTGTTGGTGCAATAGTCTATTACCTTTTTAGATTCGTTTTATTAGGCAAACCTAAAGTTCCAGATTCTGAGCAACTTATACCAGTATTGGAAGCAGCTGAATCATTTGGGTTTTCAATTTTAATGTGCGGTGTGATATTTCTTACAGGCGCCGCTAAATGGAAAAAGTAAAAACTTTGGGGCTGGTCTTAGGGCTGGTCTCTTCAATTACCCAAAGGATGAACCAAAGCCAATTTAATTAATCACTGCTATTGATCGTTGCAAAAATTGAAAGGCTAATTGGAAAAACTGAGAATGTTATTAAAGTGTGCGAGGATACAACGAATGAGGACAAGGATGGAAACAAAACCTCTTTCAGTTTTAATGTATCAAAAAGTGTATCAAATGAAAAAGAGTTATGAGCGACTTATCTCATAACTCTTTGACTTTCTAGTGATCCCGTCAGGACTCGAACCTGAAACCTGCTGCTTAGAAGGCAGCTGCTCTATCCAGTTGAGCTACGAGACCGGATAATGAGCGCAAATTTAATAGCTTTTTTGGTTTTAGGTATTTTTTTAAGCTTTAATTCATGCATTACGCTTTCTTATAATTTAATGACCGATTGATAGGCTCTTTCAGCATCCTTCGTTACACAACTGAGGATATATTTGCCGGAAGGCAGATCATTAATATCTAACTCTGTCGAACTTCCATCAATCTGGGTAGATAACACCTTCTCACCCAATAGATTATATAATTCGATTTTCAAATTTGTGACCTCATTCCAGCTAATATTCAGGGACCCAGAAGTCGGATTAGGGTAGAATTCAAGGTTTAATGGGGATAATTCATCCAGACTGGTTGTAAAGTCCTCTCCATCGCAGTCTTCATCGATTCCATTATCCGGCGTTTCTTCTGCTCCAGGATAAATATCAGGATTCATGTCATCACAATCCTCATCGCTGTTAAAGCCATCCATGTCTTCGTCAATAATCAAGGCTTCGCCATCACAATCTTCGTCTATGCCATTGTTAGGTATCTCCGTGGAACCTGGGTTAATATCCGCATTTGTGTCATCACAATCTTCATCGCTGTTGTAGCCATCCATGTCCTCGTCAATGATCAAGGCTACACCGTCACAATCTTCATCAATATCATTGTTGGGAATCTCCATTGCATCAGGATTAATCGCTGGGTCATTATCATCACAATCTTCATTGCTATTAAATCCATCCATATCCATATCCACAATGTCATCAACACCATTGCAGTCCTCATCTATTCCATTGTTTGGAACTTCTTGAGCGCCTGGGTTAATGCTCGCATCCATGTCATTACAATCCTCATCCGAATTATAACCATCCATATCTTCATCAATCATAAATGCAATTCCATCGCAATCTTCATCGACATCATTGTTAGGAATTTCCGTGGCCCCTGGGTTGATGGCTGGGTCGGTGTCATTACAATCTTCATCTGAATTGTAACCATCCATGTCTTGATCTATGACTTGAGCGATACCATCACAGTCTTCGTCTACGTCATTATTGGGGATTTCAGTTGCTCCGGGATTAATGTTTGGATCTGAGTCGTTGCAATCTTCGTCCGAATTAAATCCATCCATGTCTTGATCGATCATTAAGGCAATTCCATCACAGTCTTCATCAATGTCATTGTTGGCTATTTCTGTAGCGGCAGGATTTATGGAAGCATCTGCATCATTGCAGTCTTGATCAGAATTAAATCCATCCATGTCTGCATCAATAATCAGGGCAATTCCATCGCAATCTTCATCCACATTGTTGTTAGGAATTTCTACAGCGCCTGGGTTAATGGCAGGATTATTATCGTCACAATCTTCAGACTCAGTATAGCCATCCATATCCGCATCTGCTTCTACACCAAATTCAAAATCAAAAATCATCGGAAGATGGTCCGAGGCTAGCAGTGTAGCATTTGCGTTTAAATCAAGTTGATCAAGTTCTGCTTGACTGAGGCCTCGTGAGTCTAGGGTAAAAGTATTTTTCTCAGTCAAACCAGCACCTGTGTAAAAGACAAAATCTAGTCTGCCGGGATTATAACTTGAGTTGGGTTGATACCAGGTATAATTGCTGGGAAATCCTGTGACGTAAGGAGCTGCATCTTCAAGATTAGAGCCGTCAATGTCTGGACCGAAATCTGGACCGTAAACGAATTCAGCAACGATGTCTCCTTCGATGAAGCTGTCGTAATTTTGTTTTAGACCGACCATGTTGAAGTCTCCCGTGATGATGGCAGGGATATCATCTGCATACGAAAATCCCGTAAGAGGAGAATCTTCTTTATCTCTAAGGACTGAAAGAATTTTATCAATTTCATCCTGTCTTTCTGCATCATTATCACAACATGGTAGGTGAACGTTATAAACTACCAATGGCTGATTATCATCGGTGTATAAAAGAAAAACGCCATTGCCATCGATCCAGTCCCAGGCTTCTATTTCTAGTAAGGTATAGACATGTATATCAGGTCCTGCCGTTGCTACTTGCCATTGTTTTCCAGCAGGCGGAGGTAATAAGGTATTCAAGGTATTTACAATGGTACTTGTCGGCGTATCATAAACTTCTTGTAGACAGAGAATGTCTGGATTCATGCTTTTGATGATGGCTTCAAGGCTTGGGTTCTGATCAGCTTCCAGAAAACCATCTCTGAGCACATTGTAACTCATCATGCGGAGTGATCCCGCTGGTTTATTTAAGGCGTACGAAGAAGTGAACGTTGGGTTTTGTTTTATGGTGTAAGGGATGCCGCCATCATTGTTAGGCACCTGATCATTTCCGTTTCCATTATCCACATATACTTTAATGTCCCCATCTACTGTGAATGAGCCAAGCGATGAATCGATGGATCTACTAAAAGCGATCTCAAATTTATTGGAGGTCACCGTAGGAAGTGCAATCATTCCTAAGGCCGCGTGTCCTGTATTTATAAAGCTCCCCGCAAGGTTGATGTATGCATCTCGACCACCAAAGTCGTAGGACATTTCTGAACCAATTCCACCGATAGAAAATCCAGTGTTCGCGTTATTGTCTGCATCAATATAGATCCGAATCCCTTCATCATCCTGAAGGTCAAATTCCTGATCGGTCTCAATCAATAGATAAAGATTATCCTCATCATTTGAAATCTTGACAGAAACGATGTCCATGTCTTGCGAATCTTGGCCATCATTCACAGTTAGGCTGTTGGCATCATTCCATTCATTAAAGAAACCATCGACTGCAATTTGTGCAAACGAGATGGATGATAAAAAAATGAAACTGAATATTATACTAATTGTATTTTTCATATGGGTCAATATAACACCTAATCAATTGTTTCTCTAAAAATTTAGACTAGGCTTCTGTCTATAAATGATTTCTTTCTGGTAATTCTTACTTATTAAGTTTGGCTAAGAATCCTTTTAGGTCTTTGATGTTGTAGTGCGCTTGATCATCTACTGTGATTAGTGGGGTAGTAAAGCTTCCACCTTTAAAGCCACTAGCAAAAAGTACCGTTGACATTTGTCTATCCGCTGCTTTATCCTTAGCAATGTTTAGGTCTTCAAATGGGATGTTATTTTTCTTTAAATAATCGGTTACAAAATGACATCTTCCGCAGCCTTCTTTGCTGTAGACAACAATGCCTTTTTTACCTTTCAGTGGATGTGTTTTTTCTGCGGATTTTTGTTGAGTAGCAGCTTTTTTTGTCTGCGGTGGATTTGAATGTGCGATCTCCTGTTTGGTCGTAGTTTTTGTTCGAGCCGTAACTGATCTTTGCGTTACTGGATTGAGGGGAATTGTCTTGTAGCTCAAGGAGGAAGCATAGCTGTATTTAGTGTTTGATTTACCTACCAGTTCTACAATTTTTTCTTTGCTCTTAGGACCTACTGTTACATTAAAGCTCTCCTTGGGTTTTAATCCTAATCCTTCACTGGTCAGATCGAGCACTGCTTCTACTTTTTGATCGTCTAGATTATTGATTAGGTATATAATCACACCCGTTTTTGTTTTTTCCTCTTCCATCTGTACATCCGGTGTCTGTGCAAAAACTAGGGTAGGAATCAACAATATGGTAAATAGTAAATACTTCATATAATTTCGTTTTAGGTCGCGTTTAGGTCTATAAAATTAAGATTTATTATTGATTGGGGTTTTGGGCATTCGGATATATAAGGCTGCTTTCCATTTGAATATTGTCGGGGGCATTAATATTTCGCTTTTTTATAACTTAGGGTAAACAAAAAACCAATTATGTTATCAGTGAATTACCCGGTGATATTAGCATGTGGCCTCATACCAATGGTTGTTGGCTTTCTATATTACCATCCCAAAACTTTCGAACCCGCTTGGATGAAATCAACTGGCCTCACCAGAGAAGAGGTTGACGGCGGTAATATGCTCATGATTATGGGCTTGAGCTATTTAATGGCCTGTATGTTGAGTGCTGTCATGGCTTCCTTAACCGTACATCAATTCAGTGTGCAAGGACTTTTTGTGATGGATCCTTCTTTTCAAGAAGCGGGTAGTGAAATGCGCCAACTTTTTGACACCATGATGGCTAATTATGGGGATCGTCATCGGACCTTTGGGCACGGAGCTTTGCATGGAATGGTCCTAGGAATCTTTTTTGCCTTTCCGATCATAGCGATAAAGTCTTTATTCGAGAGAAAAAGCTGGAAACACATCTTCATTTCTGCTTTATATTGGATTATTACCCTTGTATTAATTGGCGGGGTTACGTGCCAATGGGGGGTCAGCTGACCTCTTTTTAAATAGTAGCAATAAAATATATGGAGGTAGTTAGAGTTCATCTTATTGAAGCGCTAACTACCTTTTTTTTGAATGATTTTTTGGTGGCAATGCCTTGCAAATGTTTTGTCAGCTAGAAGTTACTCAAGGATCAGTTCCATTTGATAATTGCATCTGCAATAAGGGCTTTCTTTAACCTCCGCTTCTTTGAACCCCAACTTCTTATAAAGCTTGATGGCAGGGGCTAGCACCGTGTTGGTTTCTAGGATTACTTTGTCTGCACGTAGTTCCTTGGCCTTTTGAATACTGGCAAGTCCTAGGGCATAACCTATGCCTTCCCCTTGGACCGTAGGCGATACCGCCATCTTGGCTAGTTCGAAAACTTTTTCTTCGACTTTTATCAGAGCGCAGGTACCGACGATTTCATTTTCTTTCTCTGCCAAAAGAACATGACCGCCAGTTTTATAGATTTTTTCTTGCGGATATTCAAGGGTTTTTCGATCTTCTTCTTCGATCGTAAAATATTTTGAAATCCATTCGTAATTTAGTCTTGCAAAGTCCGCTTGGTGCTGTTCTTTGTAGTCTATAATCTTAAAATTCTTCACTCTTTTATAATTTGATTATCTTGAAGAAAATGTTTGCAATGAAAATGAGACACCTGACACTTGCTTTTTGTTTCCAGTTCTTTTTCTTTAACATTGGTCTTGGTCAATGGGAACTTGTTGAGTCATTAACCGCTCAAGAAATACAAGAACTACTCGGACTGCCATTCGTAGAATATGGCGTTGATTCTTATCGTGTAGAATATGAGACGACGAATGTTGATGGTACCCCAGGAATGGCTTCTGGCCTAATAACCATACCAAATGATCCTGGCAATAATTATCCAATGCTTGTTTTTCAGCATGGTACAGTGAACGGAAGAGATGATGTCCCTTCCAATCTTGCCGGTGGCTATCAGCTCGGTGCCGTTTTTGGCGCTATGGGTTATATTTCCTTACAACCGGATTATTTAGGCCTTGGGATTAATCCAGGAGTACATCCTTATATTCATTCAGATTCAGAAGCATGGGTAGCAGTTGATATGATGCGACATGTTAAAGAACAATTGAATACGGAATTGCCTAGTGGTCCATATCTAAACGATCAAGTTTTTCTTTCCGGATATTCTCAAGGGGGTCATGCATCCATGGCTTTACACAAGTCCCTTGAAGAGGAGCACAGTGATGAGTTTACGGTGACAGCGACTTCACATATGTCAGGACCATACTCCGTAAGCAAGGAAATGATTGATTTTACTTTAGGTGAAGATGAGTATTTTTTCTGCGCTTATTTGGCTTGGGTTTCCTTGAGTATGAAGGAAGCATACCCCGTAGAGTTAGCAGATATTGGAATTGAAGATATTTTTAGAGCGCAGTATGTGGATGATATTAATGCTTTCGCAAATGAAACCATAGACTTGAATGAATTGAATACTCGATTGATATCAGGCCTAACGGCTGAAACAGGTATGGTCCAACCAAAAAATCTATTGATACCTGAAATGGTGGACAACATCATGAATAATCCCGATCATCCAATCAGTGTTGCTTTGGCTTTACAAGATAATTTTGATTGGACGCCGCAAGCACCGACAAGATTGATGTACTGTTCGGGTGACGATCAAGTGACTTTTAGAAATGCCATTGTTGCAGAAGAAACCATGAATGCAAATGGTGCTCCAGATGTTGTCGGTCTTGAACAAGGAGCGACCAATGATCACGGCGCCTGTGTTGCCCCAGCAGTAACAACTACCGTGTTCTTCTTTCTAAACTATAGAATGGTTACAACCAGTACAGAAGAGACCTTGACGGAGGTAGACTTGATGAGCGTAAATCAACAAGAAGAAGAATTACAATTTGTATTTGATGATGCGATTATGAGCTACTCTAATCCGACCATTGAGCTTTATGGCATGGATGGCATACTTCAGTCTTCCATGGATCTTACATTTGCGCAAGCGCAGATGGATGTATCAGCCTTACCGACGGGCATCTTCTACATCGTCGTTAATAACGATGGGTTGAAGCTAGCGGCAGAAAAAATATTTATACGATAAATGTTATACAACTTATACACTCGTTGACATGAGCCTAGGACTATTTCATAGATTATTACAATTCATCTAAGGATATCTTGTACTCAGTTATAAGTTAGATGATATCTAAAGATCATCAGTTGTTGAACATTCCTAAGATTACCCCTCTCGCATGAGAGGGTTAATCTTTTTTTTTCTGAAAGTCTCACCATTAGAAAGTGTAAAAGTGTAAAAACAAAAG
>JAHDGF010000036.1 GCA_020627785.1 Saprospiraceae bacterium
CCCAAGCCGTTGACGGAAATGTCTTGCCACGTGCTGGTGAGAAAGGACTGGAGTCTGTCTTTTAATAAGAGAAATAAATCCTGTCTATCCTTGAAAAATCCTAGCATCCTGTTCAAAAAAGAAATTTATTATGCACAACCTAATAGTGCTTTAAGTAAAAATAAAATCCTACTAATCCATAAATCGTTAAATCCTAGTCCCTGCTTCCGTGGGTCTTCGACCCAAGCCGTTGACGGAAATGTCTTGCCACGTGCTGGTGAGAAAGGACTGGAGTCCGTCTTTTAATAAGAGAAAGAAATCCTGTCTATCTTCAAAAATTATGGCCTCCTTTTGTGAAAAGTTTTTGAACAGGATTTCAGGATTTTTGAGGATTGTCTCGACGAGCGAGACAGACAGGATTATTGTGTAAGTGTGGCAAAATTGTGTAGCTAATCCTTAAATCTTAGTCCCTGCTTCCATGGGTCTTCGACCCAAGCCGTTGACGGAAATGCCTCGCCACGTGCTGGTGAGAAAGGACTGGAGTCTGTCTTTTTTAAAGTAAGAATTAATTCTAGAAAAAAATGCTGGCGTTTTTAATTAGATCCCGCATTAGAAGAAGACACGTTAAGAAATCTTTTTTGGAGCGTAGGCATAGAGGCGGAAACTGTTTGAAGAATTGAGGAATTTAATTTTACTGAGGAACGGGGTATGAGTTTTTGCGCCGCGGGAAGGGAAAAGAGATTTTAGTGTCTGCTTCGCAAGCGGTGACTTTTTTTGGTTACTTTTTTGTGTGGGAGACAAAAAAGTAACATTGTTATTAAAGTAAAGCTAAAAGTTAAAAATTAGAATTTAGTCGAGATAGTAGTTGCTGAAAATTTGTTTCTTAGATGTAAATAGGGAAAAGTGATTTTAAAAAAAGTTATTAACCGCGCCGAATACGGTGACTTTTTTTGGTTACTTTTTTGTGTGGGAGACAAAAAAGTAACATTGTTATTGAAGTAAAATTAAAAGTTGAAAATTAAATTTTAGTCAATATAGTAGTTGCTGAGAATTAGTTTCTTAATACAAATAAGAAAAAGTGCATTAAAAAATAGTTATTAACCACGTCGAACACGGTGACTTTTTTTGGTTACTTTTTTGTGTGGGAGACAAAAAAGTAACAACCTTATTTAACTATTTATTTCTATTTGATTCTTCCTGTTGCAATAAGTCAGAATCATCACATGGGTTAATCAATACTTCAAACACAGTTGTGCCAACCACTTCAAATCCTGTGTTTAAATCTATATCTGTACCTGCATTGAATTGAACAGGTATGGCTTGATTAATAATAGCATCAGAATAAATATTGATAAATGCGCGGGATGTATCCTGTGTTATGTTATTGATGACAAGATTAAAATCATCACAAGGTTCTGGGCCACAGCCTTCATCAATGATTCCATCACAATTATTATCTAGGCCATCACAGATTTCAATGTTGTTCGGATAATTGTTTGGGTCATTGTCGTCACAATCTGTATTATCTATTACATATCCAACTGGTGCAGCGCAACCGTCTAAGGATACTGTTGGATCTCCATAACCATCTCCATCGTTATCAAGAAAATATTGAGTGCCACAACAATCAATAAAGTATATGGCTCCCGAATTAAATCCACCATCGTCATCGCCTTGTTGTCCAGCAATGTAGATTGTGTCCAATACGGCAACCCCACTACCGAAGCCATCGCTTGCCTCACCATCAGAGGTAATAATTTTCGATTCATCCCATTGAACGCCATCCCATTTATAGACATAAACTGCTCCTGAACCAGTTCCATTGTCACCAGTTGAGGTCGCACCAATGATCACGTTGTCTTCATTTACGTTGACGTTGCCACCAAACCTATCAAAATCAACACCACCAGTGGGTTCCAATTTTACAATCTCATTCCAAGTAGTACCATCATAATCAAAAACGTATGCGCTGCCCGCAAAATCGTATTCAGAACTGGCAACCAAACGATCACCATCTATGTTTAGACTCACGTCAGATCCAAACCAATCTCCTGCAGCGCCATCAGCAGGGGTAATTTTTGTCTCAATCCAAGCTGTCCCATCCCAATCAAAAATATAAACACTTCCTGAAAACGCTCCATTTTCATCATCTCCTATGGCGGTAGCAACAATTCGATCACCTACCATGTCTAAGGTTTTTCCAAAAAAGTGATTGCTCTGACCGTCAGAAGTGATTATTTTTTCTTCAGTCCAAGTACCTGCATTATTGGTATATACATAGATGCTTCCTGAATTTTCTCCATTGGTATCTTCATAGTGTGCGCCGACCACAACTCTATCCCCACTTACAGCCACATCAGTCCCAAAACGATCAACATCATCCATGTCCGAGGCTGTAAAATGTGTTTCAATCCAATTAGTACCATCCCATTCATATAAAAATGCACTTCCAGCAGCTTGAAGGGGCCCATGATTATCGCCTACCGCACCAACGATGATTTTATCACCTTCGATGTCTACTTTATTTCCATAAATATCCGAATTAGCTCCAGCGCTATTCCAAAGTTTGGTTTCATTCCATTGACTACCATCCCAGTCGTAAACAAAAATAGCACCGTCATAGGTGTCATTGCCGGTTGCATTCGATGCAGCAACGACAATTCGATTTGTATCTATGGCCACAGATCTTCCATACGAATCTGCAATATTTGGTTTTCCAGTGTAAACCCATTTAATATCTTCTTGGCAAGTCTGAGCTAATAGCCCTTGGGCGCTAAATGACATGAAAACAATAAGGTAAAATTTAAACTTCATCTCAAAAATTAAATGGTAGAGTCTATTTATAATGATTTAAAACGCATGCTTTTCTCGGACGCTGAGGTGGGGTTTATTCTCAGTTAACCTTGGAAATTATTAATTTATACAAAAAATGACTGATTTCAAATAAACAAAATGTAATTAACAGTATTTATTACTTGTCGTGTATTATTGAGCATATGGATAAGGCAAGCTGCTTCATATGTAACATCCCATTATTTATTAATCTCTTTCCAAAGCTTCAACAAATCCTCATATCTATCAAAAGTATCTTTGCCAGGTAATTGATCGGCATCTGTCAACTGATTATATAGATAAGAGATCTGTGCAATAAGCATTGGTTTTTCATAAATGCCTTCTTTGGTTTTTAAAAGCGAGATCAGTGAATTAGTTTTCTTTAATTGATTCTCTTCCTCTTCACTTTTATCTTTCTTTTTCTGCAGTGTTGTCTTTGCCTTTTCTAAATTTGAAAGTTCTTTCCTTGTTTCACTGAGGAGATCTTTTACATTTCTTGCAAGTGTCACTTGTTGATCTATCTCTTTTAGCGTTACTTGCTCTTTGGTTCTAGGATCTCTGAGTAATTCAAAATCTTGGTCCAATGGCTGTCCATCAATAGTCATTCTTAAAGTATACTTTCCAGGGGCAGCAAATGGACCGTTTTTATATCTCCTGTTTTCACTTTCATGCCAAGGTCCACTTTCGGTCATGTACCATCGATATCGATTAAAACCAAGCTCAGTAGAGAGACTATTGTCCACAATATATTCCGTCTGATTCGTTGACATGTTTTCGATCACTGCATCTGGAATCTTTTTATCCTTGTCACTACTAAAGAAGGTGTTAATTACTTCATTGTTTTCATTTATGATTTCTAAAGTAATTGGCGCGCTCAAGGTATCCATTAGTACATAATCAATGATTACAGAGGGCCTTGGATATTTCGGCATTGTACTTGATCGTGCGCCGGAAGGATATTTATATCTATAGCTAGGCTTGGGTTGAAATAGTTTATTTTCCTTTTGGTCAAGAGACTTCATTTGCGAAAGCGTAGAGATGTTTTCTAAAATCCAAAAACCACGTCCCATGGTTGATAGTACTAAATCTCCGCGGTGAATCTTCAGGTCGGTAATCGGAGTAACGGGTAAATTCTGTTGGAATCTTGTCCAGGTAGCACCATCATCCATTGACATGAAAAGACCATATTCTGTTCCTGCATAAAGGAGACCCTCCGCTGCAGGATCTTCTCTCACTACTCGGCAGGGGTAATCGTCAGGAATTCCATCAGTGATCAGTGTCCAACTCTTCCCGTAATTTTCAGTTTTGTAGATGTAAGGTTTCCAGTCCCCTAATTGATACCTGTGCACGGCAACATATGCTTTGGCTGAATCATGTGGAGATGGTTCGATGGCATCAACTCGACCACCTGACGGTAACCCAGTAGGTGTTACCTTAGTCCAGTTGTCACCTCCATCTCTACTAAGATGAATTGGCCCATCATTCGCTCCAACCCAAAGTAAGCCTTTTTCTAATGGAGATTCCTGCATGGAATAGATGGTGCTATAAAATTCTTCACCTGTGATGTCCCGGGTAATCGGACTGCCAGAGATGACTTGTTTGTCTGCCTCAAAAGCTGTTAAATCTGGAGAGATGGTCGTCCACGTCTTTCCCTCGTCTGTTGTCTTATGCACGTATTGCGAACAATGATAAATGACCTTTGAATCATGTGGAGAAACATGGATGGGAGAGACCCGCTGGAATCTATATTCTAATTCATTGGGATTGTGTCCATACATGTTAGATGCGCCGACGTAATAGGATTGTTCTATTCCTGTGCGTTTATCGTAAACGCCAAAACGTCCTTTGCAATTAGAATAGACAATGTTGTGGTCGCCAGGCTTTGGTATGGCTGGGCCGGTTTCACAACCACCAGTATTCATTATATAGCCGACTCCCGGCGCTTGGATTCCATGTGGCGCCATGGACGGAACGGCAATGGTCGAATAGTTATCTTGCTGCCCACCATACACCCAATACGGGTGTTGGTCATCTACAGCTATTTGATAGATCTCTCCTGTGGGTTGATTGAGTTGTGTAGACCAGGTCTTTCCTCCATTGTGCGAAACATTAGCACCCCCATCATTGGATTGAATCATAAGATTGGTGTCGTTCGGGTTAATCCATAGATCATGGTTATCTCCATGCGGCGATGAAATTCTTGTCCAAGTTTTTCCACCATCGGTAGATTTATGATACGGTCCTGCCAATGAATAGACGAGATCGATGTTTTTGGGGTCTACTCTAATGTTGGTATAATAAAAGGGTCTATTTCTGATTCCTTTGTGATCTGATTGTTGTGTGAATGATTCACCTTGATCAATCGATTTATACAGTCCACCTTCTTTTAGAGGTGCTTCAATTAAGGCATAAACAACTTTGGAGTCGGCTGGGCTGACGGCAAGATCAATTTTACCGATTAGATTCTGCGGAATGCCCTTTTCAATTTTGCGCCAAGTCTTGCCGGCATCCAGAGATTTATAAATTCCTCCTTCGGCAAGTGTCCCGCCGCTGATAATGGTCCATGGTTTTCTTTCGGCCTTCCACGCGGCAGCATATAAGATGCTTGGATTGGACGGCATCATTTCTATGTCGGTGAAACCAGTTTGCGCAGAGACGTATAATATTTTTTCCCAAGATACGCCGCCATCCATTGTTTTGTAAATACCTCTTTCTTGATTTTCATCAAATGCTTGTCCGATTGCAGCGACATATACAATGTTGTGGTTGTCGGGATGAATCCTCACTGCACCAATCTGTCCTACTTTCTCCAGTCCGATGTGTGTCCATGTTTCACCTGCATCAAATGATTTATACATTCCCTTTCCGGCAATGACATTTGATCTTAGACCATCGGAACCCGTCCCGACATAAATAATGTTGGGATCATTCTGTGCTACAGAAATGGCACCTATGGAAGGCGTTGTGAAAAATCCATCGGATATATTGTGCCAGCTAGTTCCATAATCTTCTGTTTTCCAGACACCTCCACCCGTTGCACCCATATAAAAGGTAGATGGCTGACTTGCAATCCCTGCGACGGCAGTTACTCTGCCACCTCTGTAAGGGCCGAGATTTCTATACTGAAATGCATCAAGTGTTTGAGTGTTGACTTCTCCTAAAATAAGTAGAAGAAAAAGGATGGTTATAATAAATTGGTAGGTCTTGGATTGAATGTGCATCATAACTTAAAATCTAAGTAGGTAAGATACAGCAAACTCTGAAAATTGAAGCCTTAAGGTGTATTGTGTTTATGTAAAATTCTGTTTTGTCTTTTATAAACGATTTATCACCTGCGATTGAAGTCAATCAATCGTTTTGTTTAAAGATCTATTCGAGTACTTACGTTTTGAGGAATTGTGAATTTGAATTTTGATCCTTTTCCTAGTTCTGATTCTACCCAGATTTTTCCTCCATGCCTTTCTATGATCATTTTGCACATCGCTAGGCCAATACCAGATCCTGATATACTTGGGTTTAATCTTTCAAACATCTCAAAGATTTTTCCTTGATCTTTTTCATTTACGCCCATGCCATTATCTGCCACTGTAAAGAGAAAGGTATTATCTGTTGGTTCGCAAGAAATATTGATGATGCATGGATTTTCATTTGCTTTAAATTTCACAGCATTGCCTATTAAATTTTGAAAGACTGAGTGAATTAGGTGCTTGTCACAGATTAATTCCTTAGGTAACCCCGAGTAACTTATCGCGCAATTCCCAATGTTGATTAATGAAGAAAGATCAGACTTTATTAGATCAACTGTTTGATTGATATTCACTTTTGTTAAGTGAAATTCTTTCATGTTTACCTGTGAAAAATCTAAAATCTTCTCTACAAGATCATACAACCGTTTGCTTGAATTTGTGATAAAGTCTAAATACTCTGCATCTGTTTTATCTAAATTTGAGCCAAGGGATCTAGATAACATATCAGAGAAGCGGTGCATTGTACTTACTGGTGATTTTAAATCATGAGAAACCAAATGCGCATACCTCTTTAATTTTTAATTGCTTATTTTAAGCTCAGAAATAAGCTTAGCTTTTTCAGTGGTATCATAAATATTCCCCACGATATAAAAATTTCCTTCTTCATCTTGAGTACGACTTTTTATTGTGTTTAAAGTCAAGGTCTCTCCATTAGAATCTAGTAATTTTTCTTCATTGGAATTTTCATTACCGGAATTAAGTACTTCTTCGTCTATGACTTTAAAAAACTCCGCTTTGGAGGGAGGGAAAAAATCAAAATCATCCTTGCCTAGAATATCTTGTTCTCGGAGACCAGTCATTTTGGTAAATGCATCATTAATTAGGATAAACTTGAGATTTGAGTCTTTAACAAAGATTGCACAGGAGCTACCATTAATGATATTCTCCAAAAATTTTTTAGTTGGTTGCTGCATGAGGAAGTAGACTATATCCTAATATAGTTATTTTCACTGAGCTGCATTAGGTTAAGAAGGAGTTTAATACTTTTTTGAATGGTATTTGTCAGTCTTTATTGATGTATATCAGCATCTTCCACGCCTTAATAATTTTCTAAAATCTTAGCCTCTCTTATGAATCCGTCATTTTTCAAATGAATCATCATAAGGTATTTTATTTCATCGTCATAGCCATCACTTAAGATATAGTGAAAGGTTGCATTTCGATAGAACTTCAATCGACTATTTAAATTGGTGTTCCCTAAGAATTCAGCCACTTCATCTAGATCTTTTGAATAGTTAAATTCTTCAATGCTTTCTTTACTTTTTAAGCGCATACCTATTCCGTCAGTTGTCTCAGTAGTTATTTGAGATGCTCGTAATTTTCTTGTATCTTTTATTACCTGGTATGCATTCTCTATAGGTACAGCGCCAAATTCTTTTTCAAGTAATCTACGATTCTTTTCTCGGTGATTATATCCGTCAAGATCTAGAAAGATACTATCTCTGGCATAATCAACGGCTTCTTGAAAATCATTCTCATCGATATATTTGTCCGCTAGAACTGTAGACTCATACGTGCTATTTATGAGTGACAAAAATTCATCAATGTTCCGAGCCACAATATTGACCGGAGGATCATAGGTAGGCGCTACACAAACGATGTAAGCTTCATTCAGATCAATATCTGGATCAAAGTCTGTTAAGAACCCAAAATGAATTCCATTACTCCCGGTACCTAGGAATGGAATCACATCCAGTGGTGTTACGCTATAATGATGGTCATAACTTATGCCAAAACCAAAGCTAGCCCAAGAGGCAATGTGATACTCTTCTAGCAATCTTAATTTTTCTAAGGTTGCAGGAATCTCATAGTTGCCAAAGTATTTTTCTTTTTGTTGGAGTCGTACCTCATGACCTTTTTCTTTTCTCCATTTGTATCCTCTTCTTCGGGGGTCATAAGGATACTTATTGTAGGTGTAATTATATAACTCCTGCTTTATCAATAATGCTTTAAGGATATTGTCCGAACTGTTTTCGTTCTGTTCTGTGTATTTGGAAATGAGTTCAGCACGCACCTTTTTATATTCATACGGACTTTTAACTGAAACTGAAGATTCTTTCAACTCTTCTAAGTCAGTCTTTAAGTCAAAGGGCCATTGTCGTCTATTGCGATTTGTTAGGGATTCATTGTTAATACAATATTCGATGGTTCTCCATCCTAGCAATCTTAGGTCCTCATTAAGTTTTAAATCAGCTATTTTTTCTCTTTGTTCACCATTCATTTGCGAAAGCAATAACCTATCACCTTCAAGCGTACCGTCTGATAGATTAAGCCTAACCAATTCCCGATCAAGTACATCCAATTCGTTCTGGTAATCTAAGTTCTGGACTTTAAAATTTTGAATGATGCAATCTGTAATCGTGTCTGCCATTGATTGGCTGAATAGAGCTGAAGTTGCTAGGCAAAAAAATATTATTGGGAGGAATATATTCACGGTAATAAGCTTTGATTTAGATATTTGAACTTAGCTGAAATCTTAAGTTACCTTATAATTGGTAGGGCACGAAGAAATTAGAAACCTTAACAATAAGGGAAACATTTTACCAGAATAAATGGTCAAATCCAATTTAATATTACCTTTGGCGACTTAAAGAAAAAACTATGAAATTCGATTGTGGAATAGAGGTGGACGATACAGTAAAAGCATTACTTTTTGATCTAGATGGGACCTTGGTAGATAACATGCATCTGCATCTTGAAGCTTGGGTTCAGGCAGGGAAAGAATTCTCGATTCCAGTAACCGGCGAGATGATTACAATCAATGCTGGAATTCCAACCAAGCAGCTGATTAAAAAGTTAAGTGAGGAAAATAATTGGACCGTAGATCAAGCCGCCTTCACAATCACAAAACAAAAATTATACAAAGAGTTAAGAGCCGCCGCCGGCCCCGTCGTAAAAATCGAACCAATCATCGCCATTGTGAAACACTATCATGGTAAATTACCAATGACCATAGGGACCGGATCAAGTAGGGAAGGAGCGCTTTATTCATTGAAGGATGCTGAGATCTTAGATTTGTTTGATCTAGTCGTAACCGCGGACGATGTAGAGCATCCGAAACCACATCCTGAGGTGTATTTAAAAGGGGCTAAACATGTTGGCGTTGCTCCAGAACATTGTCTAGTTTTTGAGGATGGTGAAAAGGGAATAGAATCTGCGATCGGTGCTGGAATGAAGTGGGTTGATGTGAGGGATTACTTATAGGTAAATTCTTTTCACTAGTTGTGGAAACAAGTCCTCTTTAAGTAAGAATTTAATCTAGTCTATTAATAATTTATAGTCTCCTTTTGCGAAAAGTTTTTTGAACAGGATTTCTGGATTTTTGAGGATTGTCTCGACGAGTGAGACATACAGGATTATTGTGTGAGTGTAGCAAAATTGTGTAGCTACTTAAAAATCCTAGCATCCTGTTCTAAACATATTCCTTTCCAAATTATTCATTAACAACAAAGAACATTTGACCTAAATAATCCTGCCAGTTCGTAGAACCATCCTCAAGAATCCTAGCATCCTGTTCTAAAAAAATCCTGTCCATCCTCAAAAAATCCTAGCATCCTGTTCCAAAATCCCCTTCATTCAAGCACATAAATAAATTCTACAATTTCTTTACCCCTTGCTTTCGCATAACTCATCATTGAACCTATTTTTTTGAACTCGGCTTTTTCTAAAACTTTTTGTGAACCTAAATTATCGAAGGCAACGTGTGCATGCAAAGGGCGTGTTTTTTCAATGCTTAAAAAATCAATGACTGCTTTTGTTGCCCAGCCTTGACTCCAGTATTTTTTATCTATGGCGTAGGTGATTTCTGCTTTTCCATCCATTATGTATTTTCCAACACATCCAATGATTTCGTCGGCTACTATTATCACTTGTAAATTGATTGTTTCATCATTGAGTAATCGATTCCATTTTTTTAGATAGGCTTCTTTGTCATAAGGATCTTCGGAAGTAAAAGCAGCCATGTGTATGGCTTCATCGTCTGCTTGGTGTTGATATAAAATTTCAAGATCGGAATTTATGGCTGGGCGTAAATGCATGGATTAATTTTTATTTTTCCGCTTTCGCAAATCTAAGAGAAATATAAAGTGGAGGAACCCTATTGGAAAATTAGATGTAATAATATCAAAGAAGTCAATAACCCAATGCCGACCTTAGAAATCTGGGGAGAGTCGTACTGTATGAGATCTTTCCATTTTCTGAATCCTCCATTTGCGCTAAGCATCATGACCAAACTTAATGCGATCACAATGACCCATCCAGCACGGACAAAGTAATTCATTTCAGGAAAGAAATACTTTATGATTAAATGTAGTGGTATGGTCGAAAGAAAGGCTACAAGGGTCGCCTTACGATTAGGAATCACAAGGAAAGCCGCGGTGCAGATCAAAACCACGATGCCACAATTGATGTAGTATCGTAACTCATTCAGCGTATGTGTGAAGGCATCTTCTGGGTTTTCAAACTTCACGTACAGTAAAATTAAGCCCATGGTAATTCCGGTAACCAATGTTACTAATATTGTATTTTTACCTGCACGTATGACCTGGGAATCTGAAGCCTTTTTGTTGATGTAGCCTTTATAAATATCAATCGACCAAAGCGTCGCCAATGAATTAAAAGTTGAATCAACCGTGCTCATCAAGGAAGCAAAAAGTGCACAGAGAATAATTCCTTTGACTCCGATGGGTAAATAATTTTTGACTAAATACGGAAAAGCCATGTCCGGTTCAGATAGACCCTGTTCGCCAAGAATTCCGTACAAAGCAATTCCAGGAACAACAATTAGTACCGCCATCACATACTTCATCAGTCCACCGGTCATTAATCCAATCTGCGCATGACGTAGACTTTTAGCGGCTAAGGATCGCTGCATGATGGTCTGATTAGCACACCAGTAATTGATGTTGAGGAAGAACAGGCCGAACATATGGATCCAAGGTAACTTGGGGTGATCAGAGGGCAAATATAAGTGCATGTGTTCTGGAGTCTTGACATATAATTGCTTCCAGCCACCCAAGTGATGGATGGCAACAAAGAGTACGACAAATCCACCTATGAGTAAAATACTGAATTGAATCATATCGGTCTTTACAACCGCATTCAATCCACCAAGGTAGGTGTACACTGCAGAGAAAATTCCCAGGGCGATAACTATAACGGTAATCCGTATGATACGATCCTCACTTATAAATGATAGGTAGTCATCAAAAACTAAATCTGCTGCATAGGCACCCCAGAATAGTGCAGCACCTAAAGTGATCGTTGAGAAGATCGCAAGATTGGATAGGCTGTAAAAAAGTGCAACAGTTTTGCCTAGTCTTTTCTGAATGTATTGCGTGACGGTTATGACCTGCTCCCGCAGAAATAAGGGGACAAAAATAAAGGTTGCCATCAGAATTCCCTGCACTGCATTGATCTCTAAACTTGCCTGGGCCAATCCATAAAGATAGGCTGAACCCATCATGCCTAAAAATTGATAGCCGTTGATGTTTGTGGCAATGGTAGATAAGGCAACAGAATACCACTTTAGATTTCTCGAACTAAGAAAGTACTCCTCAACTGTGGCATCCTTTTTTACTCTTCCTGCCAGCGCCGTGACAAAAATAATTATGAAATATACCAGTACAATTCCGAGATCTAACAAGTGCTATATTTTATGATCTTATTCCTGAGCCCAAAGGTGTGTCAGGAGCAGAGGAGGGTCTGCGTCCTTGTACCTCAGGCATAGAAAAAGTTTTTAATTTGGGTAGAACGTATTGGGCGAAGAGTCTACATTCACTCACATGCGGGTAGCCTGAAAAAATAAATGCACGGATACCTAAGTCCATGTACTCTCGCAGTTTTTGTAAAACCTGATCTGGGTTGCCAACAATGGCCGCACCGCAGCCTGATCTCGCACGTCCGATTCCTGTCCATAAATGCGGTTCAACAAAACCATCGTCTTCCGCCATCTCTCTCATTTCCGCTTGACGTGAGACACCGTAGGATTTAGCATCCAAGGCACGCTCTCTTATTTCAGTTCCTTTGTCTTCATCTCCATCAATGAACTTCATTAATTTTTGAGCGACGGCTCTTGCTTCTTCTTCTGTTTCTCTGACAATCATGTGAACCCTTAAACCAAAGTCTACCGTACGATTATATTTTGCTGCCTTGTTGCTCATGTTTTGCATCAATTCCTGCAATCTTTCTGTGGTCTCTGGCCACATGAGATAGACATCACAATGTTCTGCACAGAGTTCAACCGCCGGTGGGGAGTATCCACCAAAATAGAGTAGTGGTCCGCCATTCTGTTGATATGTTTTTAATGGCGCCGTTGTATCTAATTCAAGGTTGTAGAATTCACCTTTAAAATTGATGTGATCCTGTGTCCATCCCTGTTTGAGAATTTCAATTACCTCTCGAGACCGCTGATATCTAGCGGCAGATTCTAGTTTGGTTCCAGGAAGATCAGAGGAGATGATGTTAATCGTCAATCGTCCTTTTAGTATATGATCTAAGGTGGCAATCGTCCGACCTAGCATGGGTGGATGAACCTCACCACATCTGATGGCAGTAAGGATATTTATATTCGAAGTGAGCGGAGCAATGGCAGATGCAAAAGTGAGTGTATCTTGTCCCACCTGATAAGAAGATGGACATAGGATGTTTCGATAGCCTAGGCGGTCGGCGGTGAGTAAGACATTTGATGTATTACTCCAGTCACTTTTGTAACGAGGGTCATGGGCACCTAAGAATTCATCATCTCCATTGCATAATGGTGCAAACCATGCCACCTCTGCTCCTTCAATATCTTTAGATCTTATTTTTATTGATTCAGTCATTGAATTTCAAAGTAAGAAAAATTGTAGAGTTTATTGAACTATATAATTCCTTTTCCTCAACCATGCATTTTTATCCATTCAATGCCATCATTTTCTTTGATTTTAATGACCAGTGTTTTTGTGTTCAAGGTCCAAAAGCCAAGTTTGGATTTACTGATAGTATAGTAAAGGTGATTCTCCTTTTGATAATCTGGTAGTCCTAGTAGTTCGATCGCTTGCGTTTTGTTTTGGCGTCTGATGGTGTCCGTGTAGAGAATGTCATTGATGAGATTTATTCTATGAGGATAGGCTCCTTCTATTTTGGTATTCCAAAGTTCTTTGTTGAATTTTAAAGTGGTTGATTGAAATTCACCTAGTTTAGCTGGGGCGGATTTTTCAAACTGACATGCATTGAAGGTGAGAGCGATCATGATGAGAAGGTAATTTTGAAATTTTTCTATTTGCATGAAAGACTCGTACTTAAGATGCGTTAGGTTTTTATGAATTTAATCTATTTGGACTGATCCCTTTATTAAATCTATTTTATTCAATTTTGCTTATAATTTTTGTTCAATCTATCTGAACCAAAATACGCAGGAAATTTCTCATCATTCGGAACCTCAAAAATATATTTCATCGCCTGGATGTTGATCACATCTTCATCAATGTCCATCTCGAATTCTCCTAGCACTTGCAATTGGGCAATGTGTTTTTGATTGGCATCTTCGGAGATGAAAAGCTGTATAGGATTGTAATAAGAGCAATATATGGTGACCATCTGATTTTTAATCTTTTCATCTAAAAATACTTCTCCATTAAAGTTGCTCATTTCACTCGATATGTTTTTCCAGTTTGAATCATAAAGGAGTACTTTTTGCATCTGAATCTTGCCATCATTTTCCTTATCAAGTAAGACAATGGTCGTCTGATTATTTTGGGAAGGCATGGGCTGAAATTGATTTTGGTCGATGGAGAAGTTGGGAAGAAATCTAGCATCTAAAATGGAGTCTTGAAACTGTAAGACAATTTCAGTAGGTGTCAATTTATAATGCCCATTATTTTTAAAAACTTGTTGCGCAGTCTTTCTTTCAAAGGTGAAGGTATTTTTCTTTTTGTGTAATTCAATTTTTTCTGTTCCATATTCATTGACGCTGAGGTACTTCGTTGTTCCACAGGAAGTAAGGATGATCGTTACTAAAAACAAGTAAATATTTTTCATTCTCATATGGATTCTGATCTTGGTCCTAAGATAGCATCTGGATTTCTGTTTTTCGATTTTTTAATTCTTTCGGAGTTAAATTTATTCTTTCCTTGTTTTTTTGAAGACAACATAAGATCGCATCGAATAAACCTCAGGAACCTTTTTTATTAGATGTACTTAATTGCCTTGTGTTAATGTTCCAAATCCTGAGATATATTAATAAGTTTTAATATTAAAATGTTTAACTTGTTTTTAGAAAACCAACTCGCGTGAGAACTCAATACCTTCCATTCTTATTTAGGATAATCATGTCCTTTACGATCGCTTCATTTGCCGCAGTTTCTGCGAGCGCACAAACACCAGAAATATGTGATAATGGCATTGATGATGATGGTGATAATCTGATAGATTTAAATGACCCAGATTGTGAATGTTCTGATCTCGAGGCCTTGTCCTTAATTCCGAATCCATCCTTTGAAGTCATGGTTTGTTGTCCGATGACGGAGGCTGATTTGGATTGCGCTGTGGATTGGATTCAGGCTTCTGCACCGACAACAGATTATGTGCATGAATGTGGAGTGCTTGGAAATCCCTTTCTAATGTATGAAGCACCCACGCCTTTTCCAGACGGGGAGGGTGGTATTGGTTTTAGAGATGGAAGAAGTACGGGGCAACCTAATTACAAAGAATATGCAGGTGCTTGTCTTTCTCAGCCGATGGAAACAGGTGTCATGTATCGCTTGGACTTTTTTGTTGGTTTCCACGATGAGCCTGGTTCAACCAGTTTTGATATGGCCATTTTTGCCTCAATGAATTGCACGGATTTACCTTTTGGAAATGGAGATTTTGATTTTGGATGTCCGACGAATGGACCTGGCTGGGATCAGCTCGGGGAGATGACGGTTGCTGGTGAGAATGAATGGAAGAATGTTGTTTTTGAGTTTGAAGCCTTGCAGGATTATCAGACCATTGTACTAGGGCCAGCTTGTGCGCCTAACCCTAACATTGATCAAGACCCTTACTTTTATTTTGATCGTCTCGCTTTCGCAAAAGCATCTAGCTTTGTAACGCCATTGGCTTCCATTGATGGAAACATCTGTGAAGGCGAAGTGATATTAACTGCAGACGGCGGACCGAATGACACGTACCAATGGTACCTTAATGGTGTCGCGATTAATGGTGAAACCAGTTCCTCAATTACCATCGAACCAATAGGAACCTTTGAAGGAGACTATGAAGTGGTTGTTTCGAATGCTGCCGGTTGTGCCAGTAGTGCTCCATACTCCGTTTCTTTAGAGGTCACCGAAATATTTTTAGAAGAACAAATCTGTGAGGGAGATTCTTTGACCGTATTTGGAAGCACCTTTACGGAGACCGATCTCTATGAAATCAATTTGTCGTCTGGATCTGGTTGTGATAGTACTGTCTTTTTAGACCTATTGGTGAACGAGGTTTTAGCGGAGGATCTTTCTGCATCATTTTGTGCTGGGTCTTCTGTGGTGATTAATGCGGAGACCTTTGATGCTGCCGGAAATTTTACGCAGACACTGAGTTCAGTAAACGGCTGTGATAGTATTTTAAATATTAGCGTTACAGAACTTCCTGTGACTTCAGCAACAGAATTTTTTGAAATCTGTATGGGAGAATCGATCAACATCAATGGGGAAATCTATGACACGACCGGTAGTTATCAACAAAATTTAATCGGTAGTAATGGTTGTGATTCAACTTTGAATATTGCACTTTCAGTATTACCAGCCATGGAGATGACTGAAGCCTATGAAATCTGTATGGGAGAAAGTTTGACCATTAATAATGAGACTTATACGAGTGCGGGCACTTTCGTGCAAATGAATACCAACGCTAGCGGATGTGTGACAACCTTGAATATTGTTGTAACTGTACTCCCTGTTTCTAGTAGCACCGAAGAGTATACCGTTTGTGATGGTGAATCGATTGTAGTCAATGGCGTTGCTTACGATAGTGCGGGTACTTTTGTTCAGGATGTCATTGATGCGGACGGTTGTGTTTCCATGCTTACAATCATCATTACAGAAGAACAAGGAGAATCCTCCACAGAGACATATGAGATCTGCACTGGTGAAACCGTTACTGTTAATAATGAAACCTACGCCTTTCCAGGGACCTATCTCCAGACCACCACCGATTCCAATGGTTGTGAATCTATCTTGACGGTTATAGTCAATGAGTTAGAGGCCGCTACAATCGAGGATAATTTTGATATCTGCCTTGGTGATACGCTGATGGTGAACGGAATAGGCTATGCTTCCTCCGGTATCTTCACCCAGCTCTTTACTGCAGTGAATGGGTGTGACAGTACTTTGGTCCTTAATGTCACGGTAGAAAACAATTGTAGTGATTGTATTTTTGATCAAGAAATGAACACCGGCCACTTTACTGTTCAAAGAAATGAGAATGGCATGAGCATTTTTACCTTATCCTTTGATGGTCAAGAAATTCTAAATCAAGAATTAACTGCCGAGGAATTAGCATCAATTCTTGCGTTGGTAAACCTAGAAAATGAACTATACTTTTCTAAGGGCACTGTACCTCAACAGAGCTTACTCCATCCGACAAAAGTTAATCAATTCCTAGTTCAGGATGAATGGAAGAATCAACGCTCCTTTAATTCTAGCAATGTTGCTGGTCTGTTAAAAGGTTCGGGTGTAGATGTTCCAGAAGGAACCTTGAATTATGATAAGTTGGATTACAGCTATAGGCGCATGTTGGATATGATCTCAGATGCGAAGGTAGGGGCGAAGGTGAGTTATGGGTTGAGGTAGTTTTTCTCATAACTCAAATAAGCAAAAAGTAAAATTTTAAAATAGATAATGTTGATGAGATTCCCGAATCATTGGCTGGACGAACATCATTGGCTTTGTTCATCAATTCATTGAAGAACACCCTGAACCAGAGCCACCACCGAAGCTATTAGACAAAATAGAAGTTCGATTGTATGGAAACGCAGCATGGGTAAGTTTCGAGCAAATGGATTCATTGAGAGGCTTAAAACGCGAAACAAGACTGATGGAAAAGGAAAATGGTCAATGGAAAATAGCTGGGATGCATACTACTATTTATGGGTTTGATGGGGAGTGAGGTTTGGGTGTTGAGTGGGTGGGGAAGAATATTAATACCAAAGGAAGCGTTTTACGTTTATTAGCATCCAAACAAAATGAAAATATTTCGATTTAATAAGAAAGATAAAAAGAAAAAATTTAGAATTACAGAACCTGACAGAGAATGGGTTGAGGATAATTTTAAATGGCTCATTAAAATCTATGGTTACCCTAGTAGAAAATCTGGTCAGTTTGTTATTGATAAAAAATTCTTACCAAAGACCTTTTCCACTGATGAGATAGTAATACAAAATTTAGTAGAAGATCTTTCTTGTTGGTTAAGTTTAGAATCTGCAAAGATAAAATTTGAAATTCATGAAGATTTAAGAGATACATACGGAATGCCTTTTGTGCTGGAAGGCAATCTATTTGAAACCGAAACTGAAATACTAGAGAAAAATTATAGAATACATATTGCCAAAAGCATAACCCAAAGACCTAATAGACTTATTTATAGTTTAATATATGAGTTTATACAAATTCGACTAATTGAAAGTGAATTAGAATTTAATACCGGAGATGATACAAGCCTTTTTATTTTTATTGCTGGTATTTATTTCGGTTTTGGGATTGTACTTTCACAAAACTTGGTTGATAGAGGAAAAGTGAATGATGGATTCTGGGAAACCAAGTGGAATTATGTTTCAGAAATGCCAAATGAAGTAATGGCCTTTGGGTTAGCTGTCTATTCAATGTTAATTCAAGAATCAAATTTCGATTGGAAAAATGAGTTACCCGAAGATGTAAAAATGAATTTTGAAGGAGCAATCGAATTGCTGCACGATTCTCCACCTTCGATGTTCGACAAAGCAGAACTTGAGGCCAGTACTTTAATGCATAAAGCCATGGAAGAGGAGCAAACTGGTAATTATGATTTGGCTATTTCAACACTGCAAAAAATTCTATTTCTCACGAAGGATGAATTATTTAAAGCTGAGATTTTCAATAACATTGGATATATCAAACTTAAAACGGGTAATATTGAAAGTAGTATTGCAGACTTTCGGAAAGCTCTGCAATTGGAACCAAATTTTGGCTTTGCATATGATAATCTAGGATATGCATTAATTCAAAACGGATACATAGAAGAAGGAAAGAAAGAACTTGAAAAAGCTATTAAGACAAACAACAATGATCTTGCATATTCATACAGGAACCTAGCATTATATTACCTAGCAAATAAAGAGTATGAAAAAGCCAAATCAAATTTTTTACTGGCATTTGAAACTGAAACAGTCCCAGTTGATCTATTAGAATTTCATTATGCTAATTATCTTTTAGAACATGGCGAAACTAAAGAAGGAATGATCTATCTACAAAAAGCGGTTGAAAAAGATGAAGCAGAGGCAATTAAGCGGATGTCTGAATTGAAGAATAGTTTGTCTTAAATTATTCTCAAATTTCCCCTTTGAAAATTTTGAAACGAAATTAAATGCCAAGAGAACAAAATTTAAATAACCTTAAAACAGAAAAGGAAGGAATTCAGATATTAAAGGAAAAGCTACCTAATTTCTATGTTCCAAATACAGCAGAGAGAAGACTTATATATGATGTACTAGATATTGACTATAGAAAATATTCTAGAAGTGTAGATGGTTTCATCTTGCATGTCTCAAGTGTCGAAGAAATAAAATCTGAAAAGGATGTAACCTTGGTTGAGATCAAAACGACCAAAGCAAAAAATGCGACCGAATTACCTTATGGTGCCTTTTTTGGAATCACTAAAAATGAAGAAGATTTATTTAAAGCTAAAAGTAACTTTAGACTTTGCATAGTGCATTCAATTAGTAGAGAAAATGCATTAATAAAATATGATGAGTACAATGAATTGATTCAAAATAAAAGAGTTCAATATCAAGTGAACTTTAAAACTAAAAGCAGTTACCACTAATATCTGAAGATGAATAGGTTTTGTCGTCCTCAGTTAAATGCAAATATGGTCAAAGCTCTATTACATCAAAAACCATTTGACCCCACCCACACATCACTTCTTAAATTTCACATACCACTGAAAATGTTTATTAATGATGTCCTTCTTTTCTTTTCTGATAAAATCTAAATAGGCAGAAGCAACGGGCGATAGTTTTTTATGTTTTAGCCAGATGAGTCGCCAATAGGTGAGAATGGGAAGTCCCTTAGTAGGGATGATAAAGACATCTTTATTTTGTAGTTCGTTGCGCATACCAATTAAGGGAATAATAGAATAGCCTAGCCCAGCAACAACTGCCTGCTTTACCGTTTCATTAGAGGTTAATTCAATACTTTTTCTTTTGGTGGATTTATTAAAGTGCTTGCTCATGGAATTCCTGGTCGCCGAACCTTGTTCTCGATAAATTAGAGGTCTTGATTTTATTATTTTTTTGGTATTCCCAATTAAGTATAATTTGTTTTCTAATAATATTTCTTCATCAATGTCTAGATTTTCTGGTAGGACAGAAACCAAGGCAAAGTCAATCTCATTATTTTGAAGTTGTTTGATGACCGTTGTCTTATTGGAAACATCTAGGGTGAGGTCAATACCTGGGTATCTATGTACAAACTCGCTCAAATAATAGGGGATAACATACTTACCCGTGGAGGCGGAGGATATTTTAAGTTTTCCTGTGAGCAATCCTTCATACTCCTTGGTTTTATATTTGAGTTCTTCAGCCTCACTTAATATATTATTAGCAATCTCTGCTATTGATTTTCCATAATCGGTCAGCTTCATTTTTTTACCAATTTTTTCAAATAATGGAATGTCAAATTGTTTTTGGAAATTTTTGAGTTGAATCGAAAGTGCTGGTTGAGTCATATACATTTCCTCAGCAGCTTTTGTAATGTTCTGATGATGGATTACTTCTAAGAAAATTTTTAATTGGTGAAAAGTGAAATTCATAGGATATAGATCTTAAAAAGAAATAGATATTAAATACTGTTTTATGGATACTTCGCCTAAAGAAAGTTATCAATGGCAAGATATAAAGAAATAGAGTATCATAAAATTATTTTATGATTACCATAAAAATTATATACTTTTATTTATGTTCTAAAAGGTACATATTTGTGCTAAATATTAAACAGAGAGAATCCTCAACTACTGGATTCACTTAATTCCTGATTTTTTTCAGCGAGTAAATTTTACTAAAATTTTGTTCATAGAAATTTCAATTTTTCTATTGAACCCTACATTCTATTATTTAAAACTATTTAAACATGAAGTCACAAAATAATTCTGGGAGTATTGTGCAGAGTATTAAAAACCTAATCACCCCTTCTGTACCTCCGAAGTCAACAAAAATGGAACGTATCCAAAATCATCAACCGAGTTGGATGTACCGGAATGAATAGTAATTCTTAGTGATTTATAAATGCTTGAAAGCATTTAAAAGTTGAATTCATTTTTTCAATACATATTAATTTTTGTTGGATACATGCAGTACTTATTTTCGTAGAGAATGAGTACTGTACCCGTTTAAAGAAGTAGGATGCCTTCTCAATAAATTTCCGGAATATTTGATTCGCCTTTCTTTTATGCAGTCGACCATTGTTATTTCAATTACTATCGTCTTCTAAAATCTGCTCCGAATTATAAGTAGCGAAAGGAACTGGTTTCTTCTTGTGGTTTAGTATTGCTTGAATTCCAAGAGTATGTTTTTATCTTTAAATTCAGGTAGATTTAGGTCTGAGTGATTATAATGTAAAATTGATTACATAGATTATTACTCAGATTCAATTAAATCGCAGGACTTAAAGCAAACAAATGGTTGATCAGCTTAAAATACATCTCAGGAACACCTCAAATATTTCTGATATAGAATTTGAAAAGGCAATCCCATACTTTGCTGAGAAAAAATTACAAAAGGGTGAGTTCTTTTTAAAGGAAGGGTCAGTTTGTAGGGAAATAGCTTTTGTAAATCAAGGATTGTTAAGAAGTTATTTTTTTAGTCCTGATGCTGAAGAAATTACTTTTTGTTTTGAGGCAGAAAATAGTTTTTCTACTTCTTATAAAAGTTTCATTTTGCAATGTCCGTCCAATCTTTCCATCCAAGCCATTGAAGAGACTCAATTAATAGTTATTAATCAGCAACATTTACAAAAATTATATGATTCCAGTTTTGAATGGTTAAAAATTGGGAAGCTGTTCGCTGAAAAAGAATATATTTGTCTAGAGCACTATGCTTCAATGTTGAATAGTGATTCGGCAAAAGAAAGATACTTGAAACTGCTACATGAAAACCCAACAATTATTAAGCGGGTTCAACTAAAATATATTGCATCTTTTTTAGGCGTCACTACACGTACCTTGTCAAGGATAAGAAAAGAATTATAGGACATTTGTCCTTTACGGTTTCATAATGATTGTCCGATCTTTGCTTTTAATTAATTGCAAATGAAAATTGGATTATTTATGTACTTATTTCTATTAACATCTCTGATGGCCCAATCTCAGTCCCCTAACTTGGTAGAACTAAAACGAAAAACAGCGGCCATTCATGGTGGTGTATCCTATGTAGAAGAGGGAAATGGAATTCCAATCTTATTTGTTCATGGGACTTTATCAAATGCAAATACTTGGAGGAAAATAATTCCAAGCCTAAGTAAAAAGTACAGATGTATTGCCATTGATTTGCCTATAGGTGGGCATACCATACCATTAGCTGAGCGTGTTGATCTGTCACCCGTAGGAATAGCCAATCTAATAAAAGACTTTCTTGATTTTTTAAATATTGAGAAAGCAATTATTGTTTCTAATGATACAGGCGGTGCATATGCCCAAATCTTTGCATCGTTATACCCTGAGTCTATTGAAAAAATGATCTTCTCAAATTGTGAGGTTCTTGACGTCTTTCCTCCTAAGAAATTTAAGTACTTAATTTCTGCTGTTAGAATCCCAGGTTTTACCTATTTATTAAGCAGATGTTTCAAAATAAAAGGGATGCTAAGATCAGATTTAGTTATGGGTTTACTATCAGATAAGATTTCAGGATCAGAGTTATCAGAATTGTATCTGAAATCATTTATCAATAACAAGAAAGTGAGAAGAAATTTTACGGACAATGTTAAGACATGGTCACCTGAGTATACCATTGAGGCCGGTAAAATATTAGCCACCAAAAAATTTCCCGTATTAGTTTTATGGGGGGCTGAGGATGTGAAATTATTCCCAATGAAATTGGCAGAGCAATTAAAAGACATGTTTGCTAATAGTAAATTAATCCCAATTCCGAATTCCAAGACATACATACAAGAGGACCAACCAGAAATAATGATTGAAGAAATTGATCGTTTTGTTTCTTATGAAAGCGAGACTAAGAATTGATGGATTTTAGTTACTATGGTATTTATTCAAGTGAATGATGAATGAGTAGGGCTATAATTTGATTAATTTCAAAAGGCTTTCCTTTTTATCTCTGGAAACTGAGACATGAGTACCATCCGACATGATTACTGTTCCACTCATAATGCTCTCAATTCTACCAAAAGCATTTACTCTATTTTCGAATGATACATTTTAACAAGTTAGGCTTTATCATGTAGAATTCTATTGTGTCATTTTTCTGACTAGAAACATGATGATCATTTATAAAATCTTTGCATAGTCAAACCCAGTTAATTCCGAAACGCCAAATTTTGCTTGATTTAGGGCATCAGAAGCTTCATCGCCGTAAAAAAAATTAAACTTGACCTGGAAGTCTTTGGTTGAATGATGGTCCTCGAGTATCAGTCGCAGTGTTTCAAAATCTTCTAGTTTCTGAATGGCGTCTGTGTTGAGGGATTTTCTCTGAACGTAAATTTCTTGTTCAAGTAACTCTCCTAAAGTTTCAGGTTCTTTTTCGGTTAACCAGTATATGATGCGATGACAATATTCTTGAATACGTTTCCTGATCAAATCTATGGTATAAGATTCACTCGTGAAAAAGAGTGGGGCACAGAAGTTTCGTTTGAGCATGGATTGAAATTCAAACTTGCTCTTATAGTCTGTTGTGCATCGTTCAGACCATGCTCCGGCGAGATCATCGACAAGGTTGATTCCTAGCTTGATGGTTTTTGCTTCTTTTATTTTTATTTGTTTGTTGATTTTTTTCAACTCTTCTTGTGCTATTTCCTCTACCTTCAGCTCTATAAGTTCCATCAACTTTTGGGTTGCATGTTCTTTGGCCATTGGATTGAATCCTGCTATCGGTAAGAGTATGTCTTCTTTGTTGTTTCCTTGAAGTAAGAAAAGATATTTCTTAAACCTATCTAGGTTTAATGGAGACTCATATAATTCACGAATCAGGTCCAGTTGTTTTATGACTTCAAATTTCATCTTAAGAAACTTCTCTTCAATTATCTTGAACAATAAAAGTATCAGTTAATCTTATATAAGCAATTATCAATAACAATAATTATTGAGCTCTTCAAAAGTCTAATGCCACATTTGCGAAAGCGAATGGAAGAGAATTATAATGAATAGTGATCTTGGATTGTAATGTATTCATTTTGAGTCCGACAGCGAATGGCAAAAAAAAACCGAGACACTCATGAAAAAGTATCTCGGTAAACCAAATTTTTTAAAATTTATAGTTGAGGTGTTACAACGATATTGTACTTGATTCAGTAAAATAATCGGTTGACACAACAACACTGTATTGCCCTTTCTTAAGTTTGTTTAGGTCGAACACTCTGTTGTAATTTCCAGTTTTGTGATCATTAAAAGAATAAACTAAATATCCTTTCTTATCAAAAATAGATACTTCAACATCTTCCTTCTCAGCTAATTCCGCATCTACAACAACCTTGTTATTCGTTGCGCTTATTGATGGTCTGAAATGTGCTTCAGAACTTTCAATTTCAATAGCGTCTTTTGTAATAATTGCATGATAAACTTCTACAAAATTATCGCCATGGATCTCAATGTTGTACGGTCCAGTTGGTAAATAGTTCATTACATACTTTACTCCTGTGTCGAATTTTTCAATTTCTTGAGAGTAAACTCTTGTGCCATTTTTATCAAAAAGGACAAACGAGGTAGCGTCGATTTCTGAAAGATTAAGGATAACTGCTTTTTGGTCTTCAATGACGCTTAGTGTAGCGGTTTTTGGTGCGTTGTAAGCACTGATCTGAGAGATAAATGCAAGCATTAAAATTGAAAAACTGAATAGATTTTTCATAGTTCTTTTCTTTAGGTGAATCAAATTATAGTACAAAGATGCAGTACAGAATTATCGATTCCTTTGCCTGATTTACTCAATTGTTGTTCAATATTAACCCATTAGGTTAATTATGCATAGATTTGTATTAAAATAGCATAAGTGAGTCCAATTATGGATAACAAACAGAAGAATCATCTTGTACCAATACTACAGAAAGTCGAGCTTGATTTTGGGTCGTCGATGCTTTATTCGAGATTTACGAGTCGTAACCCGAATGCTCAAGCATATTGGCATTATCATCCCGAGGTTGAGATTGTATTCATTGAGAAGGGTTTTGGGAATAGATATGTGGGAAATCACACCTCGCGGTTTGAAGATGGGGACTTAATTTTATTAGGACCTAACGTTCCTCATTTTGGTTATGAGTTTGGCATTCACGGTGTGCATGAAGAAGTGGTTGTTCAATTTAATCAAGAGATTATCACGGCCTCCAAGACGCTATTGCCTGAGATGTCATCAATCAATGACCTTATCAAACGGGCAAAATCTGGAATTTCATTTTATGGAGAAACTAAGACTAAAATAGGGGAAGAATTGCTGCTCATGGATTCGCAGAATCCATTTGATCGCATGCAGAGTTTATTTCGAATCCTGCAGTTTCTTTCGGAGTCAGATGAGTGCAAGATTTTAAATGCAGATGGCATAACCCTCATCATTAAAAACCAAAACGAAGATAGGATCAATAAGGTATTTCAATATGTAGAAGAGAATTATGATTCTGAAATTACGCTTGATGTAATTAGCCAATTGGCTTCAATGACTGTCCCGGCTTTTTGTCGATACTTCAAGAAGAACACAAAGAAAACCTTTACACAGTTTGTCAATGACTTCAGGATAAAGCAGGCCATCAAACTTTTAGCTCAAGGCGACCGTTCAATTGCAGAGATAGCCAATGAGGTAGGCTTCAATAATTTTTCACACTTTAACAAGCAATTCAAAAGGGTGACCGGGCAAGCGCCATCAAAATATAAAAAGGCCATGTATCAAGTACTGCGCTAATCATTTCTATGAATCTTAGCTACGCACAGGGATTCGATTTTAATGCATAAATTTGTGAGGAGCTAGTTTGATATATGGATAAAAAACAAAAGAATCATCTTCTACCAAAACTAAAGAAAGTATCGTTCGACTTTGGATCTTCGATGCGGTATGCGCGATTTACAAAGCGTAATCCGGATGCGAAAGCATATTGGCATTATCATCCTGAGGTTGAATTGGTTTTTATTGAGCAGGGATTTGGGAATAGGTATGTTGGTAATCATATTTCAAAATTTGAGGATGGAGATTTAATTTTGATGGGACCGAACATTCCGCACTTTGGTTATGAATTTGGTTTTCAAGGAGTGCATGAGGAGGTGGTCGTACAGTTTAATAATGAGATCATTGAAAACTCCATTGAGCTCATGCCTGAGTTGACAGCGATACATGAATTAATCAATAGAGCGAAGTCTGGCATATCTTTTCATGGGGAGACCAAAGCCTACATAGGTAAAGAGTTAATCCTAATGGAAGGTCAACGTCCCTTTGATCGTTTGCAACGCTTATTTAAAATTTTGGAGTATCTCGCGCATAGTAAAGAGTACAAGGTTTTAAATGCCGATGGGGTCACCTTAATTATTAGAAACCAAAATGAAGATCGAATTAACAAGGTGTTTCAGCATGTCAAAGAAAATTATGATTCTGAAATAACCCTTGAAGAAATAAGTCAATTGGCTTTAATGACGGTCCCTGCTTTTTGTAGATATTTTAAAAAGCATACGAAGAAAACCTTTACCCAGTTTGTAAATGATTTTAGAATTAGGCAAGCGATCCGGCTGTTAGCTCATGGAGATCGTTCAATATCTGAGATAGCCAATGAAGTTGGTTTCAATAATTTTTCGCACTTCAATAAGCAATTCAAAAGAGTAACAGGTGAATCGCCCTCCATGTACAAAAAAGCAATGTATCAGGTACTGCGATAAATTGCTTATGTTTTAAAACTTATATCCTAAGTGAAGACCTACAGTAGTCATGGCCTGCGTCTCAGAATTTACGGAAGACCCATTAGATAATTGAAATTCAGGAGCAATAGAAAGTAAATTAGCTGAAATGTAAAACTTAGATATTTCATACGCTAACCTTAGGTCAAATCCAACAGCAGAACCGGTTGAGGTGTATCGAGTTCCAGAAGTAATTATTTGTCCTAAAAAAACTTCAGAGTTTTCAATGGTATTTGTAGGTGATTGTGCAATGGTCCCTACTACCATTCCTTTAAGATTGAGATGATTATTTACCTTAACCAAAAGACCTCCCTCCAACGCAAGGTACGACCAAGTATTTTTATTTAATGTAGTTTCAGCATTGCTAATTGAGTTTTCTCCAAATATAAGTCCAGATGCAAAACCAATTTTTTCGTTTATTAATTTCTCCCATCCCGTACGAATGGCATATCCTACTTTAGCTGAACCTCCTTCTTCAGATGCAAAGTTTGCTATTGGAATAGTAGTACCTGCCTCAATTGAAAATTGACTAAAGGATTCAGACGACACTGAAAATGTAATTAGGACTGCTAGGGCGACTAATTTTAGATTGGTAAACATTTTGTTGGATTTGAATGGATTCAATATTAGTATACAACAATTTATTGAAGTGTATTGAAACCTGGAAAAATATTTGATCATTATTGTCGCAAAGAACATACGGTGATTAGAATAAACTAAAAAGTAACTCTCCGAATAGCCTTACGGCAAATATGATTAAAACGATGGGACCGAGACATCCATATTGAGTATTGTCAAACCAAGCCAACTGCTTTTGTAATTTTAAGTAAATTAGAATGCCAGCAAATCCACTGGGAATAAAGGAAAGTAATTGAAGACTTTTACTTAAGTCTTGCGTAAAATAATGGATGACTAAAGCGAGAAGAATCAGAAGCAAAGGTGCCGTGAAGTGTTTGAATCTTAATTTGGTTTTTTCAATTTCTTCTATTGTAAGATTAAAGTCCGTGAAAATATTTGCAGCAGTCAGTAATTTTTGTAACTCCTTGAGTTTTATTTTTTGGAGTGTGACCTTCTCATTATTGAAGCTTAAGTTATGTGTTGTTTTAAAGTAGGTTTTCTTAATAAGCAAGCTTAGCCCTTTCCCTTTTAGATGGAACTCTCCTTTGAGACCTGTTTCAGTATATATAAATTGGTCGTTTAAATAGAGATTCATTTCACATCCTTCATCAACCACTTTTTCTTCTAGCACGATGTAGTCATTGTCTACTTTAGCGTATAGGTAATTATCGAACATAAAGGGTGATTTTTGGTGCTAAGACCGTCTGTAGCTTTTTTTATTCATCCATTATGAATTAATAAATGACAAATCTTCGACTTCCTTTTTCACTTGTTTCTATGTTTTCGATTTCCATCAAATATATTCCCTCGTTGAACGAAGATAAATCTATGCTGTTTACATTTGTTGCTTCCATGATCATCTCCCCCGTCAGATTATAAATCTTTAATTGAAATACGTCGTTAGAAAATTGCTGAATATTAATTTGATCTTTGGCAGGGTTAGGGAAGAGGTTGAAATGTAGTACTGTGATCTCATCAGTGCCAGTTAGTATTTCTCCGTCACAATCTTCATCGATGTCATTGTTGGGAATTTCTTCAGCGGCTGGATTTATATTTGCGGAAGCATCGTCACAGTCTTCTAGATTATGAAAGCCATCTCCATCTGCATCGGTGACAATGATCGTCTCAGCGATGTTGGTTATGATCGGCGCATTAAAATCAAAAACGATTGAAGCTTGATTCTTGATCGTATCACCAACTTGTAAATCATCTTTGGTTTGAATTTTATAGATGACAAAGCCATCATTAAATTCATCTTCGAAGGGAAGGTAGATGTCTCGGAAATTGAATTGAACAAGATTCCCATCGATTACTGTTTGTAAGTCATGTGACGCCTCTAGCACCCGCAGACTGTTGATGTCAAAGGAAGTCGTGTCGATAAGATCATCTATAAAAACATGGACGGCCGATGCAGTACCAATATTCTCAAATCTAATTCTATAATCCAAGCTTCGGCCTACGAGTGTATCCATGAGGGTAGGGCCTTGAAAACATGTTTTATCGTTGGGGTCGAATGAATTTATTACTTCCTGCGATAAAGTGGTGAAATTATCTTGTCGCATGACGTCAAATTGATCAGGAAAAATGAAGGCATTAAAGTTTATAAAATCTCCTTGATCGAGGGGCATGGGGTCGGTCGGTGTATTTAGTCGAAAGACTAATGATATGTTGCGTTCTTCAAATGGTTTGAGCCCAGCATATTCAAAAGTCAATTCACCAGAATCTTCTACCACCGCTTCAGAGGCAGAGACAAAGGTGATGAACTCGTCTTCAAAACTCAAAGTAATACTTCCATCGGAAGTCAAGGTTCCAATGTTGCGATATCTTAAAATATATGTTGCTTCAAAACCTGGCCTCGCATCATCTATTGGAAATAATTCGATGGCCACATCCGTGATGGTGTTGATTGCTGTAAAACATATTTCTTCTGTTATTTCTTCAGTAGTTGTAAAATCTAACTCAAAGGACGTAGGTGTAGTCGTATAATTGTTGTTTAATTGATCAATAAGCGGAGTTATTTTTAGTTGATCTTTTGGAAGTCGATAAAAACCAGAAAATTGCTGAATCTTATATCCATTATATGAAGCCGTATCATTGGTGAGTGATTCAATTTCAAATTTTAAATTTATTGAAGGATCTACGACTGCATTGCAATTCCCATTGCCTAGCGTATCCAAGAATTCAGATAAAATCAAGCGTTGCGTGAATTGGGTAAAAGGAAAGCAGTCTAATATGATATCAACTTCATCCTGTGGAGAACAAAGGGGGAGCCCTGCTTCTACATTCTGAATATTGTTTTCATCAACACAGATTACTTGTAGACGGTTGTTTATGGCACAATCTATGAACACCGCGTTTAAGTTTGCGTTTTTAAGATTCATAAATTCAATACCACGATCAACCAATAGATTATCCAAAGTGGGGCTATTCGTGAAATCTAGAACATCTATCTGAGTATCTAATAAAATAACATCGAAGAGAATTTCTGAATTCGATACATTTAATTCTTTTAAATCAGGTGCTAAAATTATGTACAAAAATTCTAGACCTGTAGCGCCGCTTAAATCTAAAGACCTTAGGCCAACTACATTATCCATTTCAAGATGATTTAATACAGGATGATTTCCAAATTGCAAACTACTAATCATTACTCCATAAAGGCCCACAAACTCAAGGCCGACGTTTGATTTTAAATCAATGTCCAATGGCTTAAGAATGGAATTAATATTAGTAACAAACAATGTATGTAGCTGAAGGCAATTACTAATATCTAGAAAATCAAATTCAGTATCTAAAAGTTGTAGTCCTTCTAAATTTATGTTACTTGATAGGTCAATGGTGTCTAAGAGATTACAATGAAAAATATCGAGCCAGTGTAGAGAAGTAAAATTTTCGATGCCTTTGATAGATTCTATTGCTGGATCTTGTATGACCAAGTCAGTTATAATTTCAGCTTCCGATAACTGAATCACTCCATCCCCATCTATATCTACGCCATTTTCTATCAACTCAGTAAAAAAAAGTGGGTCGGGAATTTCAATGTCTTGCGCTACTGAATAATTGCTACAGCAAAAAAGTAAAAATATAAATGGGATGGAAGTCTTCATTCTATTCGTAATTATCATATCATGAAATTACAATATTTTTTCTAGGAATGTACAGTGTAACTTTTTCTCTGACGGTCGACTTAGTTAAATTCCAGCTTAAGTTGAGGTATTTGCTTCATCCTGATCTAGGATACTTATCTGAGAACATTATGTGAGCTTCATTCATCTTTTGAAATGTTCCATGTAGGAGTAAATAATCTCCCTATTCTTATCATAAGAACTATTAATTGAAACATAACCCAATTTACCTTGCTCATATTCTACAAGTGCATGTCCCTGCATTTCTATACTTTTTATTGAGCGATAAACGTAAGGAATGAATTGCTTTCCCCTAACATCAATGATCCCCCAGTTATTATTTTTTTTCGCTGCAAAATAGAAATGAGTATTTTGATTCTGAGCAGTCTTTAATATAAATAGATCGTCGTAGATGAAATTTATTTTCAGCTCGTGATTTCCTTTCTCGAAAATGTGTTTGTGAAAAGGATTTTTATTTAAAGGAATGCCATTTAATTGAGACTTAGAAACAATTCCATATTTTCCGTTGGATTTGCAAGCAATTGCTACATTGTTGATGAGAAATAGGGTATCTATTTTAAAGTTTGTGGTGTCTGTAAAACTTACGGAATTACCATCCTGATCTTCAACCAAATAATTAAACTCTAATTCATATTTGTTGCCATCCTGGATTACATGTTTGCCGATGGAAGAGGGTACTTTAATTGGTTGTGCTATTTTTAGTAAATGGTTTAATTGTTCGTCCTTACTGTGTGATACTTTCTTTCTATTTTGGTTTATGTATTTAATTTTTCCTTGAACTTTTACCTTTGAAATGAAGTGACTCAAAGGAAGAGGTCTAGGCATTTTGAAATCATTCGCCTCATCATATTTACATTTTATGACCAGTTTGCCATCCTCATTTATAAAACCATACTTTCCATTTTTCTTAACTCTTGCTAAGCCATAACTAAGAAGATGTGCTTCTTCAAATTGAGGGTTTAATAAGGTACTCCCATCATTTTTATTATATCCCCACATTCCGTTTTGATACATAGGAAATATGGATACAGATGCAGTTTTTATTCCAGGGGAGAACCTATTCATTTTGCAATTAGAGAGGAGTGTTGAAACCAATAGTAGACATAAAACTTTCCTTTGGCTTAATTTCATTGCTATGAAGTCATTGGTGTTTTAATAATGCAAGAGTCTAAATATACTCGTAAATTAATATGTAGTCAATGGTAGAATTTTAGATTGTTGTGTTGAAGGATACTAATTCTGTATTGGTTCTTGAGGTTAATTCAGACAGGATGTGGAAAAGATTGTCAAGAATGTATGCCGTATTGGTTTTCTTATTTTTTTTTAGGTTAAAAACCTAACAATTAAAGGGCGTTTGCTCCTTTCATAAAATTTTCTTCAATAAATTTAGAAATAGAGTAAACGCTAAGGTTAGATCCCAACACTTAATAGGCAAAACAAGCAAAATGGAGAATAGAATACTTTTATTTGGTTTCCTTGGACTTCTGCTGATCAGTGCGTGTCGTGAAGATGCCTTGATTGGTGAAGTAGTAGATCCCATTGATCCCATTGATGTTCCGAGCTTCACAGAACTAGACCTTAGAGGCCGAGTCATAGATGTAGATGGGCAGGGAATTGCAGGCGCAAAAGTTACGATAGGAACAAGTGAGTTCAATACAGATCAATATGGTTTCTATACTGCTGATGAAGTTTTAGCACCTACTACTGGACTTTACCTTAAGGCTGAAAAAGTTGGATACTTTGTGGGTGGTGAGCAGTATCAACCCAATGGGGTAGATAATGAAGCGGTGGTGATTATGACTTTGCCTGAATATGAAGAAACAAAGACCTTTCCTGCTGCCGATGGTGTTAATATGGTTTTATCTGATGGCTCTGCTTTAGTCATTCCTGAAAATGCAGTTTCATTAAATGGAGTGACTTATGATGGTGATGTGATTGCCAACATGCTATGGCTTGATCCAACAGCAAATGAAACAACAACCCTAATGCCCGGTGCGCTCTTAGGCGTTAGAGAATCTGGTGAGACACAGTTTTTGCAGACCTTTGGGATGATTGGTGTCGAACTTCAAGACCCCGCTGGAAATCAATTGCAAATTACGGAAGGGTTTCAAGCAGAATTAAATTTCCCTATTCCAGCCGATGTTCAGGGAGTGGCCCCTGATGAGATTCCACTTTGGTTTTTTGATGAGGATTTAGGTGTATGGATTGAAGAAGGAGTAGCCACTCGATCAGGGAATATGTACGTCGGTAAAGTCAATCACTTCACTTGGTGGAATTGTGACATACCTGGTCCGTATACAAATCTGTGTTTGAATTTCTTTGATCCCAATGGAGATCCTTTGGAGTATGGTGAATTTTGTTTGACCTCTTCATTGGGTGTGGCGTCCGGTGAGTTGATCAGGACGAATGTCTTTTGCGCTTTAGTTCCTTCTGATCAGGTCATTAGCCTAGAGATGAAAGGCAATTGTGGTCAATCATATTACGTGACTGATATTGGTCCATATGCAGAAGGAGATGCGAATGAAATTATTAATATAAATACCATGCCTGCTAATGGGTTTGTGACAGTTACTGGAACCGTTGAGAATTGCAACGAGCCTGTCACTAATGGATTTGTAACCATTGAAACGGCCTTTGGCACCTTTGCTGATTTATATGTTGATGATGGGACTTATTCCATTTCATTTGTCGTATGCGACTTGAATGAAACTGAGGTGACTTTTGTGGCTACTGATTTGAATGAATTTGAGCAATCGCCAGAACAGATAGAGAATTTAGATTATGGCGTTTCCACAAATGTATATAACCTTAAAGCCTGTGGTGACACTTTACCGGAAGGATTATACTTGGTCTTAGAACAAGGAACTACCAATGATCCCATTGTTACTAACCCAAATTGTGAAGCAAAGGTGACTCCTGAAGAAATAATCATAACGGCAAGTGACGATGACTTAGGTCCAGAAGGGGCCTACAATTTAGTACTTGGTGCGCTGGGTACAAGTGAAGGAACCTTTGACGGAAATTTTTTCTTATTTCTCGAATTGTCTAATGGCTTAGTTCAAAAAACTCCGATCGATGGATTTCAGGTGGAGATTATAAATTTAGGAAATGTAGGAGAATACGTAACTGGAAGATTTAATGATCAAGGCACAATCAATGGGACCTTTAAGGCCTTGCGAACGCAATAATGGTAAAGCACGAGATTTCACATATCATATCGCTCTGTACAGAAAATGACCGAAAGGCACAACGTACCTTATTTGAAATGTATAATAAGAGGTTGTATGCCATTGCTCTAAATTATTTAAAAGATAATGAGGAGGCTAAAGAGGCTTGCCATGTAGCTTGGATAGAAATTTTTAAGAGTCTTAAAAATTTCAAAGATCAAGGGAGTTTTGATGGGTGGATCAAGAGAATTGTGATTAGGGTTTGCTGGAAGATGATCAGGAAGGACAGGACCTTGGAGCATCTTGACAACTATGCGGATGAAGGGTCTTATGTGGAGGTTAGTAAAATCTATGATAAAATGGAATGTGAAGAACTTCTTAATTTATTAGAGGTGGTACCTAAGGTGTCGAGGGCAGTTTTTTTAATGCATGTAGTAGATGGTTTGTCACATACAGAAATTGCAGAGGCCATGGATTTCAAAGTAGTTACATCAAGGGCGCACCTTTTTAAGGCAAGAAAGTTACTGAAGGAAAAATATTTTTTAATGAATAGAATTGCGAGAAATGAGCTATAAAGATTTTGAAGAGCATCTAGGCGATAAATTGAGAAACCGTTCTGGTGATGAAGTTGATAACTCAGCCATGTGGGATAAACTTGAAGCGGAACTACCGGTGAAAAAGAAGCGGAGGCGGTTTATTTTTTGGTGGCCAATAGGAGTTGCAGTTATACTTCTTGGAGGATTTCTGTTGACTCAGGAGAACATTTATCTAGGGCAGGAAAAAAATACATCAATCTCTGAAGTAGTACAGAAAATTGATGATGTTACCCCGTCATTGAATGATGAAGAAAGTGATCTTACAAATGCGAAAATCGAAACTAAAAAGAATAGAGTACTACCCGTAAATGCAGACGTATCAAATGATGTAAATGAAAGCCAGAACCTGTCTGAGGTATTAATAAGTAATGAATCCGCAAAGAAAGTAATTAAGGTAAATGAAGTAACAGTAGAAAGAAATCCTGACGTTTTAAAAGCGGATGAAAATTTGCGAAAGCAAAGAGAAAATAATGATGTGACTGCGCGCCGATCTGAAGCTACGCTATGCAACGAAAATCAAGAATTAATATCAACTGTTCTTCCAGGCATAGAAAATGAGGTGCGTAAGAATTTAAACACGCAGGATGAAAACCAGAATAATGTTGAAGTTGGTGATGCTGAGAAGAAATTGAATAAGATCTCTGAGACGACAACATCATCAATGGGAAAGGAAATGGGTGAAGAAGTCATGCATGATAAATCTGAAGTCAAGGGAAATTCTGGTGAAAACAATTCTACTGACGAAAATAATTCTACGGTTAAATTAAATGAAAATCAGCCAGTAATTCCTGAGCCTAAAGATCTTAAAAACCACCAGGATGACATTGGCAAAATTTCGAAATCGCCAGAGCAAAGTAAAACCGGAAACACAACAGTTGCTTCCAAACCAAATCAAGAGGATGAAAAAGTCACGAAAGATAACACATATGCCCGTTGGGGTCTGGGATTGGCTTTTGGTTATTATATTCCAAAAGCACAATATGGAGGCAATGACAATGATCTGATAGATTTAAGAGTACAAATTGAAGACCCTTTAGAAGCCATAGAAGGTGCCTTATCCGTTAGCTATAACTTTTCAGAACGTTGGTCAATCTCTTCTGGAATAAGTTTTAGTAAAATTAATCAAGAGGCTTTTAATACAAGACAGTCAATCCGAGATCTACCCGGTGAAATTATAATAGGTCAGGTAAATACTGTGGATGGTTCATACTACATAACCGAACCAGGGATGGTGCCTCACAATGTAGTGAGTACATATCGACGGTATGTGTCATATTCTTCTTTGGCCATTCCAGTACAAGTGCATTACGGAAATAAATTTAAGAATCGATGGGGAATCATTGCAGATGCAGGATTTGAATATAGTCTGAAGGCGTGGCAATCTGGTTATGAGCAGGACCTTAATGGGGTAGAGTACAATCTATCTACTGACACCTTAACGCGATTAAATGATCGAAGCAGTAATTATCTTTTGCTAGGCTTAAGGTTGCAATATTTTGTTTCCACAAATATGAACTTCCATGTTGGTGGACAATCAAAATTTTCAGTTTCTGATCTGTATCAAACGAACGCATTTCAGAAACGTTATTTCTTGCCTGGATTAACCTCGGGCTTCACTATTAATTTTTAATTAGAAAATAATTTATTATGAAATATATTTATTTAACCACATTTTTCTTTTTCCTCGTTTTAGAGACCTCCGCTCAATTTGATGGTCCTCAAATAAATAGAGAAGGGGCCTGCTTGGGATATACCTTATCGGTAAATTCAATCTCCTATGCTTTAAGTTCAGTCGACGGAAATTGCTGGGATACCAATATGAACGGGATTAATGAGCCTAGTGAAGATACAAATATTGATGGGATTTTTAACAGCGCAGATTGTGCTGGTGGAATCCGTTGTTGGGATACAAACGGCAATGGTATATTTGATCCTGGAGAGGATTTTGATGGAAATGGAATCGCTGATATTTTTGATTGTCCGGATTGCTGGGATACTAATTTTAATGATGTTGAGGATCCTGGTGAAGATATAAACGGTGATGGATTATTTGATGCCAATGATTGTGATCCGAACATAACCCCAGGTTGTTCTTCATCGCCTGAAGAAGATGTTCCTGCGGCAACTAACTACTTAATCGAAGTGGAACCACAGGATGGTTTTTATGATAATGGAGTTGATGCTGTTGATGTAATTTTGATACTTGACTGGCTTGTTGATGGCTTTCCTGGTCCGAGAGAAATTATTTGTGCTGATTGGAATGGAAACGGAACAGTAAGCACAACTGATATAGCAGAATTGATTACAATGATGCTTTCATTTACAGTGGACAATGACTACCAAAATTATTATGTCGTACCAACTGGGTTTACTTTCCCAACCTTAGATCCTTTTAATTTTAATCCTGACTATGGAAGCCTGGAATTCACGGATGCAGATTTAGTAGATAATATACTCAACGTAGAAGTCTTTAAATCAGGTGATGTAAATTCAACGGCAGATTTTACAGGTGATGATGTTGTTTCATCTAGGAGTCTAACTCAATTAAATTTTATGGATCAAGCACTAGTTGCTGGTGAGAGTTATGAGATTCCATTTTCTGTACTTAGTGATGGAGATCTTAGGGCAGTCACCTTTGGACTACAATCAGAGGAACTGATCTTTGAAGATTTCATTCCAAATGGTGACAATGATGGATTTAGGTCAAACATTGAAAACTACCAGATGGCGGCTTCCTTTATTTCTGGAAGTGCAGTGAGTGAGGTTGAATTTTCTATCAAGCTAACCGCATTAGAAGACGGAAAGTTAAGTGACTTAATATCCCTACATCCAGAAATCAATAATGAAACGGTAGATCCTGATTATCTTAAAAGTGATTTAACTTTGACTTCTACCATGACAAGTTCTGTTGAAGAACTTGAGTCTGAGTTTAGCTATGCCCCCAATCCAGTCACGGATCAATTGACCTTGAATTTTGGATCTAAAAAACCAAGACTTGTTACAATGTATTCAGTATCTGGCCACTTGATTACTAAATACAAAACAACGGAGGCAACATTAGAAATCAATAGGGAAAGCTCCATGGCATCTGGATTATATTTCATAAATGTAGATTCCCAAGAAGATTCAAAATCTTATCCCATCATATTTCTATAAAAGTTATTATAAAATTATACTTAAAGGGGTCATCATGTATATGGTGGTCCCTTTTTTTCAATTTATTCTTCCACAATAACTCCATCCAGATATAAGAAAACAGGTATATCCGTTTTATCACATCTTACAACGATTAGATTTCAATTTTACCTTAAAAGCGTAACCGTCCCTGTTTCCAATGTTACTTTGTTTACATGATTTACAATCTCTATGATATAGGTGAAAACGCCAGGATTTAATTTTTCATTATTGTAATTTCCATCCCAGCCAACAAAATCATTGATGCTTTGGCTTGTTTTTTGTTCGTACATGCGATTTCCCCAGCGATCAAAAATGATGAATTTTGTAATGTCGATTTTGTAATCTTGACAGGTATATATTTTAAAGTAATCATTATTCATTTCTTCGTCAGGAGTGAATACGTTGGGAATAAAAATCTCACATTCAAAACAGGTCAGATTAAAAAGTTCATCATCTAGTCTCAAACAAACACCACAGGTATCAAAGGTGGCTGTTCCATTCGGTATTCCTTCACAATCGGAGCATTCCAGATTAAAGTTAGGGTCATCGGGGAGGTAGCAATCGCCGCATTCGTCGATTATTGCATTTCCATTTGGAGTTCCCAAACAATCGATGCAAGACTGATCAATGATTGGATCATCTGGTTGAAGGCAGTCCCCGCATTCATCTATTATTGCAGTTCCGTTAACTATCCCTAGGCAATCAGTACATCCTGAGTTGAAATTTGGGTCGTCTGGTAGGTAGCAATCGCCACATTCATCTAGGACGGCAAGTCCGTTCGCTGTTCCTTGACAATCAGCACAAGCCATGTTGAATTCTGGGTCATTGGGTAGGTAACAATCACCGCACTCATCAATGATTGCTTCACCATTTGGAGTGCCTAAACAATCGATGCACGATTGATTAAAGTTAGGATCATCTGGTTGAAGACAGTCCCCGCATTCATCTATAATTGCAGTTCCGTTAACCACCCCTAGGCAATCGGTACAACCTGAGTTGAAATTTGGGTCGTCTGGCAGGTAGCAATCGCCACATTCATCTAGGACGGCCAAGCCATCTGGAATACCAAGACAATCTGCACAGGACTGATTAAAATTTGGATCACTTAGCTCTAGGCATTCATCACAAGCATCAAGTACAGCAGTTCCGTTTTGTACGCCATTGCAATCAACGGAGTAAATGGCACAAACTGCATCAATGTCTGCGCCTGGTGTATTTGGTGTACATGGCATGTCATCAACATCCATCAATTCAATCGCATCAAAAAGAAGTGAGCCACTAGGATACCCAGTTAAAATGGCGTCAATGTCCAACGCTGATGTTGCACCCCCGATATCCGAAATAAAATAGAAACCATCCCCATTAGTATCAGGGATGCCATTCATGATAAGTTGATTTTCTGTAAATGCATTTTGAGGTCTTAAGGAAATCATGGTTGATTCTACGGCAGGTCCTACCTCAAAAACAAATACATCATCTTGATTATCTCCTGAATTAGATATGAGATTATCTGTAAACCCAAGCTTGATGAATCCACCTTCTCCTAAAAAAACAAACTCAGGTTCGTCAAAATTATTCCCCCAGTAATCTGCGACTCCGATGGCACCTTCAGGATTCTGATCTATCGCAGGACAACCTGATTGATAATCAATGACCACATCCGCAAAGCTCAAGCCGGTGGTGCAAGTAGCACATCCGAAATTTGGTATAGAAACACATTCATCATCATCACAATCTATCAATCCATCTCCATCATTGTCGATTCCGTCAGAGCAGAGTAGGGCATTGTTTTCCTGTGCTTGAGTCAACAAGACAGATGTGGCGAGTAGAAAAAGTATGAAGGTGAGTCTTTTGTTTATCATAAAATCATTAGATCATTCGAAGTTTATTTTCAACTTAATGTTCAGACCAAAAATATTCTTTTTGGCTTTTACCAATCCACTCGTTATTTTTTAATTTATCATAGATTTCAAATTTCAGGTTGTTGAATTCATCATAGTAATATCTTCTTCTTGTGTTTTGCCTTCCTTTCTGTGTTAAGGTTTCAATCAAGTTTTCACGAGAATCATAGCTGTAGGTTTCCTCTGAATATTTGTAAACTTCTTCAGCATATTCAATCTCCTTAAGTTTAAGACCATTGTCTGAGAAATGATATTTAAAATAACGTTTTAATTCAGATCCGTGATTTGATGAAGTCATGATCAAACTGTCCAATACATTTTTATCGTAAAAAAGTTGATTTATATTTCTGGCAAAGATTTCAAATTCTAAGTCTTTGTTAATATCAGCAAATCTCTCTTCTTTGTAATTTCCAAATTCATCATATTCAATATATTCGATGGTTCTATTGGGTTTCCATTGCTTTGTAATTGTGTCATACGATGAAAACGAAATTTTTATGAGATTGTCTAAGTTGTCATAAATTTTATTCAATTGGCTTGCCGGCCTGCAGGTATCTATATCCTTACACTTAAAGGAAGTATCTGTGATTGGATTTTTTGAAGCATCATGCTCCATTAATTTTTTCGATTTAAACACCCTGGCTTCTTTTTGAATATCTATTTTATAGGTATAGAAATCAACCTCATTTATATATTGAATTTGATCGACCTTTTTGAGCTTCCAATCATTGATTGTCTCATCCCAATGGTAGTACAATATTGAGTCTAGTTGGTAAGTTTTTTGAGAATAGCATATGATAGATGTCAAGCTAAATAGAACTATGTAAATCTTTTTTTGCATTAGAAATTATAAGTGGGTATTTGATTACATGTATTTCTAAAGATAATCATAAATAGATGTAAGCGGAGTTCAATAAATAAAAAAAGGGCAGACCATAAAGCCTGCCCTCAAAGTTGGGTATTTGTCCACGTTGATTTACTAAAGGTTTTGAACCTTCATCGAATTTGTTCAAATAATCCTCCGGTTGACTATTTGAAATTATTTCTGACAAAGATTACTTACTTATCTTTCTTGGGCTAAGAAGCCTACATATCTCTTAAAGAGCGATTATCACGCTCATATCTATAAGGCCCTAAATTTTAAAGTGTGACATTTTAGATGGAACTTTCCATCTTTATCTTATTGTTTTGTGATTTGCCTTTCAATATTTAAGAGGATTTTGATCTTGCTCAATCAAGCCATCATCAATAAATGTGGTAGTAGTATATACTGAGCTTACTCAAGCAAGATTTAATTCGCAGGAGGAATTAGGTATGTTTTATCCCCCTTCATAAAGACATGCTGTCCAAAAGAATTGTTCTTCATCTGTATGGCGTCTTCAACTAAGAGTGTACCATCTAAAGTATAAATGCTGGCCTTTTTTATGCTATTTTTTACTGGATGATAAATACAGAAATAATCTGGATTCAAAGGATCTCCATTTCCTTTCCACAGGTTAAGGTGTGATTGGTCAAAGGGTAGCGTAAACAAAACCTTACCTGCATGATTCAGCATCAGTTGTTTATTTCCTGCGATGGCATGATAGTAATGTCCATCCGAATGTTTTACGGAAACAACCTTGTCTGCCTTGAATAATTCAGTGCCAGTGCCGTCTTGAACCAAAACACTTTCTAATACCGTCCGCTGATCTGATTTTTCGCAGACATCCAAAGGTCCTTTCAGAGTACGATAGATCATACCGGAGGGTAGTTCTGCCTTTATATCTCCTCGAGTATCGATCAATTGACTCGTCTGCTTGGCATCATTTTCAACAACCGAGAATAAAATATTTTCCTTCCCGCTGTCATTTTTTGTTTTCACAATGGCTGCGTTTTTAAAAGTACGATTGAAGTAATTTCCTCCTTTTTTATTTATGATCAAATATTGACCTTCAAGATTCTTCGCAACAGCATAACCCTCAATAAATTCATCCACTGAGTGAAAGATGAAATCCGTTAAAAATTCGCCTTCTAAGTTTGCGACAGCGATCTTATGATAATTGACAACAGCCACAAGACCTTCTCCGATCTGTCTGACATCATCATATTTCATCTCTAAGGTATACTCAACCGTATCAAAATTAAAGAGACCCGTCGTCCCATCGAATATTCTGTCACTACCATTTTCTTTCATGGTTTTAATATCTTGAGGTGTGATCTTCCGAGTCTTTTGAGTCACCTGGAAGTAGGGAAGTGGAACCTTCTTCATTCTGTGTTTCATTTTCCAGTTCGAACCTTCAGGATTTAATCTGTTAAAATCAAGATCATAAAAAATTAATCCCTCTTCTTCCCAAGAGCTGATATATTTCACTTCTCCTGAATCGTCCTCAATCAATTTCATGGCATTACCTGGTCTTTCAAAAACAGGAGTGTTTGTAGCTTTTGAAATAAGCAGGTTAGTCCTTACTCCTCTTTGAATTCGATACTCTTGAAGACAGCCTAATCCCTCTAAGTCTAAGTTGTTTTGAAGATAAATTTGATCCCCTTTTGTGAAGAAGTATTCTTTCTCACCGTTTGGTAGTATGGCTTGAATTCTATAATCTAAACAATGGGACGGATCTCTGAAATTAGAAACTGATATTTTCGAATACTTGGCGGGGAATTTAATTTTTGAAGGAAAGTGGTAGAGGCCATAGTTTTCATCTTTGGTAAAAATGGCAAGGTCTTTACATTTAGGCATGAAGATCGGGTCATCACTTTTTAACTCCATGGCCTTTCCCTTTTTGATGTCAATGATTCCAAATTTTTCATTTACTCTGAAAGATCGCAGTGAATCTTTAATGAGCGATTTATTTTGATAACTTTTATTCCATAAGATGAATAGAGAATCTCCTTTGGTGGTCCAAACTTTAGTTAAGGTTGAGTCTAGCAAGCCTATTTCACCATCGTTCACATATAAGTAATTTTTTTCTGCGCTTGAATTCTTTAATCGCTCAATGGACTGATAAGATGTATTTCCAATTTTTTGATAGTCTGCATCGTAGAAATATTTCCTATGGTCTTTTTCTACAATGTTTATTCCGTCACCTAGTGGTAGAAGCTTTTGTATGTTTTCTAATACCAACTGTGTCGTATCACCTTTGTAAACCTTGATTGTTTCTTTGTTCTCATCTTGAATGGAAAATAGTTCTTCTCCAAGAATAGAAATAATTCTGTTATTTAACTTTAAGATTGGATTGAATAAGGAGTCTAAAAGTGCATAAGTTTGATGCGATTTAGTAGCGTATAATTTTGCCCCATAATCTGAGTATAAATGATGGCCTGGTGCAATGTATTGTACATTTTCTACCAGAGTATTCCCCTCTTCATCCAGATAAGTAGTCAAAGGTTCATAGGTCATTTGATGATCGTGTGACCAGGCACTGAAGCCGTTCTTATTTTTATTAATGTCATCATGTGTTCCTTCATAGATGAGTCTCCCTTCGAAGTTCCGTATTTGGGTTAGACCATTCTTCGATTTTCCAGAATAAAATTCATCATCGAGAATGCTAATATTTTCTAGGGCTTCAATATTTAATTTCAGACCGATTGTATCAAATACGACGGTCGTTGAATCTGGTCTCAATAATATAACCTTGCCATAGTCAAATTTTACCGTGTTTAGGTGATTACGAATTCTATGATTTACATTCGATAGTGAATTTTTATCAAGCTTATGTTTCGGTAAAAATGGTCCCAAGGTTTTGTTGGTTTTACCGTAGTGTAGAAAACACTCATTTTCAACTTGATAATGATATACCTTATCGGCATTTAGTTTCTTTAATTGGAAGTAAACATCTTCTAGTATGGGTTCCTTAACGCTGATAGGATTGGATATAATTTGTCCAATAGGATTCAGTATAACAATGGAAGAATCCTGCAATCGTCCTAGGCAGTAATTATTCCTTTTTTTTATAAGTTCTTGGTAATCACATGCGGTATATTGCTTCCCATTCTGATCCATCAATGCATAATTACCATTGTCACATTGCTTTAGAAAAAGTCTTATATCATTAACATCGCTCTGTGAAATACCTTGGTGGTAAGTAACTAGAATGAAAAGACAAGAAAGTAGGATGCGGAACATGGTAAAGTGTTATGCTTTTAAGACGCAGAAATGCTCAAAAACGTACACTTACAGCGCACATTTCAGGCAGTCATTGTTTGTTTGCTTTTCAATTTAACGGTTTAAGACGGGTGTTTATCTTAAATTCGCGCATGCATATTTCTTAGTACTTATAAAATCTTTACCTTTAGCTAAAACCGATTAGAAATTATATTTGATGAACAAAACTTCTATAAAATTACTTTGGGCCTTTGTCTGTTTCTTAACTTTTGGATCGCTTCAAGCCCAAGAAATAAATAAAGATACCTTTCAGTTTGCAGCTGGGATTGATGCCACTTTTATCAATAATTTCTTACCCTTCGATAATACCATTGGAAGGCGTGGAGATTTCTTACTTCATGTCATGAAGCACAGGGAAAATGATAAATTTACCAGGCATGCTTTTGATATAGATATTTTCGGAACTTTTGAGAACAATCAAAGTGATATAGATAGAGATGATGCTCGTTTTAATGTAGACTATAAAATCAGTAGAGGAAAGCGCAAACGGGTTTTTAAAAATGGATACATTCGATATGGTACTGAATTACATTTGAGTTATTTTCTAAATCAACGAAATGTACTTGATTCCAACGATGAAGAAGGCATAAGTTTTAACTCTAATCTCGATCAAAGCATTGAGGCCTTACTCGGCCCTTTTCTCGGATTGGAATTTCGGATATCTCCACGCGTAAGTATTTATACAGAGGCTGGATTTTATTTATCTGCGAGCTATTCGGTTGATAGTTTTCGATCAGAATTTACACCGGAGTTAAATTTTACAGATACCACCATTCGTGTACAAGATGTTTTTGATTTACCTGGGTCTATAATTTTATTTTATTATTTCAATAAAAACAAGTAGATGTTACGAGTACTATTTTTATTAATGCTGACTTTTCTTGTTTACGCTTGCGCAAATGATTTTCCAGAAAGTTCAAACAAGGCTGAATTAGAATTAGAAGTGTACGACTACTTTGAAGAAGAAATACCTTTTTCTGGTTTTGCTCAATTTGGATCAGCTCCTAAAATTGATGAATATGCAGCTTTAGGGCGATTGCTTTTTTACGATAATCGATTGTCATTAAACAACTCTATTGCTTGTGCCAATTGTCATGTACAATCTAAGGCCTTTGCAGATGGCTTAGACTTTAGTCCAGGATTGGAAAATTATAAAACTTCAAGAAACTCGATGGCCTTGGTTAACGTCGGTTATCATGTGTCCACTTTTTGGGAAGGTCACAATGGTGATGTTCAGAATCATATTTTAGACCCAATCTCTAACCACATTGAGATGGGAATGAGAAGCACAGAAGAATTGGTTACAAAGTTGAAAGGCATCGAAGAATACGTCCGTCTTTTTGATGAAGTTACTGGAGAAGAGATAACAGAGGAGCGCGTAGAACATATGTTGTCCACTTTCGTCAAATCTATGATCTCTTATAATTCAAAATATGACAAAGGGGTAGATATTAATTTCATCAATTTTTCCATTGATGAACTAAGGGGTAAAGATCTATTTTTCGGCGACGCTAAATGTGCTAGCTGTCATCAAGGTGATCATATGGCTGCTTCATGGAGACGATCTGCCAACATTGGTCTAGACATGGATTATGAAGATGAAGGAGCAGGTAATGGGAAGTTTAAGATTCCAAGTCTGAGAAATATTGCTGAGACTGCTCCATACATGCACGATGGTAGATTTGAGACACTAGAGGAAGTTGTGGAGCATTATAATAGTGGTGTTCAAGACCATCCAGAATTGGACTGGGTCCTCGGTGGCGATCTAGGCTTAGACGAACATGATAAAAGTGATCTGGTCGCCTTTCTAAAAACATTGACGGATCATGAATTTATGTCAGACCCTAAATTTTCAAATCCTTTTTAACTCATATTATTTAGATAACATCGTTCTGACAACAGGAAGTATCTCATCTACCCAAAGACCATATTGAAATCCACTTGGATGAAGTCCATCGCTCGCCAGTGCTTGGTTGTCACCTTCAAGCATCCGTGATATCTCTGTAATATTTATAAAGGGTAGGCCGAGAGCTTCGCTTCGAGTTCGCAGATATTCATTATACGCATCTAATTCTTCTGCGATGGTTTCTGCATTGTTAGCACCAAAAGGAGTTACACCATAATCTGGAATGGAAACGATAAATACACGATCCTTATTTCCTCCAGCCAATTCTATTGACTTTTCAATCAGCTCCTCCAATTGACTTTCAAAAACTCCAAAGTCTTGGTTCTGAAATTGATTATTAACACCAATAAGAAGGGACACCAAATCATGCGTGCTAGGACCCTCCGATTCAATGGCTTGCAATAGATTTCCAGTGGTCCAACCAGTCTGAGCGATGATGTTGACTTCCGATATCTTATTAACTTCATTCATTAATCGCTCCGCCAATTGATTGGGCCAACGTTCATTGATAGGCACACTCTGACCAATCGTATAAGAATCACCTAAGGCCAAAAATCGATGCTCTGAAACTTCAATGTTATTTTCTAAGGCAATCTCAATTGGATTTGGTTCGAGCGTGTTCATAGAACAAGAGGCCAAGAACGAGCAGAGTAAAATAAGGTAATGTTTCAAACTTAAATTTTTCATAAGTATTTTTAAAAAGGAGAAAACCATCCTAGCGAACAGTTTCCTCGCTTACTTTTCAATCTTAATTTCTAACAAAAAACCAATGCATTTCTATTCTTCAATTTTAGCATCAATGGCATCATTGCCAGACCATTGCTCCATCACTTCAGGGGCTGGTCTAGCATTAATCCCTTCACCGTATACGGTTGCCGCCCCATGGGTGTAAAATGCTTCCCAATCAACTCCTTGTGGATCAGTAATCCATGACTTTTGACTTTTAGAATAACAGCAAGTACATTCTCCCTCCTCAAATATTTCTCCTTTAGCTGACTCCATATTTTGATAAACTTCACTCAGCGCTTCTTTACTATCCACTTGAATTCCAAGATGCTCAATTCCTAATGCTTCATGACCAGAAGAAATCGCAAAATTGATTTTCGGATCTTCAAGCATCCATTTAGCATAGTCTGATTTACTGACCGTCGGTTGCGTATTAAATAGTGAATTATAGAAGGCCACACTTTCTTCGATGTTTTTAACCCTAACATGAACATGGAACGTTTTCATTTTTCTGTCTTTTAAATGTTTTAAATAATATTCATCCCCAAGACTGTGCATAGGACTAAAAAGACGCAAAATTTAGCATTTATTTTTTAACTGTTTGATAGCTAGATAGTTATCTTTTAAGCTGGCCGTAATTGGAATACCATTTTTATCTAATTCTAAATGAAAACAAGTCATAATCTCCTCCTTTAATAGTTTTCTGGCTCTTTGAATTCTAGTTTTAGTGGCACTAATGCCTAAATCAAGAAAGTCTGCAATTTCTTTTTGAGGAATCCCATCTATGTCTGCCATCTTAAGAGGAATCGAATATTTTTCTGGCAATAAAGAAATGAGTGGTTTTAAAACCTCTGATATTTCTGTTAGGCTCTTGGACTCCGATTCATTTTGGTCAATGGTGAATTCTTTGGTATTCTTCTTTTCTTTCTTGATGAGATCAATGGCTACATTGTTTGAAATTTGATAAAGCCACGAGTTTAGATTATTGATGCTATTTCCAGAACAACATGATTTGTATATCTTCAATAGGACCTCCTGCGTTGCCTCTTCAGCTAGTCCTTTATTTTTATACTTTGACCCAATGTAAGCTTGGAGTCTTTCCTTGTGTTCAAGCCAAATCTCCCATACTTGGTTATACTTTGTAATTTCCATTGTCCAGAGATAGTTATAATTTTATTCTCTAAGTTAACCTACGTGTGTATGACTTTGTTCGGATTTTCAATAATGAATTTATAGAATATAATCATTGATTCTTTTCTCGGTATTCTTTCATCGCTTTTTCAAAATCCTTGATCGTTCCTCTTCTTCCGAATCTATATAAGAAACGATAGAGTAGGCCTGGCCCTTTTCTCGCTCTTTCTTCCTCTGACACTCTAGCTCTCGGATGATCAATGAACTGCCAGATTCCTTTCTTCGTTGCAAAAGCTTCTCTATAGAAAAATATACTATCGAGATGTTTTGGATTTTTATATCCATAATGATCTGGAGCAACAATTCTTACTGGTGCATCATGCTCTATGGTCAATGGCTTTCCATTTAAAGAATCAGCCAACAATACATTTGGCTTGAGCAAATCTTCCAATGGTAAGCTAGTCACGAAACCATCCTGCGTTTTCATGACGACAAAATCTAGTGGCTCAGTTAATTTTGGTTCTATCAATTGTTCATACAAATCACTGAATTTCCATCCACTCCAGTTTAATCCCAATTTACTCCACGTAGTAACACAATGAAAGTCAGAAGTCTGTTCGATGCGCGGAAGCATCTTTAGTTCTTCACCAATCTTAAATTCTTGAAAATCACCACCGATGGTGATTTTGATTTCATCAATAACCTTTGGGAAACGGTTAGCATATTGCGGCAATCCAAATCGCGGAAAAATTTCTGAGGCTTTTTGCCCTGGCGGAAGTGCTGGCTTTTCAGACATAAAGTTGGGATTTGAATTATAAACATGGGTTAGTCTAATTGGTTGAATCCGTTTGCTTTTATTTTTTATTAATTGGGAAAAGGATGGTAGGATATTTTTAGAACAGGATGCTAGGATTTTTCGAGGATGGACAGGATTTATTTCTCTTACTAAAGAAGGACTTTCTTTTCTTTTGAAATGCATACTCGATTAATCCTGTCTGTCTCGCTCGTCGAGACAAGTCCTTAATAATCCTGATATCCTGTTCAAAAAACTTCTTGGAACAGGATACTAGGATATTTTTAGAACAGGATGCTAGGATTTTTCGAGGATGGACAGGATTTGTTTCTTTTACTAAAAGAGGACTTCCCTCCTTTCTCACCAGCACGAGGCGAGGCATTTCCGTCAACGGCTTGGGTCGCAGACCCATGGAAGCAGGGACTAG
>JAHDGF010000037.1 GCA_020627785.1 Saprospiraceae bacterium
AACAATTCTTTGTAAATTTTTTAATTCGCTTATGGATTCTATCCCTTTTTGCTGCCCCTCCAAGTACAGATATTCAAGATTGGAAAAACGATTAATTGAGGAAATTTTTGGCTTCTTGGAATTGGTTTGATGAAGCATCAACTCTTTTAGATTTTGGTTTACCTTGTCTAGAAAACCAAAGTCTACTAAATCAAATATTCCCACCCCGAGCATCTCAAGATTCTCAATTCAGATACGATTTGTATTCCTTTGGCATTGGTTAAGCAATCCGCAGAAACTTTTCTGATAGAAGGTATTCTTTCTAAGAATTTCAAATCACATTCATCTGAATAATGTCCATAAATCCGGAGAGATATATCCGGTCTTTGTGAAAAAACAACTTTTTCCAAAAGATCAATCTCATTATTACTTAAAGGCCTTGAGAATTGAATGGAAGAAACTTTAGGGTCAGTTGCTAAAGTTTGCAGTTCAGCTTCAGATACTCCTGTAGAAATATCATACTGACCTGCCTTTATATTAATTGCTTTTAAACTCATTTTATCTTTTTGCCATTAGGGGGTAATTATATATTCCATTTTCACAACAAACAAAGAAGGTATGGCATCATCTGCCTGATTTTTAGCTGATTAATTATAATCGGATTAAACTATAAATTATTCCCCTTTACTTTTGAAATTTCAAATTTTCGCATTTCATGGGGTATTAAGCATAACGTATAATTGTATGCAACGTCTCTCGACAAAGGAGAGATATGCTGTCATCACATAGGGTTGTGTACTGGCTTCTTTTCTTCTAATCTGTTATGCTCTTCATCGTGAAAATTAACTGTAAGATAGTTGCTATTGCAAAGCCAATTAAACCTAAGTAATGTTGTTTTACAGCTCCAAGTAAACTTGATTTGACTATTGGTAATTCGTCTGTTAATTTTGTTGTTTCTATTCCTTCAACAACTGCTGCTGTATCAGCAATGAAAATATTGTATACCATTGGAATCAATAAGACAATTAACACGGCAATTGATAATAAATTTTTATTTGACTTGAAGATTTGGGTGATAGATAAAACAAATGTTCCAGCTATTATTATTCCCAAAGTATAAGGAAGAACACCAACTATTCTTTGTAGAGCTGAAAACGTCAGCCTTATATTATCCTCACTTACATTTGAGGATTCGCTTATTAGCAGGCTCACAACGTTTCTTTCAATTAATCCAACTACCAATAAAAGCGTAAATCCCATTGTACAGAATACCAGTAATAATACTTTTAACTTCATCTTCCCTTTTTATTTTCGATTAAATTTAATTTTTCGGGTGTTTGGGTTGTTAATGTTTTTTCTTCTTTGCTTACATACAACTACATTATATACTGAAAAGACATATACAACTAATCATGAAAATATTGTAATACGGTTTCAAAAAATACTTAGTTTTCTTATCATCATGATATATTAATCTTCGCACATACAAATCAATCACTTTTCGTTTTTACTCCATTCAAAGTCGCAAATTCATATTTATAATCTACGACTTTGTGCTTACGACTATTCGAATACTCATGTATTCCACCAACTATTCTAAATTGCATCACTTTTAAGAAGGTATAAACGAGAGCACAATTTCCACTAAAAAATCCCATAAAAAGTCTCGAACACCATAATCATTATCTTTTTCTTTCAGTTTTTCTTTACACTCTGAAATTTTCCTTTTACGAATCTCTTTCCTTATTGCATCCATCTCTTTATTCGTGACTCCCCTATTTCCTAATACTTCTTTCGCAGAGATTCTTGCTTCCTTTTTAATTTTACCTCGCTCGAAAAATATTATTTCAACTAAATCTTCAACTGGTAATTTGTTGTGATACTTTTGGAATTCATTCATAATGATTCTAAATATTCAATTTCAGAATATAAAAGTTTTATAAAGGGATGAAACATAACCTCTCCAATATAAGTACTATCATTTGCGAAAGCAAAATCATGCCTCATTGTAGTAAGAATTAAATTAAATCTTCAAACAAAATTTTAGAATAAGAAATTCAAGCATTGAACCACTGAATAGATTCTTATATTTGACCAAGCTATGGCGGACATTGAAACAAACTGGGAAAGAGATCTTGCCAAGGATTTTATTTTAAATACCAATCGAAACATCTTTCTTACTGGAAAGGCTGGTACAGGGAAAACAACCCTTCTAAAAGAAATCCTAGAAGAGACTGAAAAAAATTATATGGTTGCTGCACCTACCGGAGTAGCAGCAATTAATGCTGGTGGAATAACCTTGCATTCTTTATTCTTGCTTCCTTTAAAAACCTTCATCCCAATTCGTGATGCTGGGCATCCTATGGACTTCTTTTGTGATCCACGCCAATTAACCAAGCATCAAAAATTCAATCGGGCGAAATTAGATTTAATTCTAGAGTTGGAACTTTTAGTCATTGATGAAATAAGTATGGTCAGGGCTGATATATTTGACGCGATCGATACCACGCTCAGGAGAGTCAGAAGAAATCAAGCACCTTTCGGCGGAGTCCAACTACTCGTCATCGGCGATTTATTCCAACTAGCTCCAGTAGTTAAACGAGATGTCGAACAGATATTGGGGATGTATTACAAAAGTCCATATTTTTTTGATTCAAGAGCATGGCAAGCAGCTCAAGCAGTCATGGTAGAACTGCAGAAAGTATATAGACAAGAAGAACAAACTTTCGTGAATTTACTGAATGCTATAAGAACAGGTGACCGTGACCCAAAGGTAGTAGACGCCATCAATGTTCGATATGAAGAAAATCCAACCTTTAGCAACACCATTACTCTAACCACACATAATAATAAGGCTAACAGTATTAATGCAAATGAACTTGAAAAATTAGAAAGTAAAGAAGTTAGTTTGGATGCGAAGGTATCTGGCAAGTTCCCACAAAATGCCTACCCTACTCCTGAGTCTATTGTTTTGAAAAAAGGAGCCCAAGTAATGTTCATTCGGAATCATCCGGAGGACTTATACTTTAACGGGAAGATCGGTCAGATTACTGAACTTGGTAAAACAACCATAAAGGTAAAAGGAGATGATGGAATAACTGTCATTGTCGAACCAGTGGACTGGAAAAATAATCGATACATCCTAGATGAAGAATCTGGAAAAATAGTTCAAGAAGAAATAGGTTCCTTTCATCAATATCCCTTAAGATTGGCTTGGGCAGTAACGGTGCACAAAAGTCAAGGCCTCACTTTTGATAAAGCTATTTTAGATTTAGAAGGGAGCTTTGCAAGTGGGCAATTATATGTTGCCTTGAGTAGATGTAGATCACTTGAAGGATTGAGTCTTTCGTCCAAAATCAATCTCCAAAACATCATCGTAGATCAGAGAGTCATCAACTTTTCGAAAGAAAATCATTTAGCGGAAAATATTCAAGAAATTTTAAAAATTGAAAAAGACAGCTATAATGATTTTAGATTGGCGAAAGATTTTAGAGTATATAAAATCGGAGCAAATCTAGACTTATGGAATGAAAATATTTTAGATAAAGAAATACCTGGCAAAGCAGACGCATTGATCCTTGTGAAGGATATCCAAATTGAATTCAATAAAATTCTTGCGGTGTCTAATAACTTTTTACACAAGCTAGATGGCTACATAAAAAACGATGCTTTGGCTCAGGGGTTTTTGGAAGAGCGATGTTCCAAAGCCATCGGTTACTTTACAAAAGAGATTTATAATAAAATATTACTTCCCATCATTAAACATGGTGGAGAATATACAGTTAAGGAAAAAAGTAAAGTCTATCTCAGAGAGGTAGAGGCAGTAGAAGATAGTATCTGGAAGATTATCGAAAAGTTATATCACCTGAGCTACCGAGAGCAGAAATTATTTAATGGAACCATTGAGTACAAGAGGACTAAAAAAGTTAAAACGATCAAAAAGAAAAAGGTCGTCGGTGAGACCTATGAGATTACCTTCAAGATGTTACAAGAAGGAAAATCTATAGCTTTAATCGCCAAAGAGAGAGGACTAGCGTTAAGTACCATAGAGGCACATTGTACTCGATTTATCCGTGAAGAAAGAATGTCCATCTTTAAGGTTATGAAAGAACAAAAAGTAAAAAAAGCCATGGCAGCTGCTCAAAAATACCCAGATTTAGAACTGTCAGATTTAATTACAAAAATGCCGATGAAATTAAGTTTTGGCGAATTGAGATGGGTCCGCTTACATATGGAACTGAATGCAACGAATGAGTAAAAATATGGTATAATTTAATGGTGATATTCTACTTATTTAAGTAAGTCTTTGTAATTTGTGGCATCAAAGAAAAGACTTTGGAACAGTAATGTAATATGATATTCACCATTTACTTTAATCTTTAAGCCTTTTGGCTTTTCATTCTACAAACGCACAAAGCGTTATCAGTGGATTTATAACCTCGGATGCTGGCGATCCCTTAGCAGAAGTCCCTGTATCAATCGAAGGATCAACGGATGAAACAGTCCTCAGCGGATCTAATGGTTATTACGAATTTACCGTGCCAGATGATGGGCACTTTGTTATTACGCCTTGTGCCAATGCAAATTACTTAAATGGTGTTACAACCTTGGATCGAGTTCTCCTATCGAGACATCTTGAAGAAATTCAAGCCCTAAACTCTCCATATAAAATTATTGCAGGCGATGTCAATCAAGACGATGAAATTACTGGTTCGGACACCCTATTAATCTATGAATTGATACTTGGTCAAGTTCCTAATTTTCCTAACAATAAGTCTTGGAGATTTATAGAAGAAGCCTATGTCTTTCCAGATCCCTCCAATCCATTCGAAGAAGACTTTCCAGAGGCGGTTGTCATCAATAACTTAGTCGGTGATACCACCGTAAACTTCATTGGATTAAAATTAGGAGACCTCAATAACTCTGCGATCAGCACCATTGGAAACACAGCGACTAATTGTGATGGAAGTCCAATAAGTAGCACTTCAGAACATGAATCGATACAAGGATTGACCACTTTTCCAAATCCGTTTACCGATGAAATTAACATTGAACTTGGAAAAGAATTTAGCAGCATAAAAATTGAACTATATTCTGAGGCAGGAAATAAATTAAGTAGCCATGACTTCCAAAGTACCAGTGAAATTAACTTGGACCTTCAAGACTGGGCTGCTGGAATTTACTTCATAAAGGTAGCAGCAGATGAGAAGATCGGTTGGGAGTCTCTGATAAAAAAATAAGACCATTTAAAAAGCCATAGAGATATTAAGAAAAAAGGAGGTGACTATATAAAGTCACCTCCTTTTAATTCTCCTCTAGTAATCTAATTACTTTTCTTTTGCTTTTGAACTTTATTAATTAACATAAGGGTATAATTTAACGGTGAATCAGAATCATGAACAAGATCCAATATTGAAGGCGCCGCTTCAATATTTGGCAACACAGGTTCATTTTCGTTATTATAGCAAGTGGAATATTTTTTTGTTGAAGCCATCATTAGAGAAAATCTCGACTTAGGTAAAACTTTAAGGAAAGCATTAGCCCTAAATATTTTAGTCCCACCCGTTGGCTCTCCTATTATTGTTCCCATTGAATAACATTGAAAAGTAGATGCAAACGAAGAAGAGGCAGAATAAGATTTACGATCAATCAATAAATAACAGTCACCCTTAAACTCAAAATTCTCCTCGATCGGTGTTTCATTATAAATTACATCTTCATCTTTATAAGTATTCACCTCACCTCTTATAACAGATTTAAGATCAATGCTAAAGCGACTATGCTCGGCATAATTAACATTCGCATTTAAAAGCATAGGGTATCTATCAGTGAAAGCCTTACGGTATGGATAACTTATTTTCATGGTTGACTTGGCCATTGTTTTAAAATAACCATCATGAATGTAGTGGAATAATTCAGAGGAAACCTTTGGATAACCTCCGTAATTCCCTCTCACATCAATGATCAAAGAGTGTACTTCATTCTTCTTTATCTTTTTAAATGTTTCATTCAGAAAGAAATTGTATCTCTCTATGTCAGGGACACTAAATGAAAAAATATTAATCATCGCAATACCCGGCTTTACAATTTCAAAATCATATGGCTTGCCCTTTGCAATCAATTCTTCTCGTTGCTCTCTTAAATCTTTCTTCAAAGATTTCCATTCCTTAAAATCCATGGTAGGAATTACCACCTCAGAATCTACATCACGAATCTTGAATCTAAGTTGGTCTACTTGTTTAAAAACTAGATAAAGATAAAACTCAAAAGATTCAGAAATTTTATCATTTCTAAAAGTTTCAAGTTCATATGATATATATGGATCAATCGCACCAACAAAATCATTAATGCTCATACCGTCTATCTCCAAAATTTGCGACCCTAGTTGTATATTGGAATCGCTGTAAGTTTTAATAACAAATAATTCATTATCATTGGTCAGAAAGACATCGTATGGAAATGCGCCATATTCTTTTCGAGTTCCTATTAACCAAAAGTCATTCATGTATAAACTGGTATGACCATCGCCAATTGCACTTACAATTCTAGAGAAATTTTTATAACAATCAAGGACATCTATTTCAACCAAAATATTTTCTTCGACCTCGTCAATAATAACTTGAAGATCATCTTTACTGATCTTAGTATAAGGATCAGGATGTCCTTCTATAGTTTCAATGAGTTCTTTCAAATCTTTCTTCATATTCTTTGGAGAAAGCAATTTGAGCTCTACTTGACCAAAAGTGGAAAAGCTGCATAAAGCAAGTATGCAAAAGCTTAGAAATAATTGGTGTTTCATTTTATGAGTTTTTGATTTACTAATGGATGTTATTAACTGAATTACATGAGCATATTCTGTTTTATTGGTCACTGATCTTTTCCTTCTAAAACTATTCTACCAATCGAAGTGTGAAATTCAAAGGCGAATCTATATTGTGTACTCTATTTAAAACAGTAGTCCCTACTTTAACGTCTATATAGTTTTACTCACCTTTATTTCCAAAGCAAGAGGCATAAGTTTTAATTGAGGACATGAGAAGACCAATCTGTGAATCTTCTCACGTTCCCAATTATTCAGGCACCAGCGAAAAACAGAAATTCTAAATAATCTCTCTATGGTTGACGCTGGTGCGCAAATTTAATATCTCATATTTCCACTAAAATCAATCGATTACTAATTTCGACGATTCCTAGGATTGTCATCCTTCTCTTCTTCCACCTCTTCAACCGGTGAACTCTTTACAAGGGCCTCTGGCAAACTCATTCCGCTCTGTTCTAGAAAATCATTAAGTTGTGGCATCATGCCATATAATCCTTGTACAAAGTTGGTAACGCTCTTACCAGAACCGCTGTCATAAACTACCACCTTATCAATCTCTAAATCTTTTATTGCAGCTGTTTGGATTTCAGCCAGCTCCGTTAATTTATCAATCATCAGATATCCGATGGCACTCTGTGGATCACCATTGGCAGCTTCGACCAATCGTTGGAATCCTTCTGCTTGTTTCGTTAATAATTCTTCCTGACCCTTTGCTTGTGCCATGTAACGGGCCAGTGTGGCATCGGCTTCCCCTTTAGCCGTCTCTCTGATTCTTTCTGCGTCTGCTTGAGCAGCGATGATTGCTTTTTGTTTTTCAATATCTGCTTCAACTACCTCATCTGCTTGTCGTTTAGCAAGTTCCATTTTTGCTCTGGCGTTCTCTTTGTCTTGTTCGGCGATATAAGCTTCTTCCAAAGCCTTAGCTTGGGCTACCTTTCTAGCGGCCGTAGCTTTCCTTTCTGCTTCGGCAACTTCAATATCTTTGGCTGCATTAGAATTGGCAACTTTGATGCTTGCGGTATTTTTTCCTTCAACCGCAATGGCTCTGGCATCTGCCTCTCCGATTTCAGCCTTAGAATTTGCTTCAGCAATACTTATTCTTTGTAACTGTAATGCTTCTGCTTCTCCGATTTCAGCAAGACTTAATGAACTGGCTACCTTCACCCGTTGTCTTTGATTGGCATCAGCCTCTCCGACTTCAGCACGGCTATTTGCATCGGCTACTTTGACTCTTTGCTCCTGTTCTGCTTCTGCTTGCCCGATCGCACCGACTCTAACCTCGTTGGCAACCTTTACCTTTGCATCGTTTATGGCTTTTGCAGCTGCTTCCTTTCCTAATGCTTGAATATAACCGGACTCATCTTGTATGTCCGTTACATTCACATTGATTAACTCTAAACCGATCTTGTTCAATTCATTCCCTACATTCCGATAAACTGACTCAACAAATTTATCTCTATCTGTATTCAATTCTTCGATATCCATATTCGCAATCACCAAACGCATCTGTCCCATAATAATATCATGAGCTAAAGAACGAATCGCTGGTTGCTCAAGACCCAACAGTCTCTCTGCAGCGGCTATCATTAGATTCGGTTTGTTACTCACCCCTACTGTAAATTGTGCCGGCACAGATACACGAATGTTCTGCTTAGACAAGGCATCCTGTAGGTTTACGTCAATACTGATTGGCGTCAAGTCTAGGTATCTGTAATCTTGAATTACAGGCCAGACAAAGGTAGCACCACCAGCATAGCAGCGGGCAGATTGTTCTCCTCCAGTTTTACCATAGACAACGAGAACCTTATCTGAAGGACAACGTCTATATCTACTAATGAAGAAGACTAAAAGTAAGATGGCTAAGAATACAACAAAGCCTATGATTGCTAAAAATTCCATGAAAATTATTTTAAAATGATTAAGATTTAATTCGAGCTACGATGACATGATCTGTTTCAATGTCCGTAACATATATTTTAGTACCCGTTTGTAGTTCTAATTTATCTTCTGTTGTTGCCTTTAGTTCTCGATTGGCCCCATTGATGTCAAGATTCACAATTCCTGTACCCTCACCTTCCGGAATTTTTAAGTACACCTCACCTTTGGCAAATAAGGCGTCTTCTATTTTCCAATTAACATTGGATTCATTTTTAAGAAGTAATTTGAATAACCAGTTTAAAAGGAGGAAAGCAAGAAGTCCAGAAAATAAACCGACACCAATGGCTAAGCCGGGATGGTTGTTTGTGACCAACAATACCTTCATCACCCAAGAAGAAATGGAAACAAAGGTCAAGCAACCTTTAATCAAACCAATCCCACCGGCATCCGTTTCAATGTCCGTCGATCCAAATTCAATGTCTAGTTCTAAACCGCCAAGTAAGGAGAGTAAAAAAAGTAGAACAAGTAATCCACCAGTGATTAAAGAAACCCAAGTTAATACTGTAAGAATCATAGATTGTGCTTTATTTTCTTAAAGTACTGGAAAAAGACAAGCATAAAAAATAATCAAATTGATATTTTGATATAGCTTCTTTTTTTTGTCTCACTCATTCTCTTCTTCTTATAAGAAATAGAATCGCCCAGCTCCAAAAAACAACGGACATAGAGTTTCTTAAATTCCAATAACGGATTTATATTCTATCCACACGGGAATAAATTCTATGAAATCAAACTTTCATACGACCAACAATCATTCATGAGATGCTTGATAATTAAAGAATTAATTCGTTGTCAAAAATTATTAGAAGGAATTAAGGCTGGTTTAATGAATGATAATTCGATTGAAGAATTACCATCAAGCCATTTCTAGGTTAAACCAAATTCAAATCCTCTTCTACTCGTATAAGACAAAATTAATCGATGTGTGACACTACATTTACTTTAATTTTACCACATTTGCGAAAGCGTAAAAACGAGATGTATTAAATAGCCATCATCACTGCTTTACAACTATAAGATTTCTTTTAAAAACTAAATAATAAAACGATACAAATGGGAAAACCAACAAATGACGAAGCGACTTTTATTCACACTGTTTTCTTCTGGCTACATGAAGAAGTAACAGAAGATCAAAAATCAGATTTTGAATTAAACGGTCTCGGGGAATTAATTAAACTAAAAGATGTTCACAGAGGTTACTATGGTCGTCCTGCCATGACTCCAAGAGATGTGGTTGACAATTCATATGACTTTGCGCTGGTATGTCATTTTAAAAGTGCAGCCGAACAAGATCTTTATCAGGTAGATCCTGATCATGATGTTTTCGTAGATAAATATAAAGGGCTTTGGAAAAAAGTGCAGGTCTATGATACACTCATTTAAAATCTTCACAACATGAAATTAATTTTTACGTTGGTAATTAAATGAAGACCACACTTACCTTAGCAATCATCTTATTTTCATTGACGATATCCGCACAAGATTCTATACTTGACAAAATAAATGAGCAATTAGTTGACCTCCATGAGGTAGACTACCGAAATGAAAATTTCGAAGGATATGAGGAAATAAAAAAATCCATTGGGAATGCTCAAATTGTAATGTTAGGAGAGCAATCGCATAGAGATGCCATGACCTTTGAAACGAAGATCAAATTGATCAAGTACCTTCATGAAGAAATGGACTTTGAAATATTGGCTTTTGAAAGTGGGATTTATGGCTGCGATAGAGCTTGGTCAATGATGCAGGAAGGGCATGATGTAAGGGACGCCATAGCCAAAGGAATTTTTGATATGTGGTCAACTTTGGAGGATTTAAATCCACTGTATGAATATTTTGATCAACAATTAAACACTGATAATCCATTAATGCTTGCTGGGTTTGATCCACAGTTAATGAGTAAATTATCATCGGACTATTTTGATACAGATCTTAATGCTTATCTAAAGACTGTTGCAAATGTTCCGAATTACCAAAAGGAGATTAAGCAACTACAAGCCTTCATTTATGCCAAAAGAAATTTCAAAAAATTCAGTAAGAAAAAGGCAAATGAAAATATCGCTTTCATAAAAAAACTCATTGAAGAAATTGAAAACCAAAAAGCTACTGAAAGATCTAATTTCTGGATTCATACCTTACAGAGTTTAAAGGTTTGGATGTCAGATGTGGCCTTTGATACAGATGACAGAGATCTTCAAATGGCCAATAACTTGATTTATCTTCAAGAAAAATTCCCAGATAAAAAAATTATTTGCTGGGGAGCAACCAGTCATTTCTTATACAATTCTGAGCAAATAAGAATGGAAGATCCAAGATTTCAAAAGGCTGCAGATGAATATTATAAAGTCCACTGCATGATGGGTGATTACATAAAAAAAGAATATAAAGACAAAGTTTTCATCATTGGCTTCATTGCGCATGAAGGTTCCTATGGATACAATCGAACAATACCATTAGAATCCCCCAAACAAAACAGCCTTGAATATCTGATCGGGAAATCAATAAATGACAACTATTTTTTGCCTCTAAAAAATATCACCTTGGAGGGATATCTTTCTCGACCTTTGGGACATCAGAATATGACAAATGATATTTCACAAGTGATGGATGCCGTCATATTTAATAGGTACACAAGAAGGCCTTATACGGATTGGTATTTTTTGAAATACTTATGTCCTGAAAATAAAGTGAGACAGCAAAAGATTGAAAAACTACAACATCAAGTAGAGTTGCGTAAGCAGAGTGATGCAATTAAAAAAAATGAAAGAATACAAAAGAAAGAAAAAATGAAAGCGCGAGCCTAGGTTAAACTACAACCAATCCAATTGCTTTCAATTGCTCAACCACAGGCCCTAACCAAAACAAGGTAAATTCCTTCAGACCATTATCTTGATAGCTCTGTTCTACTTCCTTGTATGTAAATGATTTTGAATCTTTACTCGGGCTTAAATCTTTCAGTAATTGTTCAAGCCATTGTCCCTGATTTACATTACAGCTGATCTGATTTTCACTATGCTTGGTTATAATATTTAAGATCTGATTTTCCGTATCATAGTTGACTGGACCGCCGAGCCAAATCACTTTTTGAGAAGGCTTGGGGATGGTAATATTTTCATTGGCTAAGAAACTGGCAATCAAATCTTGCGGCAAACTGGTCTCAGGAATTTCATGTTCAAACCAATCTTGCAAATCATTCTCTAGTCCTACATTATGCATGTAATTATACAACGAAGCCTTCAAACCTTCTGCATATAAATCATGATCAGCGCCCGTAGGATCCGTGTGCACTAAATCATTATTAGCAAAGCTTCCTGGCGCTGTATGATTCTGAACATAAAACTGATCAGGCTCCAACCCTACAGGGCTATGCGCCGTCATGGCAAATCTATGCCAGAATGCTGATTGTAATACTCCTTGCTCAAACATCTGCCGTACCACTTCCAAGGAATCCACTGTTTCTTGATCCGTCTGCGTCGAAAATCCATACATCAAATAAGCATGCACCATGATGCCCGCTTCATTAAAATTCCTGTTGACCTGTGAAACCTGCTCAATGGTGACACCTTTAGCAATCAGTTCTAGCAATCGATCAGAGGCTACCTCCAGTCCACCAGAAACCGCAATACAACCAGAAGCCGCCAACAAGCGACACAGATCTGCAGTAAAACTTTTTTCAAAGCGAATATTCGTCCACCAGTTAACAACCAATCTTCGCTTCAATATTTCAATAGCTACACCTTTCATTAATGCCGGTGGTGCCGCTTCATCCACAAAATGAAAACCTCGTTCGCCCGTCTGTAGTACCAGTTCTTCCATACGATCAACAATCAAAGCGGCAGAAGAGGCTTCGTAATCTTTGATGTAGGATAAGGAAATATCACAGAAGGTACATTTACCCCAATAGCAGCCATGAGCCATGGTTAATTTATTCCACCGACCATCGCTCCAAAGTCTGTGCATTGGATTGGTTAATTGGATGACGGATAGGTAACGCTTTAGGTGTAGACCCTCATAATCTGGAGTCCCGACCAATTCTTGCTTCACATCTGGAAACAAACTTCCATTCTGATATTTCACTTTGCGGTCCTCTAACATGAAAGTGCGCTTAAGCATCGCTGCTTCTATATTTCCATCAAGGTATTCTAAGAGACTACTCAATGGCGTCTCCCCATCATCTAGAGTTATAAAATCTATAAATTCAAAAACGCGTGCATCAGAAAGTGATCGTAATTCCGTGTTGGGATATCCCCCACCCATGCATATTTTTATATTAGGATAATTGGTTTTAATCCATTGACCACATTTTAAAGCAGAAAAAAGATTTCCTGGAAATGGCACGGATAGACAGATTAAGGTTGGTGTGTTTTTTTCTATACGCTTTCGCAAATTTTGAAGCATCAATTCACTGACATAGCTCGTCGGTAAATGTAATTCTTCATATAATTCGTCAAATGAATTAGCGCTCATGCCCAGTCGTTCCGCATATCGGCTAAAACCAAAATGAGGATCAACCAATTCTACAATAAAATCTCCAATATCCTCTAAATATAAAGTAGCGATGTGTCGCGCTTGATCTCGTACACCCATTGTCCCAAATGCCCAGTCTAAATCTTCGAGTTGCTCAAACTTAGATGCCTCAGGCAGAAAATTGCGTTCGCAGATCAAGTGTGCTAAAGTGGGATCTTGATCTTGAAGAAATTGAATAATTGGATCAATGGTGTCGATGTATGTTTCTCTTAAGGCAGAAATCCGTTGGGCATTAGCCGAAGCATGAACCAGATCATTTTGATCTACCGATGAAAATAATTGAAGTAGACCATCCGAAGAAAATAGAGAAAGTATGGTATCTATTCCGAGATCCATTTGATCTGATTCTATACCTTTGGTGTTCAAATAACCTTTGATGTAAGCAGTCGCAGGATAAGGCGTATTTAACTGCGTAAAAGGAGGAGTAACCAATAATATTTTTTGCGGCAAAAGCTTTGTCTATTTTACCACAAGTTAGTTATTTCATAGATTACGATAATGATAAAAACTAGAAAGTGCGATGCCGTGCGATTTTAAGACACTTAGTATTTGGCTCCGAAATTCTAATTTTTTAAATAAGACAAATTAGACATGGCCGCTTACGACGGATATGACTGGTAATTTATCCTCCACAATCAAATGCTAACAATCTTTCCTTTTGATGTGGCAATTGAATTTCCCCATGAAGTAATTGAGTCTAAAACAGGTATGAATGATTGACCAAATTCAGTGAGTTGATATTCTACTTTTAATGGAGGTTTTTTAGTGTAAACTTTCCTAGTCAACATTTTATCCTTTTCCAATTGTTTAAGCTGAAGACTTAAGGTCCTTTCTGTTACCGTTGGCATATTTTTCCTCAACTCATTGTATCGTTTCTTACCATCTTTTAAGTGATACAAAATAACGGTCTTCCATTTACCACCGATGTATGACATTGCCAAACTTGTACCACAAGGAAACTTCTTATCTCCAACCTGAATCAAATTATTTTTACAATCTAACATACTGTATTTCAATTAGTTAAAATGCTATCCAAAAGGATAGTTATTGCAAAGATAATTTACTATAGATAGGTTTGCAACTATATTAAGTATAGTAAAAATTTAAATAATGAAATCTTTAAAAATGTTACCTATTCTATTAACTATTATGTTCATAACCTCATGCCAAAATGAAAGTGAGGTGCCAATTGAACAAATACCTGAAACCATCATAGTAATCGAATCCAATTTATATCCGGAAGGAATTACATATTACGAAGCCGATCAAAGTTTTTATGTAAGTTCATTAACAAAAGGTAAAATTTCGAAGGTGAGTATTGATGGAAGTATTACCACTTTCGCTGACGACCCTAGCTTAATTTCTACTTTAGGGATGAAAATTGATAAGACTACAAATCAACTAATTGCATGTATTTCAGATCCAGGGTTTAATAGTATGAAAAGTGATTCTACTAGTCTGGCTCAATTTGCTGCCATTGCATTCTTCGACATAAATACAGGTGAAAAGATCAATCAAATTCGAATTGATACTGGACAGCCAATCTTGCTTAATGATCTCACTTTAGACTCAAGTGGAAATATTTACATCACAGATAGCTTCTCGCCAAATATTTACAAAATAGACGAACAAGGTGATGTCTCGACATTTTATACAAACTCCATTTTTACACCATCTCCAAATAATTTTGGACTAAATGGAATCATATATCACCCGGATGGTTACTTAATAGTTTCAAAATATGACGAAGGGAAACTATTCAAAATCCCAATTAATTCAGCTGCTTCATTTACTGAAGTAGAACTTAATAAACCAGTTCCGTCAATAGATGGACTAATTCTAACTGATGAAAATAAAATAATCCTAGCAAGTAATAATTTAGGTTTCGCTAATCACGTAAATGCAGTTTACGAATTAAGCAGTGGTGACAATTGGTCCAGTGCGCAGATATCCAACACCTTTGAATCTGGAGAAGATTCGTTTCCTACAACCTTTGCCAAAGTAGGAAATGACCATTATGTTCAATATGCTAAACTTCACCAGTTTTTTGCTGGCAATGATCCAATTCCAACTGAATTTCCAATTACAAAAATTAACTTCTAAACCATGAATAGAATAGAGCTTATTTCAACTGATAACAATAAACCATTGTTGTTTACTAAAGTCGAAAAACCAAAATTAAAACCTGGAGAAGTTTTAATTAAAAACAAAGCATTCTCGATTAATCCTGTTGATGTAAAGACAAGATTTGGAGGAGGTATTTACGGTGCTCTGAAGAACGAAGACCATATAATCCTTGGATGGGATGTAGCAGGCGAAGTGATGGAGTTAGGTGAAGGTGTAGAATATTTATCCTTAGGCGATAAAGTATTTGGCATGATTAATTTTCCAGGTCACGGAAAGGCGTACAGTGAATATGTGGCAGCACCTGAAGAACATATCACAATTATTCCAGCGGGTATTTCCTACGCTGAAGCTGCAGCTACAACTTTAGCAGCATTGACCGCTTATCAAATTCTAAATCGACATATAAAAGAGAATGATAGAGTGTTTATTCAATCTGCAGCAGGAGGTGTTGGACATTTTGCAGTGCAAATAGCGAAGCTTTTGGGTGCCCATGTTATTGGTACTGCTTCAGAAAAGAATAAAGAATTTCTAATGGATTTAGGGATAGATGAATTCATTGATTACAAAAAGAGAGCATTTGAGGATTCGACCAAAAACATCGATTTTGCATTAGACACAATGGGCGGAGAGGTTCTCTTAAAAACATTTGGAATTATGAAAGAAGGAGGAAAAATTATATCTATTCCAACAGGAATATCGCCAGAGACAAAAAATAAGGCTTTAGCAAAAGACTTACATGTTGATTTCGAATTAGTTCAAAGTAGTGGTGAAGATATGTATCAATTAGCTAGCTGGTTAAAGTCTGGGAAAATCAAACCATATATATATGAAGAATTTAAAAGTAATGAAATTGAACTTGCCCATAAACAAATTCTTTCAAGATCGACAAGAGGAAAACTGATTGTATCTTGGGACAAAGATTAACTGTATAAAACAATATAAATGTGGAGGACTACCCCTTATGATAGTCCTCCACATATAATAATCGATTTATTATTTTCTTTTATAAGTGTATCATCAAACTTCAAAATAATGTTTCACAGAGCAACTAATACAGTATTTCGAAAAACCTCTGTCACGGCTCCATTACTCATGCTTACAGAATAATTGAAAGTACCTGGCTCAACAAATTTGCCTTCATAAGTTCCATCCCATCCAAAGGACCTATCATTAGGAGGAAATTGCTCTACCCTATATACTGAATTTCCAAGCCTATCAAATATTTCCATAAATTCTACGGTTAAAATTAAATCCGGATCTTCTGTTACAACTTGAGGATAAAAAATTCTGTTATTCTCGTTGGTAGGATTAATAACATTGGGGAAATAAACTTGGACTGCGCCAGCATCAATACCGAAACCACCGAAGTCTTGCTTTTCACATCCGGATGAACTCATCAATAAAATAAGTACAGGTATAAAAAATTGAAATCGTTTCATCTTTGAATAATATTGATCTTCTTAAAAATTGGGAACTTCAAACAGTCTAACTTTCTGATTGACTTTGCCAAAAATATAGCCGATGGAAATTTCTAGAGACCCAAGCGTCTGGAAGTTCAAATTTGAAATTGTATAATCGTACGAAAGACCTATCTGGATTCCCTTTAATTGAAAGGCGAATACACCTATTATTGCATCAGAATGGATTGCACCTGATGAATCTTTTCCTACTCTTAGAAAGACACCACCTTGAACATTTGAAATTAAAGGGTTCGCTAAATTTGACACATTAACCATCGCACCAAAATTCAATTGCGTGTGAACTCCCTGACGTACATACATTAAACTCGGCAATATTGACAACTTAGAAGTCAGCGGCAACTCAGCACCTGCATGTACAGATGCTCTGATGGACAGATTATGAATAAAATTGTTTTGGAATGAAATGTTAGGCCTATTTAGATGGAAAGTTGAAACTCCTACATGGAAATTTTTTCTTTCGCCTAAACTGCTTATCCAAACCAAGCCACCATTCATATCTGCAAATAGAAAATCTGGTTGAGCTACAGGCCCAGGAGGAACGTCTGGGTCTAACTGCTCTGGCCACCTTAAATTGTTTACATCTAAATCTCTCTGCGCTATACCGAATTGCAGACCACCGATCAAAGAATGTGAAGAGGTTCCTGAACTTGAGATTACCTTTGCAAATGCAAGACTAAGTGAAAATTGAGTGGTTATAAACCGTGCTGAACCTGAGATGTCATGAAATCCGGAAGCACCCCATCCTAAATAATCACCAGACTTTAAATTCTTTCGACGATCATAAGATAATGCATAGGTCTGATAGGCATCTCCACGTAGAACTTGAAACCATTGATTTCTATAATTGGCTACAATTCTTGACTTCCCATTTATCGAGCCTGTTAATGCTGGATTTAAATTAAGCGGGGATGAATTAAATTGAGAGAAATGTAGATCTTGCCCATCAGCATTAATAGAAAATATTAAACCAATACTAAACAAAAATAACTTAAGATGATTCATTGGCTTTTATATTAATTGACTTCTAAAGTTATAAACGAATAAAAGGATGGCATTGAGTCCTATACTTAAACCAAACTTAAGCATAAGATTAGTCAGCATACTTTAAAAAATTCAAAACTAACAGTGCATATTTAAAATTTGCGAAAGCGAAACCATAGAGAAAATGAAGTTACTTATACCCTCCTATCCTAACAAAACAATCTTCTATCAATACTTCAAAACTCACCCTATTCTGACTGACCTCAATCTTCGCAGGATAACAACCAGTACCACTCGGATTACAGTTAAGGTAATTTCCGTTATCTTCTACTAGAACTCCAGAACCAGAACCTCCAGAAACTTGAAGCCCACCATTAGGGCCAGGTCCACTGACTGTAAATCCGAAAGTATATTCACCATTCATATCAAATTTAATTTCACCATTCAAACATCTTTCAACTCCATTATCCATAAAACAATCTGTATTTTCTCCTATTAAATCTATGGTCTCTTCATCAAAAAAACTACAAGAAGCAAAGTCCAAAAAATCAATCGTATACAGCCCCGTTACTGCAATCCCATTAATACAGAAAGAACCAGATTGTCCACAGACAAACTGAGTAATTATGTCTACATCACTAAAACCGTAGGCCGTAGCACAATCAAAACTTGAAGAATTACTACAGAGTAAACTTCCATCTTGATAATAAAACTGTGTACCCAATGGCGAACGAACTGCTAAATATTTATGAACATCTTGTTGAAAAACTACCACCGATTCATCGGTACAGTTTTCTAAATTCACGAGCCCATCTAACCACGGAAATTCTTGATACAATTCTTCAGCTAACGCTTCTGCATCGCAGGCGGATTGAGAATTCGTGTTTGTATTCATACATTCAAATTGCAAACCAATTTGATTGTCGGTAAATCCATAGGCTTGCACACAACTGAACGAACTTGAACCAGTACAAAATAATTGTCCAGTTTCAAAATATAAGTATTCATCTGAATCAGAAGAAACCAACACAAAGGCAAAAGGACCAAGATTATATTCAGAAATCACCTCCCCATCACAATCAGCGGGATCAACAATAGTTTCAAGCCATGAATATTTGTCAAAAATATCATTGGACTGCGCATTAATACTGAAACTTATAAAAAGAAAACTTGAAACAATAAGAATAGTCTGGATTAATAGATGAGATCTACACATGATTAATTGGTTTGTTTATGATATACTTTATATAGCCGCACAACAAGTAAAATGTTGCATACAGATATACTTTAACAATCAACCAAAAACCTAAGGAAAGGGATAAAAGGTTTAATCATCTTAATCCACGACTTTCACTTGCTCCATCGTTTTTGCAATCAAATTATTTACAATTTCCATATCGTATGCATCTGGATGTGCAAGACCAAAATCACCTTTATCATTATCAAAGTATTGGCCATCTATATCTTCCGAACTTTTGATAAGTGCTAAATCATAAATAATATCAGCACCTTTATCAGCGGAAGACCAAAATTTACCATAAGCTTCTCTGACCATATTTGTATTAAGAAGCGAACCCGGATTAAGTGCTACCACAGAAATATTAGACTCTTTTTGTGCTAAATAGAAACTCCACATTAAGATGGCCAATTTACTTTGAGCATAAGCTTCTTGATCAGAGACTTGAATATTGGCATCAAGTAAATCGTAAGATATTCTACTTTGAGCTGCTGAACTCAAATTTATAATTCGAGGCTGTGAACCTTCTTTAATCTTACCAAGTATCCTATTAGTTAAAAGATATGGCGCATAGTAATTCACTACAATTCGAATATCTGACCCATCGTTGGTTAGAGAATGAGGTGATTTAAAAACACCCGCATTATTGATTAAAACATCAATGGTAGAAATCTTATCGTTTATTTCATCAGCCATTCGTTTCACCTCATTGAGATGAGAAAAATCGGCAGTGAAACCAAAAATATCATCATTGTCTGTTCCTTGCTTAAGCTCAGCAATTACTTTATTTAATTTTTCAGAATCTCTACCATGTAGATAAATTATATGCCCATCCTTGGCCATTTTTAGTGCCGCCAACTTTCCAATACCATCTGTGCTGCCGGTGATGAGAATTGTTTTTTTCATGCCTAGGTTCTTTATTATTTATGAAACTGAGATAGTACTTTTTCTGCCAAGGTTTCCATTGTACGTTCAATATTACTGGTATTAAATCTTAAATTAATCGCTAAGTGATTCACACCGATGGATTGTAACTGAAATAAATACTCCAAAAGATAATGTATACCGGTCCGTATTCCTAAGTGTATTCCAACTGGTTTGAAATCATCATCTTGATGTAGATCTAGATATAGTGGCTGAAGGAAAGGTTTATCAAATGGACCGGCTTCCAAAATCAATGCACGCCATTCTTTGATGTTGTGTTCTTGCATGTACAGGTTTCTGGGATAGTACATCCATCCATCTCCATGTTCGGCGACCCAAGCAGTAGTTTGTTGACTATGTCCAGTAATCAAAAGAGGAATTCTTGACCCGAAAGGTTTTGGAAGAATGTCGGTTGCCCCATTCATTTCGCCGAATTTATTTTTTCCCATACGAGGAAAGTCTTCTTGTGCAAAACGAATATATGAGAAAGCTTCACGAAAGGCCTCACCTCTATTTTCGTAATTGAAGTTCATACCTGGATATTCTTCATACCTATCACCAGAGGCAACACCTAATATGAATCTACCCTGGGTTAATTGATCTAAGGTTGCCGCGGATTTTGCCACGTGAAGTGGATGATGCAAAGGAAGTGCAATGCTAGAAACTCCAAGCGCGATTGTGGACGTTTGACCTGCCAGAAAGCCAAGATAAGTAAAAGGATCATAGGTCTGTCCTGCATCACCAAAACCGGGGACATGCATTGGTACGTCTCTCACCCACACTGCACGATAACCTAATTGTTCTGCCAGCGCTACGCGTTCCAAATGGTTTTGCATTCTAGGGACTGTGCTATTGCTGTAATCCTCTATTGGTATAACCAATCCCACCGTCAACTTATTAGGATGGAATACTTTATTAAAGCCTTGATTTATTTTTTCAAATGTATTCGGCAATACTTAGAATTTTAATTTTCTACTACAAACTTCTAAATCCTAACCTTGCATAGACCATCCGCTGAACTTTCTATTTTCTACATTAGGAATGGAAACACTTCAAATATAAACTTAAAATATTCCTTACGCTTCTTTTTCTAAAATATGGAAATCCATGGTCCTGAAAAGAAGAGAATGCAAAAATTTAAATTATAGCACTCATCATAAATAGTCACCGAATTTTTATATGAAGGTCTGTTGATATATTCATCAATTCAAAGTTATTTATACCCAACTCATTATCTACAAAGTCATTCCACATTTTTAATTTATTTATATCTTGCCCAGCAAATGAATCTTTTCTAAGTAAACTTTGGTCGTCCTCAAGTTGGGCAACTATCTGTTTGAACACATCATTTATTTCTTCTCTACCCATCGATTCAACATCTAGCTGACCTAAGAATTTTAGTCTATAGATTTCAACTAAATCAAAGTAAATATTTACATACGCTTGAAATAGTAAATCTTCACTGAGGTGATTGTAAGAATTATATATATCGAAAATACTACTTGTTTCAACCAATATTCCTTCACTAGATTCTTCAAGATCAAAATAAATATCTGTATTAATTTCTAACATATCAGATTTAAAACCATATCGATCGATTTGATAATCAATGTTTTTTACCCCATTTATTTTAATCGTTTTCTTTGTTTTTTTCATTGAAATACGATCTTTAGACCATATCACATAATTGTTTTCAAATAGTTCCTTACCAAAGTCAGAAGAATTAAAACCCTCTCCTTCTTCTTTGAGTGTTTTTAAATTGTATTGTTGTTCTTTTGAAAGTAAGAAGTTTCCATCTTTTGATAAACAATTAAAAATAATTGTATCAGGAACTATTGATAAGGCCCTATAGTCCGAAATCCCATGTTGGAATTTAAAGTGCGGAGAATAAAAAGATTCGTTGTATTGGGTGATATATAAAATTGCCTCTGTATTTATTTCCCTTGAGATTTCATTATGAATATTTGAATGATAATTAATTGAAATGTGAGATAATTTATAGTTGCCTTGTCGCTTGCTATAATTGTAACTTATTTTATAATTCAGTTCCTCAACTTCTGTTATGCCTATGGGAACAAAAAGATTTTTTTTGTTGCCGCCTACTATTTCCAATTTTAATAAAGAATAATCGGAAGAGTCTAGCCATATAACACCACTATAATAGTTTTCATTTAAATTTCGGGGAATGAATTCAATTTTCAGATATTCATTATTGTATTCTAAAACTTCTAGCTCATAGGTCTTCTTTAATTTTCTTTTTGACAATTGATACGGATTTAAAGGAAGTGTTTTGCTGACTCTAGTAATATTATATAAAGAAAACGCTTTACTCAAATTCATGTTTAGAAAATAACCTTCACTTGCATTTGAATTTAAATAAGAGTTTCCATTTTTGAATTACAGTTCTTCGATTGCTCCATTACTTATTTGGGCATTATAAAACATTTGAGTAAACTCAATAGGCTTATTATTCTCAGAAGTATTTACAAAAAAGTATGCTTTTGCATTAGTTAAATTATCATTCGCCTGTAGCAGTTCCTTTGACTTCCTAATGATGCCAAATAGATCTTGACTATCTGCAGTTATTATGACTTCAGAAAGTGTATTTGTCGAAGGACTTAGCTCAATTATACTCTTTATATTTCCAACTCGAATTACTATTTTATTATAACCGATGTATGTTATTCTAAGTGAATCATTTAGATCAGCAGATATTTCAAAATCACCAGAGTTATTTGAAAGAGTACCTTGTTCATTTTTAATATTGTAAATATGTGCATACTCTAAGACTTCTTGAGTCACTGAGTCAATGAGTTTAAACTGAAAAACAGTCTGAGCAATTAAGCTACTGCTCACCATCACTAATAGTATGGTTATTATTTGATTCATTTATTCACGACTAACGTAAATAAATTATGTCGACTTCCAATACTTCTGTATTGCAAAATCTGCACGAATTAAGTTTATTCTTTAAGCTTGTCTTCTCTCCTACTTTGTTAGAAATATAAATTGTACTATTTATTATAAATTTTTTCAGAACAATATGACAAAGGACACTGGGCTGATGGATCAAAAATAAGTTATCATACAATCAATGACTCTTTACTCCAATAACCCATCTACCCTATATACGTCTATGGCTTTGTTCACCATTTGTCCAATTTCTTTTATTAAATCATCATCCAAAAACTTTACATGAAAACATGATTTACCTTTCTTGAATTTCGTCAGTTGCTCGGACAAATTGGTAAATTCTGTAGGGTGAGTATAGGCTGGATAAAAATAAAATCTAACATCTTTCTCTTTGGGTACTACGCTAGAGAAATAAATCCCCTGGACTATTTTTTTCCCTTGTGGAGCTTCGATCGTTCCATTAACTTCAAAATTTGATGGTTTATCTACCCTGATTTTTAAAGTTCCTACATGTTGTTTTAATACATCAATGAGTTGCTCCCTTATTATTTTGACATCCTTTATCATCATTCACTTTTCATTAAGGAATAGAAAATTTATTCTATGGTTAAATTTTGCCTTTCTACTAGAAACTCAAAAGATAAATCAAATAAACCTAATCCATCTACTTCTGCACTCCATGCTCCATGACCCTCGCCTTCTAAAGGATAAACTTCATGATAAATTCCCAAGGAGTTGTATATACTATCCAATTCTGTGGCTTCAGAAAATAATACCGCAGGATCTAATGTACCATGCGCAATCAATAATTCAGGGTCATTTTCATCATATCGATCTACGCCATAAACAGAACCATAAAGATCGATTTTTACATTACTTCCCCAAAATTCTACCATACTTCGCACCTTATAAGTTTCACCTAAGTTTGCAGTTACAAGAGTAGGATCTTCTGTGATTGATATCTCATCTCTAAAGTCTTCTTGATCAGAAATTCCTAACGTGATGGTAGTGATTGCTCCTGCCGAAGCACCTCCCACAGTAATGTAATCTGTGTTTATATTATAAGTACTTGCATTAGCTACTAACCACCGAAGTGCAGCTTTGGCATCCCTTTGAGCAGCATACATTGCAATACTCGTTTTAGCATCCGATGGAGTTGTCCCATTTTGCAAGGTGAAATCAATCCATTGTTGTGGTGCAATTCCAGTAAAAGTATTTCCTAAATCACTTGTAGTTCTATAATCTACAGAAGCAAAAACCCAACCTCTTGAAGCAAAGTAATTAGCCATTTCTATAATTTCAGGTTTGGTCTTAGTGCCTCCTTGAAAACCACCTCCATGGATAAATAGGAAGACCGGTCTATTGGTAGAAGTATTATTGGGATGATAAACATCTATTTTCTGTGGCATGGCAACATTAGTATCGCTCACCGGATCATGACTCAATCCATCTGCATAAGTAATGTCTTCATCCACCATCACATCATAAAAAGAATCAGCCTTAATTACTGGCACTTCACTTTCAGTGTTCATGGGCTCATCTTCATTGCAAGCAGCTACGAATAAAAAGCTGAAAATGACTAAATAAAAAATTTTATGCATAAGTAATTTTATTATTCGTTCAAGTTTCCTTTTTGATTCTGAACAGAAAACCATCCATCTCAAAATTCATCCGACTGCAAGGACAACTTGATATTTACAAAAAGCACAAAATAATAGAATTTAAACTTTTCTCAGGAAGCTAAAAAAGAAAATTAAACAGATTTTCGTCTGTTTAATCTTGATTTTTTTGGAGAAAATTTAGATAAGTTTCCATTTAATGAACGATGAATGCTTTAGTGACATATAGCTTCCGATGAGTTTGAAAACTTGCCCAATAAATGCCACTTGGAAATTGAGAGGCATCAATTAGAGCTCTATTTTGATTTTGTTGGATAAACTTTGAAAGAACGATTTTACCTGTATTATTAAAAATATTGAGTTGACCACTCGCATAAATTTTGAAAAACTCAATAGATAGTTCTTCGTTTGCGTCGACAGGATTTGGATAAATAATCAGATCGTGATCTATTGAATTTGATTGTAATTGGCTTGTAAAAGTTCCAATACAATGACAATATTCATTGTACCGATCATTAATGGTGTATTGGTTTCCATCATCACATATTTCACCGATCAAATCATCTTCGCAATCGTCATCTGGCTGGGAATAACATGGTATTCCTTTTAATTTATCTGTAATCACCTCCATGAATTCTGTTGGCTCAAAAGTAGAAGCCAGAGGTTCTTCCCTCCAATGAGGCTCCACCATGTTCATATTTTTTCCATCGCCATTCCATGCCCAGCCAAAGATACGCCAACCATTTTTATAACAATGATCAATTAAGGTACACCAATCTGCCCCACCAGCAGTAGCATCGCAAAATTCACCAACCATACAATCTACACCTGTTGCCTCAAGGTAGGAAAGATCTTCAGTTGATAGCCATCGGTCCTGCTCAATATTAAAAGCGCTTGTGTAAACATGGACAGAAAATATTATGTCTTGATCTTCAAAAAATGAATGCGCATCAGCTGCTATTTTAGTTGCTTGACCAAAACCAGGAACATCAACAATGAGTGAACCCAAATAAACAGTTCTAATTATTTCTATCGCAGTATTATAGGCATCGGAATAAGCAAGTGCACTAATGTCATGACTACCCCATTCATTCATGATGTTAATTATAATCGGACCCGAACTAGACAATGGATCATAGTTATCTTTCCACCAGTTCGCTGCATTAATCAATTCTTGTTTACTATCAGTTCCAAGTTTTCTAGAATTATGATAGGTCGCAATAACTTGATACCCTTGATCATGAGCTTCTCTTATCCAGGTCTTCGCTTGATGCACTCGATAGGGTTCTATTTCAATCCGCACTGCCTCAATTTCAGGATATGTTTTCATCAATTCCCAACCAATGTTAACCTGCCCCTCATTGTAATATGAAGCTTGAATGTTTACCCCATTTTTAATATCCACGCTTTGGCAAATGGTTGGTTCACTCATTGAGAGTATACCACAGACAAGGCTGAATTGAACAAGACAATAATAATTTAGTTTGTAAACTTTAAACATGGCCAAAAAAATAATTTTTGGTGAATCAGCAACCCAGTTTATAATTAACAACCAAAATTGCAGTATAGCTATTTTAGGTATATTTTTTTACTTAGAAAAGCACGTGGCGGACACTTTGAGTTCAATTAGGTTGATGTTAATGTTATAAAATAGGAATCAGACATGTGGATTGCGGATAAAGTAGTTTCAGACCATTATTTGCTGGGCATAGAAAAGACAGAGAGCAACCTTGATTGTTATTGCAGTTTAGGAAACACCCCTAACCCTTTTTCTAATATCCGAAAAATTTTCATCCATCAGCAATACTCCATCTCTAAAGACCTCTTTTAATTCACCTTTCATTTCCTCTTCCCAGGATACTTTATCAATAATCCGATACTTCTTATCTTCTATAATAATTTTTATAAGTCCTCTTGCAGATTTTTTTGTTCCGTCATCAGTAATTGGATCTTTATAAATTTCTCTTCCTTCCCCATTCACTTCACCATAGGTAGCCTTCATCGCAAATCCAAATGTATCTCGTGTATTGTATTGGTACGTAAAACTTCCAACTCCCAATACAACATTGGTTGAAGCAAAACCATTTTGTTTGAGTTTTTCACAAATATGTCTTGCTCTTTCTAAAGTAATGCTATCCCCATAGATAGCTCCTACATGACCATCAAGTTCTTTGTACCCCTTATCATTAATTGTTCCGCCGAATGTATCCCATAGCAGTTGCACAACACCACTTCTTTCATTTTTATCTGCTGAGATAGGGTCTCCACAAATTATTTTTACTGGGTCTCCACTATCCGGTCTAATAACCAGCTTGCCATCACGGTTTAGTATTTCATCTTTCAGATTGGGTATATACTCTGTAAGGACCTTCCATAAATCCCAAGTATCGGATACAACAGATACGATGCCTTTCGGATATATTTCAGTTATCAATCTTTTGAATGTGGCTTGTTCAGCAGAATTTGTTCCCATACTCATCACAGAATGCTCTGTAGCTGCCACAGAACCTCCAATAAGTTCATGATCTGAATTGGCACTGTAATATCTTTCCAGAAAGTCAATTGCAGGGATCGTATCTGTCCCAGTAAAACTAAGTAAATGTCCTGATCCACTGACTAAGGCTGCTTCTAATGTAGCCATTCCTCTCATTGAAAAATCATGTCCTTGCCAATCTACGAATTCAGGAACGCTTGATGTTTCGTTGGCATATTTATCAAGAATTTTTCGGTATTCTTTGGCTATCGTTGCTGAGTTGCAAGGCATCCATACAGTTGTGGATAGTATTGTTTCAAAATAATTCGTAAGCCAAAAGAATTCTGGTTTTGTATTATACATGGTAAACATTGGGACTCTAATTGGCACACTCACTCCTTCTGGTAGTGCTTTAAAAACCATTGGAATGTAACCAAGATCATGCAAGTCTCCTATATGATTTACGCCTACAGCATTTTCTCCCAAATAATTATTGATTCTTCTTGAATAGGCAGAAAGCATTTCAGTTTTTGGCTTAGAGAAGAAATTATTTTCAAATTCTTCAATGATATATTTCTTTATAAAATACTGAAGACCAAAAAACACAACCTCCTCAATGCCATCTATTCTACTTTTACGAGGTGTCCAATTACTATATACTAGTGTTGTCTTGTCAGGATATTGTCTTCGGTGGTCTACTTTGTAACCATCAGTTAATAGAAGTGGATTTATCATAATGGATTATTTAGTTGGATTTTTTAAAATTTCTCTCAACTGTATTTGTTGAATGCTATTGGACTCAATCGTTCGAAATGAGTCTGTTGTAAATACGGTATCAAAAATTTTCGATAGTTGATCATAACCTTGGCTAAATATTCCATGGCTTACAGCAAGAAATAGTTTGCCCGAATTTTTTCTTTTAAGTTCATCAGCTAATCCTAAAAAGGTACCTCCTCCATCACAGATGTCATCAACTATTAAACAAGGCTTTTCTTCAATGTTTTGAACAGGGACTATAAAACCGCTTAACTCACCGGTAACTACATTTCTTTGTTTCCCACATTCAATTATATGCTTAAGACCTAGTTCCTTTGCCAGCTTAAATATTTTCTTCGAAGCACCTGCATCCGGCGAAATCAGTATCGTATCGTCTGGAATATTTGGGATAACCTTTTGAATAAATCTATAATTTGAAACCGTGACGCAATTATTTAGCAAAGCTGGTGTTACATCTGAATGTGGGTCAAAGATGGTAATGCTATCAACTTTGAGATTATTAATAATGGATGCATATATCTTTACTGTGAGACTTTCCCCATCTACCATAACACGATCTTGTCTTGCTCCTGGAAAATACGGTATTACAAGATGAATTTCCTTGACCCCCATTCTCTGAAGTGCGTCAACAGCAACACATAAAAGACCTAAATCACCAAATGATTTGATTCGATGTGTTACATGAACTACATCTTTATCTTTAATTGGCTCTATTCTAATGTGTGGTTCACCTCCATTAAAAATGAAAGACTCAAATGGTATTTCTTGGCCTATTATAGGTTTAAATTGAGGATCTAGGTTTAATGTCATAATCGTGAAGAGTTTAATTAATTCAATAGAAAGAAGTCGAGGCCTAAGGCAAGTCTTTTTCGAAGTTTGAATATTCCATGATTTTAAAACTCATGTTTGTATTTGTGTAATATATACGCAAATATATGGCATTGAATATCAGGAATCAAGTTATTTGCGTAAATATTACGCAAACTTAATCTCAAAGTTTATTCCTTGCTTTATAGATTGCTTATATTTCGAAAGATTGAACTTATAAAGAACAGCAGGTCTGCCACTCCCCTTCTTTATAATTTCATCGGTTTCTTCAAGAAATTCAAAGCTCAATATCTTCTTTCTGAAGTTTCTTCTATCAATCTTTTTCTGGAGTATCGTCATGTATAAATTTTCCAAATCGGAGAATGGAAATTTCTTATCCAAAAGATTAAAGCCGATGGGTTGGTAATTTAACTTAGCCCTAAGTCTTTCATAGGCAGTCTGCAAAATATATTTGTGATCATATGGAAGTTTTGCAATGTCTTCCAGGGGAAACCATTTTGCATCAGTAGCATCAGTTGAAGCCTTTAATTTCATAGCCGAGGGTTTGACCGTCCCAAAGTAGGCAACTGAAACAACCCTATATCGGTGATCACGTTTTATATCATCACCAAAGGTGTATAATTGCTCTAGATTTTTTACCACAACACCAGACTCCTCTCGCAGTTCTCTAAAAGCTGCCTCCTTCAACCCTTCATTATCTTTTACAAATCCCCCAGGTAGAGACCAACGATCTTTATACTTGCCATATTTCTGTTTGATAAGTAGTATAAAAAGCTGATTCTGTTCATAACCAAAAAGAACAATATCAACAGCAACCTTTATATCTTGATTTAATTTCATTTGCGTAATATATACACAAACATTCAAAATTTATAGAACTTCAGCTTCGATTGAAGAATTTCATCCCTAAGCCTCTACAAATATTACTACACCCACCACTAGAATTGCGAGTACAATAAACGCAACTACACCAAGTGTTAAGTGGGTTAGATAAATAATAAGGCCTAAAAGTGAAAGTAAAATAGCTATTACACCATACCATTTTGTTTTACTCTTCTGCAATGATAAACTTGCCAACATTAGGGTCGCAGAGAATAGAATAAAAGAAAGTATGGTAATAATATTTGACCAAAGATCTCTTCTAGAATTATTTGAAGAACCATCATTTTCACCATTAAGATTATCTAAAATATCCTTTGCATTCTCTCCAATAATTTGACCTAATGACTTTGATGGTTCAATCAAATCTAGGATATATGGCTTTGTTGAAAATAGAATCAAGGTTATCCCACCAAGAAACAATGTGAAAACTTCACGATTAAATTTTTTCTCCATAATGATTTTTATTTAGGCGACGACAATACTCTGCTCCCACCTATTTAAGTTCAGCGAGGATTCATATGATTTCATCATAAAAGTCAAAGCAAATTACTCTATTCCTAAGAACATCGGATGATGGCATCCAACGTATCTCCATAAATTAATGATATGCTGTAATTACTTACTGTTAGCAACTGGCTCCAGTTTATTATAGAATTCCACAATAAGTTTATTAAATAATTTATGGTTCTCTATATTGGGTAAATGCCCTGACTTTTTTATAACCTCGAATTGAGCACCTGGAATCACTTTGGCAATATCTTTCATTTTTTCCACATTAAAAAAGTAGTCTTTTTCTCCAGCAATTATTAAGCTTGGTACTCTGATTTTTTCTATATAACGACTATTATCTCTTCGTTCTGCTCTTCCTCTATGCGATGCAACTGCTCCTTTTACTTTAGTTTCTGACATCATATTAAATAGGTGCTGATATTCTTCAGATTTTTCATCGATTTCGTTTAAGTTGATATATTTATGAATGTCCTTTTTCGTGTACTGGACCATACCCATTTGTTCAATTGAATCGGCAAGTTTTATTCTATTCTTATAACTATCATCTGTTTCTGCGTTTGGTAGGCTTGCACATAATATTATAGATTCCACCCTATGAGGAAATAATCTTTGAAATTCGACTATTATTTGCCCTCCCATCGAAAGACCTATCAAGTGAATTTTTTGAATTTTCAATTCGTCTAATAGAAGTGCTAAATCTAAAGCTTGTTCTTCAATGAATATTTTTTCAAAGTCATGATCCGATTCTCCATATCCTTTTAAATCAGGTAAAATCAGCCTAAAATTATTGAGCACATCATATTGGTATTTCCACATTGTATGATCAAATGGATGACCATGAACCAAAAGAATTGCTTGACCTTCATCAGGGTTTTTATCTTCGTACTTCCATGTTGCTCCTCTGATTTTGAGTTTTTTCATTCTTATTATGTTTTGGCCAACCCTTCCTTTTCTAAGATGGCTTTTTACTATTTTTCAATATGTTCTTAGTCGAACATGCATGACTCTACATAACTATAATCTTCTCAACTATTTTCTGATTTGTACTCAAGTCAATAATTTCAAGCAAATAAGTTCCTGAACCATTTGATTCCAAATTCATTCGAGTCGCATTTGATTCTGACATAATTTTTTTCCCTTCCATATCGTATAGGTTTGCTTGGAAGTTTAATGGACCATCCACAGCAATGTATAGAATATCTATCACTGGATTTGGAAAGATTTTGATGGTCACATCTCCAATTGAATGAGTGGCAGTGACTCCATCTATTCCATCACAATCTTCATCTATTCCATTATTAGGTATTTCTGTTGCATTCGGATTTATATCAGGATTTTGGTCATCGCAATCATCAGCTAAGACAAAACCATCCTGATCTAAATCATCATCTAAAGTTGAAGGGTCACAATCATCATCGATGCCATTATAGGTCGTTTCTGTAAAACCATCGGAAAAGTATAAATCGAGAATTAGATCAACTTCAGCGACGGCACCATTCGCTTCATCAGGTCCGTAATCATTCCACCAGTGTTGAAAAAAGCCTTCATGAAATGTCCAGATATTTGTACCCTGATAATTTTCAATATCATCTTCAGAAAAATAATATAGTCCAAAATCCCGAAATTCCTGATTGGTCATTGGGATCAAGGTCTTGTAATATTCTAATTGATCACGGATGAGACAAGATTTTACAATGCTTGAGTCAGACTCAATTTCATTTTCAAGTGCTTCAGGATCTTGAGGGTGAATCCCCCAAAAATGTATTAATGGTCTTAAATCAACCCCTGCAGCTTTAGAAAGTCTCAGGATCCTATCATCGGTCTCTAAATTGGTGCCATTTACTGATTGCTGAAATATACCATTATCAGCTTCTATACTAAATGATTCAAAATATCCCTCGATTGGCTCCCAGCCAAACAAACGAACGATTTCTGCATATTTACCCCAACCTCTATGCTGATAGGCAGCCTCTCTTCCTCCCCCTATATCACGCATCTGATTATTCGTCCGGAAATTAGAAGCAATCATCCAACTCACAGCCGCACTGTCTATCGTCATATTCATATTAGGTTCAAACGAAGTCGTAAATGCTTCTTCAATAGATACATCAAATGCTTTAGTTCGTACGGCCATAAATGGTACATGTACATAAGCTTCTACCTCACCCATGAATTTGAATATTTGTTCTTGATGACCTAGTTCATGAAACATAAAAGCAAAGGCCGATGTGTTTATACGAGGACCAGCAATGGACCAATGAGAAACATTATAGCCATCTGTATGAGTATTGTAAGGATTAAAGGTTGCATTTGACATTGGGTAACCAGGAAACCAAGCCGATCCTCTAAACTGGACATCCACTTGGAAGTACATCACCTTTTTAGTCCGAATAAGTGGTCTTCCATGTGTTTCTGAAATAGCATCCATTGAAACGTCATAGTCATCCATTAAAGACTCCGGATCATCCATTGCATAAATCCATGCAGTAGGAACTTGCATCATGAATTTTTCAGTCTCAAAATCCGCCCAAGGTGCAGGATTATTCCGCTGAACAGTAAGCCATTCATCCAGCGAGGTTTGGTTTGCAACAGTTCGAGAATAAAAAGGAGACCTGACGACATTTTTCATTTGAAGATCTAATGTGCCGAGATCTGCACCCAATGGAACAAGGATGTAAATCCCACCTCCTAATGGATTACCTATGGTTACGGTAGTCGAGTTAATTTCATAGGTTTTAGTTACCCGATGCAATCGTCTAATATTTGGTCTGTTCGTTAGATCCCAGGTATGTGCTCCTACTCTGATAGACGCTCCTATGTTGACCAGAGATTGAGGGACCGTAACCTCAGCAACAGTTCCTGGGGCAAGGTAGCAGCCCGTAGGATTTATTTCGTCAGCATCTTCTGCGAAAGCTTGTGTCCCTGATGAACGTAAGTGTGTTCCATCAATTTGAATGGTCTGTATTTCATTAGGATCATTTGGGATGTCGACAGCGCCAGGAAAATATGAAGATGTTTCAAATTTAGCATTCTCAAATAGGGCAGGATAATTTATCAAGTTTTCAGCTGAATAGGAATGGTCTAGAATCGCCTGCTGCACAGATATCATTACATGTTCCAGTTCAAATCCACTAGCATTGCCAGAGAAACCCGCTTCGGAAGGAGTCCCTTCAGTAAATAAGGCACCCAAGGTATTATCATGCAATTCTACCAAACAAAGCGCTTCATTTATGGCATTTGAATCATTAGTCAAAACCATTTGATTCAATTCAATAATATCCCGCTCTACGAGTAGTTCATTGGCCGTTAAGATCAGAGTGCCTTCTATATGTGCTTTTATGCGAGATATAGAATTCAAAAATACGGAAGGATCTATAGGGAGAGGATCATCCTCAATGCCTGCCATTCTATAAATTTCTGCTTCTTGGCCAGATAGGCCATACATAGATCTTACACTTTTTTCAATTAGGAGTGTTGTTCCATCCCATGATTTTCGATCACCATAACTACCTCCAGAGTTTATCCATTGGAGATGGAAATTTCCACCAGTCATTCCTGTCATGACATTGGCATCGTCATTAACAACCATATCTCTTACTCTAGCCACAGTAGATTGTCTTTCAGTTCCATCCCAAGTATCTATATGGCCATGAATTTGTTGATTAGACGGATCATAGGCTTGAAAGTAAAGCAGTCCATCATCTACCCCACTCAGATTCCATAAGGAAGGATCAAATTCTGAATTTAAATTACCATAGCTTGCTCTTGTGGTACCATCCCATGTATCGATTTGACCATAATTTGGCTTTGTGCTATCGGTTATCTGAAAGTAAAATATTATTCCATCCTTACCAACCATCTGCCAGCCTTCGCTTTTGTCAAAAATCTCATTAGGCTGCATTACGGAGGTCAAGGTCCCAGTCGTTACATCATAAACGTCTATATTCCCAAAACTACTTAGATCGGATTCGTTAATATTCTCTATGTATATTGACTGCGAGATCCCATTTACTGAAAACACCAAGCATGCAAAAAGCATCCCGAATGCAATAGTAGGTTTGTTCAAATTTTGTCTCACTTTACTCAAAAAAGAATAGGTTAAATAAATCAGCATAGTTTTAATATTGTAAGGAGTTTTGAAAAAGTGAATTTTTGATGCTTCCATATTGCTTTGATATCTGTGAGTGAATTGAAATGGCCTAATATTCCATTTGTATCTAATTTTATTTGGCTAATAGGCTAAAACGGACGCTGAGTTATGTCTTCTTTAGGCTTAGCTTTTCCCCTTAAAGATCCTTGTAAACCAATTATCTTTTGAAACCTTATTGGCTTGAATACCTCCCTTACCATTATGTGCATCTATGGTTTTCCATACTCTTAATTCCTTGTCTTCAGGTTTTCTATGATCAATGTATTGCCATAGGTTTAATTCAGACGTTTTATTGCCCGTCAACTTTAATGTACCATTAATAATCCAATCTTTCAATTCGATTGCTAGTTGCATCGCTAATGGATAAACTCCATCTACTACTTTTTTCTTCTGATCTTGATTTAGTTCATCAAAAGATTCAACATCATAATTCCTTGGCGCTTCTACAGATAAACCAATTCCCAAGCCTAAATCTTTCAAAAAATAATACCCGCCGCAATAAAGGTCATACATCTTTATCAGGGACTCGCCTTCCTTCCCATCGCGGTCAATTATTGAATTTAATAATTTGATAATTTTTAAAGTTTCAAATTTTCCTTTATCAATTTTTTGATTTAAGATTTTGCCTATTTCGTATTTCGAACTTGCTGTCTTATAATTTAAACTTATTAGATCAGTGTATTCATCTGCAGTCAATTCATTTTCAACCCAGTTAGATTCATAAACCCACTTCTCAAACTCAGATATTGTAGTAACTCCTTCGAGTAAATCGAAATACTTAGATTCTATTTTATTTAGTTCAACCATTTAGTTTTCGTTTCAAGTATCAAATGCACACTCAGTGATTTATCCCTTGCGTGATATACACCTACCCCTTCTTCGGAATATTCTCTAACACATTCACAAAGTACTTCCAATATTTCTGCACAGAGCTAATCTGAACTTTCTCATCCGGAGAGTGCGCACCACGTATATTCGGACCAAAAGAAATCATATCCATTCCTGGATAATTTGTTCCTAAGATACCACATTCGAGACCTGCATGACAGGCATTCACATTTGGACTTCCGTCAAATAAATTCTCATACAAAGAAGTCATCATTTTTATAATCTCAGCTTCTGGCTTTGGCGTCCATCCTGGATAAGCTCCTCCTGTACTTACCTCTGCTCCCACCAATTCAAAAGTTGATTGTAAAGCATTTTTTAAATCATCCTTTTCTGTATCTACAGAACTACGAGTCAAACATAACACCTCATACGATTCATCTGCAATCAAAACCCGCGCGACATTATTAGAAGTCTGAACCAAATCATCAATGTCTGGGCTCATCCGATAAATGCCATTCGGCGCAGCATAAATTGCTCTTAGAATATTCTGAGCAAATTCTGGTTCAATAACCTCCGCCGGTTCTGCAGTCGACTCTAACTCTAATTCAATGTTTGGATCAGTCGTTCCATATTCTGCCTTCAATATTTCAGATAACTCATTAAACCTACTTTTAAAACTACTTATTGAATTTTCTTCAACAGCAATCATAGCAAAAGACTCTCGAGGGATGGCATTACGTAATCCTCCACCATCAATTTTATCTATGTATACGGTCGACACTTTCATTAACTCAAGCAACACCCGATTCATTAATTTATTGGCATTGCCTCTACCTTTATGTATGTCCATACCAGAATGACCCCCAGTCAATCCCTTGACCATTAACTTAAATCCTACTAACTTACCAGGTGTCTTCATCCGCGACACTTTACCTTTAGCTGTGATATCTATTCCACCCGCACAACCAATGGTCAATTCTTCATCGTCCTCCGTATCTAAATTCAACATGATCGTTGCATCCAATAATCCTCCTTTCAACCCCAATGCACCCGTCATGCCCGTTTCCTCATCAATCGTAAATAGCGCCTCTATGGCTGGATGTTTTAATTCCGTAGAAGCAAGCACCGCCATAATCGTCGCCACACCAATACCGTTATCAGCGCCTAGTGTAGTACCGTCAGCTCTTACCCAGTCACCCTCAACTAACATCCGTATTCCCTCAGAATTAAAATCAAAGTTAGTATCTGCGTTCTTCTGATGAACCATATCAAGATGCGATTGCAATACAACCGTCTGTCTGTCCTCCATGCCAGGCGTAGCTGCTTTTTTAATGATTACATTCCCTACTTCATCCACCTGGGTAGGCAAAAATAACTTTGCTCCAAAGTCAACCATAAATTGGATCACTCGCTCTTCTTTCTTGGATGGCCTAGGAACTTCATTCAATGAGGCAAAATTATCCCAAAGTGCCTTCGGCTCTAGATTTCTAACTTCTGTTGACATATCTTTAATTTTTATTGACTCAAGATAATATTTGCCTAGTTAACTTTGAAGAAGTCAGCCAATAAGAATGTATTTTTACGCCAACATGAAAAACAAGGGGTTTAAACAAGATTACGGGGTCTCACACCAAAGGCGATTTGAAAAGACCTTAACATTTATGGACGGGCTGATCAGCACTAATGATAAGATTCTAGATCTTGGGCCAGCCAATCCCTTTGGCAAGATTCTCCAAGACAAAGGATTTCAAATTGAGAATACTCCCCTAGACGTTGATCTTGACCTAAATCCAGAAGCAGTCTGTGAAAAATCATACGATGTTATGACTGCCTTTGAAATTTTCGAACACCTAGTTTCCCCTTTTCCGATCCTCAGAAATGTAAAGGCCCAAAAACTTTTTGCCTCCGTGCCATTGAAATTGTGGTTTGCGGAAGCTTACTGGAATGAAGAAGACATCTATGATCGTCATTACCATGAGTTTGAATCAAGACAATTTGATATGTTGGTAGAAAAAGCTGGCTGGATCATCATCAAAAAAGAACGTTGGACCAATCCGTCAGGGACCATCGGAATCAGACCACTACTCAGAAAATTTACCTCCAGACACTACATTGTTTATTGCGAAAGAAAATAATGACACCAAGTAAAGAAACACTTCTAAATCGATACAAGCAGATCAAGCCCTATCTGCATCGCACACCAGTCCTTACATCTACCTTTCTAAATGAAAAGTCTGGAGCCAACATCTTTTTTAAATGCGAAAATTTTCAAAAGATGGGAGCCTTCAAAATGAGAGGTGCCATTTCTGCGATACTTAATCTGACGGATCAGGAAAAACAACGTGGAGTTGTAACACACTCTTCCGGAAATTTTGCGCAAGCGGTCTCACTTTCTGCCAAACTACTTGGGATAAAAGCCAACATCGTCATGCCATCCTCCGCACCTCAAGTAAAACAAGATGCGGTAAAAGGCTATGGTGGAATAATTACCATTTCTGAACCAACACTTCGAGCCAGAGAGGAAGCCTGTCAAAAAATAATTAACAAAACCAATGCGATTTTACTTCATCCATCCAATGACCTAGATGTCATTATTGGCAATGCAAGTTCAGCAATAGAGCTACTAGAGGATCAGCCTGACTTAGATTATGTTTTATCACCTGTCGGGGGTGGAGGTCTGATTGCAGGCACTGCCTTAGCGGCACACCATTTAGGAAGTAACTGCCATTGCATCGGTGGAGAACCAATGAATGTGGACGACGCTTATCGATCCCTTCTATCAGGCAAAATTGAAAGCAATGAAACATCTGACACCATTGCTGATGGGTTACGCACCCAACTGGGAAATATAAACTTCCCCATCATTCAAAAACATGTAGAAGCAATCATCCGAGTAGAAGAGGAAGAAATTATTGCCGCCATGCGATTAATCTGGGAAAGAATGAAAATAATCATCGAACCTTCTTGTGCGGTGCCTTTTGCAGCAGTCTTAAAAGAACCCTTACGATTTCAGAATAAAAAAGTAGGGATCATAATTACAGGTGGCAATGTAGATTTATCTAAGCTTCCATTTTAAAGAGGAAAAGCTAAAATAAATGAACCCCATTTATTCAAGGGGCTCAAATTTATGCATTCCATTATTTTGAGGAAACATCTTTTCGTTCAACAGAAGATCAGGATTTTCTGGATTACCCTTGTAATAATTATTCACCTGCTCTTGACTAACCAATGAATGCACATAGGCTTTCATTGCCAAGGCAACACTGTTCGTTACTTCAAGTTTCTTAAATAAATTTTGCTTGTGGGAAAATACCGTGTGCTCACTAATGTGAAGTTCCTTACCAATTTCTATTGTTGATAAGCCCTTGACGACTAGTTCCACAATCTCTTGTTCGCGTGGGGTTAATTGACGCATGATTTAGTTGTTTATAATGATAAGAGGTAGACGTTGATTAATCGTTACCCCCTGGAAGTCATAAATTCTTACCTCACATTTTCTTCAATATTTCTTTTGCTTTATCCTGATATGGATTTTTACTATCTAATGAAATTTCTTTAAACATTTCTTTGGCGGCTCTACGCCCCAATTTTAAAGCACACAATGCTTCAAACCATTGACATTCTCTTGCTTCAATATTTCCACCTTTACCACACTCCCTAAATTTACCTTCAGCTGCTTCATACTTTTCAAGTCCAACCATCTTGTGCGCATTGATTGAAAAAGTACGAACAATCGGAGAATGATTGGCACCACCTCTTTCAATATTCATGGAAGGCGGTGTATAGTAAGCTAAAAATAATTCGTCTTTATCTACTTTTGAATTTTTACTCATAAATAAAAGTGTCAATCCTAAAAGTATTAAGCCAAGTAAAACTGGTATTAAAAATTTCCTTGATCCTGTTCCAGTTCCGTCATTTAATCCCGCATATGGCACCGAACTACTTTTTAAATTTTTAATGGTCTCCAAACTTTCAGCACGCACCTGCGTATCCACAGCCATTTGAATTGACTTATGCAATTCAAAATCTGCTTTCAATTCTGAATTGCTTTCCAATTCACGCTCAAAGGCCTTCATCTCCGCAGGACTCAACTCTTGATGAAGGTAAGCTTCAAACTTTGAATACAATTCACTCATTTATAAATTATTATTTTGGACCAAGGTCGCCAATTTTTGCATACACTCATGTTTCTTCTTTCGTGCCATTCCCTCTGATTTATAATTCATCGAAACCGCAATCTGTCTCATTCGAATATCCCTGGACCACATCTCTAATACTTTAAAACACTTTAAGTCTAAGCGTTTAATCAGACTCCGAAATTTATTTCTACGTTCGGCATCAATCATTAGGTACTCAGGATGATGATAATTCACTTTGTTTGATCGATCAATTTGATCAAGTTCAACGGTCGGCTTTTCTTTCTTCTTACTTCTCACCCACTCATTTCTTATTATGGCAAGAATGTAATTTACAGGATCAGTTGAAAGAGAAAATTCTTTACGATAACACTGGGTAATAAAAGATATTACCCCTTCCGTAACAAGATCTTCAGCATCAGTTTTACTTCCTTTATTTCTTAACACATACTGACTAGCCAACGAACGAAGTTTCTCATTTAAATAAAGCATCTTAATCACCTCATCACGTCCTTCTTTACCTGAACGTACCTGTTTGACGATATCTTGAATGCTGTTATTTAACAATGAGAGGGGTTTGATTTAAAATTGTTACCTTGAAAATTCTTCAATTATTGATTTCAAAGACATATAAAATTAAAAATATTGAAGTAATTCACAGAAATATGTGACGAAATGCACCCAATTGCTAAGGATATTTAAATAGAACTGGAATGTTTTGGAAAAAAAAGAAGAAAGAAGTAGCCACAGCGCATCTAAATGAGGCCAATTTTAACGAGGTGATACAATCTACCACAACCCCAATTCTGATAGATTTTTGGGCACCTTGGTGTGGACCTTGTAAGGTGATGGGGCCTATCATCGATGAGTTAGCTGAAGAATTTAAAGGGAAAGCCCTGATTGCAAAAGTGAATGTAGATCAAAACCCAGGACTCTCAGCTCATTTTAAAATCAAAAGTATCCCTACCCTCATATTTGTTGCCAATGGACAATTTCAAGAACAATTTAAAGGCATGGTACCTAAGCCCAACCTTCAAGAAATTATTCAAGGATACATTGATGGCAACTATGTGCAAAATGAATCTAAAGAAGAGTAATTATCCTTTTACTTCCATTTCTGTGATAAATGGCTGCTTGTAAAAACGTTTACCAGTAGCTGCATATAAAGCATTGGATAATGCGCCTCCTGCTGGTGGCAAAGTAGGCTCACCAAGTCCGGTTGGATCATTTTGATTCTCAGCAAAGTGCACTTCAACTTCTGGAGCATCCATCATCCGTATCAATTTGTAATCCGCTACTCCAAAATTCGTTTGCTTCGCTCTTCCACCTTCAATTTCAAATTGACCATACATCGCGTGACCTAGCCCATCTACAACTCCTCCCTCTGCTTGGTTTTTTGCTGCTTTTGGATTCACGACAATGCCGCAATCGATGGCACAGATCACTTTTTTCACAACCGGAAGATCATTTTCAATGACCATTTCTGCAACTTCAGCAACATAGGTGTTATGCGAATAATAGGCACTGAAACCTTTATGCACACCCGTCTTTTTTGTATCCCAATTTGATTTTTCTCGAGCCATTTTTATGACATTGACAAACTTATCTATCTCATAATTATGCTCCTCCCCGATTGGCTGTTCTTTCGCTTTCGCAAATAATTCTAACCTAAAATCTATCGGATCTTTTCCTAGATGTTCTGCAAGCTCATCAAAAAAGCTTTGTTCGGCGCTAGCTAGAAAATTAGCATAAGGAGCACGCCAAGCTCCTGTCGTAATATTACTTTCGATGTTATGACAGTCAACTCTGTAATTTTCAATGGCACCGGCCGGAAAATTACTAGGCATATTTCCAAACATTTCTCCATTGAAAAATGCCTCCGTTAAATGGTAACTACTCAATTGACCATCCTTTATTCCAACCTTAAATCGATAAGCAGAACCTGGACGATACGTACCTGCGGTCATGTCATCTTCTCGCGAAAATAAAACCTGAACTGGCGCCTTTATTAAAGAAGAAATCTCCGCGGCCTCATCTGCAAAATCTCCATACAATCTTCTACCAAATCCCCCACCCATTCGAGTCATGTGTACCGTCACTTTATCTTCCTCAATCCCAAGCAAAGTAGCAACCTTTGATTGCGTCCACTTAGGCGTTTGTATCGGACCTACCAACTTAGCGCCTTCTGCGGTTACGTTGGCATAGAAGTTCATCGGCTCCATACAAGTATGTGGAAGGAAAGGTGCTTCATAAATTCTTTCAATGACCTCATCCGCTTGCGCAAATGCAGCATCAACATCCCCATCAACTCTACGTGCCTCTTCTGCTTTTTTTACGAGATGCTCTTTTAAAGTTTTCGTATGATATGCAGAATCTTCAATCGGCCCCACCTCTTTCCATTCTGCCGTCAAAGCCTTCTTACCTTTCATCGCTGCCCAAGTAGAATTTGCAACGACTGCAATCTTATTTCCAAACTTCAAAACCTGTTCTACACCATTCACATTTTTTGCCGCCGCATCATCAAATGAAACCAACTCTTTCCCAAATGCTGGTGGCCTTAAAACCACTGCGTGTTTCATTCCCTCTATGCGATAGTCAATTCCGAAAACTGCAGTCCCTGAAAGTATTCCTTCCATATCTACATTCACCTGGCTCTGCCCAATGATCTTAAATTCAGATGGATCTTTTAATTCTACCTCTTCAGGAACCTCACGCCCACTTGCCTCAGCAACCAGTTCGCCATACTTTAAAGTTTCACCGGTAGGACTTGTAATGACTCCTTCAGACACGGAACATTCAGAAGCATCAATGCCCCATCTTTCAGCGGCCGTATCGACAAGTATCTTTTTGGCTGTTGCCCCCGCCTGACGTAAGGCAGTCCAACTCTGTCGAATCGATTGTGAACCACCGGCAACCTGACGATCAAAGTCTACAGAATTTAATGGCGATTGTTCGACCACAACATCTTTCCACGCGACATCTAATTCCTCCGCCACAATCATCGGCATCGAGGTTTTGACATTCTGACCTATCTCAGGATTCGGTGAGATAATACTAACCAATCCCGTATCACCAATTTTTAAATACGCATTGATGTCAAACCATTGACTAGGGTCTGGTAATGGAATTACTTTAGGCTTGGCAACAGCAGGAGGATCAGACTTGCATCCAGTCAACAAGTTAAAACCTATCAACATTCCACCTCCCGTAGCGGCACTCACTTTTATAAAAGATCGTCTATTATGACTCGTTTTAAAACTATTTTTCTTTTTCATCTTGATCACTTTTTAGCAGCCGTTTGTATGGCAGCCTTAATTCTATTATAAGTTCCGCATCGGCAAATGTTGCCATTCATAAATGATTCGATTTCTTTTTCAGAAGGAGACGGATTATCAGCCAGCAAAGCTGCCGCACTCATGATTTGACCGGCTTGACAATATCCACACTGCGGCACATCATGTTCTCTCCACGCTTCCTGCAATGGATGGGAAAGATCTGGTGAAAGTCCTTCAATCGTTTTTACTTCTTGATCTTCAATCTGAGAAATCGGAAGACTACAAGATCTCATCGCTGCGCCATCGACATGAACCGTACAAGCACCGCACTGGGCAACGCCACATCCATATTTTGTCCCTCGTAATTCAAGAGAATCTCTTAGTACCCACAATAAGGGTGTATCTGGATCGGCTTCAACCGTACGGGTCTCACCATTAATCTTTATCTTGTAATTTGCCATAACTTAATCGTTGTTATCTGTACAAGATAAAGACTTTTTTCTTGATTGATAGTGACTATGCTTTCGCAAATGAACTTTCTGAGCAAAAACAGATTAATTTGAGCGACCTAATGTTTTCATCGACTTAATTATAGACCCTTGAGTTTAAAAAAAGAACGAAAAAAATTGTTTCTGTTATTCGTCGTTACGGCAATCTTATTTTTCTTAGCAATCAATCTCGGACATTACCTTACCTACAAACCATTGATTAATAGAATCAATACATTTGCGCAAGCAGAATATCAAAAACAAAGAGTCGAAGTCTTTTCTTACATCAATCACAATGCGCAGCTCAATGACATCCTTGCCATGAAACTTGAAGGAGTGCCAGAAGCTATTCCACTGCTAACCAATCCAGAAAATAAAATCAACGAAATCAAATCGCAGATCTTAGATGAGTATAATTGCTACATCTCAAAACCCGCAAACAGCTTCAACTTTACCATCGAAGGAGACAAATCTAAGCACCATTGCGAAATTTTAAATCTCAATAAAAAAGCGTGGACAGGAGGCATGAGATATGCACTGATCAGCTCAATTTTCCTTTTCCTCCTTGGATTCGTCGTATCGAAGAAACTACCAGACTACATCGTACAAGAATATTTTGGATAGATAAATCTCTAACTCAATTCCTTAAGTAAAGTTTTGGCCGCAAGTTTACCTAAATTATTAGAAGCCAAAGGACTGGAACCAGTGATCAATTTACGATCTACACAAACCGTATCGTCCATCTTTGTATTCATTAGGTTAACACCCAGACCTTTTAAAGTCTCACTTAATCCAAAAGGCATTTTACCTGGCAGATAACCCATCAATGGAGTTTGATTATCAACTGAATCAGGAAATACCGCCATATTATAACCCTTATAAAGAAATTCTTTCCCATTTAATTGAGTGGCAAGAAAAGCACCTGGCCCATGACATAAACTTATGGTATGTAAATCATTTTCATGCGCCCAATGCAGAACATTCCCTACATTCTTATCTTCAGGAATTCCAATCATTGCACCATGACCACCTGGTACAAATACACCCGCATAAGATGCAGCTTTATCAAATGAAGAACTTATAAATTCTTTCAAACTTAAAGGACTTTCAAAGTCAGACTTAAGTTCTGCATAAATCGATTGAACATGTTTATCTTCTTTTGGAAAGGCCCACATTTCAAATACAACTGGCTTACCTGTCGGAGTTGCAATCTCAAATTCAAACCCCGCATTCCTCAAGTGTAGCATAGGCAAGAGTGCTTCAACTGGATGATTACCAGTTGAAAACAACTTGTTATTCTTCATTTTGAGATTTTTGTGCTCCGTGAAGATTACCAAAATTTTTGATTGAACCCCTTTATACTTTTGATATGAAATATTTTCAAAATCTGTCTTGTCGGATGTTCCTAATTTTAAAGCAAGTTTGGATGGGCTATACGAACCATCTGATTCTAGCTTAGGTGCAATACCTAGTAATTTCTTTATCATAATATCTACATTTAAGAATCAAAATTAAGTTTGCTCTGATGCTTAAAAATTGATGTATGTTAAGAAACTACTTTGAAGCTAGCTCTTTTCTAATTCTACTTAAGCTCTCGGTAGCTATTCCAAGATAAGAAGCGAGATGATAATTCTTGATGCCTTCTGAAATTGATGGGTACCGTTGGATAAATTTGGAATACCTCTCTTTAGCAGTTAAGGTTAAGTTTTCGAGAATTCGTCTTTGAAAGCCAGCAAAAGCTAGCTCCATCTTTCTGGTATGCATTTGGGCAACTTTAGGTATGCTCTGAATGAGTGAGTCAAAGTCTGATTTTAAAACACCGTATAGTTCTGCATCCTGAATACATTCTAAATACGATACGGCTCCAGAATTATCGTTACCATACAAAGCAATATAATCACTTATCCACCAGCCTTTAATTGCAAATCGTAAGGTGTGCTCTTTACCATCTCCATCAATTAAATAACTTCTGAGACAACCTTCATGGACATAATAAATTTTATCAATTCTGTTTCCAGGTTGAAGAAGTAACTCTCCCTTGCGAAGGGATATCTTTATTAATTTGCTATCAATAAGATCGTACTCTGCTTCAGTTAATAGATTACCTTGAAAAATTTCTTTTGCGATTTCTGACACACTTTGTCCCTTTAACTCAATTTATTCTTAATCCTGATGAATCTGAATGTAATTCCCTTGTTGATCATCAAAGACAGCAGAGGTTCCCCAATCGTCCGTCTTAGGTGTCTTTAAAAACACCACCCCCTTAGCCAAAAGTTCTTCATATTTCGCCTGAACGTTGTCTGCACCCAAAATAATTGAAGGCATCTTTTTCTCATAAGCCGTTTCTTGAAACTCCTTTGCAAATCCATCTCCCCTCGGTTCTAAAAGTAGCGAAGTTCCATCCGGATCATCCGGAGAAACAACAATTGCCAATTGCATTTCAGGCATGTACATTAACTTCTGAAAGCCCAACACCTCTGTATAATATTTAAAAGCTTTGATTGGATCAACAACCAATACTCCTGTCATTTTGATTTTCATGAATCGTAGGTTTACCGTGTATATTTAAACTCATTCCGCTTCTTCCATATTCCAATTTTATCATGCTGCACCTCCTTGCGTATGATCAACCTCTTTTTACCAATCAAATACGTATTCCTAATCAACGCACTTTTCCGATTATCCTTACCTCTGTGTTCCGTAATAATTTCAATCAGGCCACTATCCAGAACTTTTCGAGATTTTACCACCTTTTTATTTAATAGTTCCCCCTTTCTAGTAATCTTTAATTTGTAAGACCCATTGGCCTTAGGTTCGTTGGGATAGATGTTATTCAGAATAAACTTATTCTCAGACTTTCCCTGCACTACATTTAAATTAGCAGGCAGAGAGTATGGTTGATTGGTCTGATAATCAAGGTAAGTAAGCTCCCCTTCCCAATTACCAATAATTATTTGAATATCTTCTGTTTTAACGATGCCTTGACCGAGACCCTGAAAGGCAAACAATAAGATGAGAAAGCCAATTCCCCATTCAATTTTCTTCATAGTTTTTGGAATCTATTGAAAGTCAAGATAAGAAAGCAATTCCAAAAATCCCACATAATTTCCCCACAGTAATCCTGGCGCAATAGAAAAAACCATCGCCTCCAGCAGAACCAAACAACAATAACCCATACCGCTCTAGAAAGAAACAATGGCTCCAGCGGAGCCTACCAATAATAAAACTCTAGGATACCACGTTCCCTGCTTCCCAGCCATCCGCTGGCGAAACAAAACTCAACTGACCTTCAGAGTTTTCAGCCATCAAGATCATTCCTTGAGACTCAACCCCTCTAATTTTTCTGGGAGCCAAATTTGCGACAAGCGTCACCTGCTTACCGATCACATCCTCAGGCTTGTATTGCTGAGCAATGCCGGAAACCACAGTCCGCTTTTCAAAACCCAAGTCTAGGGTCAATTGCAAAAGCTTATTTGCTTTAGGAACTTTCACAGCTTCTAGGATTGTAGCTGTGCGAAAATCTATTTTTGTAAAATCGTCAAAAACGATGTTATTCTTTATCGGAGTTGATGCAACCACGGCAGGTGCTTCCGTCTTCACCAATTTAGCCTTCTGCTCAGCGATCACTTCATCATCAATTCTACTAAACAAATGACTCGCCTCATTTATCTTATGACCTGGCTCTATTATCGAATCACCCATCGCCATCTTATCCATCATCTCAACAAACTCTCCCGACTCAAAATTTTGATCAAAGTTTAATAATTGACTCAATCGCTCAGCCGCCGTTGGTAAAAATGGTCTAAGCATGGATGAAATCGCAGCACAGTACTGAACACAAAGATTCATTACCGCCTTTACATTTTCTTCATCCTCCTTGATCATCTTCCAAGGCTCATTGAACTGCAGAATCTGATTCCCTTTGGAGCTGATCTCCATAATCTTGTTCAAGGCCCCTCTAAAATCAAAATCTCTGATAAATTGAGCTGTAGCTGAAAGATCATCAAACAATCGCAAGTACTCATTATCATAAAATGAGGTTTCATCATCACCACTAGGGCCAAAGATCATTTGATTTTCATCAAATTCAGGAACAACTCCTTCGTAATACTTATTGGTCAACACAACGACCCTATTTAGGAAGTTGGCTAAATTATTTACAAGTTCATTATTGACTGCATCTTGAAAACCCGCCCACGTAAATTCAGAATCTTTCTGTTCCGGCATCGCCTTAACCATAAAATACCTCAACTCATCTACCTTCCCAGGCATATCTTTCAAATAGTCATTCACCCAGATCGCCCAATTTCTAGAAGTAGAAATCTTATCGCCTTCAAGATTCATAAACTGATTCGCAGGTACATTGGTCGGAAGCACGTAGTCTCCATGTGCTTTAAGTATAGCAGGGAATATAATACAGTGAAATACTATGTTGTCCTTTCCGATAAAATGCAGTAAAGCAGTATCGTCACTTTGCCAGTAATCCTTCCAATCCTTTCCGTTCTCCGCCGCCCAAGCCTTCGTCGATGAGATGTAACCAATCGGTGCATCCATCCACACATATAACTTCTTACCCTCAGCTCCTTTTATTTCTTGAGGTACATCTACTCCCCAATCCAAGTCACGAGTCATTGCCCTTGGATGCAACCCACCATCCAACCAGGATTTACATTGCCCCACAACATGGTTCTTCCAATCCTTCGGCTCGTGATGCTCCTTTCCATCCAACTTACCATCAACAATCCATTCACGCAACCATTCTTCATCTTCGTTTAAAGGAAGATACCAATGTGTGGTTTCCTTCATTACTGGTGTTTCACCAGTAAGAGTACTGCTTGGATTTATAAGGTCAGTTGGACTAAGTGCTGATCCACAATTCTCACACTGATCACCGTAGGCACTTGGATGATCGCATTTCGGGCAAGTACCCTTGATGTATCGGTCCGCTAAAAACTGATTCGCCTTAGGATCGTAATACTGCTCAGAAGTGCGCTCTTCAAATTTTCCATTCTCATAAAGCTTTCGGAAAAACTCTTGAGAAGTTTCATGGTGTAATTCATCTGATGTCCTGTGGTAGTAGTCAAAGGAAATATTCATTCCTTGAAAGGCTTCCTGAAAAAGTTCATGAAATTTATCGACGATTTCTCTCGGTGATGTTTCTTCTTTAATGGCTTTGATGGTAATGGCTGCACCATTCTCGTCCGATCCACAGACCCAAACAATGTCCTTACCCATCATTCGCTGAAAACGCACGTAGACATCTGCTGAAAGGTATGCTCCAGCCAAATGACCAATATGAAGTGGTCCATTGGCATACGGCAAAGCAGAAGTTACTAAGATTCTTTTAGCGTCTATCATCCTCGATTAT